>DAOSYA010000006.1:0-57534 GCA_035380865.1 bacterium
ATTTATGAAAAAAGAGATGACGGCATGCGAATCCGGCGACACGGACAAGAACTGCCAGGCGGTGCTGGCGGCGTGCAGTGGGTCATCGGTGAGCGGCTGCACAAGCGCCGCGCGCAAAATGGTCACATCCGCAGCAGCCGGAATCACGGTGGAACTGTTCGACAGCACGACCGGCTCGGTCGTGAAATCTAAAACCACGCTGTCGGACGGTTCAATTCCTGAGTTCAAGGAGAATCCCGACAATGTGACAACCACGGATACCTTCGCGATCCGCATGAGGCTGCCGGCAGGCTACTGGAACGAAATGTTCGCATACGCGCAGTCCGGCGGAACCGGTTGCGAGCCGGATTCCGGGACAGGCGAATGCGTACTGGTGCTTGCGAGCGGGCTCGCGATTGCCGCGAACACGACGGTGGATATAGATGCAGTGGAGATACCGGTAGACTCGGCTATGTACGGCGGGCAGTTCGCGAACCCGGACTGTGATGACAAGGTAACGCTGAAAGACCTTGCCGCGGTGAAGAAAAGATTCTTTACAGATGCAACGCAATACCATCCTGCGGTCGATTTCAACCTCGACGGCAAGATCGATCTGAAAGACCTTGCAATGATCAAGGCGAATTTCAACAAGGCGATCGGCGCAAAGGGGACAGACGTCAGCACGGTTGGCGGAATCTGCGACCCGGAGATGTAAAACTCGACATAAAATGGATTTCAAAAGGCCGCGGTGGGTAACTGCCGCGGCTTTTTTTGTTGTCACGAACAGGTTGTTAGAAGATGGTAATACGAGAAATCAGAAGATCTGAAAACACAAACACAAAATTTCTCTGAAACGGCAGCAGCATATGAAAACTAATATCCTTGATGCTGATTAATTTGAAATGAATACTGGCTTTTGAATTCAAAGAGCTCTATGTGAGATATCGGGATATTGAAAATATTTCTTTTATTTCATGAGGGATCAGTAGTTTGAATTTAGGTCGATCGTTAGTTTTCCCTTTGAATTCAAAACCTGCTTTGAGAAAGTCCATCAATTTTGAGGAATGCGGCATTAATTTGAGTGGCTTAATACTGGAAATAAATTCAGGAACAATAGACAGGTCTCCATCAAAACCTATATTTTTATCAAAGAATCCAATTCTTCCTTTGGCATCGACATTTAAATACTTGCCTGAGATAGTCGTATTGATAAGATGGAAAGCTTCTTTTTCTAAAACAAAGTCCGTATCGAATTTATCGATCAAGATGTTAACAGGTGATTTAATGGTTCTGATATTGCTTATCGGAACTGCTGAAATGGTGGTGTTTTTAGCTGCAAGATGTCCCGAGCCGTCAAGTTTATGAAAATGATCGGAATAATCGCAATCGAGTGAAAATTTTGCTTCGGCGGAACCGGATATATCAAGTTTATCCATGCCGAGAATGTTTGCCAGATCCTGAATATCAGGGCATTCGGCACTGAACTTCATGTAGAACTGAGACCTGACAACTTCGTCGAGTTCAGGATCATATTCCATATCAATTCGCCCGTTACAGAATATAAGAAGGTTGTTTGATTTGAGTGAGCATTTGTCGAAAAACAGTTTTCCCCTGTCGAGAACAAGGTGAAGATGTGCTTCCGGCACGGGTTGCAGAGGGAATCCGGCCATTGACCCTTCTCCGATTTCAGAAAAATCTATAACCGCATTTTTAAGAATTAAAGAAATATCGCCTTTGAATTCATACAATTGATTCAGATCGCCTTCGAGAAGAATATCCGCATCCATTTCAGCCGATTCGATGAAAGGCTGCATGGCGAGCATTTTTAAAATTGAACCTGAAGCCTTGCCTTTACCCGATCCTTTCAGTCTCAATTCGGATATATCGGTTTCGACGTCGGTTTCGAGATAGCCTTCCAGGTGATATTCACCCAGCCGCCCCTGCATTTTTTCGAGAATCAGTTTTGTTCCGTGAAATCTTAAAGGTGAGCGGAAGTCGCTTATTGGTTCATCTCTCATGTATAAGGTTGGCGAGCTTATGTGACCGTTCAATTCGGTTTCGGCGACAGAACCTGTCATGACGGCTTCGATGTTGACGGGGCCCGTCATCGCCTTCGGGACTTTGAGCGCCGCCAGGTCTTCAATCCTGAGGTTTTTAACCGTTACGTTGCCTTCGATCATCGGACCGCTTCTCGGGTAATGTATCTCTATGCTTCCATCGCCGACCGTGCAGGATAGTCTTTTCACTTTCATTTTGGACCCGTGAGAAGTGAATTCCCCGTTCAGATCCTCGATTACAGTATCGCCTTTCTGGCCTTCGATAATCACCTTTCCCCTGTACATTCTTACAACATTAAGCCCCCACAGGTTAACAAACAGAATGCCAAGAACCCAGCGAATGACTGTTAATGGAAAAAGGAACCAGATTTCACCTTTCTGTTCAATTTGTTTAACCCTGATTACAGGTTTATGGAAGGCGAGCGGATTTATGGAAGGTCTTCGCAGGGTGAGGAGTCGCCAGAAATTAATCTTGAGATGCATTTCAGCTGCTTCCATGCTCCCGTTGGCGCCCAGATTAATCTGTATTTTGTACAGCCGCATCCCGATAATCGGTATTCCGCCTATGTCCTCGAATTTTATGGGTAGTGGAATAAAACGGTTGAAGAAGAAAAGAATAAGCTTTTTGACTAATCTGAAAGGATAAAAAGGAACGAAGAGAATTGCCGTGATAGCAAAAATTATCAGAAGTACTGTTTTTATTTCCATTTCCGACCTGTCTCAAGCAATATTCATTTCAAGTTAATATATAGTCCATTTAAGGAGGGATATTTTATCCAAATTGAAAAAGAGCCAACGATCGGACTTGAACCGATGACCTGCGCATTACGAGTGCGCTGCTCTACCATCTGAGCTACGTTGGCATCTCGAACCGGGCGACCCGATTCGTACAAGAAACATATTATATCTTTTTCCAATCACTTTTCAATCATAATACCAATGCTTTTTTTGATGAATTATTATTTGTCGTCTCTTGATTAATCATATCGGCTGAAAGCAAAATAATGGTGTTGGATCGGCGATTAACCTGAATTTCTCACCGATGCAGGTTAAAAACCGTGAGAAGTTACTATATCGGGTGAACAATTGATATAATACAGGGCGAACAAAACACCGCAATCTTGGATAAGATCAGGTATAATCATGGATACAGAGAAAACCACATCAGGGCTTGATTTCATCAGAACGATAATTGCCAGTGATAACGCATCGGGGAAATGGGGCGGGCGCGTGGAAACGCGTTTTCCTCCCGAGCCTAACGGATATCTTCATATCGGCCATGCGAAGAGCATTTGCCTGAACTTCGGGCTTGCGAAGGAAAACGGTGGTGTTTGCCATCTGAGGTTCGATGACACCAATCCGAGCAAGGAAGAAGTCGAATATGTTGAATCGATCAAAGAAGATGTGAAATGGCTCGGATTCGACTGGGGCGAGCATGAGTATTTCGCTTCGGATTATTTCGGCCAGTTGTATGAATGGGCGCTGTTCCTGATAAAAAAAGGTAAGGCCTATGTTTGTGATCTGGGGCCGGAGGAGATGAGGGAGTACAGGGGAACGCTCACTCAGCCCGGTAAGAACAGTCCGTACAGGGATAGGAGCGTCGAGGAAAACCTTGATCTTTTCGCCGGGATGACGGCGGGCAAATTCGAGGAAGGCTCGAAGACGCTCCGCGCGAAAATCGACATGTCGCATCCGAATATGAATATGCGTGACCCGGTGATGTACAGGATTATCAAGCAGTCGCATCACAGGACGGGAGACAGGTGGTGCATATACCCGTCTTACGATTTTACGCATGGCCAGTCCGATTCGATAGAGAAGATAACTCATTCAATATGCACGCTGGAGTTTGAGGATCACAGGCCGCTTTATGACTGGTTCCTCGATGAACTGGAAATATATCATCCGCAGCAGATTGAATTCGCAAGGCTGAATATGACATATACGGTTATGAGCAAGAGAATGCTTATTCAACTGGTGCAGGATAAATATGTCAATGGATGGGACGACCCGAGAATGCCGACGGTGGCGGGGCTGCGAAGGCGCGGGTATTCGCCTGCGGCACTGAGGGATTTCTGTTCGAGAATCGGCGTGGGGAAAGACGACAACACGGTAGAAGTGGAATATCTTGAACACTGCCTGCGAAAGGATCTGAACCTGACGTCAAAAAGAATGATGGCGGTTATCGATCCGCTGAAGGTTGTGATCGAGAATTATCCGGAGGACAAGTACGAGGAGCTGGATGCGATCAACAACCCCGAGGACCCGGATGCAGGTATCAGGAAAGTCCCGTTCTCAAAGGTTATTTATATTGAGCGTGAAGATTTCATGGAAGACCCGCCGAAGAAGTTTTACCGGCTTGCGCCGGGCCGTGAGGTCAGGCTGAGATATGCTTATTTCGTGACATGCACCGGTGTCGTCAAGGACGAGAAAACAGGCGAGATAACGGAACTGCGATGCACGTATGATCCTGAGACACGCGGCGGAGACGCGCCGGACGGGCGGAAAGTCAAAACCACTCTGCACTGGGTTTCCGCAGATCATGCTGTTGATGCCGAGGTCAGGCTTTACGACAGGCTTTTCACAAAACAGAACCCGTACGAGACGGAAGAAAACGGCACATGGCTGGATAACCTGAGCGAGGATTCACTGAAGATACTCAAAAACTGCAAAGTGGAACCGGCGTTGCGCGAAGTAAAACCTTTCGAGAGATATCAGTTTGAGCGCAAGGGGTATTTCTGCGTGGACCCGGATACCGGAGAAGGAAATCCTGTATTTAATAGAACTGTCACGCTCAGGGATATGTGGGTAAAGATTCAGCAAAAAGAAAATGTCGATAAACCCGTCGAAAAGAAAAGCGGTAATAAGAAAGATGTTCCGGGACTTATGAAAAGCCCGATAACCGCGGATGATTTCAGTAAGCTCGACCTGAGAGTGGGAAGGGTTGTTTCGGCTGAGAGAATCGAGAAATCCGAAAAGATGCTCAAGCTCAGTGTCGATATCGGAATAGAGAAAAGACAGATTGTTGCAGGGATAGCGAAACAGTATTCGCCGGACGAGATTACAGGCAAACAGGTGCTGGTCGTGGTGAATCTCGAACCGAAAACGCTTATGGGTATCGAATCCCGGGGCATGCTGCTGGCCGCTGTTTCAGGGCATGAGCTTTCCGTTCTCACATTCGGCGGCGATCTCCAGCCGGGTTCGAGAGTGTCGTGACATCCTGTGTCAGTTTTCTTCAGCAGGCTGACTGTCGATCCATTCGGCTGCGAGCCGCATTCTCTCGATGCACTTTTCTTTCCCGAGAAGTTCCATAAGTTCGAACAGGCCGGGGCCGAATATTTTGCCGGTGATTGAAAGCCGGGTCGGGTGGATGAGCTGTTTTGCCCCCAGCCCTTTTTCTTCTTTCAATCTGTACATCATTTTTTCAATCGATTCACAATCGAAAACGTCGAGTTGCTCCAGTTCCGATGCCAGCATCCTTAGATTCTCCGCCGCGCCTTCGACCTTGAAATATTTTTTTACGCCTTTTTCATTGTAGTCATCAACTTCTTTGAAAAAGAAGTCCGAGTAATCCTCGATATCCGGCGTGATTTTTACCCTGTCGCCCGCTATCTCTACAATTTTTTTCAACCACTCCTGTTTTTCTTCCGCTTCGGCTTCAGTGATATATTTCTTCTCGATCAAGTGATCAACACACATTTTGTAAACTCTGTCCCTGTCGATCCGGGTCATCCAGTGAGCGTTCATGTAGTTCAATCTTGTTTCATCAAACACCGAGGGAGCCTTGCTCATGTTTTCTATGGAGAATTCTTTTATCAGTTCTTCGCGCGAGAAAAACTCTCTTTCGTCTTTCGGGTTCCAGCCGAGAAATGCCAGGTAATTAAGCATTGATTCAGGTATGTAGCCCTTTTCCCTGAACTGATAAACCGAAACCGCCCCATGCCGTTTACTGAGTTTTGTTCTGTCCGGGCCGAGAATTATTGCGGTATGAAGATATTCCGGGATACTCAGCCCGAGCGCCTTGTTGATAAGTATCTGCTTGGGAGTGTTCGATATATGATCCTCTCCCCGGACGACATGTGTGATTCCCATAAGCGCGTCATCTATTGCATTTGTAAGGAGAAAAATCGGCACTTTATTCGATCTTATTATTATGAAATCTTCAAGCTCTCTCGTATCGAACTCGATGTCTCCCCTGATTATATCCTTTACTATTACTTTTTCGTTTTTTGGGGTTTTGAACCTTACCACGTAAGGTTTCCCTTCGTCTTCGAACTTTTTCCAGTCGTCCGGTGTCAAATCTCTGCATTTGCCGCTGTAGAGCTGCACCTTTTTATTCTCAAGAGCTTCTTTCTTTTCGATTTCAAGCTCTTCTTTTGTGCAATAGCAGCGGTATACCATTCCGGCATCGTATAATTTATTCAAATACTCTTCGTATAAGTGGTTTCGCTCGCTTTGCCTGTAAGGACCGTAATCTCCGCCTTTGTCCGGTCCTTCGTCCCAGTCTATGCCGAGCCACTGAAGGTCATCGATAATCTTTTGTTCAAATTCTTTTGTTGATCTTTCCGTGTCCGTATCTTCGACCCTGAGAATAACTTTCCCGCCGTATCTTCTGGCGACCATCCAGTTGAAAAGTGCGGTGTTCGCGTTGCCGAAATGAAGCATGCCCGTCGGTGATGGGGCAAATCTTGTTCTCACGTTTTCGAGTTTCATAAAATTTCTCCGTTCACGGGATTGGTATCCCTTTGATACAGAAAAAGAATTGTAGCACTCCAAAGATGTTAAAACAATCGTGCAAGTACTCCAATAAGTTTTTTGACATGCAATAAAGAATATACTCTATAATATATTTATTTAGCGTCAGGTACTTTCCATGCGGACCCCGGGAGGCAGGAATGGATTTTTCGTTCAGCGAAGATCAGGTCGGATTCCAGAAATTATTCAAAGATTTTGTGAAGAAAGAAATAGAACCCATAACCGAAAAAATGGATAAAGAGGAATATTTTCCCGCCGACGTTATAAAAAAAGCGGGAGAGCTGGGATTTCTCGGGATGTCGATTCCGGAGGAATACGGCGGAACCGGCATGGGAGAGGTGTCGGCCTGTCTTTTCAACGAGGAAGTTGCATATTCATCGCCGGCGGTATGCACGATACTCGGGGCGCACACCGGTATCGCGTGTCATTCCATGTACCTGGGCGGCACGGATGAGCAGAAAAAGAAGTACCTTGCACCGATGGCGCGCGGGGAAAAGCTAGGGGCTTTCGCGCTTACGGAACCGACTGCCGGATCGGATGCCGCGGGCATAAAGACGAAAGCGGTGAGAAAAGGCGATAAATTCGTAATAAACGGGTCGAAGATATGGATAACAAACGGCGGTGTGGCCGACGTTTATATAATATATGCGAATCTTGAAAAGACGGAAAGTTCAAGGGGGGGCATAACGGCGTTCATAGCCGAAAGGGGTTTCCCCGGTCTCGAAGTGGGGACGATAGAAAAGCATATGGGAATTCACGGCTCATCGACTGCCGAACTGGTATTCGATAATCTCGAAGTTCCCGTGGAGAATATGCTTGGCGAGGAGGGGGGCGGTTTTGCGGTGGCGATGGGTGCGTTGAATTACGGGAGGCTGGAGCTTGGAGCGGGTTGTGTCGGCATAGCAAAGAGATGCCTGCACATGAGCCACGATTTTGCTAAACAGAGGGTGCAGTTCGGAAAGCCGATAATCAAGCAGCAGGTGATACAGTTCAAGCTTGCGGAGATGGCAACGGATTTGGAAGCGGCGCGTCTTATGGTATATAATTGCGCCTGGCTCGCGGATCAGGGCAAAAGGTTTACCAAAGAGTCTGCGATGGTGAAGCTTTTTTGTTCAAGAGTGGCCAATATGTGCGCTAATGAAGCGGTTCAGATACATGGCGGGATGGGCTACATGTCGGATTATCCGGTCGAGAGGTTTTACAGGGATGCCCGTATTACTGAGATTTATGAAGGCACCAGCGAAATTCAGAAATCGGTTATCGCCATGCAGCTCATGCGCGAACGCAGAAGTTAAATCCAGAGGGAATCGTTTATTATGAAATTATTAAAAGGCCTGTTTGTTTTAATGGCTGTAACATTTGTTTTTTTGACGTTTGAGTGCAGCGCGCAGGATCAGGTTTATAAAGATGTTGCATATCTTCAGAAGTGGCCGGTCAAATACTCTTCGGATTCAGGCGCGCCGGCGGGTTCCGTATCCGATGTCGAGGTCTGCTCGGGCAGAACATTTGCAGGAACGGAAGAGGGGATATACGTTTTTGACGGCGAAACATGGGAGCTTGATAGAAAAGCGGAAGGCATAAAGGAACTCCGGTGTGATGAACGCGGCTTGTACGTCTCGGCGAAGCAGGGATTGCTGTTCGCCGAAAGCGCGGTGCTGCCGGATATGGATTTCATATACCGGGGCGATGTCGAAACCTCCGCGGCATGGAAGGGCGGCTTGCTGGTGGGTGGGGCGTCCGGGCTTTTGTTTGTCGAGGGTGACGCGGTTTCTCCGGTAGCCGATATTGACGGGATCGAAGTTTATGCTGTGGAAGTTGCGGGCGGGAAAGCGGCATGGATTTCGACCGGGGCGGGGCTGATAAGATACGATGGAAAATCCACGAGACTTTTTTTTGCGGGGAACGAAGGCCCCGGGCTGATCGATAACGATGTCAGGGATATTTGCGCGGATGAAACCGGCGCGGTTTTCATCGGCACCGGCAAAGGGATAAGCAGGTATGACGACGCCGGTGGCTGGGAACAGATAACCGGCAGAAGTGCCGGGCTGCCGTATGAGGATGTGACTTCGATTGATTTCAGAGACGGCGTGCTCCTTGTCGGGACAAAATTCGGCGGGGCCATTCGCAGGGATGGCTCATGGGAGTATTTCCAGAGTCGAAGATATTTACCCGATGATTATGTCAACGACGTCGAGATCGATCCGGACGGATCATTATGGTTTGCCACGACGAAAGGCGTTTCGAAGATTGAATACCGAAGCATGACACTGCAGGATAAGGCCGACTATTTCCAGAGAGACGTGCAGAAGTATCATAACAGGTTAAATTTTATATCCGACGCGGTGCTGAGGGAGCCGGGGGATGTGTCCACAAGTTACCCCGTTGACAGGGACAATGATGGTTTATGGACATCGATGTATATTGCCGCGGAATGCTACAGGTACGGAGTGACGGGAGACCCGGCGGCAAAACGGAATGCCCGGAATTCTCTCGACGCCATGATGTTTCTCGAAACGGTGACGGAAGTGCCGGGATTGTTTGCGCGTTCTTACACGAAGATAGGAGAACACCGGGGCCCCGGCGAGTGGAACGATACCCCGGACGGCAGATACAGCTGGAAAGGGGATACGAGTTCGGACGAAGCGGTCGGGCATTTCTACAGTTATTTTGTTTATTACAATATATGCGCGGACGAGAAGGAGAAAGAGCTTATCAGGGACAAAGTCGGAAAGATCGCGGGCTATATCGTCGATAACGGATACGAGCTGATAGATGTGGATGGAGAGCCGACTACATTCGGAAGATGGAGTCCTGAATATTTTTCATCCACGGGTGTATTGAGCAAAGGGCTCAACTCTCTTGAGATCCTTTCTCATATTAAAGTAGCGCATTATATTACCGGGAACGATAAGTTTTTGGCTTCCTACAGGACGCTTGTTAAGAAATACAATTACGCGAAGAATACAGTGAATCAGAAATACACCAACCCGGGAGTGGCGAATCACTCGGATGATGAACTCGCGTTTCTTTCATATTACCCGTTGCTGAAGCTGGAAAAGAACAGAAAGGTGCTCAAGTATTATCAGAGGAGCATAAGCAGGACCTGGGAGGCGGAAAGGCCGGAGAAGAATCCGCTGTGGAATTTTATTTACGGGGCCGTGATGCCGGAAGGAACGTTTTTTGACGTTGAGGGAGCGGCTGAAACTCTGAAACTCATTCCCGTGGACCTTGTTTACCATCGTGTCAGGAACAGTCAAAGGGCTGATATCGAGATAAGTGATATTAAAGACAGGTTCAAAGTTAGACAGGCTGCCGGGATTATAAGGCCCGATGAGCGGGGTATGCTGAAATGGAATGAAAATCCGTATAAGCTTGATTCAAAAAGAGATGAAAGACAGCTTGAATCAGCGGGTTTCTGGTTGCTTCCGTACTGGATGGGTCGCTACTATGGATTTATCGATTAGAATAGTTAAGAATTAATTATAGATATAGAACTGGCGGGAAACGAAATAACTGATCAGAAGAATGAAAGAGAACTGAAAGTTATAGCGAAGGCAAGCGCTCTCGGCATGGGCGGAATGCTTGCGACGCGCTTTATCGCGGTCCTTGTCGTCCCGATAATTACACGGATATTACCGCCGGGAGAATACGGGCTCTACCTGCTTGGAACCCGTCTGCTAGAGATTCTCGCGCTTGTTTTCCATTTCGGTTTCATCTCCAGCATAGTCAGGTTCATCGCGATTTATGAAGGCGGCGGGAAGCGCAGCTATTCCAATGCCGCGATAATGGGAACGAGCATTGTTTCCCTGATTTCGATTTCACTTTTCGGCCTGATAATTCTTATAAAACCGGACCTGATAAGCGTCGTAATATTCGGAAGGCCGGAGTTTTCCCGGCTCGCGCAGATTATTATACTTGCCCTCCCGCTCGCTGTTATTTCCCAGATATTGCTACAGGCGACTGTTGCGAGGGGAACGGTCGTTTACAAGATACTGTCGGAACTTTCCGTCAATCCGGTGAAACTTGTAATCATCTTTTTGTTGTGTCACTACATGAATCTCGGCGCCGCCGGTGCCGTGATCGCGATGTTCATGTATTGTCTGGCGAGGTTCCTGATCGCGGCGATCGGCGTGAACAGGCTGTTCCCGGGAATGAAGTATGCCGAAATAAAATATTTCGAATTCAAGAGGGTGATGTCCTACTCTTTTCCGCTGCTTCTCTCGGAAGTGTCTGTTTTCGCGGTTTATCAGATCAGTTTCCTGCTCGGGGCAAGGTGGCTTTCGGATGCAGATCTCGGTTTGTATGGAGTCGCCTCGACCATGATATACATGGGCACTATGGGATACGGGTCCGTGACGACAATGCTTAGGCCGACTATCGCGGATCTTTTCAACAGGAACGAAAAGGAACGGTTGAAGGAAATCTATATTACAACGGTCAGGTGGGCCTATCACGCGAGTATTATGCCGCTTGTTTTTCTGTCCGTGAAATCGAATTCGGTGTTGCAGGTTTTCGGCGATAAGTATGTCGGGGGGAGCGGTATCGTAGCTATCCTCGCCGCGGGGCTGGGGCTCAATATCATAGCTGGTTACGGAAGCTCGCTGCTGGAGATGACAAACAGGCCGTGGCTGCCGACGATCAACAATTTCATAATGACCGGTGTTACCGTTTTTTTGTGCATAACTCTAGTCCCGAGATATGGAATGCTGGGGATGGCGATATCCAGTTCGGTTGCACTTTTCGGGATAGGCGTTCTCGCCGGCATCGAGGCATGGATCGTTCACGGTTTGCACCCGTTCTCGATAAAGGCGGTCAAGCCTCTTGCCGCTGTCGTTTTTTCATCGCCTGTGTTGCTTTTGCATTTCGATCCGTGGTGGCTGGATGTTCTGGCGACCGGGTTCATTTATTTGACGGGGTACGTCCTGATAAACCTTGTGATGGGGATCGAGCCGGATGATAGAATGGTTTTGAAAGCAGTTTGTTCCAAATTGAATTTCATGAAGAAACATTAACGGATCGTATGCGGTTTATTTAGTAATCTTTATAATAATTGCAGAGTCATGTCTAAAAAACTGAGAATCAATTCATTAAAGTATACTGCCGTTTTCCTCGTTTTTCTGTCGTGTCCCGCGCTCGCTTACATCGGGCCGGGCGCCGGATTCGCTTTCATGTCGTCGTTTCTGGTTGTTTTCGCGAGCATATTCATCGCGATCCTGATTCTGCTGACCGCCCCGGTGAGGATTCTAATAAAAGCCCTGAAGGGGAAAAGAAAACCTTCGGGCATAGCCGACCGTGTCATTGTCGTGGGGCTTGACGGACTGGACCCCGGGCTGGTGTCGAGCATGATCGGCGAAGGCGAACTCCCGAATTTCCGCAGGCTGAAAGATGAGGGCGGCTTTTCGCCGCTGGCAACGACCTGTCCTCCCATTTCCCCCGTCGCATGGTCTTCCTTCATGACGGGCGTTTCGCCTGCAAAACACAACATATATGATTTCCTGACACCGGAGCGCAAAACGTATTTCCCGGTTCTCTCGTCATCCGAAATCAAGCCGTCGGAAAAGTTCATCAGGATCGGGCAGTACAGAATACCGGTGGGCAAACCGTCGCTGAGATTATTGAGAAAGGGCAAGCCGTTCTGGAAGGTGCTCGGCGAGAACGGGATATTCTCGACGGTTATTCGTGTGCCGATAACGTTTCCACCCGAGAAATTCAGCGGACATCTTTTATCCGCAATGTGCGTGCCCGATGTTAAAGGAACGCAGGGAACTTTTGCTTTTTACACGAGCGTGGATTACGACGCGGAGATTTACGAGGGTGGCGAGCGGTTCAAAGTAGAGGTTGAAAACAGGTCGGTCGCAGGCAGGCTGACCGGGCCTGCAAACACGGTGAAGGAAGGCGCCGGAGCAGCGAGCATTCCTTTCCGTATTTCCTGGAAAGAAGACGAAAAAGCAATCCTTCTCAGGATTCAGGATCAAAAGATAAAACTCGAATTGAATGAGTATTCGGAATGGGTACAGTTGAAATTCAGAATGGGGCCGCGGGCGGTCGTATATGGAATCTGCCGGTTCTATCTGAAAAGCGTTGAGCCGGATTTCGAGCTGTATGTGAGCCCGGTGAATATCGATCCGGAGAATCCCGCGCTCCCGATTTCCAACCCAGTGAATTACTCGATATACATGTCGAAGATGATCGGCTCTTACGCGACGCTGGGGCTCGCCGAGGACACGTGGGCGCTCAACGAGAGAATTATCGACGAAGAGGCGTTTCTCAAACAGTGTTATCTGAACCATCGCGAGCGGGAAAAGATGCTTTTCCTCGCGCTCGACCGGACAAAGAAAGGCGCGTGCGTGTGCGTTTTTGATTCTACCGACAGGATTCAGCACATGTTCTGGAGATATCACGAGAGATGTGAACACCAGGTGCTCGACGGCTACGACGTATACAAAGATGCCGTGCGTAACATTTACAGGGAATCAGACAGGCTTGTGGGCCGGGTCATGGAACGGATGAAAAAGAAAGATGTCCTGATCGTAATGTCGGATCACGGGTTCAAATCGTTCAGGCGCGGCGTCGACGTTAATGCCTGGCTCGAAAAAAACGGGTATCTTTTCAGGAGAAAGGATGCCGTGGGCGGGAGCTGGTTGCGGGATGTGGATTGGAGCAGGACAAAGGCTTATGCGCTCGGGCTGGCGGGCATTTATCTGAATATCAAAGGCAGGGAAAAACAGGGGATCGTCGAACCCGCGGAAGCGGCTTCTCTGAGAAGCGAAATTGCGGGGAAACTCGGCGGCCTGGTTGATGAAGAAACAGGCGAGACGGCTGTGCTCGAGGGGTATGACCTCTACGGCGTTATGAAGGGGCCGTACCTGGAGAACGGGCCGGATGTGATTGTGGGGTATAACAAAGGTTACAGGGCATCCTGGGACTGCGCGGTCGGAAAACTCTCGGGAAAGCTTTTTGAAAACAACACGAAAAGCTGGAGCGGGGATCACTGTGTCGATCCGAGGCTTGTTCCCGGTTGTTTTTTCTGCAGCACCGGCATTAACGGAAACAGGCCCGGCATGGTGGATATCGCGCCTTCGATTATGGATTTGCTCGGAGTAAAGCCGCCTGAATATATTGAAGGCAGGTCGTTGTTCTCGGGAAACTGATATGACAGGAAGAAATAAATATTTTCATTTTTTGATTTTTGCGCTGCTGGTTGTCGCCGTGGTGATTTCCGGTTGCGGCAGCAGGCCCGACGCCCGGAAAGAAGGGAAGCGGGTTCTCGTGCTCGGCTTCGACGGAATGGACCCGAAGCTGCTCGCGCGATTCAACGAACAGGAATCTTTCCCGAATATCGAAAAGCTTTTAAGGGTGAATGAAGTAAGGACATTGAGAACGAGCATGCCGCCGCAGAGTCCGGTCGCATGGTCGAACTTCATAACCGGCATGAACCCGGGCGGCCATTCGATTTACGATTTTATCGTGAGGGACCCTTCCGGGTATTCGCTTTCGCTCTCCACGTCCAGAAGTATTCCGGCTGAGAAAAAAATCAATATTGCCGAATGGTCTATCCCGGTGTCGAAAAGCAGGTTCGAACTGCTCAGGAAAGGCCGCGCGTTCTGGGAGATTCTCGAAGAGAACGACGTTCCTGCGACGATATTCAGGATACCTTCGAATTTTCCGCCCGTGCAGTCGGGCAGGTCGATTTCAGGCATGGGAACCCCGGACCTGCTGGGCGGATACGGATCATTTACATACTGCACGGATACGCCGCCGGAGAATATGGATGAGATAACCGGCGGGGATATTCCGATCGTCAGTGCAACGGACGGGCATTTCGTATGCAAAGTCGAAGGGCCTCCCAACACCTTTGTTAAAGGGGTGCCCGACACGAGCGCGACGATAGATGTGTGGGTTGATTCGGAAAATCACTCTGCGAAAATCAGGGTTTCGGATAAAACGTTTCTCCTGAACGAGGGCGAGTGGAGTCCGTGGGTCAGGCTCGATTTCCCTTTTATCGGCAGACTGGCGAAGGCGAGCGGAATAGTCCTGCTTTATCTCAAGGAGGTTCATCCCGGTTTCAAGCTTTATATATCCCCTGTGAATATCGATCCGGAGAACCCGGCGATGCCGATCAGCTATCCCGCGGATTATTCGAAGGAGCTTTATGAAAAGGTCGGTTATTACTACACGCAGGGGATGCCGGAGGATACCAAGGCGCTTGATCACGGGCTGCTGTCGGATTCCGAGTTTATGATTCAGGCTCACGAGATGGATCGGAAGGTGGAAGACATATTCGACTACGAACTGGAACGTTTCACGAACGGGTTCATGTTCTACTATTTCTCCGATACCGATCTTCGGACCCACATGTTCTGGAGCGCGCTCGATCCCTCGCATCCCGAGTACGGAAAGCGCAGCGAAGTCGCGAGAAAAGTTGTTCTCGATACTTACAGGAACATGGACAGGATACTCGGCAAGGCTATGGAAGCGCTGAAGGAGGGCGATACTCTGATTGTGGTATCGGATCACGGGTTCGCGTCTTTCGCGAGATCGTTCCATTTGAACAGTTGGCTTAAAGATAACGGATATATAACCCTTCTCGATGATTTCAATCAGGGGCAGTATGAGTTTTTCGAGAATGTGGACTGGACACGGACAATGGCTTACGCGGTCGGATTCAACGGCCTGTATATCAACGAGGCCGGAAGGGAAGGGAACGGAATCGTGGCCCCGGGGCCTGAAAAAAGAAAGCTGATGGAAGAGTTGCGCGCGAAGCTCACGGCGGTTGTAGATCCCGAAACGGGACAGAAAGTGGTGAGCAACCTTTATTTTGCCGATGAGATCTATGATGGTAATTACATCGGGTCCGCGTCGGATATGATAGTCGGTTATAACAACGGCTACAGGGCGTCGTGGGAATCGGCGCTTGGGAAGATGCCGCGCAAATGGTTCGATTACAACACGCAGAAATGGTCAGGCGATCATTGTGTGGACTATATTCATGTGCCGGGGATTATTCTGAGCAACAGGAAAATAGCGATCGAGAACCCGGCGCTCACCGATATGGCGCCGACGATCCTGAATGAATTCGGGATTGAAAAAGGCGACGGTATGATCGGCAGGAAAATATTTACCGAGTAAAGGAGACCGGTTATGTTCGGTAAAAAGCTGAAAATCGAAAACGAGTTGCTGGAGAGAGCCGAAAAGGCATCGAAAGCGGCGGGGTACTCATCCGTGGATGAATTCGTCACCCACATTATCGAAAAAGAGCTCGCTAAAATCGAGGACGCATCTACGGAAGAAGAAATGAAAAACAAATTGCAGGGACTGGGCTATATATCATAAACAGATGGCGTCGATGAACAGCGTTATTACATTTGCGTTTGATGCGATATTCAAACCCTTCGAAGGTTTGTCCCCATGGTGGGGGCTTGTGTTTATTTCCGCGGTCAGCGGCGTCGGCCTTCTGTGGGTGTTTAAACTGACCTCGAACCAGAAAGCGATAAAAGAAATCAAGCGCAGGATAAGCGGCGGGTTTATCGAGATAAGGCTTTTCCAGGACGATCCCGGGATTATGTTCAGGGCGCTGGGCCGGATTCTGTCGGCGAACATGGTGTACCTGCGGTATTCTCTCGTGCCGCTGGTGTTCATGATGATTCCCGTAATTGTGTTGCTTGTGCATAGCAACGGAAGATATGGGCTCAGGCCGGTGCTGCCCGGGGAGAAAGTTATCGTGACCGCCGTCGCGGACAGCCGGGTGAACCTCGATTCATTGAGACTGGAGTTGCCGGAGGGTGTGAAACTTGTAACGCCTGCCGTGAGGATTGTTTCCAGCGGCGAAGTCTCATGGGCGGTGATGGCCGGGGAAAAAGGTGATTATAAGTTAACGATTAGAAGCGGAGATACAACTGTCGATCGTCGGCTCCTGTGCGATACGAGGGTTCGGGGTGTCTCGCCTGCAAGAATATCGGGCGGCGCTTACGATGTTTTTATGAATCCCGGCTATCCTCCTGTCGATCCGGCATCCGGGATAAAAGAGTTTGCGGTGAATTATCCGAAACGCATAATGAGCCTTGCGGGGGCTGACATCCACTGGATAATAATCTATTTCGTTTTATCGTTGATATTCGGCTACTCGGTCAAGGGTGTCCTTAAAGTTCAGATTTGATAATTGCAACAATCTCCCGTCTGTATGATAAAATATCACAAAAATGAGAAGGGGACACGCATGAATAATTTCCGCATCTCCGGCTTTAGTATTTCCCTTGTTGTCATATCGGTATTTTTGTTTGCGGCAGGCGCATCATATTCGGCAGAAGGCGGTTTTTCCGTTGAGTCCGGCTCCACGGCTTTGAGGCTCGTCGATGGAGATTCGTTCGTATTCGAATACATCGGATTCGATGGCAGGGCGGAGAAAATCGAAGTAAAAAGTCTTGTTAATGATGAAGTGGATATGCGAATCGGCAATGTCCTGAAGCGGGTGGACTCCGGCATCGAAGCGGAAATGCTTTGCGGAGATCAGGCTTGCGGACGTATAAGGATCTGGATGGAATCACCCGGTGTCGCCGGGCTTGAAGTTGTCGCCGAAAAGGAAACAGAATGGAACGTTTCGTTCGTTTCGCCGGGAAACGAGCATTTGTACGGGATGGGAGAGAAGTTCAACACGCTCGATCATCGCGGGCATACCGTGAGGATGTTCAACACGGATAACATCAAGGAAAAGGGCGAGAGTTGTTATAAATGCGTGCCGTGGGTGATGAGCGACAGGGGCTATGGTGTCTGGCTAGACAATACATCCGTCGCGACTTTCGACCTCGCCGACAGTGACCCGGGAAAAATTTCGATAAGATACAGCGACACCGAAATCAGGCTGTATTTCATCGCCGGGCCGGAACTGACGGATATCGTGTCGAAGTTCACCTCGCTGACAGGGAGGCCGGAGCTGCCGCCGGCATGGGTTTTCGCTCCGTGGAAAAGCCGGAACGTTCATGAGGGCAGGCCGGATTTCGAAGAGGATATCGTTCGCAACCGGGAACTCGATATACCCGGTTCGGTTCTCGTTATAGACAGCCCGTGGGAAACGGGATACAACAATTATGAATTCAATAAAATACAGTTTCCCCGACCGAAAAAGATGTTGCAGATGGCCTATGATTACGGCTACAAAGTAATCCTGTGGCATACGCCATTCATCAACACCGTCAACGATACGAGCAAAGTCGGAATACTGCCCGGCAAATCCACGAACTACGATGAAGCCGCAGAAAAAGGGTATTTCATAAAGGACGAAAACGGCGATCCGGCAGTCGTTGACTGGTGGAAAGGGAAAGGCTCGCTGATTGATTTTACGAATCCCGATGCGATCGAATGGTGGAACGGAGAGCTCGATAAGGCGCTCAGGTACGGGATCAGCGGATTCAAATGCGATGACGGAGAAGGGATGTATGTTACAGGTGTCAGGTATCATGACCCGGATGCGAAACTCGGCAGGATGAAGAATTATTATTCGTATCTTTATAACAAGTACGTGTATGAACATGTTGTGAAAAGAACCGGTGGAGACGGGATAGTATTCTCCAGGTCGGGGTCGGCGGGCACGCAGGCGTTCCCGTTCTGCTGGGGCGGAGACAACTATGCCGATTTCAGCCAGGCGAAAGGGTTGAAATCGATAATAACAGCGGCCCAGACGATATCGATGAGCGGTTTTGCTTTCTGGGGCAATGACATAGCGGGTTATGTGGGCGAACAGGATCCGGAGATATTTATTCGCTGGGCGCAGTTCGGCGCGATGACGCCGGTCATGCAGATTCACATGATCAGCAACAAGGGCGCATGGAGTTTCGGCGATGAGGCTCAGGCCATCTACAGAAAGTATGCGAAGCTGCATACCTCGTTTTTCCCGTATTTTTACACGTACTCCACGGAAGCAGTTGACAGGGGATTGCCGATAATCAGGCCTTTGCCGATGGTCTATCCCACCGATGCGGAATCTCATGTCCAGAGATTTGAATACCAGCTCGGTAACGAGTTGCTGGTCGCTCCGGTCGTGGAGCGCGGCGCCGATTCGAGAGAAGTATATTTCCCGGGCGATGCGGAATGGATAGATTATTTCACGTCTGAAAGATATTCGGGCGGAACGGTTGAAAACGTGAAAGCGCCGATCGACAAGCTGCCTTTATATGTCAGGGCGGGGACACTGCTCGCGCTTCTGCCGGAGGATGTGGATACGCTCGTTTCTCCCGATATGATAAAGGAGGAGAACATTGTCACGCCCGGGAACAGGCTCAGGCTCAGGCTGTATCCGCAGGCAGGCAAGGTCAGTGCATCCGTGGATCTGAGATACGAAGACACGAAATTTGCGATTGAAGAAAACGGACAGGGTTTTAAGCTCACCGGGAAAACCGGGCCACGCAGACTGAATGTGGAGTTGCCTTACAGCGATATAATAAAGGTGGCAATGCCCGGCAAAATCCTGGAAGCGAAAAAATGCGAAAATGATTTCTGGACCGGTGAGGACAGGTGCTGTTTCGATCCATCATCCGGTTATTTCAATATATTCGTAAATCACGCGGGCGGCGAAATCGAACTCGATATATACAGATAAACATTGTCGGGGCCGGTCGATCTGTTTCTAAATAAGTTACGAATTATATTCGGTTCATAACATGGGCGATCTTTTCTACATCACCCATTACATCGGAGAAATTCTCGAAATTGAGAGATTGTGGCCCGTCGCTTTTCGCGAATCTCGGTTCGGGATGCACTTCAATCATAAGCCCGTCCGCGCCCGCCGCGATTCCCGCCCTCGCTATCGGTTTGATTTTGTCCCATTCCCCCATTGCGTGACTCGGGTCCACGATCACCGGCAGGTGGCTGAGTGATTTTATCACCGGGATCGAACAGAGGTCCAGGGTGTTGCGCGAAGCATCGGAAAAAGTTCTGATGCCTCTTTCGCAAAGGACGATGTTTTCGTTTCCCTCGCTCATGATGTATTCGGCGGACATGAGCAGATCCTTGATCGTCGCGGACATGCCGCGCTTCAGCAGGACCGGCTTGTCTGTCTGCCCGACCATTTTCAGCAGGGAGAAATTCTGCATGTTTCTTGCGCCAATCTGAAGCATATCCGCTTTTTCCGCCGTCGCTTCAAGAGAAGCCTCGTCGATAACCTCGGTGACGAACGGGAGTCCGGAAGCCTCCCTCGCCTCTGCGAGCAGGTCGATGCCTTCTTTTCCCAGCCCCTGGAAAGCGTAGGGCGAAGTTCTGGGCTTGAAAGCGCCGCCGCGAAGAATGTGTGCGCCGTTCTTCGACAGGAAAACGGCGGTTTTTATTATCTGGTCCCTGTTCTCCACGGCGCACGGGCCGGCCATTATTGCGATTTTGTTTCCGCCGATTGAAGCCGGGCCTACGGATACGATTGTTTTTTCATTCTTAAATTCATTTCCAACCAGTTTGTAAGGCTGTGAAACATGAATAATGTTTATTACACCGGGAAGTCCCTCCAACGGCGTGGAATCGACCTGCTTTTCATTGCCCAGAACGCCAATCGCCGTTCTCTGGGAGCCGGGAATCGGATAGGGTTTCAAGCCCATCTCGCGTACTATATGTTCAACCTCGCCGATTTGTTCAGGTGTTGCATCATTTCGCATTACTATAAGCATTGTATTTCTCCAGAATTAACTGTTTGTACGAATACTATACAATTTTAGCACTATAATTAAATAACAGTTAAATAATGTGAAATTACCTGATAACAAATACATATTATCAAAACATAGAAATCTTACTGATTGACAAAGCAAAATGGCGATACTAAACTATATGCTTGCATTATTGTGGGTGCTCAAAAGGAGGCGCCTGGTTTAATTATGCTTGATAGTTTTTCGGACAAACTAAGCCAGATCTTCCGCGATCTCAGCGGAACGGGGCGTATTACGGAAGAAAACGTGCAGGAAGCGCTGCGCGAACTCCGGTTTACGCTTCTCGACGCCGACGTCAATTTTGATGTTGTTAAAAAGTTTGTAGCAAACGTAAAAGAAAGCGCCATGGGAGAGCAGGTGCTGAAGAGCCTGACTCCTCACCAGCAGTTTTTCAAGGTAGTTCGAGACAATCTCATAGATATGCTCGGAGGAGAACACTCAAGCCTCGGGAAATCATCAAAAAAGCCAACCGTTTTTGTTCTTTGCGGCCTTCAGGGTTCCGGTAAGACGACCACCTGTGGAAAACTCGGAAGCATGCTGGAGAAAAAGGGCAAAAGGGTTCTCAGCGTTCCGCTTGATGTTTACAGGCCTGCCGCGATAGATCAGTTGAAAATCGTCGCGGGAAAAACGAACATGGAATTCTATTTCCCGGAAGGCGACAACGATCCTGTATCGATAGCGAAAAAGGCTGTTGCAAAAGGGCAGGACGGGGATTTCGATTACCTGCTGCTCGATACTGCCGGAAGGCTGCATATAGATGAAAAAATGATGGAAGAAATACGCTCCATCATCGGTGCCGTCGATCCCACGGAAGTTTTGCTTGTACTCGACGGGATGACCGGACAGGATGCGGTGAATATTGCATCGACATTCGATCCTGTCGGGGTAACCGGAATAGTATTGACGAAGATGGATGGAGACACCCGGGGTGGTGCGGCTCTATCGGTTAAATATGCGACGGGAAAACCGATCAAGCTCATAGGCACGGGTGAAAAATTTGATAATATCGAGCCGTTTTTCCCTGACAGGTTCGTGTCGCGAATCCTCGGAATGGGAGACATGCTCAGCCTGATTGAAAGGGTGGAGCAGAGTGTCGATAAGGAAAAGGCTAAAAAACTCGAGAAAAAGCTCAGCCAGAACAAATTCGATCTCGAGGATTTTGTAGATCAGATCAGACAGGTAAGAAAAATGGGCTCGCTGAAAAGCTTGCTGTCGATGGTTCCGGGTTTCGGGAAGCTCGGCAATGCGCTGCCGGAGGATCTGGCGAACAAACAGATAGGAAGAATCGAAGCGATAATATATTCAATGACCCCGGAGGAACGGAAGAATCCTTCGATAATAAACGCGAGCAGGAAAAGAAGGATCGCAAAGGGGAGCGGGTCGCAGGTTCAGGAAGTTAATCATCTTTTGAAACAGTTCGAGATGATGAAAAAAATGATTTCACAGATGCAAAAAGGCAGAATGCCGGCAATGAATTTAGGAAAATTCATGTGATAAAACCACACTATCGGGAGGTGAAAAGTGGCAGTTAAGATTCGACTGACAAGGATGGGCGCGAAGAAGAAACCGTTCTACAGAGTTGTTGCGGCCGAGGGCTCGAAAGCCAGGGATGGCAGGTTTATAGAGATACTCGGGCATTTCAATCCGAGTAATTACCCGGAATCGATTGTTCTGAAAGAGGAAGGGATAAAGAAATGGATTGACCAGGGTGCTCAGCCGTCAAGCGCAGTGAAAAAACTGATGGCGGCAAAAGGACTGAAAAAGCTCTTATCGTAGTTGCATTGACCGTTGTTTGATCCAAAAGGGGAGGTATTCACGTTGAAAGATTTACTGATATTGCTAACGAAGTCAATAGTGGATTTACCGGAAGAAGTTTCAATTTCGGAAGTTGAAGGTGAAAAGGCTGTTGTTTACGAGATTAAGGTTGCTGAATCAGACGTGGGTAAAGTGATTGGAAAACACGGACGGATTATAAACGCAATAAGAACAATAGTAAGGGCGGCTGCGGTAAAAGAAGGTAAGAAGGTCTCGATTGAACTGATTGGATGAGCCTGTTTGTAAAAATTGGTCAGATATCTGTTCCGCATGGAGTTCAAGGCTGGCTGAAGGTTGTTCCTGCAACAGATGAGCCTGATATCTTTTTGGACATAGAAAAGGTTATGGTTCTGAAAAAAGACGGGACTGGAAGAAATGAGCTGGCTATAGAGGGAGTCAAGTTTCAGGCGACAAGGGTGCTTCTGAAATTTGAAGGTATCGATGACCGGGATCAGGCCGGCTTGCTCAGGGGATGCGAGATTCAGATCCCCGAGGAGCAGCTTCCTGTGATCGAAGAAGAAGATGTTTATTATCATTATCAGCTTGAAGGAATGCTGGTGAAAGATAAAGAAGGAAACGATTTAGGAAATCTGGAGGCTGTCATCCAGGCGGGCGGCAACGATGTTTATGTCGTGAAGTCGCCCGATGGAAAAAAAGAATATATGGTTCCAGCCATGAAGCGATGCGTGCTTGAAGTCGATGTTCAGGGCAAAGTGATGGTGGTGGACAGGGCCTGGGTTGTGTGATGAGGGTTCATGTCATAACTCTTTTTCCCGATGTGATTGAGAGCTATATCAACACAAGCATGCTTGCAAGAGGCAGGAAATCCGGAGCTATTGAAATAGTTGTTCGGCAGTTGAGGGATTTTGCTTTCGACAGGCATCAGGTGGTCGATGACAATCCTTACGGCGGCGGGGTCGGCCTCGTGCTCAAGCCGGACATAATTGACAGGGCAATAAGGAATGCGCTTGGTGAAATCAAGTCGGATTCCCCTGAAAATGTTCCGATCGTCCTGACTACTCCTCACGGAAGGAAGCTTGATAATTCGATTGCCCGTCATTACAGTACGGTTCCCGAATGGATTGTGATATGCGGGCATTACGGCGGAGTTGACAGGAGGATCGCCGATAGCTGGGTAACCGATGAGATTTCCATCGGAGATTATGTGTTAACGGGTGGAGAGTTGCCGGCACTGGCGATGATTGATGCGGCGGCGAGGTTTATCCCGGGAGTGCTCGGCAAAATAGAATCCGCCGAGCAGGACACTTTTGAAGATGATCTTCTGGGGCCGCCCGTATATACGAGGCCCGAGGATTTCAAGGGCATGGTTGTTCCCGGAGTCCTTCTCTCTGGAAATCATGCGGAGGTTGCAAGATGGAAGAGAAGGAAGCAACTTGAATTGACATACCGTAGAAGACCGGACCTGATTGAGAAAGCCGGCCTGACGGAAGAGGATATTGTTTTTCTGGAGTCAATTGGATACAAAAGAAATAATAATGTGCGCTGATCGAGGTCGAACGTGCCGAAGAAGCGTTACGTGTCGTGAAAAAGGAGCGGTATAATGAATACAATTCAGCAGTTTGAAAAAGACTATTTGAAGAAAGGAAACAATATTCCCAAGCTCGAAATCGGTGATACAGTCAAGGTTCACCACAAGATTGTAGAGGGTGGGAAAGAGAGAACACAGGTTTTTCAGGGTGTTGTTATCAGCATCAAGGGCGGCGGTTTGAACACGACCTTCACCGTCAGAAAAGTTTCCTTCTCCATCGGCGTGGAAAAAACATTTCCTCTTCATTCACCAAGAGTAGAAGATGTTACAGTCGTCAAGCACGCGAAGATAAGGCGGGCAAAGCTTTATTACCTGAGAGATCTCTCCGGTAAATCCGCACGCCTCAAAGAAAGAATTGTCGCATCCAAGACGAAAACCAAAAAGAGATCAAAAAAGAAAAAGGCCGGAAAGTAGCATATCGCTAATTCATGGCTAAAGAAAAGAAACTGGACACAAAATTCGGGCTTGATGTCAAGCCCGAATCTCTGGTGTCCGACGGCATACAGGAAGTAAGCGTCAGGTGCAGTTTCAAAGATAAAAAGGGGAAACACTCCAAAGAGGAGATTCCTGTCGTTCTTGTTTGTAACAAACAGAAAATCAGGCAGGAAAAAACAACCCGTTCCGGTTCGGTGACCTTCAAGTTCAAGCCCGGCAAACCAACCGGAAAAACAAAGATTGAAGTTATAACCCCGGATGGCTCGGAACAGAGAACCATCACGATAAACCCGACAACATATCAGTATTTCAGAGATTTGTTTGTCGCTATATCGATGGCTTTTATTATAGCTTTCGGCTTGATAAGGCCATTTATTCTCCAGACATACTATATTCCTTCGGGATCGATGGAACCCACTTTTTATAAGAATGACAGATTGATAGGATTAATGTACCCGGTCAGGTTACACAAGTTCGGGAAGGGTGACATTGTCGTGTTCAACCGAGATGGCGAGGTTATCGAATATAACCTGATTTTATTTAAATGGAAAAAGAAGGTCAATTTCATTAAAAGGCTGATTGCAGAAGGCGGCGACACGATCGAGGTTAAAGATCTTACCGTGTACGTTAACAATGAGCCGTTGAAGGAGCCGTATGTTAAGCAGCCTCCGTTTTATAATATGGCGCCCGTTAAAGTTCCCGAGGGACATGTGTTTCTGATGGGAGACAACCGAAATAACAGCAATGACAGCCATTACTGGGGCACGTTGCCTGTGAAGAATATCAAATCAAAAGCCTGGTTCAGGTTCTGGCCGCTGGACCGCATTGGCCTTGTGAGATAAAAACGCTTTTAAGATAGGCCTGATACTACTTCAAAATATTTTTATTCTTTCTTTTCCCAACCGCTTGCGCGATCCACAGCTTTTTTCCAACCGTCATACAAATCTTTTCTCTGTGAGGGTTTCATCTGGGACTTGAACAGGGCGTCTGTTTTTCTCGCTTTCTCAAGCGATTTCATGTCCGGCCAGAATCCGACTCCGAGCCCCGCGAGGAAAGCGCACCCAAGCGCGGTTGTTTCAATTGTTTTCGGCCTGTCTACCTGAACATCAAGTATATCGGCCTGAAACTGCATCAGGAAGTTGTTCACAACGGCGCCGCCATCGACATTCAGTGATTTCAGGTTAATCTTTGAATCTTTTGCCATAGCATCCGCCATATCTCGAACCTGGTAGCACATGGATTCAAGAGCTGCCCTTGCTATATGTTCTCTGCCGGTGCCTCTTGTCAGCCCTATCATTGTTCCTCTCGCATACATGTCCCAGTGAGGAGCACCGAGACCGACAAACGCCGGAACGAGATATACTCCGCCCGTATCCGTCACGGAAGTGGCGAGGGCTTCTGTTTCGGCGGCGTTCTTTATGATTTGAAGCCCGTCTCTCAGCCACTGAATGACAGCTCCGCAAATAAATACACTGCCTTCAAGCGCATAAACCACCTTGTCCCCGACTTTCCATGCGATTGTCGTGACAAGCCCGCTTTTCGACAGAACAGGTTTCTCTCCCGTGTTCATGAGCAGGAATGCGCCTGTGCCGTATGTACACTTGGATGATCCCGGCTTGAAGCATGCCTGTCCGAAAAGTGCAGCCTGCTGATCGCCTGCAATCCCGGATATAGGAATTCCATCCGGCAGTCCTTTTACTCCCTGTGTGAAACCAATGATGCCGCTGGAGTCGACAACTTCCGGAAGAATCTGTTGCGGCACATCCAGCAGCTTCAGTATTTCTTTGTCCCATTTCAATGTCCTGATGTTATAAAGCATTGTTCTTGAAGCGTTGGAAATTTCGATTACGTGTTTATCGCCTCCGGTCAGATTGTATACCAGCCAGGAGTCGATGGTGCCGAAACAAAGAGCGCCTCTTTCCGCTTTATCTCTTGCTCCATTCACATTGTCGAGAAGCCATTTGACCTTTGTCCCGGAGAAGTAAGCGTCTATAATCAGGCCGGTTTTCCTCCGGATTGATGCGGTATGGCCGTTCTTTTTGAGTTCTTCGCAGAGGTTTGCTGTTCTTCTGCATTGCCATACGATAGCGTTGTGGATGGGCTCTCCTGAATGACGGTCCCATACGACAGTGGTTTCTCTCTGGTTAGTAATTCCGATGCCCGCAATCTGGCTTGCCCGTATACCGGCTTTTCTTATAGCTGCCTTAACAGTTTTAAGGGTGCAATCCCATATTTCTTCGGCATCATGTTCCACCCAGCCCGGTTTCGGAAATATCTGTCTGAATTCATTGTTTGTTTTCCCGAAAATATCTCCATGTTTATCTATTAAAAGAGAAGTTGTTCCAGTTGTCCCCTGATCAATAGCCAGGATGTATTTTTTTTCCATTAAATTATCCTCCGGAAAATATTTTCACTTACCATTCGAGGCTGTTGAAAAATCCCCGCTTTGTCATTTTGAGGAAGTAAAGCGACCGAAGAATCTCAATTATAGGCTCCAAAAACGAGATCCTTCGCTACGCTCAGTATGACAAACTCTCTATGCTAAAATTTTTCAACAGCCTCATTCAGCTTGACCAACCCAGTTTATCATAATCGCAATCAGTGGTCAAAAAAAGCTTTAATCTTTGCATTTTATTCAGCATTAAAATAGAATGAGGCTATCGTATCGGAGGAAATTCGGATGGAAACAAAAACCATTATTCATTTGATAACGGTTGCATTTCTTCTGTCTTTCGCTGTTTTCTGGATATATCATATTGTCGAATGTTTCCGAAGAAAGGACTTCAGGGTGTCCGACAAGATATTCTGGTTTGTTATGCTGCTGATTCCGGTACTTGGTTTAATCCTTTATCGAGGTATTGGAAACGAGTTTTACAAAAAGAACCCAAGAGATATTTCCTGACGTTTGATGACAGACGAGAATCAATGAGATCCAGATTATTCATAACAATGTCTATTGTTTTTATTGCGGGGTTCGGATATGCGCTCTGGTTTGCTGTTCCATTTTTCGGCTGGGGTTCCGGCCCGGAGATGGGGTACGGCGTAGCAACTTTGCAGAAAGTTTCGTTTTTCGGTTATCCTCTGCCGCAGATGATAGGCTCTCTTTTTTCCTCGGTTCCTGTGTCCTCGGTTGAATTTGCCACGGGAACCGCTGGGGCGTTGCTTGTAGCTCTTGATGTTTCGCTGATATTTTATGGTTGTTATCTTCTGACAGGTTCCATGGTTGCAGGCGTGGGTGCCTCAATACTAACCGCGCTTTCTGTCGATTTCGTTCAAGCGGTCGGGAGATATGATTCGGGTGCGTGGACTATCTTCCTTGCGTGTTTGGTATTCGTTCTTATATCGTCGTTTGCAAAAAATGGAAAAATAAGAACATTAAATATGCTCGTGTTTGTGCTTGCGATTGGGGCTTTTCATAACGGATATATTTTTGTGGCAGGAACGGCGTCTCTAGTTTATGTGTTGTTGAAAAAAGACAGTAAAATCGGCATCAAGGCATTTCTAATACCTTCGATATTTATTGTATTCGTTGCGGTCACACTGCTGGTTTTCCAGATTTTAAGATCACCGTTGCTGATAGACTGGAAGATTCAGCTTGCGCCGTGGGCAGGTATTTATTCTCCGATGGGTAATATGCTGGAAATGGTATTCGGGGGAATCGATAAAAGTATGATGCCGTTTCGGGCGCTGGAACTGGTAAAGAGTCTCTCCGGCGCTTTTATTCCAGTATTGGCGCTTGCCGCTGTCGGAGAGGTTTTCAATCCCGGAAAGCTTGAAAAAGCATCTCTATCGGTGTGGATACTATTTTTCGTTGCGATGGTTTTTTGTGTTTGCAGCACAGGCGCGGAGATGGGAATATATTTGTCCCTGGTTGCCATATTTCTGTGCATAAAAGGTGCTCAGGGCGCTGTGAATATTGCCCGGAAAATTATCAATGGGATTGATTACAGGGTTTCGGTTGCAACTGCGTTTTTCATTGCCGCATCGATATTTTATGTCTTTTCGATAAACAATTCAGAGCTTGACGATCTGCGCGGGCAGGGCGGCAGAGCCTATTTCGATACAGTGCTCAAAACGCTGAAAAGAGACTCTGTTCTGTTGGTGGATACAAAAGTTGATCAGATGTACGGATTTAATTATATGAAAGACGTAAAGAAAATAAGAAAAGATATAACGTACATATATCCGGAGTACCTGACAGGACAGGATTACAGGAGATTCGTATTTTCACAGTCCGACTCAAAATATCTTGTCCCCACAGACGAGCAATACGAAGGGATGTTGAAACAGATAGCGGGTATTATGCCGAATCTTTCCGAAGGCAGCGTTACAAGAAATATCAGGATGAGGATAATGGATGGGCTGGTATCGACGCTGACCGAAAATGTGCTGTTCAGGACTCATGTGAACAGACCTGTTTATTTTACAAGAATTGATAGTGTGACTAATTCAAAGTTCTATCAGTTGATGATGTTCTATCCCGAAGGATTCGTGTTTGAACTGAGATCGGAAAACAAGGTGTTTACGGTTGATGAGCTGTTAAAGGAGTCGTCGGACATTATGCTTGACGACCCGATTGTTAATAAGTTGATAGCGATATACTATGAGAATATTGCTGAAAATTTCTTCACGAAAGAGAATTACGGGCCTGCGGCATTGTTACTTGAAGAGGGTGTGAAAATCGATCCTGAATGTGAGTCATGCAGGTTTTTCCTGGGGCTTATTTATAAGAAATGGGGAGATTACAAGAGGGCGGAACTTGAACTGAGCGAGGTTATAAAGCTTCTGGACGCCAAGAAGATGAGGGGAAGGCAGGAGAATGTGGATATCTTCATGTATTACAGGATATTCAATGAACTCAACATGCCTGAAAAAGCGAAAGAATACCAGAGAATAATTGAACCGGGCGGAGGAGCGGTGCCTGTCCAGGGGATTAAAAGGCCCTGAGATTATAAAAGATTATGGTTGTGTGCTGGTTGTTGTTTCCGGCTCATCAGGCATTGATTTGAGAAGAGCATTTAGTTCTTCAAACTGGCCGGGTGTCAGCATCCACATCAGTTGTTTCTCGATTTCCGCATAGAATGACGGATCGCTGAAAAGGTCGTAATTAATATCAAGGAATTTGAACTGTTTAACCTGGCTTGCTATCTCGGACATGAACTGGCTTACCGCCTGTTGCTGAAGTCCTGAGAGCTCGATTTGTTTGAGTGCGTTATCCAGGTTTCTCAGTTTCGGAATAGACCAGATTTCAATGTGAGCTGAATCCCTGTCATCAATCCGTTGTTGTTCCTGCTTGTTGTTCTGGTTTTCTACTTTTTTAGCTCCGACGAGTGTTCTGTATTTTTGAATCTGTTCGGATGTCAGAATTTCTGAAAGTCTGTCAAAGAAATCACGCTGTAATTGTTGCCGGCGTTGTTTGAATTCTTCCTGAGTCATTGAGCCTGTCTGGTTGTTGAGTTCGTTATTTTTGATCTTGAAATCGTTGAGAATGGATTTTAAATTCAGCGCCTGTTCCGATGATAGCTGAAGAGTTTCAATTATTGTCTTCATGGACTCACGAACAGGCTTTGTTTCCTGGCAGTCTGCGTCTGATATCCATATCAATATTAAGGCGAATATTAACATTTTTATAAGGAAGTATTTTGGTTTGTTAATATTCATCAGTGTCAGGTGTCCTACGATATGAAAACAGCATGCCATCAAAGACAATATTATATGACTGTAATAGTATATTTCAACCACATGAGCAACTGCGTAATTATCGCTTGTATATATTAACAGGGAAAGAAAAGACGGTCATTATATTATGATGCTCATTGATTTTCGAGCATTCCGTTTTTTCCGATATTTTTGTTTTTCATGTTCTGCTTTCTCTTCATCTTCTGTTTTCTTTTCTCTCGCTCGTTCTGAATGAGGTTCATGACTTTTTCTTTTGCTTTTGGCCATTCGGTAAAAAATACTGCCTGTTGTTCCACAGTGAGCATTTCTTTCAGTTTTTCTTTAAAAGCGCCATCGATTTCTTTCTGAGTTTCATTGAGTTGATCCATCATTTCGAGGTTTTCTTTGAGCAGTTCTTCCTTGTTTTCGAGTTCGTCGTTATCGCTGATCTGTTTGATTTTCAACATCAGCGCGGCATGTTTTTCGGCAAGCTTATCTTTCGATTTCATGTGAGACCTGAATTCATCGAGGAATCGAGCCTCCTTTTCCGGCGGAAGAGCCATTTGATCCGCTATTTCCCATGAGATCATCATCAGGACACGTTGCTTGAGCTTGTTTCTGTATTCTTCTCTTTCGTTATCCGACAACTGTGCCGGCCTTTCCTCGCCCTGAGGCGGCACAGCCGATTCGGCATTTGCAATTATCGTTATCCCCATGATTATCAAAAAAGCAAAAAAGAGTGTTTTTTTCATCTTTCCTCCTGTCAGGAAAAAGAATTGGGAACACTGGTTTGTTTCTCTGTTCCCAGTTCCTCAAGAATGTCTCTTGCCTCATCTTCAGAAAATGTGTTTATGTATTCAAGCAAATCATTGGAATTTTGTGATTCTAAATCAGACAGTTTTTCTTCTATCCAGATATAATCTTCAGTATCTCCTGTGTAACTATCGAAAGAGAGGTCGTCTGCGCTGTTTTCAACAAAATTATCTGAAAGAAGCGCTTCAAAATATATATCGACGGATTCCTCATAGTTGATTGATTTGTCGGGAAGTTCTGCGACGGGTGCCTGCTGCCGGCTGGAATACTGTATATAAAACACTGAAAAGAAAACAACGGCGAATGTTGCGGCCATCGCGGCGAATGCTTTAAGCTTTCTCTGCCTCACACTGGCCAGCCGGGTAACATTGTCTTTTTTAGAAATCTCGCGCCCGACATTTTTGATAAGTCTGTCTAGAAAATCCCCTGATGGCTCAGGAAGAGAAGATGATTTAACAAGACCAAGCAGAGTGAGTGTTTGTTCGTATTTTCCTTTGCAGGACTCGCAGCGCTCGATATGCTCAAGCGTTTCCGAGCGGAGTGGTTCCTCCAGTGAACCTTCCGCAAGCAGCGTGATATTGAGTTCGTATTTTTTACATGATTCCATTTTCTTTCATCTTCTTTCTGAGTTTATCAATCCCGTAATGAAAATTAACCTTTGCGGTTTTTTCAGAACAATGGATGATGTCACCGATCTGTTTGTACTCCATATCATGAAAAACTCTCAATATTACAGCCATTTTCTGCTTTTCAGAAAGCTTGTCGAGTTCTGCTTTCGCCAATTCTCCCTGTTCCGTTTTAAGTATCGATCCAAGAGGCGAATCATTGTAAGACCCTTCATTCAGAATGTTTTCGTTGAGTTCGACAACAACTCGTTTTTTCCTGAGATGTGTCCGGCACAGATTAAGCGCGATCTGGTATAGCCATGTTTTCAAACTCGAATCGCCCCTGAAACTTCCGATTTTTTCAAACGCATTAATAAAAGTCTGTTGAGTCAGGTCTTCGGCATCCTCTGCTTTTTTTACCATCCTGAGCGTAAGAAAGTAAATTTCACGATGATATTCTTTTATAACATCGTTGAAAGCTTCATGGTCTCCGGCTTTTAACTTTTCAAGCAGAGTTGGAGCCTCGTCCATTTAATCGACCTCATTTATTTGGACACAAAATATTCTTATTGGTTAAATGAATTATAAATAAATTTATTAATGATCTGCCAGTGGATATAAATTAAACAGGATTTCTCACAGAGAAATCCGGAAAATCGCGATAACACCTGTCCTACTGCGTTGCGGCGTCGATTCGGGCTCGGTTACATACCGCACAGTATGCTCCCTCACCACTCCCTCGCCGCGCCTTGTATTACAGGCATTCTAACGATTATTTAATCTTCACTGGTGAGAAATGCAGGTTAAAGGTAAGATGGAGGCGTTAAAGGGCCGATATATTTGAAAAAAAACAATAATGGTATGATAATAATTCAAGAAACAAGCATCGAAGGTGTATGTGTTAAACGACAGATTCAATAGAAAAATTACATATCTGAGAGTATCCATAACGGACAGGTGTAATCTGCGGTGCATATATTGCATGGGGCGCAATTTCGATTTCATATCCCACGATGAGATTTTACGTTACAAGGAAATTGAGCGGATTGTTAAGGCAGGGGTTTCATGCGGTATAAGGAAAGTGAGGATAACAGGAGGGGAACCGCTGGTAAGGAAAAATGTTGTCGCCCTGATTGCGGACCTTGCTGAAATTAAGGGTATCGAAGAATTATCTTTGACGACAAACGGGTTGCTTCTTGCTGAACATGCGCGTGGTCTGTGCGAGTCAGGTTTGCAAAGAGTGAACGTGAGTCTCGATACACTTCATGAGTCGCGTTTCAGGAAGATATGCGGGGCGGGCAGTCTGGATAAAGTGATAGAGGGGATAAGGGAGGCGAATGTTGTAGGCCTGAAGCCTGTAAAAGTGAATGTTGTTGTTATGAAGGATATGAATGATGATGAAATAGAGCAGTTTGTGGATTTCAGCGAAAAGGAAGATGTGATCGTCAGGTTTATAGAACATATGCCGCTGAAAAATAATTCTGAGAATAATCGGTATTTTGTATCTCACGACGAGACGATAGAGAAAATAAGGCACAGGATCGAATCCGAAATTTACAGTGCAGAGGAACAAAATTCTCCCGCAAGATATTTCAAGCTGAAAGGAACAGGCAGGAGCATCGGTTTTATATCGCCTGTAACGCATGGTTTCTGTGATAGATGTAATAGGTTGAGGCTTACGTCGGACGGAAAGCTTCTGTCTTGCCTGATGGCGCCCGATGGGATAAACCTGAAAGAACTCGTCCGTGGCGGGGCGGATGACTCTGAAATCAAATCGGCTTTCGTCCAGGCTGTGAAGTCAAAAGGCAAACAGGGTGTTTTTGCAGAATCATCAACTCCAATGCATTCTGTCGGAGGGTAGTATGAAGAAGGTCCTAAAAACCGGCAAAGTGGTATCCACGAATATCAGCGGAAAAAGAGGCGTGCGAAAGCTTTCTGTCGAAAGTATTGAGATAAAAGTTGACCATGGTATTGTCGAGGATGCTCATGCCGGTTTCGACGATGTGAGACAGATAAGCATGCTGGCCATCGAAAGCATAGATAAAATGCGAGCAAAAGGTCTGGATGTTAACCCGGGTGATTTCGCTGAAAATATTACAACTGAAGGAATAGTGTTGTATGAGCTGCCGGTCGGCACGATCATGCAGGCGGGGGATGTGGAGTTGCAGGTCACTCAGATCGGTAAGGAATGCAAAGACAGGTGCGTTATTTATTATCAGGCGGGGGATTGCGTAATGCCGAGAGAGGGCATTTTTGTGAGGTCGTTGAACCCCGGTGTTATTCGTCCTGAAGATGAAATCAAGGTTTATTCCGAGGAGTAAAACCTGCTCTTAGAAACTCATATAGAGTTTTATTCCCACTTCGCTCCAGGCATCCGTATCCAGAGATAGTTGCATGGGCCTTGTATATCCGAAGTTGTACCACATTTCCACATTGGATACGTCCGTGAGCCTGTATTTAAGATTGTTGCTGAATTGATAATCACGGCCCTGATCCACGAGATCCTGAACGGCGTCTTTAACCGGAGCAACGCTCGATTCGATGTTAATTCTTGTGTCCCCGAATGAGTAAGTAGTAGAAAATTCTGCTTTTTTGGACGTTCTCCAGTAAAGCTTGTAAGACTGGTCTTTATAACCGAATCTAAGCATTATCATAAGGTCGTTATTGTCAAAAGTCGGGGAATTCGGGTTACAGTCCGCAATTCCGTTCCCGATAAATTTATCAATTACATTTCCCTGGTCATCTTTGACCTCTGAATAATTACCGTCTATGCAGGCAGGTCCCAGTCCGCCTTTTCCATAGGTATAATCAGCAGAGAAAGATATATCATCGGATATGTAATAGGTGAAAGTGTTCTGGTAAAAGCTGATGTCGATCAGCCCGTCCTGCCCTCTGTTATTAAGCCTTTCAAACAAATTAAGGGCGATTACCGTATCCATGTCACCATCATCGGCGACAGAAGAGGTATCAAAGTACATGGGCTGAAGTTCTTCTATCCGCGCAAAGAGGAAAGAATCTTTATAATGGTCTTCAAGCTTGTTATAACTTCCCATGATAATGAACGCTTGCAGGCTCTGGAGGTTAATCGGCAGCAGATCTATTCCAAGATCATCCGCACTGAATCCCGGCAACCCTAAATAGTTGCTTGTAAATTCAGGCCCCAGTCTCATGTAACCACAAGGGAATATCGATATCGGACCTTTGTTATAATCGAAAAGGAGAAAATAAGAATCATCCTGTGAAGACATCTCGGGGACATCTATCCATTCTACGAATTCGTCTTCCGGATCATAGTCTGGTGATTGTCCGGGGAAAGCAAGTTCGAACCCTGGTCTGGAGTATGTGCTGTGCGCATATTCAGTTGTTAAAAACAGGCCGTCCACAGGCATTGGATATCTTATGTAAACACTTTTCACATTATTTTTTTCATGAGGAAAATAGCTTGAATTGCTTGCATCGTCCCATGTTTTGAGATTTGTCAGATAGACCCAAGATCTTGATTCTCCGAACAGGTTGAACTGAACACTTTCAGCGTGCAAATATCGCCCGCTCGTAATTCTGCCCATGTAGGCTTTAACGGTATAATCATTCAATTTGAGTTCAGTGCTGAATCCGTCATAGTCTCTTCCGAATGATGTGAATGGTGACGCTCCGAAAGAAATATCTCCGGCCGACAGCGATCTCAACTTGAAATTCTTCGGGTTTTCTCTATTGATCGTAAAATCCTGAAACAGCAATTTGAAACTCGATGTTGATGTCATGTTGGATCTGAGCGTCATGTCGTCAAATTTTCTTGGCTTGCTGTACAGGTTGGTCGATAGTGATTGTGATGGTCCTGTCGAGGAGCCGCCGCCGTCGGTGTCTTTGTTATAATATCTTGCTTCTCCGCTCCCGGTAATTTTAAATCTCTGGTTGTTTTCCTGAAGTTTTTCGATGTCGCGCTTGTTACGTTGAGATATCTTTTTTACTTCACCGATATCTTTATTTATCTCTTTTTTCAGGTCTTTGATTACATCTTTGTTAACGTAGTCTATAAGGGCATCCAGTATTTCGACGTCTTTTTCTGTAAGCTCGACTTTTTTCTCCAGTTTCGAGAATTCTTTGGGAGCTTTTACAGGTTTCTTTTTTTCTTTATCCTTGCTCGATTCAGCATCCTTTTTAGATTTATCATCAGATTTTTCTTTTTTCTCATCGGTGTCCGACTTTGTTATCTTTGAATCCTTTTCTTCCGGCTCGACTTCTTTTTCACTTATTTCCGCTTTTTCGGTATCAGCACCTTCAATGATTTTCATTCCGCCACGGGATACTTTGCCTCTTACTGCCGTAACCGGTTTTGTGTATTTCCATTCCATCGTCTCCGGGTCGGACTGTTTTCTGATCTTTGATTTTTGAGTCAGAACAAGGAGTTTCTCCGGGGAGGGCTGAGTTGTTTCATATTGTTGAACATTGGTAATGTCAGATAATTCAATATTCGCCGATGAAGGAACACGGGATTGTACCGGCGGGAAAGATCCTGTTTTAATATAATAATTGTAGGTTTTAACCAGCTTTGAAATAATTACGGAAAGTTCATATCTTGTGACTGGTTTATCGCCATAAAACATGCCATCTTCATAACCGCCCAGCAGCCCGATATCAATAAGATGGTTAACTGCTCTGTATGCCCAGTGGTCTGCCGGAACATCAATGGTGGCATACTCATTGTCCGGTTCAATGGGCTTCACATTTTCGAGAGGTTGAAGGTCTTTAAGAAAAGATGCGTCATCTTTAAGATCAAGCGCAAATGGATCGTATTGATCCCGGGCAGAGTCAACTTGCGCAAAACATGCGAACGAGAGAAATAGAGAAATAATAATTGTCAGGGTTGCTTCAGTAATTATTTTCAAGCTATTCATAACCGCTCTGAATACTACATATATATTAATATGGTTAGTAATTTTATATAACAGTGGCGGAGATATCAAATTTTTTCATATTTAGGGAAATATTATCAGGTTATTATTTAATTATTGTTATCGTGGTACTGATTAATATTTTACAAACAATTATTTTTAGCCGAGAAATTATATAGAATTCTAAAATACAGTTTATTTTAATTGGAGGTTTTCTAAATGGGAAAGATAGTAGGATGCAGAGTGTTTTCAGCAAACATTCAGGAAAATACCAGGCAGGATCTTCTGGGTAACGATATCACGGAATGGATGGAAAAAAATCCTTTTGCGATGATGGAAGATAAATATGTTGCTCAGAGTGATACCTATATCAGTGTTTTGATTTTTTTCTCGGGAAGGATTGGGAAATCAAGCCCGCTTGACAGCATTTAAGCTTATTTGTTTTGAAAAAACTATTTGATTATCATTTGCATACATGTGTTTCCGAGGATGCAAGCTCGACATTGCCGGAAATGGCTGAAGCTGCCGCTGAACTGGGATTGTCCGAAATAGCGATAACCAATCATTTCATTATCGGTTATGAGGGATACCAGGTGACTGTATCACAGCTTGAGTCTCATCGTGAAGAAGCGATAAAGCTTGAGAGTAGACTTGGTATAAAAATATTGATTGGAGCGGAAGTCGATTATTTCGAAGGGAAAGAAGCCGAAATCGAGCGGTTTTTGTCGTCGTTTGATTTCGATATTGTTCTTGGCGCCGCTCATTTCGTCGATGGATATGGAATCGCTTCGGAATCGGGGGCAACGGAGTTGCTGAAGATGATGGATGCCGGAACAGCGTTTAGAAAATCAATAGTTAAAGCGACTGAAGCAGCAGCAACGGGAATGTTCGATGTAATGGCGCATCCTGATATCATGAAGAAGTATACTCCGTTCCCGGATGATTTGCCGGCATACGAGGAGTATTATGAAGAAGCTGTCGAGTTTGCGAAAACATTGAATAGAACGAATACTGGATTCGAGATAAATTGCAGGGGATTTGATCATAATGCCGGCGAGCAATATCCATCAATGGATTTTGTAAGGACATTGCTGGGAGAAGGTGTGGATACGGTAACCATAGGTTCCGATGCGCATGACAGTGCAACCGTGGGCAAATATCTTGATAAAGGATTATCTTTTGCGACTCAAGCCGGCATAAGGGAATTTTCCCTGTTTGAAAAAAGAAAATGTGTTGAAAAAATATCCACATCGGAAATGGGTTTTGATTTTTGATGTTTCGGGATTTGAAACGCTAAGAGTTTTTCTTATTTCTTTGTTTCTTATTATTTATATTTGCTGAATTGTCTATTAAAAGCCCTTTGAGTTCATCCATGAATTCGTTGACATCTTTGAATTCCCTGTAAACGGAAGCGAATCTCACGTAGGCAACTTCGTCCAGCGCTGCGAGTTCTTTTATTACGGTTTCGCCTATTTCCCTTGACGGCATCTCGTTTTTGCCGCGTGTTAATTTCGCTTCAATTCTATCAACGATTTCACTTATGCTGTCGGTTGATATAGGTCTTTTTTCGCATGCTTTTTCGATGCCGATACGGATTTTGTTGCGGTCGAAAATCTCTCTTCTCCCGTCTTTTTTTACTACCCTGATCTGGATATCTTCGATTGTTTCGTATGAAGTAAAACGGGCGCCGCAGGACAAACACTGCCTGCGGCGTCTTATCGCTGTGCCGTCTTTAATTGTTCTTGAGTCTATAACCTTATCTTCAAGTTCATTGCAGTAAGGACATTTCATACAATGTTTTCCCTGCTCATCATGATACAGATATCACATGTTCAAGATATCGAGATAAATCGGGAACTGTTCACACAACGCCTCGACATCATTTTTGATTTTGAGCCGAAGTTCCTGATCTCTCGGATTACTGAGAACCTGCCATACCCATTCACCGATGATTTTCATTTCTTCTTCTTTCATGCCTCTTGTTGTAATCGCGGGAGTGCCAAGCCTTACGCCGCTGGTGATTGCGGGAGGCCTTGTGTCAAAAGGAATGTTATTCTTATTAGCGCAAATACCTGCTTCTTCAAGCATGTCGGCGGCGTCTCTTCCTGTCAGTCCTTTGTCGGAGAGATCGATCAGCATGAGATGATTGTCTGTTCCGCCTGTAGTGAGCCTGAATCCCTTTTCTATCAGATAATCCGCAAGAATAGCCGCGTTTTTGATAATCTGCTTCTGGTATTCTTTGAAACCGAATGTCTGCGCTTCCCTGAAGCAGACAGCCTTGGCGGCGATCTGGTGCATCAGCGGACCGGCCTGGGTGCCCGGGAAAATCGCTCTGTCGATCTTTTTCGCCAGCTCTTCTTTGCACATTATGATTGCGCCACGCGGCCCCCGCAGGGTTTTGTGTGTAGTTGCTGTTACTATATCTGCATACGGAATCGGGTCGGGATGCTCTCCGCCGGCTACAAGCCCTATGATATGAGCAATGTCCGCCATGAGGTATGCGCCGACTTCGTCCGCGATTTCCCTGAATTTATCGAATTCTACAATTCTAGGATATGCGCTGCAGCCGCAAACGATGAGTTTGGGTTTGACTTTTTTCGCAATATCTCTAACTTCATCAAAATCGAATCTTTCATCTTTTTTGCTGACGCCGTATGAGTGGAATTCGTACCAGCGCGCCGAGTAGTTCATTTTATGTCCGTGTGTAAGATGGCCGCCATGAGCGGTGGACATTCCGAGTACCTTGTCTCCTTCTTCGAGGATCGCATAGTACGCGCCCATATTCGCCGAAGATCCTGTGTGAGGCTGAACATTTACATAGTCACACTTGAAGAGTTTTTTAGCCCTTTCCCTCGCCAGGTTCTCCGCCATGTCGTAGTATCCGCAACCGTTGTAATATCTTTCGTTGGGATATCCTTCAGCATATTTATTTGTCAGTATGCTTCCCATGGTTTGAAGTACGGCGCGGCTTGCGTAATTCTCAGAAGCTATAAGAACGAGCGTTTTTGTTTGCCTTTCGTATTCTCCTTCAAGAATCTTGGCTATCTGCGGGTCTACCTGGAGTAGATTAGTGTCTATGTATGCCATCTGAATCTCCTTTTCTCACAAGAGGGCATTCCTCAATGTAATTTCTCAATCAATCCGTGGTCATTATATGACGCAGAACATATCACGATCAATACCTGAGATGATTTTGGGGGGGATTCCAGGATATAACAAGCCGGGTTAAGTTACTTGCTCTCTTTTATATATATGAGAAAATCTGAATATTCTTTTTCTATGATATCTGTGGGCAGAATCCCTATGTCCATCAGGAGTTCTGCCGGTATATCTTCCTGTTTTTCTTTTTTCTGGTATTCAAGGACCTCTTTAACCTGATCCTCCGACAACAGCCCTTTGCTTATGAACAATTCGCCGATTCTCTTGTTGATTTTGTTCTCGTGCTGCTGGATCAGAACATCGTGAAGTTGCTCTACTGAAATCATGTTCATTCTGCAGGCCAGCATTCCGAACAACAGTCTTTGCTGATGAATGCTTTTTAAAGCCATTGCCTGCTGCTCTGTTACTGATTTTCTCTCGATGAGAAAATCAATGAAATTCCCTACCGAATTTTTGCGCTGTGATTCTGTCATCATAAGTTTGGTCTCAACAATATGTTATAATCAATAAAACGTATTTACAAACAACAACACAACAATATTATTTGCAAAATGCTCTTTTAATCAGCCTGTCAGCCTTCATATTCTCAATACAAATGTTAATAATACCCACAATTTCAAAAGTTAAACCGGATTTTCCAAGGAAATCGGGACGATGCTCGGGATGCTTGATTTCACGCATGCTGTTTCTTATTTGTTCTGCATCGAAACCGACAAGCTTATTCCATCCATACTCAACTGTTTCAGGCCATTCCGTACTGTTTCTTGCCGTAAGGCATGGGGTGCCGGCGAGATATGCTTCTTTTTGGATTCCGCCCGAGTCGGTAACAACAATTTCAGCCGAATTCAGAAGCGCAAGCATATCCAGATATGAAACAGGATCACACATAATAATCCCTTTCGGAACATCAATGCCTGACTCGATAACTTTTTTTGTGCCCGGATGAACAGGAAACAGGGTCGTCAACCCGGACTCACTGCATCCTTTGAGAATGTTTAATAATTTAGTCCTGTCTCCGGTATTTTCTGCTCGATGAACAGTCAGTACTGCGAATTTTTTTCCCGCAAGATCGAATTTTTCTATGACAGAAGATTTTTTTCTCGCTATTTCGTTAAACATAAAGAAACTGTCTACCATAATGTCGCCGACAAGGTGAACATTCTCTTGAATTCCTTCTTTTTTCAGATTATCAACAGCGGTCCGGGTCGGACAAAAAAACAGAGAGGATATGCGGTCCGTAACCTTTCTGTTGATTTCTTCGGGCATGTGCTGTTCGCCGTTTCGCATGCCGGCTTCGATGTGAGCTACCGGGATGTCGAGTTTTGCAGATGCTACAGCTCCGGCGACTGTTGAGTTAGTATCACCGAAAACGACCGTAAGGTCCGGCTTTTCGACCGATATGATTTCCTCGATTTTTTCAATCATCCTGCCTGTTTGACAGCCATGTGTTCCTGAGCCGATCCCGAGGTTGTAGTCAGGTGCGCGAATACCCAATTCATAAAAGAAAACATCGGACATCGCCGGATCATAGTGCTGTCCTGTGTGAACAACGCATTCGGATATCTGATTATTCTGCGAGACAGCCATGCTGAACGGGCACGCTTTAATGAATTGTGGTCGTGCTCCAATAACAGTCAGGATTTTTATTGCCATAGACGGCTCTGTGTTCTCTACTTTTTGTTAAGAAACTCAGCAATACTATCCGCAACGTATTCTATCATTTGATCGGTCAGTTCAGGGAACTGGGGCAGGGCGAGAATGTCTTCGCAAATTGTTTCCGTGACGGGCAAAGCTCCTTTTTTCATGTTCAGGTACGCGAACGCTTTTTGTTCGTGGAGCGCGAGCGGATAGTATATCATGCTCCCTATACCTTTATCGGCAAGCGCTTTTTGAGCATTGTCTCTATCCGGCAGTCTGATTTCATACGTATTATAAGTGTGAGTCATGCTCTCGAACGAAGAAGGCAGAACCACGGTTTTTTCATCTCGTTTTCCCGATGCGGGTAGTTCGGACGAAAAGATTACTTCATACCCTATAGCTTCGAGCTTTTCTTTCAGCAGCATATTATATTTCCCGGCATTGCTTATTCTTGCTTTGATCCATTCATCGACATGAGAAAGTTTTACGAGCAGAATAGCTGCCTGTATCGAATCGAGTCTGCTGTTGTATCCGAAAACATCGTGATAATATCGCACATCGCTTCCATGCACATGAAGCTTCTTTGCTCTTTTATAAATTTCTTCGTCATTTGTTACAATCATTCCGCCATCGCCGGCTCCACCAAGGTTTTTGCTTGGATAAAAAGAAAAACAGCCCACATCGCCGATTGCGCCGGACAGCATACTGTTTCCGTCAGTATCCATTTTCGCGCCGAAGGATTGCGCGGCGTCTTCGATTATACCAATGCCATATTTGTTCTTCATTTCCAGGAAAGATTTCATATCGGCCATAAGCCCGTAAAGATGCACGGGCAGAACCGCCTTAATTATCTCTCCTGTGGCCCTGTTGAGAAGCCCTTTGTCTGTTTGCTCGCAATTGCTTTCAATGTATTCAAGTGCTTTAACCGGATCGAGGTTGTAGGTAGAAGGCGAAATGTCACAGAATACGGGTGTCCCGCCTGCCGCATTTACCGATTCGGCGCTTGCTATAAAAGTGAACGGGCTTGTAATAACATTGTCTCCGTTAGACACGCCCGCTGCTCTGAGAGCAATTATGAGAGCATCTGTTCCGTTTGCTACGCCCAGCGCGTATCTGGTATTGCAATATTCTTTGACCGCTTCTTCAAAATCTTTGACTGGTTTCCCCAGCACGAAATCGCATCTGTCGAATATGCCTTCGAGTTGTTCGAACATATCTTTTTTGAGGGGATGAAAACATGCTTTAATGTCTAAAAATGGTACATTCATTGATTATCGATAAGCTCCTTTTCATTGACTTTCCTGATCGGCCTTGCCGGAGAGCCCATAACCAGGGTTGATTCGGCAACATTCTTCGTGACAATCGATCCTGCGGCTACGAAAGCCTCGCAGCCGATAACTATATTCGGGAGTATTATTGTCCCGGCACCGACTCTTGCGCCGCGCTTGATTTTCGCGCCGCCTTTATACTTGAATCTTTCTTCTGTTCGTCCCATATAATTATCATTGGTTGTAATTACACATGGCGCAATGAAAACATCTTCTTCCAGAACAGACATTGCCGTGATATAGGCTTTTGTCTGAATTTTTGTCCTGTTGCCTATCAAGACGTCATTCTCGATGACAACGTGGGCGCCTATTATAACATTGTTTCCGATATGCACATTTTCACGCACAAGAGCATTATCGCCTATGACGCAATCAGAGCCTGTTTTTGAGCCGATATTTATAATCGCTCCGGCGCCGATTCTTGTTCCGTCACCGATACTGAGCGTCGGATCAACTTTTGAAGAGACCGCGGTGCTGTTCGCTCCGAGCTGTGGCTGTTTTCCGATTACTGCGTTGTGGCTGACCTGAACATTATCACAGATGCAAACACCTTTTCCGATAAACGAAAAAGCGCCGATAATCACGTCGGAGCCGAGTTCGGCACCTGGATCGACGTATGCTGAAGGGTGAATATTGTGTTTGTTGTTCAAACTGTTCCGCCAATGATAATTTCGGCACCGCCGGTTTTAAGCGATTTGTGTGCTGCTTCGAGCACACGGACCACTTTCAAACCATAATCCGCATCTGTGGCCGGTTTTTGACCATTATTTATACAATCGATGAAGTGACGGCATTCTATCCTGAGCGGTTCAGTCATTTCAATATGAGGAATATTTATGTCTCCGAACCTGAGCGATAAAGACTCGCCATAGCTGGAATACGTCGGCGATTTCACGCCCTTGTCGAATATTTTTATTTTATCAACAGGCTCCACATCGTCAAAAACAGCCATTTTATTCTGTCCGACCACGGTTATTTTTCGGACTCTGTTCGGGTCGAGCCAGCTCACGTGAACATGGGCCATTTTTCTATCGCTGAATTTGAGGTGCAGAAAAACAGTATCTTCGATTCCGTCCTGAATGTACGATGCCCCGGTGGCTGATACCGAAGCGGGGTCTTCATCAAGGAGGTAGAGTAAAATGGATATGTCATGAGGAGCAAGGCTCCACAGCGAATTTTCGTGAGTCCTGATCAGTCCGAGATTTAGTCTTTGAGAATAGAGGTAATATATTCGTCCAAGCTCGCCTTTATCAATCAGCGATCTAAGATATTTTACAGCGGGATGGTAGAGCAGTAACAATCCTACCATTAGAATTCTGTTGCTGTTTTCAGAAAGCTTTACCAGTTTCTCGGCATCCGAAACAGTCATTGCAAGTGGTTTCTCGACGAAAACGTGCTTTCCGGACACGAGCGCTTTGCCCGCGAATTCCGCATGGTATTCCGCAGGCAGAGAAAGAATGACCGCATCAATGTCTTTATCGTCAAAAACACTGTTACTGTTGTCGGTCACACAGGTGTCCGGATAGCGAGATGCCGCACGTTTAAGTTTTTCGGGGTCTGTGTCACAAATGGTTTTAATTCGGACGTCGGTAAAAGATGCAAAGTTCCTTACCAGGTTTGGACCCCAGTAACCATAACCGATAACTCCAACATTAACCATGGGCTGCATGCCCCGAAAATATATTCAATTCAGAAGAACAGACTTCAATAAATCAAATACTTGCAGGCCTCGTCCATTTTGTGCGGACAAGCTTGATTTTTTCGCCTATGAGAGCCGCAGTATCCTTTGCGCCCAACTGGTCGAATAAGAATTCGAATTTCTCTTCGAGCTCAGCGCGAAGTTTTGCGCGTGTCTCTTCCGGAAGTCCCCATGCTTCAGGCTTGAAGGCTCCCCAGGCTTTTTTCCTGCCCTTGTAGTAGAACTGCTCGGCTGTCATACCTTCTTTTCTTTCAGAAGCAAGATTCTCGTCCATCCATTTGTACATTTTGTCTTTTAGATCAGCCGGGAAATTCTCGGAATCAAGAATTATGTTCTGGAATCCGGTTGCAAGATGTATTTCAACCGTTTTTGTTTCTACGAATTTATGAAACATCTCATCGGGAAGGGTTGAGGCGCCATGCTGAACCGCACCGCCCATGTTCCATTTTTTCTTCGCATCTTCCGAAAGCTTTGCAAGAGTATCAAAATCAACAGCCACGTCCGCTATCGATCCATCGGGGAGCGGCACTCCTCCGTGCGAGGTGCCTGTCTGAACACTAACTTTGCTCAATCCTGCCAGATTGTCTCCAAGCACTTTTTGGTAACCGAGCATATATGCTTCGAGCTCTTCGGGAGTACTATTCTTTTCACCGACCTCGCCGATTTCTCCGCCTACCGAAATATTTATTCCTTCAGGCTGGATTTCCCTTATGAAATTCGTCATTTCAGCAGCCATTTCGTAGTTGTCTTTCTGCTGCTCATCAAGGGTTGACTTGCTGAGATCCACGAGTGTTGAAGAATCGATATCGATGTTGTAATATCCGCCCTCGATAGCTTCTTTAATAAGATTGCGAATACCTTCGATTTCTTTTTCGCGGTTTTCTTTGAATCCCTTGAGTTTGAACTGGAAGTGGTCGCCCTGAATGAATAACGGTCCCTTGTAGCCTGACGCTATAGCAGCGGCCATTACACTGGGAGTATATTCAGCCGGCGGCTGTTTGGTATATCCCATCTCGCTTTTTGCGATCTCGAATATAACGGCTTTGTTATTCATTTTTTCGCAGCTGTTGAAAATCGCCAGAGATACGTCAAAGGTCATTCCACGTATGTTGATCGCCGGAACTGAAAGCCCATCATACTCTTCGCGACCTGCCGCCATATATAAATCGTGAATAGATGAAATTATAATTCCAAGTTCCTGCCCGCCTTCAACTATAACCCATCTCACCGCATCGCGAACTTCCTGGTTTTCGTTCAATACTGAATTTTCCGCCAGTTCACGAGCAGCCGCACGGAACGCAGTTTCGTCAATGATCTTAATACCGTCACCGTCGATCTCCGCTTTCCCGGATAAAAAACTTTTAAGTTCGTCTACATTACTAAACATATCTTTCCCCCCTTCGGGCTTCATAGCCCGTAAATCAACGATTATTCTAAATAATTATATGCCCTGAGCACAATTCAAACCATGAATCAGATAAATTGTACAAAAAAGCCTTTATTTACAGCTTTATTTAGCCTGTCTGAAATGCTGGATTTGTCAAAAGACAAGTAATTCAAGTGAACTATTCTAATAAATAATAATTTGATGATCAATACCTTTTAAGATTTGATATTAAAGCCGTGTTTGTTGGCCGCTGCATCTCACATCGCATTATCAGCCTGAAAAATTCCTCGATTTTCAGGCGTAGTGAACAGTCTGCTAATCAATTTTGAAAAGGTACATACGCCTTCCGGGAAGTTCTATTTTTACGTTGCCGCCGTTATCAATCTTAAGGATTTCCGAGTTATAGATGTTTTTAAGTTGAGTACAATCAGGATATTTTTGCCTCTCAAACTTTACTTCGATTTGAACGTTTTCATCTCTGAAGTTGTCAAAGGCGATCATTTTGTTTTCGAACAAATACGATCCGACTCTTGCCGGCATAGTTATCGTGATTCCTGACGGCCCGGTTGCGAGGTTTCTCATTTCCTGTGCTATTTCGCCTGGAGTGTTAATGTATTTGACCTTGTGCGGGATCACCAGGTCTCTGCTGTCGGGCATATAGTTGAAAGTGCGGGCGTTGAATATAATCAGTTTCCCTTTTTCCGCGTTTTCTTTCAATGTCAGCACGGGGTAATTTTTGCCGTCGATTTCCGCAGTCGCAATAATCTTTGCATCATCCACTCGAAGTTTCTCGCCGATTTCCACGTAGTCCGGAGCAATAATTTCTTTGCCGTTTACCTGGAATGTTTTAGTGTACTTGGCTTTCAAAATTTTGGAGCCGGGAGCGGCCAGACCTGCGAGTTTGAGTATATCCGGATCTTTTTTGAGAGTGTCCAGGAGTCCCGCCGACATTAAAACGGTTGTGTTGTTGTCGATTGATTTCTTTATCTTTTTTGCTATGTCCGTGTCGGCTGCTGCATACTCTGAAAGAATGATGGAATCCGCTTTTTCAGGATATGCCGATACGGGAACCACCGGGATACCGAACATGCCTAGATAGTCGAAAAGAAAATTTTCATTCCCACCGTTACTGTTGACGGGTTTATATGCGTAAACCCCGGTATTTTTCAATCCTTTAAGATTTCTTGCTATGTCGAATATATAAGGGAGATTCTTTGCGAATTCAGCCGTGTTCGGGCTGCTGTATTGTTCCGGGCTGTAATAGAAAAGCGTGATTTCGGGTGCTCCCGAAAGCAGGCTCTGAAAAGTTTGCTCCATGTAGACTTCAGGATATGTGTTGATCTGGTCGAACCATGCGCCTTTCATTTTGCCTTTTGACAGAGATTCCAGCCAGTTGTAGGTGATGAATCCCTGGTATTGCTGGCAGTTCTCTTTCTCGGGGTCTCTCGTTTCGGTTCCCGCCCACACCTGATCGAAGATATCGGGTTGTCTTGAAACGTCGTATCCAAACATGTGATATCTATCGTACCACTGTGGATATTTTATGGTCACAACTGCGTTCGGGTTCACTTTTTTTATTGCGCCGACAATCTGGTTTTTTGACAAATCCACCATTACGTTCCTGAAATAACGGACCCATTCCAGATCGTTTTTCAATGCTTCGGATTGCTTGCTCCGGCAATCTGTTGCAAGGAAATCATCCACAATGACTTCATCGAACAGAGATCCCGCATATTCGGCAACCATTTGAATGTCGTTTTTTGTTTGTTCGAAATCGTAGCAAAGATAATATTTGTGGGTTTCCGACGGTACTCCGAAATCCCTTCCTGCCTGACCGGGCATATAAGCATCATTTTCTTTGTAAAAATATTCTTTCAATTTGCCTTTTGTGGTTGTTATTCCGCCTGCCACCGTAAATCCGTTTTTTCGAAAATAATCGGTTGCTTTCAGGATCACATTTTTATCGGGTATATATCCGTCGCGATAAACATCAATAAATACTTTCGAGACTCCATGAGCTTTAAGAAGGTTAACTGCTTGTTCGAGACCTTCGTCGGAATTCAGATATCTTGCAACGGACTGGGCCGGGATATATGTTCCGATGGTAAGCACATCCGAATTCTCGCGATCCGGGATTTCATTTGGATTAGTTGCCGCAAAGCCTGCTGTGGAATAAAATATAATCAGGAAGCTTAAACATAGAAGACTTTTTTTAATGAACATTTAGCAGCTCCATTTTGCATGTTTTGTCGTTTCATGATAATGTAATGATCCGTAGGCGGTCAATCTGATAAATGATGACAACCCGGATACAGATGAAGATGACGGGATAAGTTGCAACTTGAATTTGGGGACGTATAATAAAAATAGATAGCGTTTCAGGAGCAGGTTATGGTAAGAAAAACTATTCTTGCAGTTGATGACGACCCGGTTGTTCTCGAAGCTGTTAAGATGACGTTTGCAAATAATTTTAATGTTATAACGGCAAAAGACGGACATGAAGCAATAGAAATGGTTGGCCAGTACAGAATAGATCTTATTCTTCTTGATGTTATGATGCCGGGGTTCGATGGTTTTTCTACGCTTATGTTATTGAAAGATCTGCCTGAATCCAGGGATATACCTGTAATAATGCTCACGGCGGTAGGGAAGAAGGACAAGGTGGTTTCCGCATTCAGAGATGGCGCTTCGGGGTATGTGTTAAAACCGTTCAAGGAAGACGCTTTGAGAGCCAAGATAGAATCTGTTCTCGATCAGATCGAGAGTACCTGAGATTAAGATATTACTTATTGTTTATGTTGTTCTTTCTACTCCCGAAATAATCAGCAATCGATATGTGAATTGAGGTAATTGATTTGTCTGCGAACACAAAAATCGGATCAAAACCACGAGTAATTGTCCTGGGTATTGATGGTGTGCCGTTCTCATTTCTTCAGAAAAGGTTCAAGCAGGGAGGAATGAAATCATTCGCAGCGCTTGCAGACCGCGGTGATATGAAAAGGATGAGAACTGTTGTGCCGCCGATTTCATCTGTTGCATGGACGAGTTTTATGACCGGTAAAAATCCTGCTAAACATGGGGTATTTGGCTTTGTAGAGCGGAATCCGGAAACAATGGAGATGAAAATTCCCACGAGACGGGAGCTAAGGACGGAAACATTAACCGAAGTATTGAGCCGTTATGGGAAATATGTGGTCCAGATGAATGTGCCTTGTTCGTATCCGCCGACATCTGTGAATGGGAAGCTTGTTTCGGGTTTTCTTGCAACCTCACTCGACAAAGCGACTTATCCGAAGGATTTTTATAAAGAACTCGAATCGATGGGCTATGTAATTGATGTGGATTCATGGAAGGCCAGAACGGACAGAGATGGTTTTCTTGATGATATTTTTCATGCTCTTGAAATGAGATTGAAAGCAACGCTGCATCTGATAGATAAGGAACCGTGGGATTTCTTTATAAGCCACATAATGGAGACGGATAGAATCGCCCATTTTTTCTGGGAGTTCATGGAGAATAATGATCCCGTTTACGGAGAGAGAGTTCTCGATTTTTTCGAGAAAGTAGACAAATTTATTGATTCCGTCCAAAAGGCGATAAGGCCGGAAGATAATTTGATTATTCTGTCCGACCATGGTTTTTGCACGCTTGAGAAAGAAGTCTACGTCAACAATGCGCTGATCGAGGCGGGGTTTTTGAAGCTGAATACGGATCAACCTAAATCGCCGAAGGATATTCACCCTTCATCAATTGCGTACAGCATGATCCCGGGACGTTTTTATGTGAATCTTAAAGGCAGGGAGAGCACCGGATGCGTGGAGCCGGGAAACGAATATGAGGAAGTGCGAAAGAAATTAAGGGAATTGCTCATGAACCTTAAAGACCCGGAAACGGGCGGGAATATCATTAAAAAGGTCTTTATGAAGGAAGAAGTTTACAAAGGCGATTATTTTGATGAAGCTGCCGATGTTGTCGTGTTACCGTTTGATGGTTATGATCTTAAAGGCAATCTGAAGGGGCCGGCACTGACTGACAAGGGATATATAAACGGCATGCATACGGATTGGGACGCAACATTGTTTGTCAGGAACTCGAAGATAATTGTTGATGATCCGGTAATAACCGACTTAATGCCGTCAATATTGAATATTTATCAAATCAAAGGTGAGGACATCGATGGACGGATCATTTTTTAAGAGAGTTTTTTCAGCGTTATTTGTATTGCTCATTGCCGCATGTATGCCGGCGGCAGCGGAAGCTTATTTTAAATCCGAAAAAGTATTTGAATTTGACGAGAACAGGCCTCAGAATCATGCTTCCACTATTGCGGAAATGCCCAATGGCGATTTGCTGGTCACATGGTTTGGGGGAACAAGCGAAGGACTTGGGGATGTCGCGCTGTGGATCTGCCGGAAATCCGCGCAGACAGGAGAATGGAGCAAACCGGAGCGGCTTGTCGATAATCCTGAACTCGCTGAAGGCAATTCGGTATTATTTACTGATTCAAAAGGGAAAGTGTGGCTGTTCTATGTCCTGAAATATGCTGAAAAATGGGATGCATGGGATCAGTGTAATGTTTTCCTCAAGACTTCCGAGGATAGCGGAATGACGTGGACTGAACCAAGGAAGCTGACGGATAAGCTGGGATGGATGATCAGAAATAATATTATTGAACTTGAAGGTGGTACACTGGTTCTGCCGACTTATATCGAAGAGCCGATCCATTCATATATCTGGACATCAAATGATGGTTTCGAAACAAGAGAAGAATATTCCGTTCCTGTGACTGAGCCGGGGAATTCTCAACCATCAATTGTATATCTGAACAATGGCAAATTTTTGGTTTTTGGGCGATATCACGGCGTGCCCGGCAAAATATGGATGTCCATGTCCTCGGATTACGGCAAAACATGGAAAAAGCCAAGAAAGATGAAATTTAATAACCCGGACAGCGCAATAAATGGAATAAGGCTGAAAAGCGGTTCGATCGTTCTTGCTTTCAATGACAGCAAGTGGTACAGAACGCCTTTGACGGTCGCATTGACTGAGAATGATGGCAGGAATTGGGATTTTAAAAAGAACCTGGAAACAGAAAAAGCTGAATATTCTTACCCATTTATGATTCAATCGGAAGATGGACTGATACATCTTACTTATACAAGTGAAAATAGAAAGTTTATAAATCACGTAATATTCAATGAAGAATGGCTCAAATCAGAATAAAGTGTGTCAATAATTCCACTATGGCGTGTCAATTATGACACGCCATAGTCAAAATAATTCTATCAAGCAATTATAACGAACTATAAAGAACATATGTGGATTAAAGCGACTGCTGGCATGCGCAGGAGCATTATGAAAGATTATTGCCGACAATATTTTTTAAATCCAAAATAGGACAAAAAAGATAGTATTTAAAGCCAAAAAATTTTAAATGGTTTATTTAAGCTGTTTTTTATTAACCGTTTTTTTATATTGGCATACATTTTGTCATATATATGACCGGTTCGTTATTCGAAAAAGAGGGAAAGATGGAGTATAACAGTTTTCATTTTATCGGAATCGGCGGAATAGGAATGAGCGGTATAGCTCAAATTCTGCTTCAACAGGGCTACTCAGTAACAGGATCGGATGTTTCAAAGTCGGCTCAGGTCGCACGGCTGGAAGGCCTCGGGGCGAAGATCAGCATGGGGCATTCATCGCAGAATATTGCCGGAAGCGATGTCGTTATCGTATCTTCGGCAATATCAATAAATAATCCGGAAGTTAAAACTGCCATCAGAAGAGGGATACCCATTCTACACAGGTCGGAAATGCTTGCATTGCTGATGAAGAAATTTAGAGGGATCGGGGTGTCCGGCACACATGGTAAAACAACCGCTACCAGTATGATTTCTCTTTTGTTAGAGAGAGCGGATATGGATCCGACGATTATTATTGGCGGGATACTGGATCAGATAAACAGTAACGCGAAGCTGGGCAAAGGTGAGTTTCTTGTAGCGGAAGCTGATGAGAGTGACGGATCCCTGGTAAGGCTGTCTCCTGAAATTGCAGTTGTCACAAACATAGAAGCAGATCATATGGACTATTACACGGATCTGGGTCAGATAAAGAAAACATTTGAGAACTATTTGAGTAAGCTGCCTGAAAACGGGCTTGCCATATTATGCACGGATGATCATAACGTAAAAGATTTAAGCAAGCATTTTGATGGAAAGAAGTTGACTTACGGATTAACCAATGGAGCTATGCTAAAAGCGATAAAGGTGGAATTCTCCGGGATCGGTTCATCGTTTACGGTAATTAAAAGAGGGCTGGAAGTAGGTTTGTTCAGGCTTAATGTTCCAGGTGTGCATAATGTATATAATGCGCTTGCGGCAATAGGGCTCGGGATAGAGCTTGGAATAGATATCGAAACTATCAGGGACAGCATTCTCGAATTCAACGGGGCAAAAAGAAGGTTCCAGATACTGGCGAATCATGGCGGAACTGTTGTTGTCGATGATTATGCACATCACCCGACAGAAATTATGGCTACCCTGAGTGCGGCAAGGAAAATTCATGGACGGGGTAGAATTATTTCCGTGTTCCAGCCGCACAGGTTCTCGAGAACTCAGTACTTCTTTGATCTGTACGGAAAAAGTTTCTTTAATTCAGATAATGTAATTGTGACGGATATTTATTCAGCAGGTGAGGAGCCGATACCGAATATATCAGGTGAGCTCATTGCGAAGACGTTGAAGAGTTATGGGCATCAGAATGTTATGTACATACCCAAAATAACTGAAGTTACTGATTATCTTGCTCAATACGCAAACAAGGATGATTTTGTGATAACGCTTGGAGCGGGAGATGTATGGAAAGTTGCGCACTCGCTTTCTGATCGTCTGAAGAAGTTGTCTGCTTAACATTGGGTCTTATAGACTGTTTTAAGATATTCCCCACTTTCAACCCGCGCAATTGCGGGTTTTTTTTGTTTATATTTAAATGACGTGTTAGTTTATCGTACAAATTGAAATGTTGATGCAATACAAATAAACTATTTATTGTTCGTAATGATTGATATGAGCGTAAACAAGCCCGGGTGAGCAGATTATGCGTATATGTGACTTATGTGGAACAGAAAACGCAGAAGATCATAAATATTGCAAAGAGTGCGGAAACAGGCTGAAGATAGTTGCATCCGTTGATAAGAGTATTCGCGATCATGACAGTACGCTTAATATGGAAGAAATAAAATCCAGGCTGTTTATATATAGAACAAAGTCGATGGTTGATGAAGCGGAAAAAGAGCTCACCGATAAAATAATGCTGCATCCTGGAATATCAGAGCTTCATTTATTGCTCGGTAATCTTTATCTTGAGAATAATAATAAGGCGAATGCCATAAGGGAATTCGAGAAAGCGGTCGAGCTGGATAACAATAATATGGATGCTTATATGCAACTCGGTAATATTTATGGTGATTCAAGGGATTACGAAAATTCAGCGGACATGTACGAGAATGTAATAAGAATCAATCCCTGTTATCCTGATGTAAGGAATAATATCGGGAATGCATACCGTTTCATGAAGAGGCACGAAGAAGCGGTTGTGCAGTTTAAGAAAGCTATAGAATTGAATCCTGAATATGCGCGTGCTCATTTTAATCTGGGAAAAACATATATTGCTACCAATGAAATTGAAAAAGCATTAAGCGAATTCAAGAGAGCTGTGGAAATAGACGGCAATTATGCAAAAGCTCATTTGCGGATTGGCGATTGCAGGAAACAGCTCAAAGAAGATATGCACGCAATAGAGTCGTATAAAAATGCTGTTGCTCTTGAACCGGATCTTCTGGAAGGCAGGATAAAGCTTGCCAGGTTGCTGAAAGAGAACAACAGGGGTGAAGAAGCGGAAGTACACGCAAGGGAAGCTTTGAAGCTGGATTCAGGGATCGGGGATATTGATTCAATATTTAGAAAAGAGGATATGCAGGATGGCGATTACACGTGATGATGTCGCTCAGGTGGCGTTACTGTCGCGGCTTGAAATGACGGATGATGAACTCGGAAAATATTCGGAACAGTTGAGTGATATACTTGAGTATGCATCAATGCTCAATGAGTTGGATATTGAAGGCGTTGAGCCGACAATGCACGCGGTACCGATAAAAAATGTATTCAGGGAAGATGAAGTTAGAGAATCGCTTGATATCGAAAAAGTGCTGAAAAGCGCTCCTGAATCTGAAGGGAATTACTTCAGGGTGCCAAGGATAATAGATGAGAGCGAAGGTCACTGAAAGATACTGAAACCAAGAGGTATGGACGTGGAATTATTTTCTAAGAAAGCGCATGAACTACTGGGGATGTTAAGGGTAGGTGAGATTGATCCTGAAGATGTGATAACATCTGTTTTCGATCATATAAAAAAGAATAACCAGGAAATACAGTCCTTTATAATGTTGCTGGAAGAAGATGCAATAAAGAGGGCAAAGGAATTAAAGGATGCGGACAGATCACTGCCGCTGTACGGGATACCGGTGGCGGTGAAGGATAACATGTGCATGGATGGAATTAACACTACATGCGCATCCCGTATTCTCGATCCATATAAACCTCCTTATGACGCGACGGTGATAAAGAAGTTGAAGGAGGCGGGCGCGATTATAGTTGGGAAAACAAATATGGATGAGTTCGCGATGGGGTCTTCTACAGAGCATTCCGGATTTTTCCCGACGCATAATCCGTGGGACACCGAACGTGTGCCGGGTGGTTCGAGCGGCGGCTCAGCGGCTGCCGCGGCTGCGTCGTTCTGTTCCATATCACTTGGTTCCGATACCGGTGGTTCCATTCGGCAACCCGCGTCTTTCTGCGGCGTGGTGGGGATGAAGCCGACATATGGATCAGTGTCGAGGTATGGGTTGATAGCATTTGCTTCATCGCTTGATCAGATAGGCCCTTTTTCAAGAGATGTTGAAGATTGTGCGATGATGATGAATGTGATTTCCGGTTACGACTCGAAAGATTCGACTTCAGTAAACAGGGCTTATTCTGATTTTACCGAGGCGCTGTCTACAGATATCAAGGGCATGAAGATAGGTGTCATTAAAGAGTTCCTTGGGGAAGGGATATCTGAAGGTGTGGTCGAAAAGCTGCGCGAAGCTATTACTCTGTTGAAGGACATGGGCGCGACAATAATAGAAATAGAGTTGCCGATAGTCAAATATGCATTGCCGGTTTATTACATAATAGCTCCGGCAGAAGCGAGTTCGAACCTTGCAAGATACGATGGTGTGCAATACGGGATGAGGGTTGAGAAGGACGACATAATATCGATGTATTGCAGCACGAGAAAAGAAGGCTTCGGCGATGAAGTGAAAAGAAGGATAATGCTGGGCACTTATGCCTTGAGCGCAGGGTATTATGACGCTTATTATTTACGGGCGCTTAAAGTAAGATCACTGATTGTCAGAGATATTGAAGATGCCTTCAAAAAATGTGATTTAATGGTTACTCCGACAGCGCCGACTACGGCGTTTAAAATAGGGGAAAAGCAGGCGGATCCGCTATCAATGTATATGAACGACATTTGTACGATACCGGTTAACCTTGCGGGGATTCCCGGTATATCGATTCCCTGTGGATTGAGCGAAGGGATGCCGGTGGGTATGCAGTTTATAGGGCCTGCGTTCAGTGAAAATATTCTGCTAAAAGCGTCTTATGCTTATGAGCGGAGTGCAGGTGTTTTGGAGTGTCCGATATCAGGTTCCGATAGATGAACATCGAAAGGATTGCAATATAATGGATTTTCAGGCTGTAATTGGAATAGAGGTTCATGCTCAATTGAACACGAAGTCAAAATTTTTCTGCGGATGCAGCACGCAGTTTGCGGCGGAACCCAATACGAATGTTTGTCCCGTGTGCCTGGGTTTCCCGGGGTCTTTGCCCGTGTTGAATAAAAAGGCGATCGATTACACGATTAAAACCTGCCTGGCGCTGGATTGTGAAATTCCCGAACAGAGCAGGTTCGCAAGAAAGAATTATTATTATCCCGATCTGCCGAAAGCATACCAGATATCACAGTACGAGCTTCCGATTGGAAGGAACGGCAGGATAGAGATAGAGGTAAACGGCAGGAAAAAGGTAATAAGAATCCACAGGATACACATAGAAGAGGATGCCGGCAAGCTTGTTCATGAAGCCGGCGGAGGAAGTTTTGTGGATTATAACCGGGGCGGAACGCCACTCATGGAGATAGTTTCCGAAGCGGATATTTCGTCGAGTGAGGAAGCTGTAGCATATCTGACAAACCTCAGATCGATTTTGCAGTACATAGGGGTATGTGAAGGAAACATGGAAAAGGGCGAGATGAGATGCGAGCCGAATATATCGGTGATGCCTGTCGGAAGCGACACCTGGGGAACAAAGGCGGAGCTTAAAAACCTGAACTCATTCAAGGCTGTCAGCCGTGGGATAGATTATGAAATATCACGACAGATAGAGCTGATCGAGGACGGAGGTGCGGTTGTTCAGGAGACGCGAAGGTGGGATGATGCGACCCAGACAACACAAACCATGAGGATCAAGGAGCAGGAAAATGATTATCGATATTTTCCCGATCCTGACCTTGTGCCGGTGGAAATTGATGAAAAATGGCTCGATGAACTGAGAGCGAGCATCACGGAGTTGCCCGCGCATCGGAAAAAACGATTCATTGAAGAGTTAGAACTGCCTGAATATGATGCCGGTGTTTTGACCGGCGCAAAAGAGCTGGCTGATTATTTCGAAGCTGTGCTGTCAGAATTCAATGATCCGAAACAGGTTTCAAACTGGATCATGACGGAGTTAATGGGACAATTAAATGAAAAGAGTCTCGCGATAGGTGAATGCAAAATAACTGCTGTTGATTTTGCGGAGTTGCTCGAGCTCATTAAAAAAGGGACAATCAATGCAAGAATAGGAAAAGATATCTTCAAGGAGATGTTTGAGACTGGAAAATCCGCCAAATCCATAATTGAAGAGAAGGATCTTGTGCAGGTTAGCGATGAAGGAGAACTCGAAGGCATAATAGAAGATGTGATTTCTGCTAACGAAGGACCGGTGGAGGATTTTAGAAATGGAAAAGGTAAGGCGATAGGCTTTCTTGTCGGGCAGGTGATGAAGAAAACCGGCGGTAAAGCCAACCCGCAGGTGGTTAACAGGATTTTGAAGCAAAAGATTGAAATGAATCGGGAGGTATGATTAGTGTCTACAATTGGGAAGATATGCCCGATACAACAGGGTGTGAAATGTAGTGAACAATGCGCCTGGCTTGTTACAATTACAACTAAACCGCAGTTGGAAAAGTCGTGTGCGATGGTTATTCTTGCTGAAGATGTGAATGAACTGGCAGATAATTTAAAAGGCTCTGGATTTTAAATAATTCAGTTATGACGAAGAGTGACAAGGATAATTTTTTGTTGGTAGATCGGCAAATTGATTAAAATCACATTCATGTGGTGTTTTTTCGATCGAATGCAGAAACATAGCAAAAAAAGGCAATAACAAAAGGATTATTTTTATTTTGTTTTAATAAAAAAAATGCTTAACAGAAATCCGACAAATTCATTACGGCAATTGTATTTTTCTTTTTTAGGTGGTATAATTCTCGACAAACAAGATTAAATATTCTGATGGGCTTTTGAAAATTTATTTGTTGTGAGTTCAAAAAAATTTAGTTCCGATGGATAGTATTTTTTAGGATGATGAGCTAATTTATCTGTAACAAAAATAGCTGGTAGATAAAATTATTAAATGAAAAACAAGTTTAAGCCGTTCTCATTGCCGCGTTTTAATGACTTCGCTTTAGATATATCCAAACATATATTATTATATAATCTCAATCTCAACATATTCATATTTATCATCCTTATTGCTTTTGGTCTTTCATTTGTGTCTTCTGCTGCGGCAACAGCAAAGGTACAGATGACTGAACCGGGTTCTATAGTTGTTGTTATTAAAGACGAGTTGGGCAATCCTTTAATTGGGGCCAGTTCACAGATACGGCTCCCGAATTCAGACGGGAAGTTATTCGAAGAAACAGATATAACTATCACAAAA
>DAOSYA010000006.1:57634-90465 GCA_035380865.1 bacterium
GATAGAATAGCAAATGGCAAATTGTACTTTACCGGAGACGTGCTGGGAAAGTTGGAAAATAAAGAAATATATATGGATGTAGATTCAGGAGAAGCTTACAAAAAAGCTAGAAAGCTTTTAGTAATATCAAAAAAGATACAAAAACAAATCCTTTTTAACATTGAAAGGAGCGAGATTAAATGAAATCTATCAAAATCTTCGCTTTGATAACTATTATGGCGGTTATAATGGGATTCTCAGCAATCGCTAATGCGGCTGTTGGTGATATTCAGATAACCGTACAAGACGAATTGAGCAATACCCTGGACAGTGGTGCTGCCATTTCATTCGACTTGAGGGTTCCCGGAAATGTTGTAGGGAACGACACGGGGCTGGATGACATTGATACTGTTTACACCATCACTGATAATGGTGCGAACGATAATGATCCTGCAAATGGTGTCATCCTTGTGCCGAACACACTTTTAAGTGGCCAGATTGATGATACTGAACCATACAGGGTGGAAAATGTCGAGGTTGATGGGTATGTAACATGGACTTCTACGAATCAGGCTTACAGTTCCGCTGCCAATCCAAACACTCTGGCTACTGTAAACAAGTTCACGCTCAAGGTTGTCGTGACCAGGCAGGTGCCGATAAGCACTGCACTCAACGGAGCGACTGTTGCGGTTACCGATGGGCTGACTGCTGTTGACGGCGGAGCAAATGACAGTGACACTCTTGCAAATGGAACGTTATACATTGCACAGTCACCTCCGGGCGCAGCCAAAAATATAGCTATAACGGCAACAGGTTTCATTTCTGATTCTGATAATCAGGATATCAACGCACTTTCTCAGACGGTTATTAATTCAGCTCTCGATTATCCTTTAGTAATAACAGCAATTGATCAATTCGATAATACGATAGCTCTGACACAGACTAACTCCTCAATTGGACCGGGCGGTACATTTACTACAGTTGAAAAAGTAGATAACTTAAATACTCTCTATGTAGCGGCAACCGGTGGGCCGGGTACGCTTACGCTTTCTGTTAATGGTTATGTTGATTCAAATTCAACATCCGGCGCAATTGATTTGAGCAGCGGGCAGACAACTCTTGCTTATGATGGAATTACAGGAGGCAAGCTCAATTGGCTGCTGAAGGTCGGGACACTTAATGACCAGTTCAGTAATGCATTGACCCAGGATGCGGGTCATTCGGTAGTAGTCTATACGGATTCCGGTTGTACTACGGCGGCTACAAATGCAAACGAATATTTCGATGCCGGGACTACGGCGTTTTATGCAAGGCCTGAAAATGGAAATGTAGCATATTACCTGAAATACAATATGGGTGCTACAAGTGGATACGCGGCTTCCTGCTCCGCGGCACAGACGCCCGACAGCACAACTGCTCAGGAACTTATAGTTTTTGATGGCGCGACAGATGGACTGCCGTGGATTCTGAAGGTTGCAACTCTTAAAGATGTTTTCGGCAATAACATTACTCAGGACAATGTAAATCATTCAATAGAACTCTACAACGATGCCTGCACGACTCTCGCGACAGGTGCCGCGACATATTTCGACGGGACATCATGGTATGCAAAGGCGACGGATGGAGATATTACTTACTATGTTAAATATCTGCCCGGCGCGGGAACAGGATATGTTAATACATGCGAAGGCGGTACGGCAGCTGACAGCGCGAGTGGGCAGCAGCTCGTTCAGTTCACGGGCACGGATGGGCTCCCCTGGTTATTAAAGGTAGGAACTCTGGAGGATCAGTTTGCTAATCCGCTTACACAGGCTACGACCGATACGGTTGCATTTTATACAGATAATACATGTACAACAGGAGTTACAAACGGCGTAGCATATTTTGACACAGGAACAACTACATGGTACTCGAAAGCCGAGGACGGAGATACCACATATTACGCTAAATATGCGCGTGATGGATATGTAGATGAATGTAATACAACCGGTGTGGCTGCAACATCTGCTGCACAGGCTTCGGTTAACATGGCACAGGCATCCGGGTTCGGCCTTGACTGGTTGATCCAGGTTAATGATGTAGACGATGAGCTTGCAAATAATATAATTCAGGCTAACTCAGATGTTGTCTCTGTATATACTAATGATACTTGTGCTGCTGCCGCTACAGGTGATGCTCCTATCACTTATTTTGACAGCGGTTCAGGAAAGTGGTATGCAAGACCTGCTGATGGGCAGGCTGCAACATATCATGTCAAATATTCAAGAGCGGGATATGTTGATAAATGTAATGGTTCCGGCGGCGGTGTTGTTGCTAATGGAACAACGGCGCAGGCACAGATTAATTTCAATGGCGGTACAGGATTCGCTATCGAATGGCTTTTTGAAGTTGGTACATTGGAAAACATATCTGGCGCAACGATTACTCAGAGCGCAACTCATACAGTAAATATTTATACAAATGATACATGTACAACACTTGCGACGAATGCTCTCGCTTCATTCGCAACATCAACATGGCATCTTAAAGCTACTGATGGAGATACGTCGTATTACATCAAGTATTATGCCGGTGCATCAGGTTATGCGGCACAGTGTTCGGATGTTGAGACATCTACAAGCACAACGGCGCAGGTAACTGTTAATTTCCAGACAACGGATTATATTCCTCATGTTCTGAAAATAGCGAGCATTGAAGACCAGTTCGGAAATGTGCTTTCAACTGACGGTACTGAAACAGTGACGGTTTTTACTAATGCTGCGTGTGATGCTGCGGCTACAAATGATGGTGCTATTTATGCCGTCGGCGCATGGTACATGAAGCCTGAAGATGGAAATGTAGATTATTATGTAAAATACAGTAAAGGCGCAGCGTCCGGATATGTCGATCAGTGTTCCGATGCGTTTGCTGTTGTTGATACCGACGGGCAGACGGAAGTGTCGTTTTCAGGTACTACAGGTCTAAAATGGTTGTTGAAAACAGGAACTATAGAAGACCAGTTCGGTACTGCAATAACTCAGGCGGATGGAACAACGGACAGCTTTATTGTTTATAAGACTGCATGCAGCGCAGGTAATGAAGCAACATTAGCTGATGAATATTTTGATACAGTTTCAGGTAAATGGTATGCGAAACCGACTGACGGAGATGCTGCTGATTATTATATTTCATATGGTAAACCGGGTTATGTAACAACATGCAGTGGGGCTATTGCATTGGCGCAGGCGGCGCAGGCAACTGTGAATATGGCTGCCGCGCTGGATTGGTCAATCCAAATTGGTACAGTACAAGATGAGTTAGGTAACGCTATTGTTCAGGATTCAGGGCATGTAATAAACGTATATACCGGTTCATGCGGAGGTGTTGATGCAACAAATCCTGAAAATAAATTCTCCGGTGGATCATGGTATGCAAAGCCTGAAAATGCTGATGGAACGTTTTATGTGAAGTATTCCGCCGGTGTCGGTTCCGGTTACATTGATACATGTGAGACGGCAGGTGAGTTGATTGATACAACGCTCGCGACAGGGGCTCAGAAAGTTGTTGATTTCACAGTAGCGGATTCCGATGGACTTCCGTGGCAGCTTAAGGTCACAACGCTTAATGATCAATTCGGAGGTGCGATAACACAGCTTGGTGCAGCTTCACATCAGCCCGTTCTATACATAAATCCAGCTTGCAATGTTGCTGCTACTAATGCTGCTACTCAACACGATGGAACAAACTGGTTCCTCAGAGCTGAAGATGGTAATATCCAATATTATGTTAAATACACATTCCAGGATACTACTGGTTATATAGACAGATGTGAAACTACAGGCGCTCAGCCGGACAGTACGGACACTGCGGCAGGTCAGGCTGCTGTAGAATTTGACGTTGCTGATGAAATATCGTGGATGATTGCTGTTGATACATTGAATAATCAGTTTGCAGAAGCGATTACACAGGCTGACGACGGTTACGAAGCTGTTACTGCATATGTAGGACCCGGATGCGCAGGAGGGTCGGAGGCAGCAGATGGGACTGCGGTATTTGACTCGGATTATGGAAAATGGTTTATTAAGCCGACTGATGGTGGGGCACAGGCTATATCTCTAAAATACAGGAAAAAGGGTTATGCGGACAGATGCCATTCCACAACTCAAAATACAACCAGCACGGCGCAGATGAGTTATGATTTCACCGGCGCTGATGCGATGGACTACATGTTTACGGCAGGTGCAATTCAAGATCAGTTTGGTGATGCTATAACAAAGGATTCAGGAGATACATTAGAATTTTATTCTGATGCAGGATGTACGGCTGGGAATATATCAACGACTGCAAATGTAAGATTCAGCGGTGGTACATGGTACGCGAAACCCGAAGAAGGTAATGCGGCGGCAACAAATTACTACATAAAATATAAAAAAGCCGGATATGTAGATACATGCGGTGGGGATGTTTTTAATCCTGATGCAGAGAATGGGAATGTCGCAACTGTAACATTGTTGCAGGCGGGAGCTTCAGGCGGCCTCGACTGGTTGTTAAAAGCAGGCGCGCTGGAAGACCAGTTCGGAACAAGTATACTTCCGCAGGTGACTGGAGACGATTTTGCGGTTTATACTGATTCAGGATGCTCAGCACCTGCTACAGGAGCTGGAGAATTCTTTGATGATGTAACACCAACAAATGTATGGTACGCGCATCCTACTGATGGAAATACCGCGACGTATTACGTGAAGTATGGAAGAGCGGGTTATGTGGATGAGTGCATGAGCGTTACGGCTACGGGGGATACGGCTCAAAAACTTGCGGATTTCGATGACGCTACAACAAATGGTCTTGACTGGCTGATCAAGGTTACATCGCTGGAGGATCAGTTTGGTAATGGTTTAACTCAGTATGCAAGCGATACTGTATTGGTGTATACGGACTCAGGATGTACGGCAGTTGCAAGCAACCCGTCGGAATTCTTTGATGATCCGGGTACTACAAATACACTTATGTGGTATGCAAAGCCTGATAATGGCCTCGCAACATATTATGTAAAATACAGTGTTGGCGAAACAACCGGGTATGTTGATAAATGTGCCGCTCTTTCGGGAGTAGTAGATACAGCTGTAAATACAATTGATTTTACAGGAGCAAATGGAGTTGACTGGCTTATAAAAGCAGGAACAATTCAGGATCAGTTTGGTACTGCGCTTACGCAGGCAGCGGCTGATACTGTAAGTGTTTATAAAGATTCTGGATGTACGACAGGAGCAACAAATCCAGACGTATATTTTGACGGTTCCTCGTTCTACGCGAAGCCAGAAAGTGGAAACAGGACATATTATGTATCATATCTTAAGAATGGATATATAACAGAATGCCAGGCTGCTGGAGTGGCCGTAACAAATGCAGCGCAGGGGACGATAGATTTCCTCGGTGCCGCCACTTACGGGCTCGATTACATGTTGAAAGTTCAGACTCTCGAAGATGAGCTTGGAAATGTTTTGATTCAGACAGGCGGAGATTCTGTCGCTGTATATACCGATTCGACATGTACAACAGCCGCGACAAATGCAGGTGTCAAGTTTGATGCAGGCACGACAGCATGGTATGCAAAGCCTGAAAATGGAGACTTCTCGGCAGACGGTATTACTTACTATGTAAAATACAGCCTTGGCTCTACGAGCGGTTATATCGATCAGTGCGAAGTTGATGGCGGTCAGCCGGATAAGACAGGGACTCAGACACAAGTTGCATTCGATAATGCTCAGACCGATGGCCTTAAATGGCTGATAAAAGTAGGAAATCTGTATGACCAGTTCGGAAATGCTCTTGGTGTTCAGGACAATGTGAATCAGTCGGCAACGTTGTTCACAGATAGTGCATGTACTGCTGCCGCAACAAATCCAAACTGGACGTTTGATGGCGTATCAACTGCGTGGTATGCAAGACCTCAGGATGGTGATAACGCATCGAACAGTGTTACTTATTACATCAAGTACAGCATGGGAGCAACAAGTGGTTATGTAGTACAGTGTGAAGAGGATGGAGCAGTAACAAATAGCACGGACAGTGCTACTGGACAGGCAGTTGTTGATTTCGGAACAAACGCCACCTCTGATACAGATGGATTCGATTGGTTGCTCAGGATTGATGCTGTCGAGGATGAGTTTGCATCTTCAATAACACAGAATGGAATAACTCATTCTGTTGTTCTTCATGATAACAATACATGTACATCTGTTGATGGTGGTGCGACAACGTATTTTGATTCAGTATCAGGAAAGTGGTATGCAAGAACAACAAGTGGTGATGCTACTTATTACCTCAAGTACGATGCTGGAACAACAAGTGGTTATGTCGCCTCGTGTGAGGATGGTACTGCAACGCTATATACAAATGCTCAGGCGGCAGCAAGCTTCGCCACAACGGATGGAATGAAATGGTTCCTGAAAGTCAACGTACTTCAGGACCAGTTCGGAACTCCTGTAAACCAGGTTTCAGGCGATACAGTTAATGTTTATACAGATTCGGCTTGTACCGTAAATGGGACTGCGATGACATTTAATACAACTGCATGGTATGGCAAACCGGTTAACGGTGATTTTACAAACGATGCAGTTACATACTATGTGCTTTACAGCAAAGGCGATGGAAGTGGTTATATTGATAGGTGCGAGGTAGCCGGCGCACAGGTTAACAGCGATACGGTAGATGGACAGATTAATGTTGAACTGTCATCTGTCGGTGGAGATGGTCTTAACTGGCTGGTAAGAGTTGATTCTATTGCAGACCAGTTCGGTAATGGACTCACTCAGGTAATTGGAGATTCAGTCACATTCTATAGTGGAACAGGATGTTCGGCAGCTGCAACGAACCCAAATGCTTATTTCGATGCGATTACCACAAAATGGTATGCAAGACCTACCGATGGTGATGGGACATATTCAATCAAGTATGGAAAAGGCGCAGCAAGCGGCTACACGAATACCTGTAGTGAGGATATCGTAATCGACAGTACATTCAGCACGGGCGGTGTTCAGGGCGCTCAGGTATTCACAGGCGCTAATGATGGTTTGCTCTGGAAGGTAAAAGTAACAACTCTTAATGACGAATTCGGATCAGCTCTGACACAGGCTGCTGCTCATACCGTTACAGTTTATTCAGATGCGGGATGTGTTACTCCTGCTACAAATGCGGCAGAGTATTTTGATATTGCAACAGCAACAAGCATCTGGTATGCAAAACCTGAAGATGGCGATCAGAATTATTATGTTAAATACAGCCTTGGAGCCACCAGTGGTTATGTTGATACGTGTGAAACCGCTGGAGCGAATGCTTCTGTTACAACTGTTGGTACAGCTTTGTTTGATGGAGCGGCGGCTGACGGTATTGATTGGCTGCTGAAGGTTGTAACATTGGAAGATCAGTTTGATACTGCTCTTACGGCCAGCGATTCCCTTGATACAGTAACATTCTGGACGGCAAATGATTGTACAGGTGCTACGACCGCACCTACTGTATATTTTGATTCGGCATCATCAGCATGGTATGCAAGGCCGACAGATGGAAATATTACATATTATTCAAAGATAGTCAGAAAAGGTTACGCTGATGTCTGCCAGGCGACTGGTGTGGCAGCAGACAGCACAACAGCGCAGCAGGTTATTCCGTTTGATAACTCAGGCGCAGACTACAGATTGCCTTATCTTTTGAAGGTAACAGATTTTTATGATCAGTTCGGTAATGCATTGACACAGGCATTAGGACATACAGTAGGAGTATATACAGATGCGGATTGTACAACTACTGCAACAAATGGAGCCGCATACTTCGATGCAGGTACAACAGCATGGTATGCAAAACCTGAGGACGGACAGGCTGGAGCAACAAATTATTATCTGAAATATAGCCTTGGGACGACAAGTGGTTATATCGATCAGTGCGAGGCCTCCGGCGTAACACCTGACAGTTCAGTGGGACAGACTGCTGTTAACTATGGTGATGTGGCAGCTGGTACGGCAGCTGATGGATTCCAGTGGATGTTGAAGGTTGCAAATGTTTATGATCAGTTCGGTAATGCTATTACGCAGGAAGCTGCGGATACTGTTGAACTGTTCACAGACAGCGCATGTTCGGCTGCGGCTACAAATGATGCTTTCTATTTTGATGGCGCTGCCACAACCAATACAGGATTATGGTATGCAAAGCCTGAAGATGGCGATACAAATGATTCAAAAACTTATTATGTTAAATATAATGCAGGAGCAACAAGCGGTTATGTAGTCGAATGTGAGAACACAGGCGCAAGCCCGGATACGACTGCTCAGGCAAATACAACTGATGCAGATGGTGGACTTGTTGCTGTAGACTTTGGTATTGCAGCAACGGCAGATGATGATGGTCTTGATTGGTTACTTAAGGTAAGCAGCATAACAGATCAATTTGATTATGCACTTACTCAAGCAAATGATGGAAGCCAGGCACTGAATCTTTACACAACGGCTGATTGTACTACTACGGCTGCTACAGGAGCTAACTGGAACTTCGACAATGATACGTCCGCATGGTATGCAAGACCACAGGATGGTAATGAAACTTATTACACTCATTATACAATGGGTGCGAACAGCGGATATGTCGATGTTTGCGAAGAAGGAACGCTGGCAGATCACACGACTGCACAGCAGAACATAATCTTCTCAAGCGCCGGAACGGATGACAGGTTCCCGTGGTTATTGAAGGTTGGAACTGTAAACGACCAGTTCACAACGGCATTCACGCAAACAACAAATGACGTAATTGAACTTTATAACGCTGACAATACATGCGCAGCAGGAAACGTGGTTGCGTTAACTGATAATGGTGATCCTTCAGGAACGATTTACTTTGATGGAACTAACTGGTACATGAGACCTACCACAGGTGATGTAACATACAATGTGAAATTCTACAGAGATGGTTACGTGCCGGTTTGCGAACAGGATGGAGCCGCAGGAGCGCATGCAACAGCACAGGCGGTTGCGGATTTCACTGCAGCCGGAACAGATGATTCAATCCCGTTTAACGTGAAATTCAGAGTGCTTCCATACGGCGGAGTGTTAGGAACCGACGAAATTACGGGATTGCAGACTCTTAACCTATATGCGAGTGGTGCAGTAAATACATCATGTGGATCTTCATCAGATAGAGTATGCCCGATAGACTTCATGGATAATGTTGCAACAGATTTCTATTACTACGGAGCATTCACAGCTGATGTAGCTATGGCAACAATGTTGATTAAGGATGTTGATGATGATCCGGATGACTACACGGATTATAGAGATTCAGATTCAGCAACATGTGTGCCGGCGGATGAAACATGGCCGACGGCAGGTGCAACGATATGTGAAGTTGCTGCGACACCGGGCAGGATTGAGCTTGTAAGGCTTGTCGATTATGTCACGGTACAGACATCTGCCGGACTAGATACAGATTCATACATAGATGCAGGCGGCTACGAAGAGATTACTATCCAGCTGCTTGATGACAACGGTGGAACATATCCCGGTAATCTTGTAGCTGGAGATGATGACTATAATCTTATAGACATTGCATTGTCGGGACCGGGAACCACTAAGACGTTTGTTCTCAGCACAGATGCAAATACAACTCTGAGACATACTTGTCAGACAATTGTAACCGAAACTGCCACGTTGATATCAGGATGTAAACCCGATGGTGGATCAGTTACGGTATATATAAACGACACATTTGCAGACAGCAATCCGCTTGTTGTGAGTGTAACAAAGAGTGTTGACGAATTCCCGCAGCAGTCTCACGACAATGTTGCTGCGAATACTTACGTAAGGCCGATCGTGGTAGACAGCTTCACGTTGAGCTTTACAACACCGCAGACTAATGATGTTACCTTCACGGCTGGAACAATTACTGCCTATGACCAGTACAACAACATTGTCAACGGATTGAATGGTGGTGCTGATTTTGACGCTTCGACGGATAATCTGACCATATCTCACAACTCAACAGGTACTGTATTGTTTGAAACCGGAGGCGCAGGATCGAGTGCTACACTGTCCAGTGCCGCAGATTTCGCGAGTGGAATTGCCGATGTGAATACGCTTGGCTTGAAATACACGGGTACATCCGGCAATGTGACATTCAGTGTTGTTGCTGCGGTTTCAGCTGCAACGGGATCAACTACGATTAACATCAATCCAGGTGCGGTTACTCAGTTCGACTGGTCGCTTACCTCGCCGCAGAGGGCAGGGGTTGCGCTGACTGGAACGAATAAGATTACCGCGAAAGATATTTCCGGCAATATTGCAACTACATTCGATGCAAGTGGTGCGAACAATGTAACGATAACAGCTAATTCACTTGGTGGTACTGTTAAGGGATTAGGATCGGCTGGTACTAATGTACTTGATCAGTCAACGGACTTCGTAAATGGTGTTGCGGATCTTTCTGCTCTCGGGATGTATTACGAGGTCGTATCCGATCTGGCTGGTGACGGCTCGACAACTGAAACATTCACGGCGACAAAGGGATTTGTTGTTAATACATCATCTGCAATTGGTATCAAACCGGGACCGGTGTTCGATTTCATTGTTGCCCTTGCGGATCAGCAGAATGCTGTTGCTTTCACGGGTGTGAATACGATTACAGCCAGAGACAGGTATACTAATATAGTTAAGGATTACGATGCTCAGGGAACAAATGTAACCATAACAAATGACGGTGGAGGAACGGTAACAGGCACCGGATTAGCAGCTCCCGGAAACGTTATAGAAGCTTCAACGTTCGTTGATGGTTTGTTTGATCTAACAGGTGGAGGAATGACATACACAGGCACATCTGGTGCTTCGATTGCCTTCACATTTACATCTGGTGATTCAAAAGTAGGAACAGCTACAATACAGATAGATCCAGGCTTGATAGATCATTTCGCACTGGAGCTTCCTACAACGGTTGACAACAATGTTGTTATGACAGGCGCTCAGATAACTGCACAGGATGTTTCCAACAACACGATTACTGATTATGACACAAGGGTAACAACTGCAAATGTAACTATATCAACGGATGCAGGAGGTGTCTTTGGCCTCGATTCTAACAATATTGTTCTAAAGACTGATTTCGTAAGTGGTATTGCCGATCTTGAATTGATAGGAATGAAATACCAGGGTCCTGCTCAGCTGGTTGTATTTACAGCTTCAGACGGATCATCTCATGAAGGTACAGATAATGTAACAATCACCCCAGGTGAACTCGATCATTTTGTATGGACAATGGCTTCTGCACAGAGAAATCTTGTACCGTTCACCGGTGTAAATACAATTGAAGCTCAAGATATTTCAAACAACACAATCACTGATTACGACACTCAGGGATATGATGTGACAATAACAAGCTCATTAGGTGGAACAGTTATAGATCTGAGCGTTACAGATGGTTTGCTTGAGAAAACGAGCTTCTCGAACGGTATTGCTAATCTGACAGGTCTCGGAGCATATCTTGATATAACGTACAATCTCTCAGCGGCTGGTGATAATACAACATTCACAGCTGCTGTTGCAGCGCCGGCAGTAAATACAGTTAGTGGAAACGTAGCGATAACACCGGGTCCGGTTGAGAGCTTCCTTGTAACTCTTACAGATCAGCAGAACGCAGTGGCATTTACAGGTGGAACGGTTACTGCTCTTGATGGCAATACAAACGTAGTTAAAGACTACGATACATATGGAACTACAGTTACTATAACTACTGATGGCGGTGGAACCTTGACCCCGGGCAATACAGTTGCAAAAACCGTATTCGTCGAGGGTATTTATGATCTTACCTCCAATCTCACCTATACGGGTGCAACGGGTACTGTTGCATTCACATTTACTTCAGGAGACGGAAAGACAGGTTCGGATTCGATAGTTATCGAGCCGGGTGTTCTCGATCACTGGAATGTAGTGATTGCAGATCAGCAGAATGGATACCCGTTTGTAGCGCAGAGTTATCTTGAGGCTGTTGATATTTCAGGTAACTTGATTACTAATTATGATGCTTCGGTAAATAATGTTGTAATGACATCAACTGCGGCATCGTACAGCATAACAGGACTTGGATCGGGAAGCAGCAATATTCTTGATCAGGCATCAGATGTTAACGATGGTATTGCATGGCTCCATGATTTAGGAATGATGTATACGGGTGTTTCCGGCAGCATCACATTTATCGCAACAGGTGGTGGCAAGACGGGTCAGACTACAGCATCTGTTGGTGTTGCGGCTGGAGATATAGAATCGTTCGTAGTTCAAGCAACACCTACGAGCCTTACCGTCAATCAGTCAACTACTATTAAGATTACTGCTATAGATGCGCAGGGCAATGTTGTAACTACATACAGTAATCCGTCAGGCATCAATATTGACACATCATTCAACAACCAGCAGGGATCACTTGTTACATTCACGGGAGACGTAACAGGCGCAGCAATTAATGAAGGTTATGGAGCAGCGCAAACAGGCGCATACCTGGTAGACGGTTCAGAATTCGTGAATGGTACGGCTACCATTTATCTGACAAGTAATTATGCGCAGTCCAATATTGAAATCAGAGTTGCTGAAATAGCAAATGAACTTGCTGAAGGTAAGACAAGCGATGCTATTTCAAATACGAACTGCACATGGGCTCCCGGAGACCTCGATCATATTTATGTGACTACTATAAGCGCGACTACACTTACAGTTGATGACGATCCTATTGGAGCAAATGCTGCAACTATTGAGGTTACGGTTTACGACGCATTCAATAATGAAATTCCGAATTATAGATTCACTAATCCTTATGAGGTAACCCATAACGGACTTGCAACGGGTACTCAGATATATTGGGATAACACTGTAGCGATAGGTGAGACAGGCGGCACTAATGGAAATACGGCCTATATATACGACTCGCCGACAACATTCGATGCCAGTGGTACTCTACAGTTCAAGATGTCGAGTACTCTCTCAATGAATAATGTTACAATTACAGTGACTGATCCGAACATACCTGTAACAATTGGAAATAATGCTGCAACTGCTATTACATGGCAGCCCGATGTGGCTTCCGAACTCAGAATATCAGGTGTGCCTGATCCGATCACTCACGGTATTGGTTCAACTGTAGTTGTTACGGCGTATGATGAATTCGGAAATGTAGCAAGCGGTTATAACGACCAGGTTACGTTCCAGTCAACAGAAGCATATGTTGTGCCTGCTCCATTAACTCTCGTGAGTGGTACAGCGACGACACCGGACACGGTTCAGTTCAATACAATCGGAACAGGAACTCTGAATGTATATGACACTGATGCATCTCCAGACGTAACTGGATCAGTAACAGTAGGTGTTGTGCATGGAGATACGACTCAACTGGTTATTGTAAAACCGACGACTCAGGCAGTTGCCGGTACTGCTTACTCAATTACGGTACAGGCTCTTGATGCATTCAATCAGCTTGCAACAGGGGATGACCTGACATACTTCACGATTGACGTAAGCAAAGACAAGGATGGAAACACCAGCCATGCTACGATAGAGTCGATCTCACAGGGACAGATAATTTCCGGTCAGGGAACGGCGAAACCGATTATAAGGGTTACGGATGGTGAGGCGATATTCACTGTTAAGGACCAGAAAGCTGAAGAATTGAGCGTGAAATTCGATGCAACAGGTTCGATTAGTGAATCAAGTCTTGATATTACTTCCAACAGAAATCTTATTATAGTTCCAGCCGCAATATCTGCTCTTCAGGTTGTTCTTCCCGGAGAGACTGCCGCACCGGATACTTATGATAATAAAGGAAAGACTACCGATACACCAACCACTCAGATTGCGGGCGTAGAATTTGCACTTGAAGTCAATGCAGTTGACCAGTACTACAACGTAGTTTATACAGATGCAAGCACGGTTGCTCTGACATCTGACGATACCCTGTGCGCGACTGAAAGCTGCTATCCTGCAAACTTCGATCTCGCTTCAGGTACATATATGTTGTCTGCGGACTTGATCTCGCTTTACTCGGCAACGTCAACTGTTATAACAGCTTCAACAGTAGGAACGCCTTCATATACCGGAACTGCAACTGTTACGGTACAGGGCAATCCTGATTTGAATAATGTTGATCTGATTGCAACAACACCTGTTGCAGCAACAGATGGAAACTATACTGTTTATTCTAACAGCGAAGGCAATATAGTACTTAAATTCGAAACTACAAGTGAAGTTGATATGCTTCAGATGCATAGTGCGGATGGCGTAACAACTATTCCGGTTGAAGTATACATTTATGATGAGTGGGGTAACCCGGTACCTAATGCAAGTGTAATACTTGTATACAACAGCAGAACTGATCTTTCAGGTAATTCAAGAGTAGCGAATGCTACAGTAAATGTAAGCAGCACTACTTCTACAGATGCCACAGGTAAAGCTGTTATGTACATAACGACTGATGAAGAAGGAAACTACTTATTCACAGCATACTATTCATCACAGGATGCGGCTAATATTGTAGGTATATCTGAATTCAGAATTACATTCAGGGCTGCTGACAGAACTGCGCCGTCTATGACAATTCAATCGAGCGACAGCGCGAATGTTTCTGTAGCCGACAATGACGTGTTCGAAGTCGGTGAAGCTGTAAGTATTGAATTCAGAGTTGATGACGACCAGGGAGACACATCAGGAATAGATGAATCATCTCTCAAGATTATCGTTGATGATACAGATCTGAATGCACCGATATCAGCATCGAGAGCAGTTCTTGCATCTGCTCCGTCGGCATGCACTTACACAATGGTAAGCGCCGGTGTAATGACAGGTACATGCACATGGGATTCGACGAACTATTCAGTTGGTTATCACTATGTAACGATTCAGGTATCTGACAACGATGGAAACACGGAAACAACAACCATAAGGATAAAGCTTGTAAGCGGATTCGTCTTCGACAGGCTTAGAGTAATGCCTAACCCGGTAAGGCTTCCAGGCGAAACGTTCATAACATTCCAGAGTTCAAGAGGATCCACCGGAATGGTAACAATCGAGATTTATACAAGCACTGGAAGATTTGTAAGATCATTAACGGCGATGGCACAGGCTGGATATAACGAAATTAGATGGGATGGAAGAGACCAGAGCGGCAGTATTGTAGCAAGTGACATATACTTCTACAGGCTCATTGGGTCATTCAGCGGTCAGAACGTAGAGTCGACTGGTAAGATTGCAGTTATAAAATAAAGTAAGAGGGATTGAATCTCTCGGAGAAAGGGGCTGTTCTGCGTGAGAGCTATAACAAAAATATTCCTTATCCTTGGGACAGTATGTTGGCTGTCCACTACAGGAGCGTTCGCTTCGGACAAGACAGATTTCCTTATTAAAGGAGTATCTGCGAGGCCCGGAGCAATGGGTCAGGCGTTTGTGGCAGTATCTGATGAGGCGGATTCTATATACTGGAATCCGGCGAATCTGGCACTGGTCGAGGTTATGAATGCAAATACAGTGCATTCATCTTTGAATGACTTCGACATGAATACAGACATGCTATCAATGGCGTGGCCGATAAACCTGAGAGAATCAGGGTTCGGGCTTTCTGTGTTCAGATCAAGTGTCGGAAGCATTGAGATCGTACCACAGGCAGCCAGGCCCGAAGTAACCGGATACTTCGATTCTCAGGAGATCGGATTGATGGCCGGCTATGGTCTCAAGGTCAGAGAAGGCTTGTACCTTGGGGCTACTGCAAAGTTCATGCAATCAAAGATCTACAGCTATAAAGTAAACGGTGTCGGACTCGATTTAGGTTTACTTTATGATGTGGATGACAACTGGAGATTCGGACTTAATCTGCAGAATGCGGTGCCAGTGGATCTGGGTGCGGATACAATTCCATTCAATGCAAAGTTTGGATTCGCATATACCTCAGATAACCGGCAGTGGACGATTGCTGCTGATATGGACACGAATGTTCTGGACGATAGTCTGTATCATGTAGGTGCTGAATTTTGGGTAGTTCCTCAGCTTGGTCTAAGAATTGGATCAAACGATGGAAATGTCACAGCGGGAGTCGGGCTTAGAGGATTCACGAGTGGCTGGAATTTCGACTATTCATACGAGGATAGCGAAATAGGTGATAATCATAAAGTTTCATTACTTTTTGATTTCGATGAAAGGCCGCCCAAACCGCAGAAAATTGTGAAGGAAAAGCCTGCGAAGAAGAAAGATGTTGCGGTGACAGAAATTAAAGCTGAGCCTGCTAAAAAAGCTGCTCCGGTAGTAGAGAAAAAGAAAGAAGAGCCGGCAAAGGCTGCTCCTGCAAAGGTAGAGGAGCCCAAAGTAGAGCAGAAGAAGGAAGCAAAACCGGTTGTAGTAGCTGAGAAAGCTCCTGCTCCCAAGGTTGTTAAACCGGCTGTTGCATTGATTGATGCTTACACATTCTATGAAGGCGATGATATTGTATCCATAAGCTATACGGATATAAGAGCAGGGCAGGACATAACTATCTATAAGAAGAATGCAAAGATTGCAGATATAAAGATTACTGATGTAGGTATGCTTTCAAGCAGTGGTAAAGTAACAAAGCTGTATATTGATAAGATCGAAGATTATATGATCGGAGATCAGATTGGTATAAAGTAATCTTTTTTTAGCTCTCACATATTAAATTGATATAAAACCGGGTGATCAAAAATCATCCGGTTTTTTATTTGTAGAAAGTTTTGAGACAGAAATGTCGAATCGGTAGAAAGTTAGAAAAAATACATGATAAGGAGAAAATTATAAGTAGGAATATAGAGAGATTATACTGATTATCAAAATAAAAAACGTAACATTTTCACGAAGTATTTTGAATTCCTACTGAAGACATGAAGGAATGAAGGTAGGAGCTTCGTGCCGTATTCCATACTATTTATTGATAAACAGAATAAGAAGGATAGAACAAAAAGAGTGTAAAGAACTATTTGAAGAAAATATTCTCTCCGTGAGAATCTGTTACTTCTCCAATGATAGAGGCTCTGTCAATTCCATGATCAGTTAATTCGTTAAGCAACATATCGGCATTGTGTCTGTCTATCGAAATAAGCAAGCCGCCGGAAGTCTGGGGATCAAACACAAGATCGGAAAAATAAGTGCCTGTATTATCAGAAAAGTTGACTATTGATGATCTAAAATCTTTATTATTATAGGTGCCGCCGGGAACAAATCCCATTGATGCATATTCTTCGACGCCTTCAATTAATGGTATTTTGCACTCGAAGAATGTTATTCCAAGACCTGTCCCCATAATCATTTCAGAGGCATGTCCGGCGAGTCCGAAGCCAGTAATATCAGTACATGCGCTGACAGGAAAGTTTTTCATGATATCAGAAGCTGTTTTATTAAGAGTGGACATAGTTTTTGTTACATACTGAATTTCATGTTCTTTTGCAAAGCCACCTTTTATAACGGTATTGATGATTCCTGTTCCAATTGGTTTTGTTAAAATTAGCAAGTCATTGTTATTAATACTGTTGTTTCTGAGTATTTTATCAGGATGAACAAAACCTGTAACAGAAAGACCGTATTTGAGTTCATTATCGTCTATGCTGTGACCGCCGGCAAGAACAACGCCTGCTTCTCTGATTTTATCGAGGCCGCCTCTGATAACATCTCTAAGGATAGAGATTTCCATGGTTTTAGAAGGGAAGCATACGATATTCATCGCAGTTTTAGGAATTCCGCCCATAGCATAAATATCGCTGAATGAATTCGCGGCTGCAATTTGGCCGAACATGTATGGATCATCAACAATGGGAGTAAAGAAATCAACAGTTTGGATCAGGGCAAGGTCATCGGAAATCTTGTACACGCCGGCATCATCGGAACTTTCGATCCCGACAATAAGATTAGAATCCTGAGGCATATCAAGCCCGCATAAAGCCTTGTCCAGGTCCCCTGGAGAAAGTTTAGAAGCTCACCCGGCTCCTGATACTGTCTCTGTTAACCTGAGTTTCTTTTCATCAGTCATAATTTCTTCCAGTGACATATATTGAATGAAACTAATCTCAATAAGTAAAAACAATCATTATTATATAGGAAAAACATCAAAAATATCGTTTTATCCACAATACACATAATTAAAGATTAAAAGGAAAAAATGAAAAACTCTGCATTGTATATTTAGTTATATGTATCTTGTCATTTAACTTTATATAAATATTTATTTATGCATAGATAAGACATTATCATTTTCCACTGATACAGAATTAATTAAGTATTGTGTAACCACAATTATAAAGCAAAAAGAAATAACAATATAAACAGTCAGTTTCTTTTGATGTGTATTCTGAAGAAATTGTCTTCTTCAGTTACGTCAGTAACATCACATTTATGACTCGTTGCAGCTCTTGATACGTTTTCTTTAGAGGTCTCCGTGTCGACTAAAACCTCTATATCATCCGAGCCTTTCTTGATTTCACCGATTGTCATTAAAACGGGCTGAGGGCATGAAAGCCCTCTTGCGTCTACAATTATTGCCATGATAACTAAATCACTCCATTCATGCAAATTTCTGTCTCATTGTAAAACCGATAAATAAGCAAACGGCCAGTCCTACAAAAGTTGCCGTCATGCCATGAGGGCCAATTCCAGCAGGCGAACTTGCGAGCCCGAAGTTATGGGACAAAGCCGCTCCGGTGATCATTCCCATTACAAATACAGCGGAATCCCCGTCTCCTTCTCCTGCCATGAAGAGTTGTCTTCCCGGACATCCACCGGCTAGTGCAAAAGCAAGACCCGCAAGAACCATTCCTAAAAAGTTCCATATGTGCATTGTATGGGATACCGGCTGGCCTTCAAATCCCGGAGTAAACTGGCCCAGTATAAGGTTTGTAATAAATGCGAATACAATCAAGGCGACGAATCCGGAAAAGAGATGTGCTTGTTTGAATAAAATAAGATCTCTGATTGCTCCCATTGTGCAGAATCTGCTTCTTTGAGCAATAAAACCTATGAGCAGTCCGATTGCAAGAGAAACGAATATGGATGCGTGCATTGCTCCCGGTCCCTTGAGGCTGTAAAAGAGAACATCGCTTTTGGCTTCGCCCTCGATTTGTGGATTAAGAATTAGAAGGATGAATAAGCCGATCATGAATATCGGGAGGAGCCAACCGACGGATGTATATGTCTTGCCGGTGCGTCCAAGGTTGTAGCCGGATCTGAAAAAAAGAGTTCCGATCCATATACCTGCAATAAGGCCCGATAGTCCCAGTATAGCGTTGCCGTCGCCGCCCGCCAGTCTTAGAGCTGCTCTCCAGGGGCAACCAAGAAATACAAGAGCGCCTATCATTGCAAATGCACCGAGTATGAATCTTACGATTGGCGCCGAACCTGCTCTTGATCTGAATTCATTGAATATATAAGCTGCAACGAGAGAGCCAAGAACAAAACCGATGATTTCTGGTCTGACATATTGAACAACTCCTGCTCTGTGCAGTCCTAAGGCGCCGGCAATATCTCTTTCAAAACATGCTACACATATCCCCATGTTTCCCGGGTTTCCCATTTTCTGTAGGACTGGAGCAAGGATTCCAATTATTGCTCCAACAATTATTATTCCAGCACGGGATGAAAAAATATTTTTCATGGTTTTATCACTCGCATAAATTGGATTGAAAGGAATATTAGCAGCATAAAGCCGCAAAGTCAAGATATATAAAAGCTATGCATAATATATATAATAGCAATATTATTTATTGTGTTAATGTCAATAATGCCTATTATCAATTCCTGCGGAAGGTTTTTATGCGATTCAAAATATATTATCATGAGATTATAGTGAGGAAAATCATGAGAAAGACATTAACCGTTGGGATCATTCTTTTGTTGTTTTCTGTTAATTATTCTATTGCTTTTTCGGACATAAGCTATATGCAGGGGCAAATGTCCGGTGAGCTGACGTCTCGGTCCGTGATTTTGCAATCGAGACTGACAGAATCTTCGCTGGATGAAGAAGGCGATCTAAAAGGCATGCATGGTTTTGCAAGGTTTGAAGTTTCAAAAAGCAGGGAATTCTCCGAATCATTCATGTCGGATTGGATAGAGGCAAAACCGGAAAGCGATTTTATTATAAAAAAAGCTTTTTATGATCTTGAGCCCGGGACAAAGTATTATTACAGAATTTTGTATGGTGGGAATAAGGACAACTCAAGAGCAGGACGAATTTGCACGTTCGAGACTAATGTTGGAGAAGCTGTAGAAAATTCGACGAATTTCGTTGTTGTAACCGGGATGCATTACAGTAGGTTTCACAGGGGGCCGAAAGCATATTATGGAAAAGACAAAAAACTCGGTTATCCGGCGCTGGAGTCGATTCTGAAATTGAAGCCGGATTTTTTTGTTGGTACCGGTGACAATGTTTACTATGATCATGATCCTGTTGCGAAGACGGAAAGCCAGTTAAGAAAAAAGTGGCATGAACAATTCGTGCAGCAAAGGTATGTGGAATTGTTTTGCAGTGTTCCGACATACTGGGAAAAAGATGATCATGATCACAGATATGATGACAGCGATACAACGGATATAAAGCAAGCTGAACCGTCAAACGAACTAGGCATAAGGATGTTTCGAGAACAGGTGCCGGTTGTAGATCCTCAAAAAGAGGAATTGCCTACGTATAGAACTCACAGAATCAGCAAACTTTTGCAGATATGGTTTCTTGAAGGGCGTGATTACAGGACTGCAAATATAATGGCCGATGGGCCGAAAAAGACTATATGGGGACAGGAACAGAGAAAGTGGCTTATGAAAACTCTTATGGAATCGGACGCAGAATTTAAGATAATAATCTCTCCGACTCCTATGGTGGGGCCTGATGATAAAAGGAAAAGGGATAACCATACTAATATTGGAGGTTTCAGATACGAAGGAACAAAATTCTTCGAATGGTGCAGACATAATGGCTTCCTGGAAAAGGGACTGTATTTTATTTGCGGAGACCGGCACTGGCAATATCACTCTATTCATCCTTCAGGATTCGAAGAGTTTTCGACCGGGGCGCTTGTTGACGGTAATTCAAGGATGGGGGTGAATCCCGGTGATATTAATGGGACCGATCCCGACGCATTGATTGTTCAACCATATACCACTGCTGAGCCTACAGGTGGTTTTCTTAATGTAATAGTAAATCCTTCAAATGGAGAGAGCCCGGCATCTATAGAATTCAGATTTTATGATGAGAATGGAAAATTGCTATACAAAAACATGAAAATATCAAAGGCTTTAAAACTATAGCGTTAATTATTGTTTGAAATAATTAAGCATTCGGCAGGGAAAGATTAATTGCGTTCAATAAAAATGGTACCCAAATTTATCTTTACTGAGAAAAACATAAACAATTTAATTATTGTTATATGATTGGAACAAGTTTTATTTATTATAATATTAACAAAGATTAATTTTTGATGACAATATGAGAGCGGTATAAGGGGAAGAATACCAAGAAAAGGTGTGTGGCGCAAAATGAAAAGAATCAAGTTGTGTATTTTAGCCTTGCTTTCAGTCATTCTTTTGTCCAATGTTACCGTAATGTGCCAGGAAGAAGAGGAAATAACAGATTTTGATGAGTACTTAAACAGTATAGGGATAGCCGACGATACGATAGATGATGTTAAAGAGATTATTGATTTTAGATCTCCGCCGATAGTAAATGAATTGTCTTTGCAGCCGGAAGAACCGGGAGCCGGTGAATCAGTGGTTGTTACTGCGGATATTGTTTCGACACTCATGAACGGAAATGAAAAGATATTTGAGGCGTTCTTATATTACAGTACTGATTATGGCGACTCGTGGAAAAAGGAACCTATGGAGAATTCCCGCGATGATGGGAGAACATGGATAGGCACAATTCCGGGACAGCCTTCAGGAACAGATGTGATTTATGGTGTGCAGGCAGTAAGTATTTTTGAAGAGATGTATATTGAGCTTGTGTGTCAGGCAGGGAAAAGAGAATTTGTCGATGGAGTTAATTCAATATCGGACGAATGCAAAGACACCGGAGATTCAGAGATATGCAACAACAAGTATCCTCTGGGATGTATGTTCCCAATGACGGTTTCGCCGAAAGATGTTTCCGAGTTCGGCGAAACAACGAAATCAATATCGGCGGGGATAGATTTTAAATCTACCAGAATTGGTTACGACGAAGAAAAGGTTTACTTTAATTTGAGATTCAAAGATAAAGTGTCGGCCGGATCGTTGTCTCCGATGAACGCGAATATATTTGTAGCGGGTTGGCTGAATCCTGATAAGCCCGGAGTCGGAACAGGGCTGGAAGCAGTTTTTAGAAAAGGCGCAATTATAATGTACACTCCTATACTTAATACTGATGGCAGATGTGTGATTTACCAGTTGAAGTATGGGATGACAATGGAAGCCGATAAAAACACGGGATATTGTGACATTATTGATGACCAGGTTGTCTTCTCTGTTAATAAGGACTATTTTGAACCCAACCCGAGCGGCGTACAGGAGTTCATATTCCTGTCATTCACGATGGAAAAGCAGGGGGAGGACGGGGTTTCATTTAAAGACAACTCCCTGTTCACAAGAGTGAGCTTCATAGATCGTGAGTATACTGTGCGCTGACAGCCGATATCGTTTGATTAAATAAGTTTATAACCGGCAAGTATCATAAATATTAATTGTTTTCATTAATAACTGTATTGCTGTTGTATGTTTATCCGGTTTTCATTGTAGCATTTGATATTTTCGAATTATGGTGTTATTGAAAAAAAGGAATAGAGGTTTCTTAAGTGTCTCCTGGAAAAGTTGTTGGAGAAAACAAACTATATAAAGATTTTATGGTAACAAACAGGGAGCGCAAGATGGTTGATATGAATTCTGAAAATGTCAGGAGAAATAGTTTGTTCCTGCTTAAAACAACATCTGTGATAATAATTTGTTCATTGTTTTTCATTCAATCTGCTGTGTTCAGTGCTGAAAAAACTTTCATTCAATCTGATATCACTGAACTGGTAAGCAATGCACGGAGCGGAATATATTTGAATGTGACAGATTATTTTCCTGATGGATATGTCAGGGATGGCTCGGTAAATTATCAGAATGAAATCCAGAAAGCTGTGGACGATGCGGCTGAATTGAACAGAATATTGAAGTTTCCTCCGATGAAATATCTTTTGAACGAGTCTGGAATCCATTTGCGTTCCGGTTTGACGATGGAAATGCCGGGAGCAGTGTTTTTGCTCGATGAGAATAGAAGCAAAGACGGGCATGTGTTCTGGGGACTTGATGTGAGCGATTTGATAATTACCGGTGGAGAGATTGCCGGCATGAGGGATAAATGGGCGGAAGGAGTGAATATAAGAGGGTTCTATCTTACAGGCAGAATAAAGAACATCAGAATCAGCGAAATGTATATTCATGATTTATCGAGTAATGGGATCGGAATATTCGGAGACCCGACGGATTTCGCGAATGATATATGGATCAAGGATGTGGTTATTGATAATTGCAGCAATTATTACGGTGATTATCTGAGTGAAAAGCCGGGACCTGAGAAGGGGAGCAAGCGGACTGACCAGGGACTGATAGCAATGTATCATGTGAGGAATTTTGTTGTCGACGGCAGTCGATTCGATCGCTCGAGGTCGGATGCGACGCATTTTTATAAGTGTGAAAACGGGCAATTTGTTAATAACAAAGTGTACGGCGCGCAAATGGGAGGATATTTCCTGGAAACATCGGTGGGAGTGCTGGCATCGAATAATCTGATAATAGACAATGGTTCACGGGGCGTGACAATCGAGCGAGGATCAAGGAATTGCTCCCTTGTCGGTAATTTCGTTTCCGGCAGTGGCAGGGAAGGGTTGTGGGCACCCGACAGCGTGGGGCTTGTGGTTACGAGCAACATATTTGATAAAAACGGCAGGAAGCCCAACGGCTCCGAACCCAATCAGGTCTGGAACGCGAACATAACGATTGACGAAGCATCACATGACAAAACAGATACTCTTACAGAGGATTATATGATTTCGGACAATATAATATACACGACCGAAAGCCAGATAGCTGCGATAAGGGTGGATGCAGATAAATCATCAAGTATAATAATCAAGAATAATTTGCTTAAAGGCGATAATCATGATATTCTCGTTCAGGGCGACGGAGAAGGCAAGGTTTATATTTCAGGGAATGAAAATCTCAGGTAACATGTAATTTAAATTCGATCAACCTGCACGTTGAGAAATGCTGGTTAAGATCAAATTAATACAGAACAGCAGCCTTATCTTATGAACGGGTTCAGATTATTCGTATCTTTCTTTTCGAACCTGTTTTTTCCTGTCGGATTTTTCAAGCAATTTTTTTCTGAGCCTTATATGGTTCGGGGTTACTTCGACGTACTCATCGTCCTGAATGTATTCGATGGCAGAATCGAGTGTCATTTCCACCGGCGGTTTCAGCTTTATTGCATCGTCAGCGCCTGAAGATCTCATATTTGTCAGCTCTTTTCCTTTGAGAGGATTGACCACGAGGTCCGAGCCTTTGTTATGTTCACCTACGATCATGCCTTCATATACTTCGGTTCCCGGATTTATGAAAAGAGAACCTCGCTCCTGGAGATTGTTAAGCGCGAATGCGACTGAAACACCGGTGAATCCACTTATCATGGAGCCGACGATACGTTTCTTTATCTCTCCACAGTGAGGGCCATAATGATCGAATGTGTGATACAGAGTTCCTTCTCCATGTGTCAGTGTGAGAATCGAAGACCGGAATCCAAGTAGCCCTCTTGTTGGAATTTCAAACTCTATAATAGTGCGGTCTGTTATTTTTGATATATTCTCAATTCTTCCCCGCCTTGTGTTGACTGCTTCTATTGATGTGCCTGAGAATTCATCGGGAACCGTTATGATGCCTTTTTCGATTGGTTCGTATTGTTTGCCGTTCACTTCTTTCATAATTACTTCGGGACGGGAAACCTGTAGCTCATAGCCTTCACGTCTCATATTCTCGATGAAAACGGAAAGATGCATTTCTCCCCGTCCGATGACTCTGAAACTATCCGTTCTTTCGCCGATTTCTATTTTGAGTCCTACATTTGATTCTGTTTCTTTCAGCAGTCTGGCCTGAAGATGCCTGCTTGTCACATACTTGCCGTCTCTGCCCGCAAAAGGCGAGTTATTGATCACAAAATTCATAGCAAGCGTAGGCTGGTCGACTCTGATAGCAGGAAGCGGAGCAGCATCCTCGCTGTCTGCAATTGTTTCGCCAACATAAATATCGGGAATGCCGGCTATTGCGACAATGTCGCCGGCCACAATTTCTTTCGCCTCAACTCTCTCAAGCCCCTGGAAGTTGTAAACCTTTGTGGTTTTTGCAAGTCTCGGGCTTCCGTTGCTGTCCATTACGATAACCGGCATGTTTCCTTTAATACGACCTTCATAAACCCGGCCTATTGCTATGCGCCCCACGTAATTATCATAAGCGAGAGTTGCGGGTTGCATGCGGAATCCTTTTGATATATCGGCTACGGCAGGATTGACATTCTCCATGATGAAATCGAAAAGTGGAGTTATATTTTCTCGCGGGTCGTCGAGTTTTCGCATCGCAAAACCTTCCCTCGCAATCGTATATATGTAAGGGAAGTCGAGCTGTTCCTCGCTCGCGCCCAGGCTGTCGAAAAGATCAAGCGTCAGGTCAAGAACTTTTTCCGGGCGTGCCATCGGTTTGTCGATCTTATTGATAACCACAAGAATTTTGAGGCCGAGCTCAAGCGCTTTGCCGAGAACAAATCGGGTCTGCGGCATGGGGCCTTCATAGGCGTCTACAAGCAGCAGGGTGGCATCGACCGATCTGAGTACTCGCTCCACCTCTGATCCGAAATCAGCGTGTCCGGGCGTGTCTACAATGTTGATCTTTGTATCTTTATACATTAATGACGCATTTTTAGAGTATATCGTAATGCCTCGCTCGCGTTCCTGGTCATTGCTGTCCATAACGCATCTAACAGCTTCCTGTTTTGTAGAAATAGCGCCGCTTGCTCGCAGAAGAGCATCGATCAGAGTTGTTTTCCCGTGGTCTACATGGGCTATATTCGCAATGTTTCTAATTTCCATATCTCGATACCAGAATCCAGGTTTGCTTTGCAAACAAATATTTGCGTGACAGAAAATGTATCAACCGTTCATGTCCAATAATCTCTGATCATTCTGAAATTAACGAATGATAAAAAAGATAACCGCAGCACAACATTATAAGGATTTCCGGCGGATAATGAATAGTTAATCAAATATGAGTAATGAATGGTAATTTGAATTATCAGCAATAATTGGCAACAATTATTGAACTGTGGCCCGAATCGTGTTATCTTATTCCAACAATATTCGTGGAGAAAATAATAATGAGAAGAGCTGCGTTTTTTGTTGTGTTTGCGTTCGTTTTTGTTTTCTCAAACATAATATATGCCGAAACCGCGTCTGAGAAACAAATTAAATGGGCTGCGGGTCAGGCAAGCAAAATCCATAAACTTGAACTTAAAAATACTGTTGGCACTGTAATTCTTGAGGATATGGATGAACTCATCGATGTGCTGAGGAAGAGCTTCAGAAGAGATTACCCGGGCCGAAGATATGAAATGCTCCAGAAGATTGGTGAAAAGATAGGTTTTTATGTTGATGAAATAGAAACCGAGGACGATTTGATTAGAAACTACGCGCAGAACATAGCCGGTTTTTATGATCCTCTGGAAAAAGCCATATTCGTTATAAGCAGAGAACTGCGCGAGGAAATTGAAGCGTCTATTCCGGATGAACGTAACATGTCGGTATTTTCTTCGCTCGATCCTGTCTGGGAAGACTGGCTGAGAAAACATCAGGAGGACATAACGCTTGTCCATGAGATCACCCATGCGATGCAGGATCAGAATTTCGATCTCGTGGAATGGCAGGACCAGTACAGCTCCAATACCGATTCGATACTTGCCGTGAAAACAGTAATAGAGGGTCTTGCTGAAATTACGGAATTATATATGGTGTCGAATGATGCAGAGATAATATTAAGGGAGTTTCTGGATTTCTATGAATATCTTGGAGAAAACAGGGAGAACGAGAGGCTATACGACACACAGGATCCGATCCTGGATAGCGGGCAGGACGTTTCTTATCAGTATAAACTTACTTATTTCCCGTACATATACGGGTTTGCTTTAATTCAGAGGCAATATCTGAAAAAGGGATGGTCCGGAACTCATGATCTGCACTATGACTATCCCATGTCTACCGAGCAGGTTATTCATCCGGAAAAGTTTTTCGATAAAAAGAAACTCGACTGGCCGACTTTTATAATGCCACCGGATCTATATGATGTGCTGCCTGAAAACTATGTGTTTCAGGATTCCGATTCGATGGGAGAGTACCGGATATATATCCTGCTGAAAGATCTTATCTTCACTTCGGCGGAAGCCATGCAGGTTTCTGAAGGTTGGGACGGCGACAGGTACCTCGCTTTCGAAAACACGGATACCGAAGATATTTCATTTTCATGGCTTACGATATGGGATACGGAAAACGATGCTGAAGAATTTTTTGAATTTTACAAAAATATAATTGATCACAAAAGCGTCAGTGCCAGTGTGCTTCATTCCAATGGGACAAGTTACCTGTTACAAACATCATGGGACCTGATTTTTGTTGAGAGAAGGGGTGATATGGTTCTTGTTGTTGAGGGTTTTAATGACAGGGACGTTCTCGATGAGATAGTTGAAAAAATGTTCGAAGCCGAGGTTTATGAAGCGATCTACGACGATTGGGAAGTTTTCCCGGAGTGGTATGAAGATGAAATTGAGGAAGAAAGTTGAAACCGGGCTGCGTTGTAGAATACAACAATTGAAATAAACTTTTAAACGTGAATATTAACTGCCGGAGAATGATTGTATTTGTGTTTTACATGAACCGGGTGTTGCGCTGATGGGACATTCCTTTATTTATCTTCACCGTTTTCTTCAATGACAAGCTGATCGCCGGGTTTGATTTGAAACTGTTGTATGAAACCGGAACTGAATTCAATGACGGAGCAGGATTTATTTCCGGGCGTGAACAACCGCCAGGGTTTCAGCCCGGCGCGAACTGCTGTAACTCTATTATCTTTGTCGAGGAAAATCACATCTATGGGGAATTTCATAAATCCTGTATGGATTGAGTTGCATGGTTTTATCAGTAGCGCGTCGTAAGGGATAAGCGATTCACGTCCCATGAGTCCCATAAAGCGGCTGAAAAACGTGTTTGCCGATTTGACGGTTCTCGATAAACATTCCGGCGATGATTCATCCGTTACTCTGTAGATTGAAACCACTATTGCAGCCATAATCATTCACTTTATTCCATGCATATTCACACATCATTAATTATATTCATATTGATACTACATTATTTATTCTTGCCGGAAAAGACACATACAGACATTAAGAGGCTGTTAAAAATCCACATGCCGTCATTTCGAGAAAGCGCTGCGAACGGATGATATCGATAGAGACTCAAACGTGAGATACTTAACTGCGTTCGGAACGACAGCTTCTCAATTATATATTTTCGACAATCTCATTAAGCCGGAGTTCGCGGAAAACGGTTTTGTCGGGGAATTATCGTTATTGTTAATGACGCATGGAAATCGTACCGGATTTAACCCGGATTTCTCACAGAGAAATCCGGAAGATCGTGATAATACCTGTCCTGCTGCGTTGCGGCGTCGGTTCGGACTCGGTTACATACCGCACAGTATGCTTCCTCACCACTCGCTCGCCGCGCCTTGTATTACAGGCATTCTCACGATTTTCAACCTGCGCTGGTGAGAAATGCAGGTTAAGTGGTTTGAAGTATTTGAGTGATTTTTATAAAAACCTGTTTTTTACATTAGTAAGTGCTATGCTTTATAAAGGATACGGCTATGATCGTATCACAGTCTGTGCGGATCGTTGAAACAATTATCTCAGGTGCAATGGCGTTGTTCTAAGCAGCGTGTATGAGTTTTTCACAATTCTCGATACTCCCACTGTCAGATATAAATTCTGTCCGCAACTCCGGCCCGGCAAACCGCAGTAATGAGAAGTGAGCCCGCCCGGAAGGAGCCTGTGCGACAAAACGCGCATAAGCACGTTTTTTGTTTGCTCAGGACAGGCAATTCAAACAAAGGAAGGGGCAGCGATGGCTGCCTCAAGTGAAAAATTTATGCAATGTTTTGAAGAACTGAAACTTAACGAAGAACTGCTTCGAGCGGTTAAAACTCATGGTTATGAAAAGCCGACGCCTATCCAGCAAAAGGCTATTCCGCTTGTGCTCGAAGGACATGACCTGTTGGGCTGTGCCCAGACCGGGACCGGAAAGACAGCGGCTTTTGCTCTGCCGATCCTGCAGCGCCTGTCTAAAAAAGGACAAACGCGAAAGGCCAGACCGCATGTTAGAGTACTTATACTTACGCCAACACGAGAGCTGGCCTCACAGATTGGTGAAAGTTTCGCGGCCTATGGACGACATACCGGACTGCGCCATGCTGTTATCTTCGGAGGAGTAAAACAGGGGCCGCAGACGGATGCGCTTCGACGAGGTGTGGATATTCTTGTGGCTACCCCGGGACGTCTTATCGATCTCACCGAGCAGGGATTCATCCGGTACAATTCTATCGAGATGTTTGTATTGGATGAAGCCGACCGCATGCTGGATATGGGATTCATACATGATGTTCGACGTATCATAACATATCTGCCTCAAAAGCGGCAGACGCTTCTTTTTTCGGCAACACTACCTGCGGAAATAAACGCTCTGGCGAATTCCATACTTACAGATCCGCTGTCCGTTGCCGTGGATCCACCGGCTTCCACTGTGGATCTCATAAAGCAAAACCTGTATTTCGTGGAAAAGCCCGATAAAGCTAAGTTGCTTGTGCATCTCATGAAAGATTCCGGCATGAACAGAGTTCTTATTTTCACCCGCACAAAATACGGTGCGGACAAGCTATGCAAGAAACTGCGGCAGTCGAAAATAAGGGCTGATTCAATCCATGGCAACAAGTCACAACATGCACGAACATGCGCGCTTGCAGATTTCAAGGCAGGTCGCACCCGGGTTCTTGTAGCCACGGATATTGCATCTCGCGGAATAGACGTGGATAACGTGTCACACGTGATTAACTTCGATCTGCCCAATGAACCGGAAAGCTATGTGCATAGAATCGGAAGGACCGGCAGGGCAGGGACGGAAGGGGTTGCTATTTCTTTTTGTGACGAAGCTGAACGTAAATATCTACCGCCGATTGAGCGCCTTATGCACAAGTTGATACCGGTTGTGCAGGATGATTACCCGTATCGTACCAGCTGTAAGCCGCCCATGCCAACTGATCTGGAACAAAGGAACCGATGCACAAGAGTGCAAAAAAAAGGATTTCGCAATCAGCAATCTTCAGGTTATCGAAAGAGTGGATATTTCAGAAAAAAGCGGGCCTGAAACACTTCGCAAAACAAAGAATAAATTTCGTGCATGACTGTGTTTTGCAGAATGACGCAATTTGATGTTTATGGATACTATCAGTTGCCGTTGGATAACTTAAAAACAAATGAAGAAGTTTGAAAACAATAGTTATATAAACAGTTTTGTATTATTATATAAAGTAAATTGTGGCGCATAGAAGACATTAAAAGCGGTTATATAAAGGGGATAATCATTAAGTATCCACTGACAACAGGCATCTGAGCAGTGCCGTTCGGATAAATGCCGTTATCTATGAGACCGGGAAATAAACATGGTTATCAGCCGGTGTTGATGTCGGGTATCTGCGAAGTGCGCTAAAATGGCGAACAGGTTTGCCGTAAAGAGCCAGGATATAAAATTGAGTGCTGATGATATGCCGAAAAATAAATCTGTGAAATTCGGAATTATGCGGATTTTGACGAGGATGATTCTTTTTTGCGTATACCTGCTGATAAGGATTATTCCATTGCAGTTACACAAGCCAATTGCCGATTTGCTAGGGCTTGCGATGCATAAATATATTCCCAGTAATCGCAAGCTGGTGATGAAGCACCTTGAGATGGCGTATGGCAGCAGGCTGAGCCGTGACGAAATCGAAAATATAGCGCTGAAATCCAATCAGCACATGGTTATGAATATATTTGAATTCATCCGTTTCCCGGCAATGAACTCAAAGAGTATTTTGAGTAAAGTTACATTCGAAGGAGAGGAATATTTAATAGAAGCTCTCGAACAAAACAAGGGAGTGATCGTGCTATCAGGACATTACGGGAATTGGGAAATGCTTGGCGCGGCAATTGTAGCGAAGGGTTATTCCCTTACGGTTGTGAGACGGGACCAGAACGACGGGCTTTTAAACGACGTGATTCAGAAACAACGCGACAGGAAAGGCATCAAGACAGTGCCTCGAAACAAACCGTTGTTCAAGCATCTTATATATCTTTTGAAAAACAATGAACTGGTTGCGCTGATAGCTGATCAGAACGCCGGGCCGGAGGGATTGTTTGTAGATTTCTTTGATCGTCCTGCTGCAACATTCAAAGGGCCCGGGCTTTTCGGGACTATAACGGGCGCGCCTATAATACCGATATTTATGGTCAGGGATGGATATATGAAACATCGTGTGGTTATTAAGCCGGCTGTTGTGTGCCGGCCCACCGGTGATACAGGACAGGATATCGCGGCAATTACACAGGAATGTACCAGGGTTATTGAAAACATGATTGTTGAACATCCTGAGCAATGGATGTGGCAGCACAGGCGCTGGAAGACTGATCCTCCCGGGGTTGGATTATCATAATATTCTGCACTCTGATTGATTTGAACATTAAACATGAGCCTTGATCGGTTTGTAATTAACCTGCGCTGGTGAGAAATGCAGGTTAAACAGACTGCTTTTAAGCATAAATATACAATATGTATCATTTGTTACTATTTGATATATATTAAAGAGCATGGCGATACTGATCTTCAATTATGCTGACGTGAATAGATTGTAATTGGTCTTTTCGTGTGCTAAAGTTGAAACGTGGTTGGTTGTGAAGAGCCAGAGAAGTGTGATATTAGTTGAATGCCCATTTTACTGCTCAGTTATACAAACCTTCCACTTAAGGTCAATATCAGTTTTTGAAATTAATAATTGATATTGGGACTGTTAAAGGAGAGTGATATGGGCAAGAAACTGTTTGTAGGAAGTCTGAATTTTGCAACAACCAGTGAAGAGTTGGAAAGGCTTTTTTCGCAGTATGGCACTGTAGAGAGCGCAGATGTTATAAGCGATCGTGAAACAGGCCGGAGCAGAGGTTTTGGATTTGTGGAAATGAGCACGGAAGAAGAAGCGCAGGCGGCAATAAAAGCGCTTAATGAAACCGAAGTCGGCGGACGCACAATTGCTGTTAATGAAGCCAAGCAACGCAGTGACGGCGGACGAGGAGGACGCGGCAGTGGTGGATACGGTGGCGGCGGCGGACGTGGTGGGTATGGTGGTGGAGGCCGTGGCGGTCGCGGTGGAAGCGGCGGCGGCTATGGAGGTAGTGGTGGTGGTCGAGGCGTACGTGGTGGATACGGTGGCGGCGGTTATAGCGGCGGAGGTCGCAGAGGAGACAGATAGATTTCATTCGTTAAAGAAGATATGAACTTTTTTAAGATGAAACAATGTTAATAAACAATAAAACCCTGCGAGAGCAGGGTTTTTTGTTGTATGAATTTTTGATATGTCTGTCTATTGATTCATATTGATGATTTCACCGGTTTGATTTTGAATGATTCAATATAGTGATTCTCAAAAATAAACTTGAATACATGCACAAAGGAAATAGCTTTG
>DAOSYA010000007.1:0-76694 GCA_035380865.1 bacterium
CCTCCCCCTCGAGCCGGCTTTCGTCGAACCCGCCGTCGCGCTCGCGGAAATACTCTCCCGCCTCGCTCCTGTCATCAGCTTGAAGCCTCGCCACGCCGGAAGCGCTTCCTATCGCGCTGTACGAGCCTTCTTCCTCATAATACAGAAGCTCATCCGCTGCTATGTCGTAATCCCTGTCCTGAACAAAAGGATCGCCCGACAGGGTCCACAGCTTCGCCCCCCCGTCATAAACAGCGACATTCCCCCGCAACCGCCTGTCCTCCTGAACCGCCTCCACATCGCCGTATGCTTTCAGGTCATCGCTACCGAAATCGACTTCTATATTCATACATGTCAGCGTGGTTTCCTGCCGCGAAGCATCCTTCACCTCGTCACTCGCGTGTTCCTCTATCGCGTTGTCCCTTATCAGCCAGTCGCCGCTCTCCTGGTGCGCCCGCACACCGTCACTGAGCAGCGCGACATCGTTTTTAACATCTATGAACCCGCTGCCGGCTTCGGCATCCATGCCCTCCCGCTCCATCGTTACCCTGCCCGGAATATCCACCAGCCCCTGCTTCCAGTAATAAAAAGCCTCGTCCATCATGAAAGTCATGTCACGTTTCAGCATAACGCGCCGCGCCCTGTTCTCCTGATCGGAATCCTGTTCGGACTTTTTCAGAATCCACACTTTGCCCGACGCGCGGGCGAACTTCCTTCCCGTGTCCACGAACAGCTCGACGGATTTCATCGTGAACTTCCGCCCCTCGACCACGACCCGTTTCTCGTCCTCCGCTGCTGCATCGCCCGGCACAAATATCCCGATCGACTCGCCCCGGGAATAACATTTCATTATTTTGCTTTTCTTCTCATACTCGACAAGCTCGGCGGTAAGATCCAGATCCTTTGTGAAATCATCTTCCAGTTCCGCAGACTCGACTTCCTTTTCAACTTCCTCGGAACCCGAACTTTCGAGATCCGGAACATGCACCAGGACGTCCCCCTTCATCCTGTACCCGTCAAAATCGTCGCCCCATATCTCCATTCCGCCGGCGGAATATACATTCCCCTCCATGCTCAACTCGACATGCGACGGAACAACCATCCTCTTGCTCCGACCGTCCCAGAGCAATTCCTCCGTCCGGAGGTAGTCCCCGTTATCTGATTCCATGAACACGCCGCCGTCGAGAACAAGCTTCTTGCGCTCGGCATCATACGACCCGGCACCGGCTTTCAACTCCATCGGCGGGTCGTCCTTACGATAGTACACCCCTCTCGAAATATTCTCCAGATGGTGATACCGGTCCTGCGCGTCTATGCTTACCGTATCCGCCCACAGTTCCCATTTTGTCCGTGAATTTTTCAGTACCCTTATATAAGTGCCGGTTATTATTATTTCCTTCTCCGGCTTCGGCATGTATTCATCCATTTTCATGAAATAAACGATCACGAAAAAAGCGACGACCATCGCCGCGAAGATCACCAGGAACAACTTTCGAAGTTTTTCAAATCCTTCGAACAGCAAGCCTCAACGAGCCTCCATCCATTCTCTTATCCGCGACAGCATGCCGGGAGCGTCCGGATCGGTTGTCATGCAGTGAAAAGCGTCCGGGTAGTAAATCATTTCCTTGTCTTCGACTTCGAGCTTCTCGTAGAATTCCCTCGTCGCCGGGGCGGACACCGCGATATCCTTCCCGCCCTGGAAAATCAGAACCGGCATTTTTATATCGCGCGACCCGCTCTTCCGGCATCTCAGCATCAGGCTGAAGATCGACAGGATGTAACGCGGGCTGACATACGCGAGATGCAGCGGATCGTTCTTATCGTACGCAAGGTTGGCCGGGTCCTTCATTCCCCGCTCCTCGTCGCCGGTCGTCTTGATTATTTTCTTCCCCGGAAAAGCGATCCTCGCGATAATCCCCGCCGGGACCAGCAGCGCGAACTTCCACGGCGAGCCGCCCATGTTGAACCATATTGCCGGGGCGCACAGCACCATCCCGGCGATCCCGCACGGCGGGTCCATCATCAGGTTGGCGTTTATTATGCCTCCCATGCTCTCGCCGATGGTGAATATTTTCGCGCCCGGATGCCGCTCCTTCACCCACAGGATAAACGCTTTCATGTCCTCGATGACTCTCATCGGATCGGTGACGTCGCCCCTGTCCCCGTCGCTCAGGCCATGCCCCCTGTAGTCCGCGCAGTAAACAGCCGTCCCCGCCGGAACCAGTTCGTCGGCGAACATCCCGTAGTACATGCCGTGAGCGCACATCCCGTGAAAACACACCGCCACCCTCTCCGGCCCGGAATCCCGCGGAAGCCAGTACTGGACAAAAAGCTTCGCCCCGTCGCCGCAGGTGAAATACTCCCACATGCCGTCACCCGCCGGCGCGTCTCCCCTCAGCCGCTCGTAATCCTCGTTATACTTCGGATGCGTTTTGTCCATCACGTCACTCCCTTTTCCTCATCGCGCCGAACGCTATCCCCGCGCCCGACACGGTTGCAATAAATATCAACACGGCTGCAAGCCTGTACACCCAGTCCGATGTTCCAGGAAAATATTTTAGGTAATAAAACCACCATGCGTCGAACCCGAGCCCGCGTGCCGGGTCGCCGGGCGGCGCGTACGGCATAAGGCTCTTCCACGGATAGTCGTTTTTCATGACTTCGTTCGCCCGCGAGCGCGGAAGATCCCTGTCGAACAGCGTGTGCCTGAGCAGCCAGTAATGACCGGCGAACGGACTGAACTCCGGGATGTAATGAACATTCAACATATCGTCCCGCAGCCCGACCCTTCCGGGCTTGAAAAAAACGTGGAAAGGAACCTGTGTTTTCGATATGACAAGATACTCGTTGTAGTTGACCGCCGAACCCGGTATTTGAATAAAAACCGAAACAGCGAACAGGACCGCGACAATGCTCCTGCCCGCGGCCCGCCTGAAAAAAGGCACCTCTTCGAGCAACGCGCCCGCGGGGATCAGCAACAGCGGGACCACCGGCATGAGAAACCTCGGCCCCCACGCGAAATCGCCGTGCCACGCATTCCACTTCGAATACGCAAGCACAACAATTATGAACACAGCGCCGATCACCCATGCCTCGGCCCGCCTCTTACGGGCGAAAGTTCTGAAAGCGAAAACCGACAGCGCCACGGCAGGCACATAAAATATCAATCCCTTTCCGGAACTGAACAGAAGCCCGTGCAATCCCACAAGCAGCGGCAGGCTGAACCCGTGTACCGCGTCACGGTCCGCCCCCCCGAGATACCCGAACTGCATCGGATCGCCGAACCTGAGATAGTTGTAAAATATTTCGATACCGATCCATGAGACAAGCATCGCGAAGAACACGAACACGCCCGCACGCGCGGTACGCCCGCCGCTTCCCCTCAGGCCGCCGAGCAGAAAAAAAACAAAAGGCGCAACGGCAAGCAGCATGTATGGCTTCGTTGCAACGAGCAGCCCCAGCAGGAAACCCGCCGGCGCCGCATGCCCGCACGCGTGCCGTGCCCTCCATTTTATCAGGAAATAAAAAGCCGCAGTAATACACATCGCCTGGAGCGGCTCGCTGAAAACCGTCTTCGAATACGGCCAGACGAGCGATCCCAGGCCGGTCAAGAAAGTTATGAACAGAGCTGTTGAAAAAAGGTATCCCAGTTCGCAGCAGATGAGAAAAACGAACACACACACGCCGGCCCCGATAGCCGGTGACACAAACGACGTGACGAAATAACGTATCGACTCTCTCAGCGCGTCATCCGCGCCGCGCGCAAACATGCGGGCGAATAAATATACCGGCGCCTCGACAAGTGACTGCCCTATCCCATACTTCGAAACCCATCGCCCGCCTGCCCCCTGTCTCAGAACCACGATGTCGGAGTCATCAAGATAAACATCGCCGTCTTCCACGATGCTTTGAGCCACAAGGTACATTCCCCACTCGTCGCCGCCCGTCGGGATTCCTCTCAGGAATATCGAGAAAACCGCGAAAAAAAACAGGAACAACAGAAGTATGTACTCCCCGGATGCTTCGAATTTAGAGGTGTGTTCTGTGAACATGTCAGATATATTGTATCCGTGTGAGAAAACTCAGACAAATTTAAGAATGAAGCTTTCTCAGTATTTGCCGGCATCAAAATCATCGATGAACGGCACAACAAAACTACTCCATTCCCCGAAATTATGCGGATGCCGCGTCCCGGTTTCATAGCCCAGAACTCCCTCGACAGGCGGCCTCCTGTAGTCATAGTCCGGCGCGACCCTGTACTGCTCGCCCTTTTTAAGACTCTTCTTATTCATCATCGCCTTCAGCATATTGAGAATCTGCATCTGGCTCGGATACCACTGGAACACATCCTTCTTAATCCCGTAAAGCTCCCTGTCGAGCTTGACATACAGGGTTTCCACTCCCTCGTAAGGAATGAATTTCCCCATCCTGTACGCGCTGTTGTAATTGCTGTAGAGCGGGAACTCGTAATGAACGATCCGCGGGTCGATTCTTTTTATAACAAGCGCGGCCATCAACGACGTAACATCATGGTCTATGTTGCCGCCCTCGTACGCAATCGATGTTATCTCGGCAGGCTTTATTTCACCTGTGATTCTCAATACATCCCGGTAAATCTCAGGCACATATTTGAACGAGAAATTATCGGGATACCGCAAAAAATGAAGATTTCCGTCGTCGAGCCCGATGAACTTCATCGCGTCACGGGATTCTTGCTCGCGAACCTCGCCGTCGGACGAAGCCGCGCCATCGGTCAGCCACATCGCATGCGTCTCCCTGCCCGACCGGACATCCTGCCTCATTTTCGCAACAATGCCGATCTCGTCGTCCTGATGCGCGAAGATATAAAGCACCGCGCTCCGCCCGCCCGCCTGTTCCGCAAACGAAAACACCGAACCGGCAGCAAAAACAAACGTCAGAACAACCAAAAGCTTAATTCGCATTATTCTTTCCCGCTCTTTTTAAAATAGATTATAAATCCCGCCGCCCCGCCGTCGCAAATAAGTCATTATAATCCTTCAGCAACACTCGCTCCGTCGCTTTATAATTCAATAGTTGATAATAGATTCCTTCAACCTGACGATGTTATTATAATTGTTTGTGATATTCGATGGAGAATATTTTCAATGAAATCTGCTGAAAGAATAAGAATACTGCTCGAAGAGCTCGGAAAAACCATTTCCGGGGAGATCGGCGAACAGGTGCGCAACTCGACAATTCAGGAACTGTCATCCGTTGCGCGAGAAGATGAAGACGACACCATATACGAGATCGACCGCAAAACCGAAGAGCGGATAATGGACATATTCGAGAAAAAGATCGGCCCCGAGATACCCTGCATCCTGATAATGGAAGGCTCGCCTTCGGAAGGGCTGGTGTTCGGGCCGGGTGGCAGGGGCGACGCCGAATACACCGTCATAATGGACCCGCTCGACGGCACCCGCGGGCTGATGTATGGAAAACGAAGCGCATGGGTACTGTCCGCCGCCGCGCCGGGCGGCTCAGCGGGACTCACGCTCAAAGATATCGTTACAGCCGTGCAGACTGAAATCCCCGCGCCGAAACAGACCCTCTTCGACCAGCTTTCCGCAACCGCCGGAAGCGGAGCATGCGGCAGAAGATTCGACCTCTCGAACAGGAACGAAACTTCGTTCAACCCGTCGCCTTCGTCCGCCACAGGCCTGCAATACGGATTTGCGACCTTCAACCGGTTTTTCCCCGGAATAAAAACAATCGTGAACAACGTCGAAAACGAACTTTTCAATAGACTGGGATCGGAAGGGAATAATTATTTCTACTTCGAGGACCAGTACATCTGCAACGGCGGCCAGCTCGCCGAACTCGCGACGGGACGCGACCGTTTTGTATGCGACATCCGCGCGGCGGCCGCTCCCGCGATGGTCAAACGCGGACTGACTTCGCCGCTCTGCACCCACCCCTATGACGTCTGCACCGAGCTGATAGCCCGCGAAGCAGGGGTTATCGTCACCGGCCCGGACGGCGGCAGGCTCGATTACCCGCTGGACACTCTCACCGATGTCGCATGGATCGGTTACGCAAACGAAAATATCCGGCAACTTATCGAGCCGCATATCCTGGATATCATCGCCCGCATCGAAGACTGCGTTCCAGATTCGGAAAATCCGGTTTGAACCGCCGATACACATTTATGCCGGTTATCATAAATGACACGGAATCCGGAATGTACGTATAAAGAGAACAGTCGAGATTGCCGCGTCATTCGACATGCGACAGGCATGTCTCACTCCTCGCAATGACAGAACAAGAAGCGCACTAAGGTATATTTATGAAAACAGACTGTACACGAAGCTGGAACATAAAAGGACAAAAAGCGGCCTGGGCCGCCATAAGGGAACCTTTTTCAAAAGGTTCCCTTATGTCCGTTCAGTTCTGCAATCACATTTATCAGTCAGTCGGCGCCTGCCGCGCGAGATGCCCGGGAACAACCGCCTGCTCATAAGTCAAATCCGGCGCGTAGTCCGTTCTCTCTTCGAGGTAATTATCCGACCTCGCCCAGTACGTCGAACCATCGGCCCCGATATATACCGCCATACGATTATTGTCCGCCCTGTCGGACATGTCAGGAAAGTAAACAGTGATAGTTTTTTCCTCGTTCGTTATCTTTATATCGGCTTCGGTAAGATCCTGCAGCGGGTTACCCTCCGCAAGCAGGCAACCCGTGGCGGGCGGATGAGTCAGAACCCTGAGGAAAGATGCGCTCGAATCCGGATTGAATAAAATATACCCTACTGCCGATCCCCAGGTTGTTACATCACCCGGGACATTCTCCATCGCCACAATCGTGTCCGGATACGTGCTCCAGCCCGTCGGAGCTTTCATCGAAAGAACCTCGCTGCATGTGAACTTTTCTACCGCCGGCGGCTCAACAACCGCTGTTTTCACCGTAATAAGAATGTATTCCGATGCCAGCCAGCCGAAAAGATCCGCCGAAACCTGCGTGTTTCCATCTGTCGCTGCTGTGAAAACATTCTCTTCAATCACTCCTGCCTCCTCATTCGTAAGCTCCCATGTCACATATTCCGTAACATCCTCAGAAAACCCGTCGTTATAATACAACATTGCCGTAAGGATAGTTGTCTCACCCGGTTCGAGATCGGTCACTTCTGCTATTGTTTCGATCTTTTCAAAACCCTCATGTAAAATGTACTTTACCAGGAAAAACAACTTCACTCTTAACAGTCTCCAATCCTCTCTTGAACAGAACTGGTGTTTCTTGTTTTTTTTACAACTGCACTCATTCATCCTGTCGACAGTACCTTTTCTCAGAGTCTTTGCAGCCTGCATGTAATTCTTCTGTTTCTGATACTGCCGGGCGTTATGCAACGCCACCTTCGCCGTCTGCCTGCCCTCCTCCGACTCGTCGATGAAAGCATCTTCCGGCACTTCCTCCAGGCCTTCCGCCAGTTGTTCGAATATCTCATCTGCCGTGGCCGGATCAATATTCTTTTCCTGTTGCTGTTCCAGAGATTCCTGAACAAGAGCCGGAACATCAGTACTGCTTTGACTGATCAGAGATGAACCATTTCCTCCGCCGCAGCCTGAAACAATCAATGTAATAATAATAATCATGGGAATTATTAATATTGTACGCTTGATGTTTCTCATGATTCCAGCCCCCCTTTTTGTGATCTTGCTCACTTTTATTTTTGCCCGGAAACAGCCCTTCAAAACAGGTTATTTTAAATAATTCCGAATCCACTCGGCAACCGATATACCAGAAATACTTGTTTGAAAAAGCGATTTTTGTGGTATTTAAACGATGGAGGTGAAAACAGCGGGTTTGATCATATTATTATTTTAAAAGCTCTGACGACTTGCCGGCCAAGTATTAATATTACATGAACGATATTAATATGGCCGGTATTTGTTTTAATTTACATCCCACACTCAATTTCCTTTGACGGCCTTTTTATCGGCCGTTTTTTTTCAGGAACCGTCTCCCGGCAACTGCCACTGACCTATAGCGTCCAGCCATCCTTCGCGTCTGCCCTTTCTGTAAACCCTCTCCCAGTTCTCATAATCCTTGCTGCTGACCGCTACAATATGCCCGTTTATCGTATAAAAAACGAAATGAAGCTGAGAAAAATCCTTATCCTTGTGAATATTCAAGAGAACCTTTCTGAACCTCTTCGCAATTTCCACATCCAGCCCGTCCCTTATTACGAAAGGAATATTCGTGTATTCCTGCCCACACACCAGAGGCTCTATCGAACCCGCAAGCTCCTGGTTTTTATAAAAAGCAAACTTCAGATCCACCTTGAATGTGATTACACCATCGATAGTCCCGTCCATTATCTGATTTATCTTGTCCTCGATGCTGCCGTATTCATCTCCCACATTCTCGAAATATTCATAGCTCGGCGTGTCTATTCCCATATCAATCAAAAGCATCTCTGCAACAGGATTGCTTTTCATCCCATGCCCGATCCCTACTTTCTTTCCCCTGAAAGCCTCAATCCGCTCCGCATCCGTTTTAAGCTCCTTCGCGGGATGTCCTTTTTTCACATAAAGACACGCCCGGTCCGTCTTCTTCTTGTCTATTTGATACGTGGCGATCGGTATCATTTTAATTCCGGCGTCGATCAGCATGTACAATCCCGTGGGCGGAACAACAGTGATATCGATATTTCCCATTTCTGCTTCTTTTTTCGCCCATTCAAAAAGCTGTTCGGTCGTCGGATTTTCGATCGGGATATCCTCTGCCGTTTTGAGAACCACCGGCACACCTATCTTTTCCCCGATCATATCGCACATCATCTCGACCTGCTTGAAAACGGCGGTCGCTTTAGAAGGCAGAAAGAAAACCAGTGGTTCCCTGCCACCATCGGCCGCCTGCTGCTCACCATGAGCAGACCCGGAAAAAAGAACAACCGAAACAAATATCAATAATGCGAGGATTTTGGGATTCAAGTATCGATTCATAATCATCACCAGATTGAAATTATACTCAAAGCAACTATTTCAGATTAGATCATTTTGCCGGGTTTTGTAAAGATGTTCAAGCCTGCGAATATCCGGGATCATTCCAGGCCCAGGGGCCTCATAAGCATTCTTGCGACACTTTTTATCTGTTTCTCTCCGTTTGCGCGATCACCACTGCTAAAAGAGTTAAAAGCCTTTTCGACAACTTTCCATCCTTCAGCCGTAAGCCACGGTTTGTCATACTGAAAATCAACAGAGAAACTTATCGGCTTATTCTGGTTATCGTTCATATCGATTATTCCAGAAACTATGAGATTCATCGGTTTTTTGCTTTTTGCCTCCAACTCGATATTTCCTTTAAGCTCTCTTATCATGATTCCCTTCGCCGGAATAATCGGCTCTATCGATATTTTCATAGTAATGCGGCTGCCATTATCAATGGTAATGGCGCTGGCGGCCTCATATTTGATCTTGTTCAACGCCGACTCAGCCATACACTGGAGAGAATAAATAGAAACCGGGGAAAGCCCTGTCGGGAAATATGTCACAGCCTCTGAGTCCACTTCGTGCATCAGCGAGAATTTCCCGTCGGAATAAAGCAGGTAATGAAGCTCCATAATCGAATAAATATCCGCAGCCTGGAAAAACCTCTCGTTATCGGGGAAATCGACGTTGATCACTGCTGTCTTTTTCATATAACCATCTTCATCGCCGACAAAAACCGTCAGGTTCATCGAAAATGGAGACAGGGAATCAATGCTCTGCGCCCATGCCGAATCAGCCTCGCTGTTATTTTCTGCAAACAAGACAACAGGCAATAGAAACAGCAAGCACAAACATATCAGCGTTTTGATTTTTATTTTTAACATAGGAAGTATACCTTGAAGCAGATAAACCCAGGGTGGGATCAGTCCCAGACCGCGACCATCTCGCAGCATTCATCGCCCCGGTTCATACATTTTGTTTCTTCAATCTTCACATTGGTTCCGCCGGAAAGCTCGATCATCCTGCGGCCCCAGCCGATGAGGTTTTTGCAATTTTCAACATGCGGCAACGCAAACCCGGCAACTCTCAGGATCACTTTTTTTTCACCTTCGGTCATCTCCACCGAAAGCTCGCCGGTATCATGGAACGCCTTCCACAGCAAAGCCGCCCTGCTGAGTGTCTGATAAACATCGCCTTCTTTAAGCCTTGTCTTATAAACACCCTTGAGACTTTCTTCCGCGGTTAACTCACCTATCCGCTCCATTATATTGGAATGTACCGATGAAAGAGTTCTCTGGATCGACTCGTTGAAATCCTTGAAAATATCGGCATCGTACCAGGACGACGGTATAGTACTGGCCAGCATTTCCCTGTTCTGCGATTTCATATTCTCCAGAACCTTATCGAGCGATTCCTGCCCGAATTCACTTTTAATCGTCTGGAGCCTGCTTATCAATGCTACGCCTTTTACCTTCGCCATCCCGAGCCTCCCGGTCAGATCTCATGGAAAAACAACTTTAATTATACATCATCCCGTAATTTAATGTAAGATTACAACAATTATGCTCTCGGATGCGCCTTTTCATATGTCTTCTTTAATCTCTCGGTAGAGATATGAGTGTAAATCTGTGTCGTCGAAAGGCTCGAATGCCCCAGAAGTTGCTGAACAGTTCTCAGGTTCGCTCCCGCGTTCAACATGTGTGTCGCGAATGAATGCCGGAGTGAATGCGGACTGATCTGTTTCAATATCGCCGTCTGGTGAATATACTTTTCGACAACACGCTGCACACCGCGAACACCAAGCCTTTGCCCGGACTTGTTCAAAAACACCGCTTCGGCATCCCTGTTTTTGCCCTGCTGCGGGCGGCCCTCTTTCAGATACCTCGAAAGCGCATCCATCGCCGGCTCCCCTATGAACACAACCCTTTCCCTGTTGCCCTTGCCCACTATCCTTATCTCAGGGTTCCCCTTCCTTATATCGTCAATATTCAGCGACACCAGTTCGCTAACCCTCATCCCGCTCGCATATAATATCTCTAAAACTGCGGCGTCCCTCATGCCCGCCGGCTCCGTGATATCGGGCGCCTTCAGCAAAGCCGAAATTTCCTCTATAAAAAGGTATTCGGGCACTTTTTTTTCAAGCTTCGGACTGTCCAGCGCGGCAAACACATTCTGCCCGACGATACCTTCTTTCTTCAAGAACCTGAAAAAAGATCTCAGCGCGCTTATCCGCCGGGCTATGGTAGTCCTCGCGCGGCCCGCCCTGACGAGTTCCGCGAGGTATCTTCGCGCCAGTTTAATATTCACTTCATGCGGTCGAATTCCCGAGGCTTCCTCGTCGCAGAATCTCAGGAAATCGTCCAGATCTCTCCTGTAGGCGTCGAGAGTGTGCTTCGACGCGCCCCTCTCGATCTCCATCATCTTCAGGTATTGATCCACATAAGTTTTCATTTTGAATTTATCGACTGCTCACATATTCGTATCGCATCAAGCGCGGCGTCGGCTGAAGGCTGCGCCTTGAATCCGGGCTGTCCGACCGCGTCATTCACCATCAGCATATTTTCCACCATGAACGGTTTTATACCCGGCCTTGTTCTATCGGGATCCCCGGCTGCCGGCAACGCGCTCAGAACATTCCGAACGATCTTCCATCTCTCGACTGCAATTTTCTTTGTAATGCCCGGGAAAATCACTTCCAGAACATCTTTTGTCTGTCTCTGCACACGTTTTATCACGTCATCGCTTTCAAGCCCTGAATCCTCGACGGGGATAAACCAGCTTATGTTCTGGCAACCCCGCGGAGCAAGAGCAGGCTCTATGTTCGAAACAGCAACCCCTGTTGTGTACGGCTCCAGCGTCAGCATCACACCGTCTTCTCTTACGATCTTTTCTTCGAGCCCCAGATCCAGGCTAAGCCCGCTCAAAGGCTTCAATTCGCCAAGCATCTTTTTTGCATCTTCCGAAATCACATCTTCGGGAATGGTTTCTATCACATGCGTGACCGGCTCGGCGATAATCACCATATCCGTTTCATAAACGTCGCCGGACAACCTGACGCCTTTCGCGGTTTTATCTTCAATAATCAACTCCGGCTTCTCCCCGATGCGAACCTGTCCGCCGCCGCCTTCGATTATCGACTTCATCCTTTCGACGAGATAGTTCCAGCCGCCCAGCGGCACGGTAAGCGAGCCTGCTGACCTGTCGTGAAGTATTTCGGCGAACATGGCGAGCGGCATAACGCTTATGTCGTACTCGTCGGTGGCTTCCGCGCAACGGATGTTTATCAGCTCCATCAGGTCATTGCCGTACTGGTTGTTTTCGGAAAGCCAGTCAGCAACCGAGACGGGGTAAGCCTCATTGTCGCCCCTGTACTTTTTCAGGTCCTTTTTCATGCGGACCCATTCTTTCCTTCCGCCGAAATTCAACAATGGAGAAGACATAACGCCGACAGAAGAAGATGGAATGTTTATTAGCTTGCTTCCCCCGAAATACACGGGCCGCCCCGCCGGGAGCAATCTGCACGGAAGTCCCGCCGAACTCATAAGCGGCTCCGGCTCGGGGCAGACCAGCCGGTCGGCAAGCACTCCGAAATCAAACTTGAAACCTTCCACGCTGTCGATCCGCGAACAGCCGCAGCCGGAATCACGCTCACCGGCAAGCAGGCATTTCATTCCACGATTCGCCAGCGCCGCCGCCGCAGCCCACGCCACAAACCTGTCGCCAACTATCGTCACATCGTATTTCATATCGGCCTCTGCACCGCAGGTTTCTAATAATATATACCAAATGAGAAGATTTAAAAAGCCGCTCCGCCAGTTATCTGATTTCAGGCCCCGGCGATCCGGCTCAGATCCGGATTTTCTCCCGCCTCGAGCGCGAGAAGTATTTTTTTGACTTCCGCTCCGCCTGCGGAATAACCTCCCGGCTTTCCGTCCGCCCGAACCACCCTGTGGCAGGGCACAATCACCGGATACGGGTTCGCGGCCATCGCGCCGCCCGCAGCCCGAACCGCGGCTCGGTTTCCCGCCATTTCGGCGAGCCGGCCGTAACTCCTCGTCTCGCCGAAGGGAATCCGCCTCGCAGCATCCCATGCGCGTATCCTGAACCCGGTCGCGCTTCCCGTGTCCAGCGGAGCATCGAATTCCACGCGCTCCCCCCTGAAATATCCATCCAGCCGTTCGACGGTCCTGGCGACCCATTCAGGCAGGGTTCGCGCGTCATCGCAGGCGGGGCAGCACGCACAAACCGATTCCCGCGCCGCGCTTCTCGTCCTGCAACCGAAACATGTTTTCAAAAGTCCCCGCTCGGTCCAGCCCAGCCCGCACCAGCCAGAATCGTTTTTCCATACATACATCCCCGCGCTCATGATTCCAGCATCGACTCCCCTCTCTTTTTACGATGGAACGAAATCGCGAACCTGTGCGCCTCGGCAATACATCTCTGAACCAGTTCCGAGGCAGGCTCCCCCGCATCGAACACAATCGGTGTCTCCTGCCCCATCACATGCGATATGCCCGTTTTTTTCGCGTACCCGATAACGACGGGCGGCGTGTTAATGCCGGAATCATGGATTCCCTCCTGCACAGCGGAAACCTGCCCTTTCCCTCCATCGACGATCACCAGGTCCGGCGCCTGCTCATCGCCGGAGATCACGCGGCTGAAAAACCGTTTCGCCATCTCCCGCATGGAAGAGAAATCATCACGCCCACCGCTTCGAATTATAAACTTGCGATAATTATTTTTATCCGGCTTCGCATCTAGAAAAGCAACCGCCGCGCCGACCGTATTCGTTCCCTGTATGGTCGAAATATCAAAACATATTATCCGCCGAATCAGCTTGCGCGACTCCACGCGGGCCGTTATCGCCTGCGTCATCCGCCTTCTGTTTTCCCTGTCCATCGTGGTGCGCCGCTGTTCGTCCTCGAGTCGCCGGCGCGCATTGCGCAGCGCGTGTTCCAGCATCTTCTTTTTCTCGCCCCGTTTTGGAACCCTGAGAGTAACCGCCCGCCCCGCCTTTTCCCTGAGCATCCGGGTTATGAGCTCCGGCTCATGCGGCTCATGGCTCATCAGCACTTCGCCGGGGATGGAACTCGCCTGCTCATAGTACAGAGAAATAAAAGCGGTCAGGATATCCGGCGGCTGCTCACCTTTGCTTATATCAAGAATGACCGGATCGTGCCCCGTAAGCCGCCCGTCGCGAATAAACATAATCTCCGCGCAGGCAAGGTTTTCTCCGGATGCGATACCAATTATGTCCCTGTCACGCCTGTCCGGGAAAATCACGGTCTGCTTTTCACCGATAACCGACTGCAAAGCCTGCAACCTGTCGCGCAGAACCGCAGCCCTTTCGAAATGCTGCCCGGCGGCGGCTTCTTTCATCGCGCTTTCGATATTTCTCACAACCTCGTGAGCGCGTCCTTCGAGGAACAAAGTTATCGCGCGCACATTTTCGGCATATTCCCCGGGCGAAACATCGCCCGAGCATGGGCCGGGGCATTTTTCGAGATGATAGTAAATGCAGGGCTGTTTTTTCATCCTGTCGCAGTAACGCAGCGGGAAAACCCGCTTGAGAAACCTCACGGTGCCCCGCACACCGGCAGCAGATGAATAAGGCCCGAAATACGTTGCCCCGTCTTTCTGTATTCTTCTCACGAACTGGAGCCGCGGGAAATCCTCGTTCGTCAGCTTGAGAAAAGGATAGCCCGAGTCATCCTTGAGCCGGATGTTATACCGGGGCCGATGTTTCTTTATCAGCGTGGATTCGAGCAGGAGCGCTTCCAGCTCGTTTTCCGTCAGGATGAAATCTATCTCGCGGATGGCCTGCACGAGCAGCCGCGTCTTCTCCGAATCAGCATGGCTCGAATTGAAATAGCTCGAAACCCTGCTCTTCAGCGACTTCGCTTTCCCCACGTAAATAACTCGTCCGCGCAAATCCTTGTAGATATACACACCCGGACTCGCCGGCAGATCGGAAACCGTTTCACGCAGCGATTTTTCGATTTCTTTATCCATCCATAGACAACCCTGATTAATTCTTCCTCTGATATATTATTACCGGTACCAGGCATTATATTATGAAAAAATATTTTTATTGCAAAACAGGATGCTTAAACTAAAATTTATCCGGTAAGCATTAACCTGAATTTCTCGCAACGAAATCCGGGTTAAATTCAATGTAATCGGGAGCTTCGAAATGAGCGCCAACGACAAAATCTACAACATCGGGATAATAGGTCTCGGGGACAACGGCACGATGCACACCAACGGGTTCGCCAGGCTGAACAACTGCCGGGTGGCAGCTATATGCGATAAGAGAACAAGCGCAAGGCAGCGAATGATGGACACGCTGAAAGACGACTCAGTGGTTTCGACTTCCGACTACCGCAAAGTCTGCAAAATGGAAGAAATAGATGCCATATCGATTTGCACGCCGACATATTTTCATGTCCCGATAGCGGAATGCGCGCTCGAAAACGGAAAAGACATCCTGCTCGAAAAACCGATCGCGCCCACCATCGAGGAAGTCGATGCCCTGATAATCAAGGCAATGCACACAGACAGGATTGTACAGGTCGGGCTGGTGTACCGGTATTGCAACCTGTACAGAACGGTTGCTCAGATGGTGGAGAAAGGCGACTTCGGGGACATCATGATGGCCTATTGCAAAGAGTACCGCGACAATTTCCCGACACAGTGGTTTTTCGAAACCGCCAAATCCGGTGGCGCGATACTCGACAAGAACTGTCATCACTTCGACCTGTTCAGCTGGTTCATTCGCAGCAGGCCCCACAGGGTATACGCGATGGGAGGGCAGCATGTCGTGAAAGGCGAACGTGTGCCGATCAACTGCGCGTATGCGCCGGACCAGAATCTGAAAATCAAGAATCCCGACATTGTAGATCACGCTTTTGTTCTCGTGGAATACGAAAACGGGGCGCGTGCAAACCTCGGGCTGTGCATGTACGAGAAGGAACCGATCGAGGGGCTCGAAATCGGTATCATGGGAAACAACGGGGCATGGGCGCTCGCGAAGCGCGACGTCAAACTCACCGCGGGTGGCGGGCCGCTCGGCGACCTGCGCGAGGTTCCGGTGGATTATGTAAACGATAACGAAGGCATAGGGCACATAGGCGCTCACATACAGCACGTGGAGTTCCTGGAATGTATGAAGTCCCGGGAGAAACCGTTCGCGAGCCTGCTTCGAGCGCGCGAATCGATGGTGATCTCCATGGCGGCGGAAAGATCCATCAAGGAAAAACGCGAGGTGCTTATCAGCGAATTCGATAACCCGGAAATCACGAAGCTTTTCAAGAAATACGATAAGATCATGTCCGCGCCAAGCCCCGCGCCGCTACCGGCCCCGAGGGAGAAAAAGGAAAGAAAACCATCTCGCGAAAAACAGATCGTGGACACATTCATCGACCTCGTGCGGCTTATCATGGGCAAGCGCCCGAGAGGCGAAGCCGCTCCGTTCAGCGAAGAACTTTTCGTCGAGGCCGTTAACAAAGTCAACGAGAACAAGAATTTCAAAAAACAGACTTCGGACCTGAAGGTCGTGGTCGGCTTCGAGCACCCCGGCAAAGAAAAGATTTTCGTGGCTGTGAATAACGGAAAAGCCGAGGTTGTAAAAACAAGCGCATCGGGTGCCGAGGCTCTGGTTAGATTCACGGAAAAAGGATGGGAAAACCTTCAGGCGGGAGACAGTTTGTATAAACTGTTCCTTTCAGGCCAGATCAAGATTGAAGGCGACATGCGAAAACTGTCCAGGTATACCGACGCTTTTATGGAAATGGGAAAGCTTCTCGCGAAATAAGAACTTCATGCACAAAGAACGGCTCTTTGTACATGGCACACCAGATAATATTTTTCACTAAGGATTGGATTCCCGCCTCCGCGGGAATGGCCACGGGGAAGGCTCACTTCAGCGGGCAACCCATCAATCTTCATCTTCATCCCCGTAAAAGTCGAGATTGCCGCGTCGTTTGCAAGGCGACAGGCCTTGCTCACTCCTCGCAATGACAGAAGAAGAGACATTAAGGTATATTCACAAAACAGAGTGTCCACGAAGTGAGAACGCAAGAGGACAAAGAGTGGCCCGGGCCGTCAGGCGGTGCCTGCCCGGTGCGCCTATTCAGCCGGGGGTGTTTCCCCATTCCTGGGCCGCAGGTCCACAACACGCTTTATCGAACCGTTTTCATCCCTGAGCGTCGCAGGTTCCACAAGCTTCACTTTCGCAGCGATGCCAAGCGATTTCTGCATCGCCCTTTCGAGTTGCAGATGATAGGTTCTCAACTGCTTCATCTCGTCGAGGAAAAGCTCCTCGGATATTTCCACCTTGACCTCCAGGTTATCCTTGTTGTCCTGCCTGTAGGCCACAATCTGAAATTCAGGGATATTGCCATCCTTCTGAATGAGTATCTCCCTTACGCGCGAAGGATAAACATTGACCCCCCGCACAATGAGGATATCATCGGTCCTCTTCATGACCCTTGCCATTCTCGCGAGCGTTCTTCCGCAACCACACGGATCGATATCAAGCGTGGTGACATCGCCTGTCCTGTACCTGAGAAGCGGGAACCCCTCCTTGGTAAGCGTTGTCAGAACAAGTTCTCCCTCGGCGCCGGCGGCAAGTTTTTTGCCCGTTTTCGGGTCGATAATTTCCGCGACGAAATGGTCCTCGTTGATGTGAAGCCCGCAACGCTCTTCACATTCTCCGGCAACGCCCGGCCCGAGAATCTCGCTCAGGCCGTAGTTGTCGGTGGCCTTGATGAGCAGTCTTTCCTCGACCTCTTTCCTGATGGATTCGTTCCACTGCTCTGCCCCGAAAAGCCCCACCCTCAAGTTGAGAGATTTCGGGTCTATGTTGAGCTTCTCCATCCTTTCGGCAATCGTCAACGCACAATTGGGAGTGCTTGCTATGGCGGTAGTCTTGTAATCCTTTATGATCGTCACCTGGCGGTTCGTGTGCCCGACCGAGGTCGGGATAACCGACGCGCCGATCCGCTCGGCTCCCTGGTGGAACCCGAACCCGCCTGTGAAAATTCCGTAATCGAATGCTATCTGAACAACATCGTCGCGCGTCACGCCCGCAGCAAACATTATCCTCGCGCACAGATCGCTCCAGTTTTCCAGATCGTTGCGCGTGTAACCCACAACCGTCGGCAGCCCCGTGGCTCCGCTCGATGAATGGATCCTTACAATCTCCCTGAGAGGCACCGCGAACATGCCATACGGATAACTCTCCCGCAGGTCATCCTTCGTCGTGAACGGCAATTTCGACAGATCGTCCAGCGACTGGATATCATCGGGAGTAATTCCGATCTCGTCGAACTTGTTCTTGTAGAACGAGACGTTTTTATAACATCGGTAAACGATTGCCTGGAGGCGTTCGAGCTGAAGCTGCTCGATATCCTCTCGGTTGAGGGTTTCGATATCCTTGTTCCATACCGGCATTATTCCCACACCTCCTTGTATCCTTTACCAAGATAAGCTCTATTAACTTCCTGGTTTTCCAGCAGTTCTTCAACAGTGCCGTCCAGCACCACCCTGCCGGTTTCGAGCACATATCCGCGGTCTGCGACGGAAAGCGCAGCGTGGGCGTTCTGCTCTATAAGAACAATTGTGACGCCCTCGCTGCGAAGCCGCTTGATCGTCGTAAGAATAGATGAAACAACAATCGGCGCAAGGCCCATCGTAGGCTCGTCGAGAAGAAGAATCCTCGGGTGAGCCATCAGGCTTCTCGCGATTGCCAGCATCTGCTGCTCGCCGCCGCTCAGCGTTCCGGCGGTCTGGCGTTCACGCTCCTTGAGTATCGGGAACAACTCTTCCATGTGCTCGATGTCCTCGCGGATTTCAGCCCTGGACGAAACACGCATCTTGGGATACGCGCCGAGAATAAGGTTGTCTCTCACGGTAAGAGACGAAAAAACCTGCCTGCCTTCAGGAACCTGAGATATTCCCCTTCTGACAATCACCGCCGGCGAAAGCCGGTGAATCGGTTTGTCTTCAAGCATAATCTCGCCCGAAGTCGGCCTCAGCAACCCGGATATCGTGTTCAGCAACGTGCTTTTGCCTGCGCCGTTTGCTCCGATCAGAGTTACTATTTCGCCCTCGCTCACATGAAACGACATGCCCTTGAGAGCGCGAATAGCACCGTAATTAACTTTTAAACTTCTTACTTTCAGCATAAAAATACCAGCCCGTAAAGAGCCACTCCGTCAATTATCTCAAACAGCGGAACCAACAACTGTCCCGCCTATTTTTCCATCAGTTTCCAGTTGCCGTTTTCAACGCCGACCATGACAAGCGCATTTTCCGAAAGCCCGTTATGATCCTCGGCGGAAAAATTAAAGATTCCATCCGTGCCGACAAAATCTTTCGTATTCTCGATCTCCTGCCTGATGGCAGCCTTGTCGAGCCCGACTTTTTCAATAGCGTTCACAACAAGCAGAACCGCATCATAAGCATGTCCGCCGTAGTGATCCGGCGCCCTGTTGTATTTCGCCTCGAACGCCTTTTTGTATTCGAGCAGCACCGACTTCTGCGGATCTGTATCCGGCAACTGTTCCGTAACTATCATTCTCCCCGCAGGCATTATCACGCCGTTTGCGGCATCGCCCGAAAGCTCGATATATTTCTCATTGGCTACACCATGGCTCTGGACCAGGGGAAGCTCCATTTTCAACTGCTTCATGTTTCTCGTGATCACGGCCGGGCCGGGATTTGTTCCCCAGCAAATGATAGCTTCCGCTTCTGTTCCCTTGATATGGGTAAGCTGAGCCGTCATATCCGTATCATCGCCGTTGAACGTCTCCTGCGCCACAACCTCGAAACCTCTCTGAGGAGCGAGCTGCAGCAACTCGTCTTTCCCACTCGATCCGTATGCGTTGCTGTCATAAATCAGCGCTACTTTATTTATTCCTTTTTCGCTAAGATAAGTCAGTATTTTGGATACCGAATGCCTGTCTGAAAACGCGACTTTGAATATCCATTTTTTCACCGGGTCGGTAATCTTTATGCTCGCCGCGCATGAAACCATCGGCACACCCGCTTCTTCGATATAATTGGCGATCGCAAGTGTTGTACCGCTGAGGCTGGGGCCGATTATCGCTGTAACATTGTCTTTTTCAATGAGCTTTTTCGCGGCCATCATAGCCTTTGTTTCATTGCCCTCGGTGTCTTCCATTATGATTTTTATTTTCTTCCCATTGATGCCTCCGGCATTGTTTATCTGCTCCTCAAGCATCAGTGTTGTATCTTTTTCCGGTTCACCTATCGGGGATCCTCTTCCGGTGACCGACAATATCGCTCCGATTTTTATTACTTCTTCGCTGTCTCCTCCTCCGGGCGCACAACCGACAATAAACGTTGCTGCGAAAGCAATAATGCACACACAAAGAAATGTTATCACTGATGTAAACTTTGCTTTCATTGTTAACCTCCTCGTTTTGAAGATACCGCCTGCTTACGATATCAGTATTTTTCCGGCCTTATATCCAAGGAGCATCGCTCCTGAGTAATGAGGGGATTTATTTGATTTTCAAGATACAGCAGAAGATGCTCAACGATTCTGTTCGAGATCCTGCCCGAGATAAGCCGCTACTACCTCTGGATCGTTCTGAACTTCTCTCGGCGTTCCCTCCGAGATCTTCTTACCATAATCAAGCACAACAACTTCATCCGAAATATTCATAACCAATCCCATATCGTGTTCGACAAGAAGGATTGTTATTCCCTGCTTTTTCAGATTTGCAATTATACCGCCGATCTCTATCGTCTCCGCAGAATTAAGCCCCGCAGCAGGCTCATCGAGCAGCAGCAAATCCGGATTTGAAGCAAGCGCCCTCGCAATCTCCAGCGCCTTTTGTTTTCCGAAAGGAAGAGAATCAGCCCTCATGTCCGCAATCTTATCAAGCCCCACCGTTTCGAGCTTTGACATTGCTGCATCCCTGATCGCCTTCTCCTCCCGCCTCATCAAAGGCGTTCTGAAAATCGAACTCATGAACTCCGATTTGAAGCAATTGTGACAACCCACCATCGCATTTTCCAGAACGCTCATGTTTTTGAAAAGCTGAACGTTCTGGAAAGTGCGGCAGAGCCCCAGCCGCGCAACCTTATGCTGCGCAAGCCTGTCTATGTTTTTACCTTTGAATTTTATTTGCCCCGAGGTCGGCCGGTAAACACCGCTCAGCAGGTTAAACACCGTTGTTTTGCCTGCCCCGTTGGGGCCGATCACCGCTTTGACACTGCCTTTTTCCACCCCGAAGCTGACATCGTTCACAGCCACCAGCCCGCCGAACCTTATCGTCAGATTTTTTACTTCCAGAAACGAATCCTGCATAGCCCGCAAGGCCTGCGCCTTATCTCCCTTCAAGCTTATGTTTTTTCATCCGACTCGCGCATGCCGCGAATCTTTCCGGCAATCATCTGCAACCCGCCGACCAATCCCGTCGGCAGAAATATCACAACCACCATCAGGATCAACCCATACATTACCACATCGTAGTCTTTATAATCGCCCAGGAACTCCCCGAGCATCGCCTTGAGAATCGTCAGAAGCGCCGCCCCGAGAATCGCGCCCCAGATGCTTTCCGAGCCGCCGACAATTATCATGGTCACCAGCATAATAGAGAAATTAAGACTGAAACTGGTGGGACTTATAAAAGTCATATAGTGCGCATACAGACTGCCGGCAAGCGAAGCGAACATCGCGCTGAGCACAAATATTTTTATCTTGTAATTTATCACATTGATGCCCATCGAAGAAGCCGCGACCTCGCTCGAATGAAGCGCTCTCAAAGCCCTGCCCACCCTTGACCTTATAAGGTTTATCGAAATCAGGACTGCTATGATCGTAAAAGCCCAGAACAGGTAATACACCTGCATATCCGTCTTGATCACCGTCCCGAAAATCGAAAGCCTCGGGATTTCTACAATGCCCGACGGGCCTTCCGTCAGCCCCGTCCACTCATTGAAAACAATATACACAATAAATCCGAGCCCCAGCGTTGCCACCGCCAGATAATGCCCCTTGAGCCTCAGCGTGGGAATGCCGAGAATCCATGCAATCACACCCCCGAGAACCATAGCTGCAATAACATCCAGCCATACCGGGCACCCCAGTTTCGCGGTGAGAATCGCTGATGTGTAAGCGCCGATCCCGTAAAAAGCGGCATGCCCCAGCGATATCTGGCCGGCATGGCACGCCAGGAGATTCAACCCAACCGCCATCATGGAATTCAATGCAACGAATATCAGGATACTTATATAATAGATATTCATCATATTGGATTTTACGAGAATCGGGGGAACAAATATAAGAACAATCAGCCCCAGCAGGATTCCATAATCTGATTTAAAAAACGGCTTCTTCATCTCGGTTATGTTTTCTCCTGGCCCATCATCATTTCTTTCAGTGGAAGCAATCCCTGAGGCTTAAGAAACAGAACAAGGAGCAAAATCACAAAGGCAATTGCATCTTTATAACCTGAAGATATAAGCCCGGCCCCCAGAGATTCCAGAACCCCGAGAAGAATACCGCCTACAATCGCGCCCGTGCTGCTGCCAAGCCCACCCAGTACGCAGGCGCAAAACCCCTTGAGCCCGAGAATCAGGCCGGCATCATATCGAGCAAGCGTGATCGGAGCAATAATAATGCCGGCAACTGAGCCGAGGGCTCCGCTCAATATGAAAGAGAGCATGAGAATATTTTCAACATTTATTCCCATAAGCCGCGCCGCGGTCTTATTTATCGCCGCCGCAAGCATCGCTTTTCCGGTGAGAGTGTGCTTGTAAAAAAGCTGAAGGCCCACCACACAGAGGATCGTGATACCGAAAACCCAGAAACTCTGAGGCAGAATCGTAGCTCCCATAATTTCGACCGGAGTGTCGCCGCTGAAATGTTTCAGTGCATACGCATTCTTTCCCCAGATGAACATGGAAATCCCCCTGAGGAAAATAGAAGCTCCTATCGTGACTATTATAAGAGTCATTCCGTCGGAGTTTCTAAGAGGATAAACCGCCAGCCGTTCGAGCAGGAAAGCAACAACCACAGTAACTGCAACAGAGATAAAAAACGCGGGCAGAAGCGGCAACCCGGCCACCGTTGTCAGGGTGACCATCATGAGACTGCCTATCACAACAAACTCGCCCTGCGCGAAATTGATAATGTTCGTCCCGTTGTAAATGATGGTATAGCCCAGCGCAATGAGAGCATAACTGCTGCCCATAACAAGACCGCTTAATACATACTGAACTATCTGGCTGAAAAATGACATTATTCAAAAAAAGGGGGAGACGATGGTGTCCCCCCCTCGTCCTATTCATAGTTTAGTCTTGAACAAGTTTCCACGTTCCGTTTTCAACGCGAACCATAACGAAAGCTTCTTCCGTCAGGCCGGTATGCTCTTCGGGAGAGAAGTTGAATACTCCGCCGGTTCCAACAAACCCGGTTGTGTTTTCAATTTCCTCACGAATTTTGGCTTTATCGGCGCCGACCTTTTCAAGCGCGCCGACAACAAGCTTCAAAGAGTCATAAGCATGCCCGCCGAAAGTACTGACCGGCTTATTATACGTGTCCGTATAGTTTTTTGCATACTCCTGCAACACTTTTTTCTGAACATCGCTGTCCGGGAGCTGATCTGCGACAATGAGCCTGCCGGCAGGAAGCATCACGCCCTCGGCGGCTTCGCCCGCGAGTTCGATAAACTTCATGTTTGCAACGCCGTGGCTCTGGAACAGCGGCATATCCATATTCAGTTGTTTCATATTTCGTGTTACGACAGCCGGACCCGGGTTGGTTCCCCAGCAAATTATCGCCTGCGCGCCGGCACCCTTGATGCGGGTAAGCTGCGGGGTCATATCCGTGTCTGTTCCGCCGAAAGACTCGATCGCAACAATATCGAACCCGCGCTTGGGCGCCAGGTTTTCCATCTCCACGCGGCCACTCATCCCGTAAGCATTGCTGTCGTTGATAAAAGCGACTTTTTTGAGGCCTTCCTTTTCAAGGTAAGTGAGGATTTTCGATACCGCGTCACGGTCTGTCTGCGGGGTTTTGAAAACCCATGGCTTGATCGGTTCAACGATCTTCACACTTGCAGCGCAGGAAACCAGCGTGGTTTCCGCTTCCTCGAAAGTTTTCACTATCGCGAGAGTTGTTCCACTTGTGCTAGGTCCGACAACCGCAAGAACGTTTTTCTGTTCGATGAGTTTTTTCGCAGCAAGAAGCGCTTTTGTTTCGTCGCCTTCCGTGTCTTCAACATATAAATCGATTTTGTGGCCATTGATGCCGCCCGAAGCGTTGATCTCTTCAACAAGCATTTCGACTGTTTCCTTCTCGGGCTCCCCGAGAGGCGCGGCCCTTCCTGTAACGGCAAAAACAGCACCGATCCTGTAAGCTTCAAGCTCGGTTTTGTCCTGTTCGCCGGCGGGCGAGCAGCCCGTCAGCAATCCTGCTGTAATCACCAGTCCGACAAACATGATGAGGGAAATCATCAGACTGAACTTTCTAGTCATAACACACACCTTTCAAATTTTTTTGCGCTTTGCGGGAAGCGCTTCGAGCGGTTCAATACCGCTCCCCCGGCCTTAAGAAGAATAAATTTTAAAGGTTATTTGCTTCTTCTTCTGATAAAGTTTTTATCCCTCCCTTCTCGAGCAGTGCTATCGCACCTTCATTGTTTTCCACTCTTAAAATCACAACCGCATTGTCGCGTGACTTTGTTACAAACGCATACAGGTATTCAACGTTTATGCCGTTTTCCTGCAACATCTGAAGCATGCCTGCAAGCCCGCCCGGGCTATCCGGCACCTCCGCCGCAACAACTTCCGTCGCGCTTGCGGTGAAGCCTCTTTCCTTCAACACTTTCAATGTTTTTTCGGTATCGCTGACAATACACCTGAGTATTCCGAAATCGGAGGTGTCGGCCACCGAAAGAGCACGGATATTCACACCCGACTCTCCTATCGCTTCCGTCGCTTCCGCGAGTCTACCGGATTTGTTCTCAAGAAACACAGATATTTGCTTTACCATTTAGTATCTCCCCTTCACCAGTTTTTCGGGCTCTGGACCCGCTGTTCGATTTAGCTTTAACGGACGTTTATCAAGTATTTTAACCTCAATCACGCCTTGTCGTAAACCGATCTCTTATCCACGATTCGTTTCGCCTTGCCCTCGGATCTCTGGATCGTTTTCGGCTCGACCAGCTTGAGATTAACCGAAATCAGAAGACTGCTCTCGAGCACCGCCCTGATTCCTTTCTCCAGCTTTTCCAATCCCCTGATCTCATCGCTGAACGCCTTCTCTGAAACTTCCACCCATATCTCAAGCGTGTCCATCGTTCCCTTGCGATCCACAACGATCTGATAATGCGGCTCGACATCAGGAATTTTCACCAGGACCGATTCGATCTGGCTCGGATACACGTTCACTCCCCTGACGATAAGCATATCATCCGTCCTGCCGGTTACCCTCTGCATCCTGACATGGGTTCTGCCGCACTCGCACTCGCCGGGAATCAGCTTCGATATATCTCTCGTGCGATACCTGAGCACCGGGAAAGCTTCCTTCGTCAGCGTGGTAAAAACCAGTTCTCCCATTTCGCCGTCCGCGACGGGCTTCTCCGTCACCGGGTCGATTATTTCAGGCAGGAAATGATCGTCGAAAACATGTAGCCCGTTTTTCACCATGCATTCCGATGAAACACCGGGGCCGATGACTTCCGTAAGCCCGTAAATATCTATCGCGTCAATCTTCAGTTTTTCTTCAATCTGCTCTCTGAGTTCCCGGGTCCAGGGTTCCGCTCCGAGAAACGCCGTGTTGAGCTTGAGATCGGCAGGATCTATTCCCTGTTCGAGCAATACTTCGCCAAGCCTGAGACAATATGACGGAGTGGAACAGAGCTTCGTCGAGCCGAAATCCTGCATCACCAGAACCTGGCGGGCGGTGTTGCCGCCGGAAATCGGCACCACGGCGGCCCCGATCTTTTCGGCCCCGTAATGAGCGCCGAGCCCGCCGGTGAACAGACCATACCCGTAGGCGTTCTGCACGACATCTTTGTTTGTCGTGTTTCCGCAACCAAGCGTCCTCGCCATCACTTCGGCCCACGTGTCTATGTCGTTCCTCGTGTAACCCGCGACCTTTGGTTTGCCCGTCGTCCCGGACGACGAATGAATTCTTATAACATCGTCCATCGGAACCGCGAACATGCCGAACGGATAGTTCGCCGCTAGGTCTTCCTTTGTCGTGAAAGGCAGTTTCGCAAGATCGCCAAGCTCTTTAACATCCCCGGGTTCCATCCCGATGTCCTTCATCTTTTTATTATACAAAGGCACATTCACGTAAATCCGGGCAACCAGAGCTTTGAGCCTTTCAAGCTGGAGCTCCTTTTTCTTTTCGAGCCCCATGCACTCACACTCTTTGTTCCAAATAACTTCCTGCTTTGACATCTCGTTACACCTCTTTCCTCAATCTTGATTGCTGAACTGTATTCCTCTGTCGAATGCCCTGTTGTTGATGTCCAGCAGCTTTGGCGGAAGTATATCCTTCAATGTTTTACCCCATGCTTTCCTGCCTACAGGCAGGTATCCGGCAAGAACTCCCGTGAGCAGAACGTTTACAACACGTTCGTTGCCGATCTCGCACGCCTCCGCCGCGGCGGGGATAATACTGATTTTTTTCGTCTTCTTTTTCAACTGTTCGACTATATCGCCGGGATATTCCTGTTCACCCGCCGATACCGACGGTGGGTCTATCCTCTGATCGTTAATGATAACCGTCGTCTTTTTCGAAATGTACTGCATGTACCGCAGCACTTCGAGCCTCTCGAAAGAGAGCACATAGTCCGCTTCAAGCGCGGGAACCAGTGGCGAATACACTTTTTCGCCCGCCCTTATGTGGCTTGAAACCGCGCCGCCGCGCTGCGCCATTCCATGAACCTCGGATTGCTTCACATCATAACCCGCATCTACAAAAGCCTGCGCTATGATACGGCTCGCCAGTATTATCCCCTGGCCTCCGACCCCTACTATAAGAATGTTTATATTTTCTTTTTCAGCCATTTTATTCATCCCTTTTCTCATTCGTCTCGTACTGCCCGGCTAGACCGAACATTTCTTTCCGCTCTTGACTCTGGATATCGCATTGAATGCGCATATCTGCGAGCAGACACTGCACCCGTTGCACATGTGCTCAACGATCGTGGCCTTGTTCCCGGTCCGCGTGATCGCCGGACAATTGATCTTCAGGCACATGCCGCACTCTTTGCATTTATCCGGATCAACCTGGAAAGGAGTCGTCCTGACCCTGTATATCAGCGGGCACGGCGCGCGCGATATCACGATGCTGGGCTCCTCGATTTTCATTTCCTTTTTAACCAGCTCGCGCGTCTTCTTAATCTCGAAAGGATTAACGGTGAAAACCCGCTTCACACCCATCGCCTTGCAGAGTTCTTCGAAATCGACGGCGTTCGTTTCATCGCCCTTCAGCGTTTTGCCCGTCGCGGGATGCTGCTGGCCGCCGGTCATCGCCGTTGTGCGGTTGTCCAGAATTATCACCGTGTTCATGCCCTTGTTGTATGCCATCTGAAGCACGCCCGTAAGCCCGCTGTGCAGGAATGTCGAATCCCCGAGCACGCCTACGCTGGGCGTTGTATCATTTGCGCCTACCTTGCTGTAGCCATAAGAGACACCGATGCTCGCGCCCATGCACACACATGAATCATGCATGCTCAACGGCGGCAGAACACTCAGCGTGTAGCAGCCGATATCTCCGAACACTATCGGCTTGAGCGGCTTAATCGAACTGAAAAGCGCGCGATGCGGGCAGCCGGGACAAAGATTCGGCGGTCTCTTCGGCAGCCGGGACACATCCTCGGACACATGTGGTTTTCTTCTCTTTATAAACGAATCGCGCACAACATCAGGGTTCAGCTCATCGATGACAGGCAGCTTTTCTTTCCCGATAACGCTTATGCCCTGCGCTTTTATCTGCTCTTCCATGAAAGGCTCCAGCTCTTCGACAACGTAGAGCTTCTTTTTGCCCTTCGCAAACTTCTTTATCATTTTCACAGGCAACGGGTTCGTGATCCCGAGCTTCAGGAAATGAGCCTCGGGAAAAACTTCTCTCGCGTACTGGTATGCCACGCCGGCTGAAATTACACCGATATCTCCCCTGCCTTTTTCGATCTCATTAATTGGCGACGCCTCGGCATAATCCCGAACCATGGCCTGCCTTGCCTCGACAACCCTGTGTCTCATCCTCGCGTTCACCGGAACCATTACGTATTTCTGAGGATCCTTCACAAACGGCTTCTGCTTCACATTCTTTCTTTTTTCAAGCTCGACAATCCCTCTCGAATGGCTGATCCGGGTAGTCACCCTCACCATGACCGGGGTGTCGTATTTCTCGCTCAACTGGAAAGCGAGTTTCACGTAATCCTTTGCTTCCTGGCTGCTCGACGGCTCGAGCATGGTAACTTTCGCCAGCCGCGCATAATACCTGTTGTCCTGCTCGTTCTGGGAGCTGTGCATCGCCGGGTCATCCGCACAGATAAGAACCAGCCCTCCGTTCACACCCGTATAACTCAGAGTGCAAAACGGGTCTGCTGCTACGTTCAGCCCCACATGTTTCATGCACACAAGCGTCCTGACGCCACCGAAAGATGCCCCTATCGCAGATTCGAAAGCAACCTTTTCGTTCGGAGCCCACTCAGCGTGGACTTCTTCGTATTTGCTTATCGCCTCCGTGATTTCCGTGCTCGGCGTGCCGGGATAGGCTGATGCGAATGTCACGCCGGCCTCCCATGCGCCCCTTGCAATAGCCTCATTTCCTGTCAGCAACTTTTTCATTTTTCTATAACCTTCTTTGCATTATTAAATACATTTCAGCTTATGCCGCCCCCCCCCGGAAAGCGAGCATTCTCCGGGAGAAAAGCAATGCTATTAAAAAGTAAAATACTGATAAGAGTAAAACTTAAAAGATAAGAATGTCTGCCATTTGTGGATAAATGTCACTGCCTTCATGCATTTTTCAAGTGTTCTGTTTCCATATAAACTTAAAGCCGGCTTGTATCCGGCTTCCATTCTGTTACACAATCCCAATATCAAAGCACGGGTGGCTATACGTGTACCGTAACCGTCGGCTTCTCGCGTGCATGTCCTCTTTAAGCTGCGAACCCCATGTAGATAACCCTGCTCGTACTTGATTTACTAAACAGAATAATATAGCCGCTATACAATAATTTGTCGAGGTCTAGAAATCTTTTTTTGTAAGATCGTTCGTTTTGACATCCGTCCATGTTTTTACGTAATATTGCTCGCCATTCTTTTGCTTCACATCCAGTTTGCGTAAAAGAAGTTCATCCACGTCGAACAGATAGCTGATTTTCCCATGATTTCCTCTCGTGAACTCATCGAGCTCTTCGTTGAATTTCCACTGAACCTGCTCCGGGATACCCCATTTTTCGTATTCCCCGGCGGCGGCGGCTCCCGTCTCGTCTCCCGTAAACTCGAACGTCACCCTGTAGCACTTATGCCCGTCAAAATCCTCTACCCCTTCGAGCACGGGGTCTTTCGCCTTCAGCAGGCCTTCGATTTTCATAAAATTAAGATGCCATGTCGAGTAGAAAAAGCTTCCCGAAACCGTTTCTGTTCCCCTTTTTATCCCGATCGGGCTGATGCGGGGCTTCAACGTCCAGTATTTTCCTTTTTTCTTGTCCGGCCTGTATGTCATAACCGCACCCTGAAGGATCGACGGCACATAATCGTTCTTTTCGAGATGCATCTGGAGAAAATACGGTTTCATGAACTTGAAAAGCCCTTCATAAACCATCCACTTGGGCTCCGAGGCGTCAACCTCTTCCACATCACCCGTGAATCTCGAAGCCAGGCTGTTCTTGCTCGCTTCACCTGTAAGCGACTTTGTTTTCTCAGCTGTTTTTCCGAGATCAAAATCCCAGCCTTCGCTTTTCAAATAATAGGAATAACTGTCGAGCGCCATCATTTTATCTTTTGCTTCGCTCAAAATTTCTTTCGGATCGGTGAGTTCCTGCCCGAGGCATGAGACCGATATTAAAAGCAAAAAGATCGAAACCGGAAATAATATTTTTCTTTTCATTTTACGCGCTCCCCCTTTAAACAACCTTTATAAAGCCCGGTAGTAATTCTGGAATTTATCATAAAGTTAATTTCCCGTCAAAATTTGAAATAATAATCCAATATTAATTTGAAATTGACCTCGTAACTTTTTAAATGTTAGAATCTGTGTTCAAATGAAACAGGGAGAGGTGCATATGGCTGAATTGATTGCAGGCGAACTCCTCATGGAATGTATCGCGAACCAGGGCCCGGCCCCGATATTTTCAATACCGGACGGGACTTATAACATCATATTTTCCTGGGCTCACGATCATGCAGAGGAAAGGGAAATGACTTTCGTAACGCCGAGACACGAGGCGGCGGGAGTCCACATGGCAGACGCATTCGCTAGAGTTACGGGAAGACCGGCGGTAACTGTTCTCGGAGCAGGGCCGGGTTCCGCTAATGGAATATCGGGCGTAATATGCGCATATTGCGAAGAGATACCGATGATTGTGGTAACAACCACAAGGCGCTCGGATCTGGTTTATCCTCCACGCGGAGGAATGCAGGTTTACGACCAGAAAGCAGCCTTCGAATCAGTATGCAAGTACAATGCCCGAATTACAAATCCGGAAAGAATTCCGGAGATTGTAGCCACCGCATATAAAGAAGCAATGACCGGCATACCCGGTCCGGTTCACATCGAAATTCCGGAAGACATCATGAACTCGAAAGTTGACGTGGACACATATCCGCCGACGCCGAAAGTTGATATTGAAGCGCTACAGTGTGGCGCAGACCCGGAACTCATCGAGAAAGCGGCAAAAATGCTCGTCGAATCAGACGAACCGATGATTCATGCCGGAGCCGCCGTTCAGAGAACCGGCTGCTCGGATGATCTGGTCGCTCTCGCCGAATATCTCGGCTGCCCGGTCACAACATCGCCCGGCGCACGTGGAGCTATCTCGGAATACCACCCGAACAGCATCCACACGGTATGCGGCATGGCGCGCGCAGCGCTTTCACAGGCGAAAACGGTTCTCGCCATCGGCGCAAAGTTCGGAGAACTCGACTTCTTCGGCAAACCGCCGCTCTGGGGACCTCCAGGATCACAGGTTCTCATCCACAACCACATCGCTCCCGAGCGCATCGGCATGAACAAACCCGCCGATCTCGCTCTCGTGGGCTCCGCTCCCGTGGTTCTCAAACAACTGCTCGCGGCTGTCAAGAAACTCACCGATAAACGCGAACCGCATCCGAGACTCAAACAGTACAAAGATCTCGTGAATATGTGGGAAATGGATCAGAACGAGAAAGCGGAAAAAACCGATAATCCGATGATTACCGGCCGCGCGATCAAAATCGCCCGCGAGTTCTTCCCGAAAGATTCCATATATGTCATGGACGGCGGAAACACCAGCCTGTGGTCTTCGAACTACACGCGCATCGGTGCTCCCCGCAGCCTGATGTGGACTTCGGAATTCGGACACCTCGGCACAGGCCTGCCGTTCGCGATCGGCGCGAAACTCGCCGCCCCCGATAAACAGGTCTGCCTTATCAGTGGAGACAGCGCTTTCGGTTTCAATATCCAGGCGCTCGAAACCGCCAGAAGGCTCTGCACTCCGTTCGTGGCGATCGTTGCCGTGGACACGGCATGGGGCATGGAAAAAACCGCCCAGGAACGCTGCTTCGGCCACAAGGATTTCTACGTAAACTGCGTGCATCACGAGATCCGCTACGACAAGATCGCTCAGGCGATGGATTGCTTCGGCGCTTACGCGAAATCCGTCGAGGAATTCAAAAAAGCGCTTCAGGATGCAGTTGATTCAAAGCTTCCCGCAGTCATCCACCTCGAAGTCGATGTTGAAGCCAACATCTATCCTCCGGGAACGGATCTCTGGTCCGGAAGCCACAAAACGAAATAATTTTTATTCTGTCAAATAACTCAAAACCGCCGGCCAAAACCGGCGGTTTTTTTATTTCCGGAAATTACCTTTTTAAATGTTTAATATATCTATATAATAGAGCCGACACGCGGAATTAATTTTTATAATGGAAGGCGGAATCACTTTGAGCGATTTCCCGATGCAGTTTAAAGACTGCTATGCAATGACACAGCTTCCCTACTTCAAACTCGATGAGAACGGAAAACCGGCGCTGGATATTCCCGACGCTCCACCCATTGTGGATTTTCACACTCACCTCGGGTTCTTTTTCCTGTTCGCATCCCCGATCAACTACCAGGCGAAAACGCCCAGTGTGAAACACAATTTTCCAATGCGAAGAGGCGCGGTAGACCTGAGCATCTACTCGGGCGTGAACCTGACACAGATACGGCGCAACGGCATGTTCGCGGATCATGGCCGCTCGATTTTCACCAACAAGGGCCCTAACGCGACTTTCACCGTACCCAACATTCTCGACGAAATGAACCGCTTCAATGTCAGCAAAGCAGTAGTTCTGGCAATAGATTTCGCGGTCGGCTCCAACCTGTCGGAAACCTATATCGATGCCACGCAGGGTAACGAACGGCTTATCAATTTCTGCGGGATCAACCCGTTCTGGCCGGACATCGAGGAAAAAGTCGAAAAGTTCGTGGAACTGGGCGCGCGCGGGCTTAAAGTTCATCCTTATGCGCATCTCGCCGGGCCGGACCACCCGAAAGTCATCCGTCTGCTCGAAGCATGGGATAAAACCGGGCTGCCGGTCCTGTTCCACACCGCATTCAACGGACTCGAACCGGGCCCGCTCAGAAAACTGGCCGGAATGGATAGATACGAAAAAGCGCTCTCGATGTTCCCCGGCACGACATTCATCCTTGGGCATGCCGGAATGAACGACTACAACATTGCTCTCGATTACGCGGACCGGTTTGAAAATGTATATCTTGAAATCGGCGGACACCCGCCGCACCACATACAGGACATGATCGAGCGCATCGGGTATGAAAGACTGCTTTATGGGACAGACTGGCCGTTCTACCCGTTCATCCTTCCGCTCGCAAAAGTCCTTATGGCAACAGATGGCGAAAAGGAAGCGAGGAACGCCATCCTGTCCGGCAACGGGCTGAAACTGATCGAACAGGCTGAAGCCGCCGTGAAATGAACTACCCCGCCGCAAGCGGTCGGGGTATCAAAATACGTGAGAAAACTTTTGAAAAAGTTTTCTCACACTCTTTCAAAACTTCTAGACGAGAAGAGCGACAAGCGCGCTTCTCTCCACAATATTACCGCTCAACACCGGCAATCCTAGCCTGGATTTCTCTGTGAGAAATCCAGGCTAATCCCAATACCGTTAACTCTGTCATTCCGGGCCGAGGCCTTTCGGCCCGAGGCCCGGAATCCAGGGGACAGGATGTCAGGGAGATTTCATGGGGCGGAAGGGTTTTTACCTTAAGTTAACAGTATCGAGGCTAACCCCGGTGCAAGCACCGAGGTATTCTTCTCAATAAAATTGTCTGCCGGTGTGATAATTGAATGATCCTGTGGCTGCCGCGATTATTTATTGCCTGTTGCGACGCTTTAATTCCCACTCGATCCGCGCCACATCTTCCGGCGCATCGACCCCGATGCCCTGGTACTTCGTCTCTATCATGTCGATCCTGATGCCGTTCTCTATCGCGCGGAGCTGCTCAAGCGATTCCGTCTGTTCGAGAGGCGTAGGACTCATCTTCGAATATGAAAGCACGAACTCCCGGCTGTACACGTAAAACCCGATATGCTGGTAAACCGGAATCGTCGTGTGCTTGCGACGATACGGCAACGGGAACCTCGAAAAATACAGAGCCTGTCCGCCCTGCCCAACCACAACCTTCACAACATTGGGGTTCTGAATATCCTCTTCTGTCTCGATCGGCGTCATCGCGCTCCCGAACCTGAAATCAGGAATCGCCCCGAAATGCTCGACCGCCCTGTTTATCAGACCGGGGTCCATGAGTGGCTCGTCTCCCTGCACATTCACGATTATGTCGCACTCCTCGCCCTGCGCGACCTCGGCTATCCGGTCGGTCCCGGTGGCATGGTCCCTGCGCGTCATCACGACCCGCCCGCCGAACGACTCGACGACCTCGTATATCCTTTCATCGTCCGTCGCAACGATCGCGCGGTCGAGCTTGTCCGCTTTCAGCACCTGTTCATAAACATGCTGAATCAGCGGCTTCCCCGCGATGGGGAAAAGCGGCTTCCCCGGGAATCTCGTCGCTTCATACCTGGCGGGAATTATTCCTATCGCTATTTTTTCGCTCATGTCAATTTCTCTCCGTTCAGATCCTGAGACCTTTCAGATTCAAGCGTCAGGTCATAAAGCTTCCTGTATACCCCGCCCAGCTCGTAAAGCTCTTCATGCTTTCCGCGCTCCACTATCTGCCCCCTGTCCAGAACCGCTATCAGGTCCGCGTTGCGTATCGTCGAAAGCCTGTGAGCGACGACTATCGTGGTCCGCGTTCTCATCAGCTTCTCAAGCGCGGCCTGTATATATTTCTCCGAAACGTTATCGACGTTCGACGTTGCTTCATCGAGAATAAGAATCCTCGGATCCTTCAGGATCGCCCTCGCGATCGCGACCCGCTGACGCTGCCCCCCGCTGAGCGTCGCGCCCCGCTCGCCGACCATCGTGTCGTATCCCTGCGGCATGTCTTTGATGAATTCGTTCGCGTAAGCGGCTTCAGCGGCTTCGAACAACTCCTCATCAGTAGCTCCTGCCTTACCATACGCGATATTCGCTTTAACAGTGTTGCGGAACAGCAATGTGTCCTGCGGCACTATTCCTATCTGATCCCTGAACGAACTGATTTTCGCGTCGCGGATATCTATCCCCTCTATCTTTATTGAACCCGAAGTGACATCGTAGAATCTCGGGATCAAATTGACCAGCGTGCTTTTTCCCGATCCGCTCGAGCCGACAAGCGCCACCACCATGCCCGGCTCGATCTTCAGGCTGACGCCGTTCAGAACACGTTCACCTTCATTGTATTCAAAACAAACATTGCTGATTTCTATGTTTCCCTTGATCTCTGGAATCTCGATCGCATCGGGCTTGTCCTGGATGTCCGGCTCCATGTCTATTATATGATACGTTCTCTCCGCCGCGGCGAAAGCGTGCTGCATCGTCAGGTTCACATGGTTTATGCGGTTAACCTGGGTAAAAAGCTGTTGCAGCCCCAGAAACAGCGCGGAAACGTCACCTATCGTCAATATTCTCCCGGTAATGAAATCCGGAACCTGGTTAACAACCGCCCGCGCCCCGATCCAGAATATCAATGCCATGCAGCATGCGCCGAGAAATTCAACCATCGGGCTGTAGCTCGAACGGACCTTGACCTGCTTCATCGTGTCGTCAACAACCAGCCGGTTCTCCATGCTGAAACGCTTTTCTTCGTGCCTCTCCATCGAGAACATTTTCACTACGTTAACAAGATTGAAAAGCTCGAACATAAGCGCGTTGAAAGTGGCAATCCGCTGTTGCAGCAGAAGGCTCACCTTCTTCATTCTCTCGCCGCCGATCCTTATGATGATAACGATAGCCGGCATAAGGAGCAGAGCCAGCAGCGTGAGCTTCGCGCTCAGCACAATCACTATCGCGAGCGAAACGACTATCCCGATCGGTATCCTGACAATCTCGCTGATACCCGAAGTGACGAACATCTGGACAACACCGGTATCCATCGCCAGCCGCGACATGATCTCGCCGGACTGCCTTTTCTGGAAATAGCCGAACGACATCTGGAGCAGCCTCGCGTATGCCTGGTTTCGCAAATCCTCCACCAGCCTCATTCCGCCGAGCGTTATGAAATACATGTTGAGAAAGGCGATGACCCATCTTACCGCAAAAACTATCACTATCAGGAATACGATGATTGTTACCCTGTCAAGGTTGCCCTCGACAATCGAATCGATTATGTATTTAACAAAAAGCGGAACCGTGCCGAACATCAGCGTGGATACAATGGCGCATATTATACCCGTGACAACAAGCCATTTATGTTTCCATACGGCACCGAGAAGCCTTATCCCCGCTTTCTTTGAAGATTCGGTTATCTTTTCTTTCTTCGTAAGCAGAATTTCTTCCATCAGCAGCTAATCCTCTTCTATCGAAAGGTCGCCGTGAACCGCTTCCACAACCAGCTTTGCGGCCCGTTCCAGCACGCCCGGCTTCCCAAGCCTGTCCCTGACAATCCCAAGCTTTTCAATTGTTTTTGTCCTGATGTCTTCCTCTTTAAGCAACTTTACTGTTTCGTCCGCCACGCTTTCAGGAGTGCATGCTTCCTGCACGAGCTCCGGCACGACAAATTCCCGCCCGATTATGTTCGGCAGCCCGATCATCGGCGGATTAACGGTCTTTCGAACGATCCATCCCGTAACCGGATTGATTTTGTAACACACCACCATCGGTTTCCCCAGTATAGCCGCCTCGTGGGTGGCTGTCCCCGAACACAGCGCAAGGACATCGCACACATTCATAAAATCGTAAACTTTTTCGTGCGCGACAGACACCGGCGCATCTCCGATACATTTTTTTATCAGAAAGTCATACTGTTCGATCGCCCTGAAAGCGATAAACCGCGCACCCACAGATTCCTTTTGAATAATCCGCGCGGCCCGCGCAAACACCGGCATAAGCCTTTTTATTTCCTGACCCCTGCTCCCCGGCATAAAACCAATCACCGGCCCATCTCCCTCAAGCCCGAAAAACCGCAGCGCCTCTTCCCGGGTCATCGAAGGCTTGACCGCGTCGACAAGCGGATGCCCGATGTACTGGAAATTGACACCCGCCTCCCGGTACTGATCCAGCGAAAGCGGAAGCGCGACAAGAGAAAGATCTATGGTCGCCGCAAGCTCTTCGAATCTTTTCCCGCCACTTCCGAACCAGCTCACCGGCGAAAAATAATACACGACCGGAATCCCTCTCGATTTTGCTATCCGCGCGCCGCGCATACTGAAAAATCTGTAATCAACCGGAACATAAAGATCCGGTTTTTCCTGCTCGAACATCGCCGCAAGCCTTCTCGCCACCGGCAATATGACAAACCCTTTAACAACACCTTCAAGAAAACCGATGCTGCCCCATGTCGAACTGTCGGCGAGGAGCCTAACGCCGGCCTCGCGCAGATGCCTGCCGCCGATTCCCGCGAATTCAATGTCCGGGTCGATATCTTTAACGGCGCGAACCAGATGCGATGCGTTGACATCGCCGGAAACTTCGCCCGCCGTTATGAATATCTTCTTCTTCGCCATCGCATACCAACGCCACGCCCTTCGGCTCATTGCGTTGATTTTCTTCCTCCTGAAAAACAAATGGGTCGCGGCTTCACACCGGACCCTGTTTTTTTGAGTTTCAATTTATTACCGTAACTGCCTGTTAATCGCTTGATATAACCCTTAGATTTGAAACCCTCGAATCCGCCGTTTCCGCAACATTCGGCAGCGGAACCCTGAGCACTCTTCCGCTCTTGTATGATTCAATCGCCGTAAGCGCGACCGACAGCGCGTGAAGACTGTCCTCGCCGCTGACATGCGGCTGTTCGCCGTTGGTTATGAGCTTTACGAAATAGCGCAGTTCGTTCCGCAGCGGCTCTTTCCGGTTCACATTCGCCTCGCGCGCCCAGTTTTTATCGTAAACAACAACCTTCTGATCAATAAAATCAAGCGTCGCAACACCCGAATCTCCAACCACGTTCAGCATGCGAACCCTGTGAGGCGGCAGCCAGCTTGTTTCAATTACGCCTGCCGTTCCACGCCTGAACTTAAGCATAAGAGTCGCGTGGTCTTCCTGTGAATGGAATGTCTTTCCGGCAACCGCATACACTTCACGCACCCTGTCATTGTATAGATAAGAAATTATGTCTATATCATGCGGCGACAGGTCCAGAATTATCCCGCAGTCGCTTATTCTCGGGCAGTACGGGCCGACCCTCTTCGATGAAATCGAAACGATCCCGCCCAGAACACCCTCGTCTACAAGTTCTTTCAATATCGAAACAGCCGGGTTGAATCTCTCGACGTGCCCGACAAGCAATTTGCGGTTCAGCTTCTGCGCGAGAGCAATCATTTCCTTGCCCTCGGATATCGTTGCCGCTATCGGTTTTTCAACGAGAACATGACAACCCGCTTTCAACGAATCCTCCGCCACCTGCTTGTGCAGCGTCGTGGGAACAACAATACTTACAGCGTCGGGCTGCATCGCGAGCAGATCCCTATAATTCACAAAAGGCCGGGTTCCAAACTCTGCGGCCACATCCCTCACCTGTTTATCGTTAACGTCCGCGATACCTATAAGGTCCACATCTTTCATCTGGCTGAATATCTTGACGTGGTTAAATCCCATTTTACCAACGCCGATTACACCGATTCTCATAGCAACTCCCTTTGAACTTTATTAGTCCTCTCTACCACGGCAAATGCCTCTGTCGCTTTTCGATTCGAGGAAATCGATCAGAATTCCGATTTCTTCTATATCCTGTAAATCTGTTTTAATTCTCTCAACGGCCTCCGATACACTGAGCCCGGATTTGTACAGCAGCCGGTATGCTTTGTGCATCGCCCTGCGGGTGTCCTGGTCGAATCCCGCCCGCATCAGGCCTATACGGTTCAGCCCGCAAACCGGCGGCCTGTAGCCACCCGTCACGAGCATATACGGCGGTATGTCTTCAAGAACAACCGAGCCGCCGCCGACCATCACGAACGCGCCGATCCTCGTGAACTGATGAACACCCGTCAATCCTCCGACAAACGCCCTGTCGCCGACCTGCACGAATCCGCCCAGGTTCACCGCGTTCGCCATCACAACACCGTTGCCCACAACGCAGTTATGCCCGACATGCGCCGTGGCCATCAGCATGCATCCCGATCCGATCCGGGTTTCCGACTGCTCACCGCTCCCGCGATGCGCCGTGAACCCTTCTCTCAGGATCGTGCCGTCTCCGATTATAAGGAAACTTTCCTCTCCGCCGAACTTCACATCCTGCGGCTCTCCGCCCAGCACCGCGCCTGAATGAACCCTGCAGTTCTTTCCGAGCCTGGTGCCTTCGCGAACCACCGCATGCGCGTGAACCTCAGTCCCCGCTCCGATTTCGACTCCGCTCTCGATTATCGCATACGGGCCGACCTTCACATCTTCTGCCAGTTCGGCCCCTGAATTCACTATTGCTGTCTTATCTATCACTACGCAAAACCCGCGCGCGCACGCGCATTCAAATTTCTATAGTATCCTTTATATAATTTATATATATAATTGAGAATTAACGATGTAATAGAAGGATCAACGACAATAACGAACTATCGCCAACTCATTCCTGCTTAATGTCTATTTTTTGATTAATTTTAACAAAATGCGGCCATTCCTGACTGTCGTTTTAAAACCCCTTATTAAATAAGGCTTATTTGAACCCCGTCCGCTGGAAAAAATATGTGTTTTCCGATTTTTTAATGCTTTTTTTGCCCGAAAACCGTCTTCAGGCTCTTTATGTTAGATGCGTGACCGCTTTTTATCCCGACGCAATGAGCCGAAAATCCTCTCCCCATAAGCGACATATCACCTATCATATCCAGCAATTTATGCCGCGCAAATTCATTTTCAAACCGCAGCTCCGAAGAATATCTATCCGGGTAAACAACCACGGCATTTTCAAGCGATCCGCCCAGAGCAAGCCCCGCATTATGCAGCGCCTCGACTTCCTCGATGAGGCCGAATGTTCTTGCCGGCGCAATCCGATCAAGAAACATTGATTCCGAATGAACATAATCAGCACTCTGCCTGCCTATCATTTCGTGCGGATGGTCAAGAAAATACGTCATTTTAAGAACATCCGAGGGCAAAAAAAGGATCGTTGCCCCGTTTTCGGAAAAAATCAACGGTTTTTCGACAGGTACACGGTTTAATTCCGATTCCAGCGAAACTATGCCGGATTCTTTGATCACAGTTGCGAACCCCAGCGCACTGCCGTCGAGAACCGGCGGTTCAGGCGCATCCAGCACCACCCGCGCATTATCGACACCCATCCCGAACAGCGCCGCCAGCACATGCTCCACCGTAAAAAGTGTTACATCGCCCGACTTCAATTCCGTGTTCCTGGGTGAAACAACCGCGTTTTCGATCGAAGCGCGGATTTGTGCGCCGCTATATTCAAAAAAAATGCCGGTACCGGCTTCCGACGGCTCTATCCTCATGCTCACTTCGCGTCCGGTATGCAACCCGATCCCCCTGAACGACGCCGATCGGGCGATTGTAGTCTGTTTCATTAAATTTTCCTCGCCATAAATACCAGTCTTACCGGGTAGAATGAACCCGATTCGGGCATTATCATCACATCTATCATCTTTTTTTCGTACGGCCCGACCCAGAACGCTTTGACCTTCCTTGTTCGCGGAGGTTTACAAACCCCGAGTTTAAACAATTCTCCATCCACAATCAGCGTCCCCCGCGCCGGCCCGGAAACCGGCGAAAAATGCAGTTGCGCCTTCTCCGCCCGCCCCGAATCGTTTATCACGGCCACTCTTATATGATAAGTTACTCCATAATTGCCTTTCAATGCCGTGTTTCCGTCGTCGAGATTTTCAAGCGGATCATCACCGATCCCGATGAATTTCCACCTTCCTCCGATAACAAATTCTTCTTCGATCTCGACAACCGGTTTTCCGAAAACCCCGTGCCCGCGGATCGAGTTTGAATTCCCGATGTTGTTTTTCCGGGTCACTTCCGTCACTGAAGGTTCGAGCGCCTTGATCTCAAACTCAACCTGCTCACCATCGATCATGTGCAACTCGCCCACGCCGCTGATTATTTCTCCCGCCCTCAGTTTTATCCTGTGAATAGCGGTCCGCGATCCCGGTTCCAGCTCTATTATCCTGCCAACCGAATCCCTGCTGTTTTTCATAAACTCCACAGCCGGAAGATGCCCCACGATCATTTCGCTTTCACCTTTTGAGGGGTCTCCCTCGACAAGAACAAGTTTCGCTTTAATATTTCCCGTGTTGGCAATATTGAAAATAAGGTTCATATTCTCTTCAATACCGTTTTTGTGATGCAGAAGATACCTCACGGATTCCCGCTTCCGCATCGCGCCATCCAGCAATATGCCACCGCAGGTCAACAATTCAGGACTGTTACTGACATACAGCCTGTCGGCTTCTCCAAGATCATTTGCCTCCAGGTTGTTTATACGCACCAGAACCGGGCCGGCTACCGTTTTGAACCCGCTCCCCTTTATTGTCACCCATGCCAGAATGCCATCGCTTCGCCCTGCTGGAACATAGTCCGGAGCAATAATACGCTTTTTTATTTCGAGCTTCGCGCCATTACGAACTGAAGCATTTTTCCGGATTTCTTTTACTGCGAGAGGAACAAACAAATCACGGCTCACATTCCCGCCGGTTACCGATACCGACAGCATGCCCGGAACATCTCCGGCAGGGCCGTAAGGCTCCCAATCCGCCGTCAGCAGCCCCGCGCATGCCCGCACTGCAATAAACAAAAATAATACGAGGAGAGCAACAGCGTGATTTTTTGTTTTGCCATATGGCATAGAGAAAATATTATTCTCCGCCGAATTGTTTTTCTATAGCTTCCAGCCGCTCCATAAGCTCGGGTATCTTCTTCAGGAACGAATATGTTTTTATCGTCTCTCTGTGTGGCCGGGCCGGGAACCCTGAATAGAATTTGCCTTCGGGGATATCCGAGATCACGCCTGCTTTGCCGCCCACTATCGCGCCCGATCCTATTTTCACATGGTCGGACACGCCGACCTGGCCCGCGAGAACCACGCCGTCTCCAAGCTCGCAACTGCCGGAAAGCCCGACACAACCACAGAGTATGCAATTGCGCCCTATCCTGTCGTTATGTCCCACCTGCACAAGATTGTCGATCTTTGTGCCACCGCCCACAACGGTTTCGCCCAGAGTCGCCCTGTCCACGGTGGAGTTCGCCCCTATTTCAACATCCGGCCCTATTATCACTTTTCCGGTCTGTGGAACCTTTCGATGCTTTCCGCCGTCAAGAACATAACCGAACCCGTCTGCCCCGATCACGACTCCACTGTGCAGTATCACGCGATCTCCTATCTCACAGGCATCGAGAACGGATACGTTGGGGTTCAGCACACAATCTGATCCTACAACCGCATTTTTTCCGACAAAAACATTAGCCCTGAGAATTGTGCCCGAGCCGATAACCGCGCCGGAATCGACAGTGCAGTTGGGCCCCACCTGCGCGCCGGGATCGACAACTGCATCTGCCGCCACAACCGCTGATTCATGAATTCCCGCCACCACCGGCTCCGGCGGGAAAAATATCTCCAGCGCCTTTGCAAAAGCGAGCTTGGGATTTTCCGTCCGGATAATGTTCTGTCCTTCTATAATAGTTTTTTCGTCACATATAACCGCGGCGGGTTTCCTGCTTTCGAGCAGAACGGAATCGCGTTCCTTCTCAATATACACAACGCAACCCTCTTTGATATCGTCCAGTGAACACACGCTGTGAACCTGAACGCCCGGATCGCCTTCCAGCGCCCCTGATATCTTTTCAGCAAATTCTCCAAGCTCTATCATTAAATCCACCTCCGGTATTCAGAACTCAGGCGTGACATCCACGCATACCCCTGCATACGTATATGGCGTCGCAATGATTACGGAAAGACCGTTCCGCTCCGCAACAGCTTCCGCCCTTCTTCTTATCCTTCGTTCAAATTCTTTCTTTATTTCTTCTTCAAGCTCATCAACTTTCCCGGCCTCAAAAACGATACTTCCCGAAACGTCCAGAAACTTGAATTTCTCCAGCATCGCCTTTCTTTCATTCCAGCTTCCCTCTAACCTCGCATTAATATCAACTTCGTGATCATCCACAATGAGATCGAGTATGCTGTTTGCCTCTTCGAGCATTACCCTGCTTTCCGCCTGCACTTCTTTTTTTCTTTTTTCCACAGATTCTTTATATTCATCCCTTATTTTCCTGGTCGCATCGTCATAAGCTCTCTGGTATTCGCCGACTACGCTTTTGTCATAGTTGTCAAGCATCCTCTGGATACTATCGATTTTCGACCGTATCGTTCTCAGATCTTCTTCCGGAAAAACAAAAGCGTCATGCGTAAGAACCCTCAATTTCAGCCTGAGGTTCATAAGGAGAAACCGTTCTTCGACAAACGGATCATCCTCTTTTCGCATCTGGATTCTGTTATAAGTGCTTCTTAATCTGCTGCCCGCTTCCTCGAAATCGGCAGTGTCTTTCAATGCCATCTCTCTGTTGATCATCTCGAATTTTCTTTTGAGCCGTGATGAAGTGCTTTCGCTCCATAGCCTTACAAGATGATCGCTTCTGCGCTTCAACGTATCGGTGGTATGCCGCCATTCCGATCGAGCGAGATCGGAAAAGAAAAGCCGGGTTCCGGCCACATGATCAACTGCAAGCCCCACCGCTGTTCTCTGTCCGACATTTCTTATGTTCTGGATTATTTCATAATCCGGCTGATTCTTATATATCTCTTCAACATTTACACAACCGGGCACAACCCGCACCGGTATCGGTTTTCGAAGATACACCGCGAAAAAAACTATCCCGGCGATCAGCGGTAAAAGCAGAATCAGCCAACGATTCATTGCGTTTCGAGTCGTTCTATAACCTCTTCCGTAAGGTCCAGTCCTCCATAAATGACCGCTTCCTTTTCGATTACGATCTCAAGGCCTTTCTCCTGGCTCAACTGGCCTATCGTCGTTTTAATCCGGGTCACTATCGGGGTCCATTTTTCCTGCCAGAGCGACTCCCTCTGCTCCTGGTATTTTTTATCCGCATCCTGGATCATCTTCTGCACCAGAATCTGCGACTCTTCGGGAAGAGCATTGATATCTCCGTCACCGAATCTCTCCTGGATGCTTCTCTGCAGTTCCTGCTCGCTCTGCTCTCTCATCATTCCTAGTTCATCGTTAATTGCCCTTGCTACAGGATATTTTTGAATAATCAATTCAGAATCGACATAACCAATCGACTGTCCCTGCGCTACCGCTCCCGACGAACCCATGTACAAAAAAATCGCCGCCGCGAGAAACGCTATTGTCAAAACCAGTGATGCCGCTGTTATTAACTTCTTCATTAAAGCCCTTCCTCCTGATTGTTGTTCTACTGGAAATTAAAGGTTTACATCGAACCTTATCCAGGTATCCTCCTGAAAATTCGATACGACCGAAATACTGAAGAAATCATGAGCTTTAAAAGTCAGGCTACCCTCTGTATCTTCATCTTCGATTTCAGTAACATTTTTCTCCCAGGATAGCACGATATCTTCAGTAATGTAATAATCAACCCAGATGCGATTTATGCTGTCCAGAAAATTTCTCCCGAAAGCTGCATAAAAAACATCTGCAAAGTGATATCCAAGCCCGAGATCGAACTCGCCCTCGATCGGGCCGGGCAGAAGATTTGCTTCTGCGAACAACTCAAAATTTCCCGGCACGATCAGCCCGAGATGCCCCTCGATGTCAGGATTTCTTTCCTCTTTGCCCAATCCCAGCTTGCCCCTGAGAAAACAATTGAATCTCGACGATTCGGTCTGCACAGTTATCAGTGTTCTTTCCTGGATATCAGATTTGAAATTAAACCTGAGCTTCAGCCTCGATGCCTGGCTGTTGTCTTCAAGATACGTCTTGAAAGAGTTGATTATTTCATCTTCGTTCTCTCTGGCGAACTCCACCGGCAGCCCCAGCATGAACTCGGCATGGCCCGCAAGGTCGAACTTGACCCTCTCGAGCAAAAGAGAAGGCATTGTCGTGGATCTTGTTTTCACAAAAACATATTTAATGGTTTCCGAAACCGGCTTGAGAGCCACTTTTACTATCGTCTCTTCGCGCAGGATAACTTCCGCGGCTACTTCGAATCCTTTGAAATAAGCTTGCTGAGAGATTATCTTTTCCGCCAGTTCCACAACAAGCGGCTCGCTCCATCTCGCGGATTCGACAGGGGTTGACCCCAGCGCGTCCAGGAACTGTTTTTCCAGAGGCTTTAATTTTTTTCCGAAAACTTTATTCCATTCCAGCGAAACACCCAACGAGTCGGAAACCACAAACGCAACCGAACTTACTCTGGGCTCTCTGCCCTTTAAATCAAGTTCTACGGCTGTATTTTCGCCTATCCCGACTTCGAGGTTCAAAACCTCGAAACCACTTATCACTTCATTGAAAATCTTTCGCATTACCTGTTCGAGAGAAGGCTTCAATTCCTCGGCCTCTCTCAAGCTTTTACCTATCAGCGCTTTTTCTCCGACTTTTGCAACGCTCTCGCTGATTCGCTGCCTCAGAACCTCGGGGACAGGAGCGGCAAAATTAAGCCGCACCGAAATCTTTCCTATGGCAGGGGCAGAAGTTTGCGCCATGGTGACGGATGAAACCAGAACTGCGAATACTGCAACAAAAAATATTATTTTTCTCATTTATCAACCAGCAGAATCTTCTGATATGAATCAGAACATGTGGCCGAATCCGAAATGAATTTCGGTCTCGTGCCCTTCAGCAATAGCATAATCAAGCCTGATCGGCCCGATTCCGAGAGCGGCGATTTTCAGCCTTATACCAACGCCAACCGCCCTGTGAAGTCCGTCATCGACCCAGAAGCTCATGTCATCCTTGTCCATCCAGGTGTTCCCGGCATCCGCAAAAAGAACAGCGGAAAGATTACCCGAAAGAATAAACCTGTATTCCGCATTGTAAAGCAGCATCTTGCTTCCCGCGAACTGGTACTCGTCATAACCCCTGAGCGTGTTTACTCCGCCCAGGTCAAAAAGGTCGAACTGCGGGATATCGCCCCTTCCAAGCCCGATTTTGATTCTCCCCGCAAGAACCTGCTTTTTTCTGACGGGGTAGTACCTTCTGAAATCGAATACCAGCTTTTCATAATCATAGTCGCCGCCGATAATCGGCCCGCCGTTAAGCTCCAGGCTCGCCGAATCAAAACGCCCATCCGTTGGATTGAAGATATAATCCCTCGTGTCCGTTTTTATAGCGCCGGTCACGCTTCGCGACTTTCCATCGAGATAGTCATAATCTTCCGGCTCAACATTAATGGTTTCAGCCTTGAACCCCGTGAACACCCTGGTGTAATTGGATATCGGGCGACCGAATGTCATATCGAAACCGGTTCTCAGTTCTTCGTAATCATCAGTATCGACAACCCCGAGCAGTCCATAGGTCAGGTTTTCCCTCGATGTGCTGTATATATTCATTTCCAGGCTCGTCTGTTTTTTATCAAGCCATGGTTCGAAATATCCAAGCTCATAGTCGTCCTGCTTCCCGCCGAATTCCAGTTTCACTTCCGTTCTCCGGCCTTTGCCCTTGAGGTTTCTTTCCGTGAATGTCAGAAAACCTGTCAACCCGGTATTCGAGCTGTAACCTGCTCCAAACCCCGCCGTCCCTGTCTTCGCTTCTTCAACCTCAAGCACCAGAATAATCGTGCCGGGCGGATTCCCCGGGTCCAGCCGGGTATGAACATCTTCAAAAAAACCAAGGTTGTATATTCTTTGCAGATCTTTTCCTATTTTATTTACATTGTAGGTATCGCCGACTTTGGTCTTCATTTCCCGCGTTACTACATACGGTTTTGTCTTTCCGTCCTCGAGAATTTCAAATTCTTCCGTGTTCACCTTGTCCCTGAGTATGTAGGCTATCTTTATATCCTGGATCGTCCCTTCCGACACAACGATAAGGAGATTGCCCTGCCCGTCGACTCTTGCGTCAATAACACGTGCCGCTATATAACCGTCGTCCTGATATTTTTTCTCTATGGCTTCAATATCGGCTTTAAGGTCATTGCTGTTCAGGATACTGTTTTTCTTCGTAGCGATCATATCCAGAAATTCCGTGTTGCTTACATCGTTGTTTCCTTCGAAGATTATGTCGTTGATCACCGGATTCTCTTCAACCCTGAATGTTATCTTGGCCCCACCTTCATATTCCGAAAGACTCGCCTTGACATCCTCCGAGAAATATCCGAGATCGAAGATCCGCTGGAGATCTTCCTCCAGGTTCTCCGTCGAAAGATTCTCATTTTCCTTCGATATAACCACACCCAGTATTTCTTCGTCCGGAACTTCGAAGTTTCCGGTAACATCTATCTTCTTGATCATTACTTCAGTAGTGCCGTTTTCCTGCGACCGCGCTGTTGCCGCAAAAAACACTATCGAGACGATTGCCAGCAGGACAATCGCCAGTCTTGACTGCCGGGACATTTCACAACCTCCGTTATGTTTCAGCTTACTTTTAAGCATTTTTACTTCTTATAAACAAGGTTTCACACCTGTCTATTCTACAGGTTATATATAATTATTGGGAAGTCTTTAAAGGAATTAAAATCGCCGGGCAAGCCCGTATGCCGCATGACGATATGCCTTCGTTCCCATCCTTCTACCGGTCTGTTTCACTTCTATTTCACTGGTCGATCTTTTTCATCAGCCAGGCCATATTCTTCCCGAGCGTGTCCAGAGTGGACATCCCTTCTTCGTCGTTTTCAACTTCGCCGGGCTGCCGCCCTATCGCCAGATTCCAGTATGACGAACCCGGAACAATCATATTATTGATCAGGAAAAACTGGTTGATCTGGTTGAAAGTCTGCAACGCGCCCTGTCTTCTCACTGCAGCTACTGCTGCGCCGACTTTCCTGTTCAGCAGATGTCCGTTGGCTCGGGTTACCAGCCCGGCCCTGTCGATGAGCGCTTTCAGTTCCGGGGTCAAAGACCCGAAATACACCGGCGACCCAAGCAGAATCCCATCCGCCGCCATCATCCGCTCTATCACTGAATTCAGGTCGTCTCGCCTCCCATGGCATCTGCCGTCGGCCCTGCTGAAACATTTGTAACACGCTGTACATCCCTGGGCTTTTTTGCCGGAAAGCTGTATTATCTCGGAGCTTATTCCCTCTTCTTTAAGTACGCTGCAAACCCTGCTTAACGACATGTATGTGTTTCCCCTTTTTCGAGGGCTTCCGTTTACCGCGATGACTTTCATTTAAACCTCCCGTTTTTATCCGATTATTTCATTCGACATATAAATTTCCGATTTGTTTCATGATTGTTAATAATAACCCTTTATACGACTTGATGTAAATCTGAGACATAATTTACTATAATGATTTTTCAAGACTGTTATAATATTTACCGGCTACTAAATTTCACCGTTGGATAGATACATGATAAAAGTCTGGCAGTTAAGCAAAAGTTTCGGCAAAAATAGCGCGGTCGACAGCATCGGCTTCAATGTTGAACCGGGCGAAATAGTTGCTTTCGCCGGCCCGAACGGAGCGGGCAAAAGCACAACGCTTCGAATGCTTTCGACTTATCTTGTTCCCGATTCGGGTTCGATATCCATTGATGGATTCGATGCCGTCGAAAACCCGCTCGCTGTTCGAAACCGCATTGGATACATGCCCGAATCGAACATCCTTTATGAAGGAATGCGCGTAGACCGATTTCTGAAATTCATAGCGAAAGCGCACTGGCTGTCCCCGGGGCAAATATCGGAAAATCTCGACTGGGTGGTTGATAAATGCCGACTCGAAGACGTGCTCTACAAAAAAATATATCAGTGTTCCAAAGGATATCACAGGAGAATCGCCCTCGCGATGGCGCTCATACACAAACCCGGCGTGCTGCTTCTCGACGAGCCGACGCACGGGCTCGACCCGCTCCAGGTGCTTGCGCTGAGAGATTTCATCAAAAGCCTGAAACCGAACCGCGCGATTCTTTTCAGCACACACATCATCCAGGAAGTCACCGCCGTATGCGACCGAATGCTGGTCATAAACGCCGGAAAAATTATCGCCGCGGGCACAAATCTTGAACTTGCTCTGAAAGCGGGATTCGCGCCGTGGGCGGAATGCTGCCTTGATCAGTTTACGCCGGCTGCGAAAAATGCGCTGGTCGAACTGAAATGCGGGAATCTGATCGAATCAGCGACAAAACCCGACGGCTCAATCGAAGCCGTGATCGGGATAACTCAACCGGGACTCGAGGAAGAACTCGAAGCGCTCGTGAATTCGGGCCTGTTTTCCATGAAATCATTCAAAACTGCCGGAATCGATACCGAATCGGTCCTGGCCGAACTGCTTAGAAAATCTCCGGGAGACGAAGAATGAACAGCGAATCCGGAACGGAAATAAAGGCGAATCCCGGCGCGACAGGATTCATCAGGGGAGTCCATATCGTGTGCGCACGCGAACTCGGCGCCATGTTCGATTCCTCGATCGCCTACATTTATTTCATCGCGTTCTCGCTGCTTTCCGTCGGGATTTTCATGAACGATTTTTTCATCCGCGCCGTGATCGACATGTCGCCTTATTTCGACCTGCTGCCCCTGCTGCTCGCCGTTTTTATCCCGGCCCTGACGATGAAAATCTGGGCAGAAGAAAAAAGGATTCTGACATTCGAGCTTCTAATCACGCTTCCGCTTAAAACCTCGCAGCTTTCGCTCGGAAAGTTCGCCGCGCTTTATTTTTTCTACCTGCTCACGCTGTGCAGTTCGCTGCCCGTCGTCGCGATGCTGTACGTGCTGGGCTCGCCGGATACGGGTCTCCTCATTTCAGGATACGTGGCTGCGGCGCTCATCGGCGCGATGTTCATATCCATCGGCATCTTCACGTCCGGCTTAACGGATAACCAGATAGTGGCTTTCGTGATTTCCGCTTTCTTCTGTTTTATTTTCGTCGTCACCGGGAGCCATTCAACAGCGGGAATTATCGATGGGCTTGTTCCCGCGCTCCAGGCGGGCAGCTTTCTCTATGATTACTTTTCGGCAATCCCTCATTACTGCGCGCTTGCCGGAGGCGTTCTTGCTGTTTCAGACATTTTTTATTTTGCGGCCATGGCTGTTCTGTTCCTCTGGTTCAATGTACTCAACATTTCCGGGAGCAGGGTTTGAAACTTCCATCCTCACTTCGCTGTTTTATCGTTGCCGCGCTTCTGGTCGCTGTTGCGCTTTCCGCTCAGGATTTGCTGAACAGATACTTTCCGGGCGGGGCCGACATAAGCCGGCGTAAATCTCACGAGCTTAACGACAAAACCGCCGCAACAATAAATAATCTTAAAGAACCTGTGCTTGTCACATACTATGTAACCGAAGCCGGCAAAATACCGCCGGAGCTAAAGCACATAGAAAGCAAAACCGTCGCCGTCCTGAAGCGTATCAGGAACGCATCCGGCGGAAAGTTCGGCTTTGAAATAATTGACCCTACCCGCGACGAGGGTCTGCAACGCCTAGCGGCTCAAAAAAAAGCTTCGCCTGTCCACATCGGTAAAATCAGGTCCGACAGCCGGACGGAAGATGTCGTGTGGTCCACCATCGTGATTTCAATGGGCGGACACAGGGACGAGGTGATTCACCACGTCACTGAAAAGCATCTGCCGTATCTTGAATCACTGATCGCCGGCCATTTGGAATACATGTCCCGGCCCGCCCGGCCCCGGATCGGTATTTCCCCACCCGGAAATTACAGCGAACTCGAAAAGCTGCTCGGCGAAAAAGCGGATGTTCTCCGTTTTGATTTCGACACGCAGCCGGATATTCCAGATGTCGATTTCGCTTTTATTTTCGAGCCTCAAACATCGGACGACATGCACCGGGCGACCTTAGGGAGATTCATCGCGGAAGGCGGAACCGCCCTCGTTGCCGGCTCCAAATATGATATCGGCATGACCCAATCTGACGATGGCTCCATTTATATCGATGCGGTGCCGCGACCCGTGTCACCCGGCGCGCTGCTGAAAGATTTCGGCGTTTCTTTCAATGACAGAATCGTGCTCGACGAAAAAAGCGAATTCCTCAGAATCGGCGGGCCTTCCGGAGAAACAAGAACCATCTATGTCCCGGTTTATATAAGGACCACACCGGTGACGCACGACTTCAGGAATTTCGCATCGCAATCGAGAGGAGCGCTCGCCTTCTTCGGCGCATCGCCGGTTGAATTAAACCCGAAGACATTGAAAAAAGCCGGTTACTCCGCACGCAACATTGTTACAACATCCGAAGATGCGTGGTCGATTCCTCTTTCCAGCGTCAGGCTGAAAGAATCAGATTTCAACAGAACTGTCATCGAATCCAAAATCCCGCTCGCGGTATTGCTGACACCGGAAAACCCGTTGCAAGGCCGGCTGATCGTGTTCGGTTCGGCTTCGATTTTCAGAGACGATTCGATAAACAGGCGAGGCTTCGCTCATAGAATATTCATCGGCAACATTGAACGGACTTTCCTGAAGGGTGAAAGAATCGTCGCAAAACGGATTGATAAAATGCTGCCGGAACAAATACCCGAAGCAGGCGGCGCTTCTGCCGGGAGAGCAATATTTATTATTTTGCTCCTGCTGCCGGTTCTTGCCGCGGTGTTTGCCGTTCTGAAGCTCGGGGTTCCACGGGAACACAGGCTGAATAAATTGTTTCGCTTTTCAGCGATTGCGGCTTTGCTCCTGATCGCTCTTATTTCCATCGGCCTGATCAGCTCGTTGCAATCAGGCATTCGCGTCGATCTCACAAGCGGCAATATCAACAGCCTTCAACAGCCCACCATATCATTGCTGAAAAATTTAGAACAGGGCATCGAAGTCGAATTCATTGCATCCGATCCCCACTCGGTCCCGAACAGCTTGAAAGAAGCGTACTCTTCCATAACCGCGCTTCTGTCCGAAATGAAAAGAAACAGCAACGGCAAACTTAGAATCAAAACGACAAAACCCGCCCCGGACGACGAATCCGAATTGATCCGTCTCGAGTCACTCGGTGTAACGAGAACAAAATCATTATCCGGCGGAAACGAAATGGCGCACGGTGCCTGGTGCTCGCTTGTTTTCTCAGGGCCAAAAGCATCCCGGATCGTTAATATTGACGAAGAAAGCTTGAACGAGCTGGAATTCCGCGCGGCGCTTGCCATCAAATCCATAGTCAGGGGCAGACCATTTCGCGTGGCGGTCGCATCCGATCTTCCACGCCTTTCGCCTGCCGAGGCATACGAGGATTATTTCAAAAAACAGCTTTCCGCCCCCGTGGGTGGCGATGTCTACAGCATGGCGAAGAAATCGCTTCTGGATTCCGGCTTCGAGGTTTTGCAGGTGAACCCCGCGAAACCGGTTCTGCCCGAAGGCATCGACGCGCTCATCTGGCTTCAGCCGCGCCGCCCGGTACTCGACATGGGAGCCGCGCTCGGGAATTATCTTGAAAAAGGCGGAAACGCTTTTGTCGCTATGCAGCATTTTAATATACAGCAGAGACAGTACAGTGGTCGCAATTTCAAAACGGTGTACTGGCCCCAGCCACAGTTCATGGATCTGAACGGCTATCTCGAAATACTCGGCGTCGGCCTTGTGCGGGAAATACTGATGGACAATGTGCAGGACAGGCTCGAACTGGAAATGCAGATAAACCGATCGGCGTCTCGCGAGTACGAATCGCAGGCTGTAGCAAAACCTTTTGTCATTAAAGCCATTCCTCCTTATTTCAACACCGAATCGGCCATTACGAAAAGGCTCGGCAATCTGCTGTACATCTGGGGAAACTGGTTCAGCATTAATAATAAAACGTTATCATCCAGGGGTATTTCCTCTGAGCCTTTGATAGAAACAAGCCCCGGCGCCTGGGATTATGAATGGAACGGCGGGTTCCTCGACGACAGCGTCTTCACTCCCGGAGAAGTCGGGCAAAAGACTCTCGCGGTGTTGCTCGAAGGCTATTTCCCGCGCGTGAATATCACCGGGGAAACCGAGCCGCGAATATCCGAAGTTCCGATAATCAGCTCCGTCGAAAGAGGGAAAAAAGGAAAACTGCTGCTGACGGGCTGCTCGGAGATGTTCAAAAACAATTACCTGAAAAAAGAGGGTTTCAGCCACGAAGCATTTTTACTCAGGGCCGCGGCGGCACTCGCGGCAGGTGACGAGATTGCTTCCCTGCTCTCGAAAGAAAATTTCGCGCAGGGCTTCAGCCGGCCCGGCGGAGGCGCGGCGCTTAAATTCAGGATTGTGGTGATCGCGCTTCCCTGCCTGCTTTTCATTGCGGCGGGTTTAGCCCGGCTCAGACCCAGGAAAAGAAAGTAACAGTTATGAATAGAAAGACGACATCAGCGCTGATTATTCTTCTCGCGGCAATCCTGTCCGCAAGAGCCGTGTTCATGGCTGTTGACAAAAAAAGCAACCCTCGTTACTCCGATTCCGTTTCTCTTTCACAACTATCAAACCTGGATGCCGGAGATGTATCCTCACTCGGAATCCTGTTTCCGGCATCAGAACTCGAAGTCCTGTATGTCAGGGATAATAACAACTGGCGCATGCCGCAGTACAGAAACGCTTTCGCGCTCGGCGAAAAGCTCAATGGAATTCTCCGCGATGTCCTGAACTCAGACGGGATAAAAATTGTTACGCCGGTCGATCGGGATTACGGTTTCAACGGCAACGGCATCCGCTTCCGGTTTTATTCAGGGGGCAAAACTCCGGCGCTCGAAATAGAATGCGGAAAAGAGATACCGGGCTACGGTCGCTCGGACTCCTACATTAGAATATACGGCAAGCCGCAGATCTATCACATAAACGGGAACCCGGTCGCTCGGCTCGGGGCAAGAAACAACCTGCCGCCGCTCGTCGACCCGAGAGTGATTCCTCGCGCCGTGACAGGTTCCGCCCGGCTCGCGAGAATCGAGTTCGAGCCCGGCTGGCTCGGACCCTTTCGCGGCATCATGAGAAAAGAAAAGGTTCTCGACGCCTCGAACCCGGATATGAAGCGATTGATCGACACGGGGGTTAGAATCCACGAATGGTTCGCGTTCTCGGAAAAAAGCGAAACGCGGCTCGACGAAAAAAGCGCGGCGGAATTCGCCGGCTTTATAGAAAACCTGGCTTTTAACAGAATACCAAGGCTTGAAGAGATCGACGGAAAAGCAGCCGGGCTGTCAGGCAAAAAGCTGCGTCTCGGATACGAGAGCGAAGACAGAAGCGGAGCTTTAACCTCGACGGAATACATTCTCGAAATACTGTCTTCAGACGGCAAGGGTAACCGACACATCTTTTTCTCGGGCACCGGGCTGGTCTCCAGCATAACCGAACGTGACGCTGAAAGACTGCTGCCGGACTTTGAAACACTCCTGCGCCCGCCGGCACCGCCGCCGGTTCCGAAAAATCAACTCCTGCCAAACATGTGACTTTTCCTTGTTTAAGCACTCATATATTTATATAACTATGTAGCGGCAAATAATAAAACCGCCTGATTCATGCAAACCCGGATGGGCCGTTCATCCGGTTACGAACAGGGATAGCCTGCATTTCTCACCAGTGCAGGCTAAAGATCGTGATAATGCCTGTAATACAAGGCGCGGCGAGTGAGTGGTGAGGAAGCATACTGTGTGGTATGTAACCGATCCCGAACCGATGCCGCAACGCAGCAGGACAGGTGTTATCGCGATCTGCCGGATTTCTTTTTGAGAAATCCGGGGAAGAATCACATTGGGTTGAAAAAAGATATATACGGTAATAAAATTACCCCTTGTGCCCGGCAAAAGGGTCTATAGCATCTGGAGAATGTCATGCCAAAAATCATTATAGATAGTGAAGAATGCAAAGGCTGTTACCTCTGCATCGAAGTATGCCCTAAAAAATCGATCGAAATAGGGAATAAGCTTAATTCAAAAGGATACTACCCGGCTGTCCCGGTCAAGGACGGAACATGCTCGGGCTGCGAGTCCTGCATGCTTGTATGCCCCGATATGGCGATAGAGGTTTACGATGAAAAAAAGTGATAAACGATTAATGCGCGGAACCGAGGCGATCGGAGAAGCCGCGATACGCTCGGGCTGCAAATGTTACTTCGGCTACCCGATCACGCCGCAGAACGAGTTGACTGAATACATGGCAAGAAGAATGACCGAGACAGGGCGGGTTTTCCTGCAGTCCGAAAGCGAGCTCGCGGCCATCAACATGGTAATGGGAGCATCCACCACCGGCGCGCGCGTGATGACATCCTCGTCGTCGCCGGGAATAAGCCTCAAGCAGGAAGGCATCTCGTTCATAGCGCCGATGGAACTGCCGGCGGTTATCGTAAATGTTATGCGCGGCGGGCCCGGGCTGGGCAACATCGCGCCATCGCAGGGCGATTACTTTCAGGCGACGCGCGGCGGCGGGCATGGAGACTACAGGACCATCGTTCTCGCGCCCGCATCAGTTCAGGAGCTTTTTGACTTGACAAGGAAAGCATTCGATCTCGCAGACGAATACAGAACCCCGGTACTGATTCTCGCGGACGGCATGATGGGACAGATGATGGAACCCGTGGTGTTCAAAGACAGACCGGTCGAGCCTGAAGAACTTCCAGAAAAATCATGGACGCTCACCGGGGCAAAAGACAGGCCGAGCAGGATGATCAGATCACTGTTGCTCGACGTGAATGTCGAGGAAGAGCAAAACTGGAGGCTCTACAGAAAATACCAGAAAATTTCCAAGCGCGAAGTTAAATGCGAAGAGCTCTACATGAACGGCGCGGAGATGGCGGTTGTCGCATACGGGACAGCATCGAGAATTGCAAAAGCGGCAGTCAAAAAATGTATCGAGAAAAACATGAAGGTCGGTCTCATAAGACCGATCAGCCTCTGGCCGTTCCCCGAAAATGTAATCCTGGAAAGAACAAGGCACATCGATCACTTCATGTCCTTTGAAATGAGCACCGGGCAGATGGTGGAAGATGTCCGGCTCGCCGTAAACGGAAAAGCAGAGGTTTCCGTATATGGAAGGCCCGGCGGCGTTGTTCCCACACCGGCAGAGCTGTACCGGGTTATATCCAGAACCTACAACAAAATGAAAAGAGAAAAAGAAAAATGAAAAAGCGAAGGCCGGCACGACCGCCGACAATGAAAGAGGCCACATATCACTACTGCCCGGGCTGCGGTCACAGCGTGATTCACCGACTCGCGTCCGAGGTTATCGATGAACTCGGCATAGCCGACCGCGCGATCGGCGTTCCCCCCGCGGGCTGCGCCGTCCTGGCTTACAATTACTTCGATGTTGACATGACGGAGGCACCCCATGGCCGCGCGGTTGCCGTAGCAACCGGAATCAAGCGCTCGCTTCCCGACAGCATCGTGTTTTCATACCAGGGCGACGGTGATCTTGCCGCGATAGGAACCGCGGAGCTCGTCCACGCTGCCAACAGGGGCGAATGCATCACCGTTATCGGAGTCAACAACGCTGTTTACGGAATGACCGGCGGGCAGATGGCGCCAACAAGTCTTCTTGGCATGAAAACCACTACGTCTCCTTTTGGCAGAGATTCGAAAAGAGACGGTTACCCGATAAAAGTCTGTGAGCTTCTGGCATCGCTCGAAGGCGCGGTCTATCTCGAACGCTGTGCTGTAAATTCCGTTAAAAGCATCCGCAGAACGAAAAAAGCATTGCGCGAAGCTTTTTTAACCCAGATGAACGGAACCGGATTTTCTCTCGTTGAAGTCCTGTCGCCCTGCCCGACCAACTGGAAGCTCAGCCCGGCGGCATCATGGAAATGGATAGACGACGTCATGTCGAAACACTTCCCGATAGGAATCATCAAAGACACTCGCAAAGACAAGGAAAAAGAAAACAATGCTGGCTAAAACGATATTTGCAGGCTTCGGCGGCCAGGGCGTTCTGCTTATGGGGTTCTGCCTTGCGACAACCGGAATGAATGAAGATAAACACGTGACCTACCTCCCGAGCTATGGCGCGGAAGTCAGGGGCGGCACCGCGAACTGCACGGTCTCGGTATCGACCGAGGAGATAGCTTCACCGATATCTTCCTCTCCCGATTTCGTTGTCGTGATGAACAACCCTTCGCTGCTGAAGTTCCAGAACCTGGTTAAGTCCGGGGGCGTCTTTCTCGTGAATTCATCTCTCGTTGACCTGCAACTGGCGCGCGACGATGTTACCGAAATCAGGGTACCGGGAAGCAAACTCGCTGAAGATCTCGGCTCGATGCGGTCCGCCAATATGGTAATGCTCGGCGCTTTCGCCGCGGCTACAGACATCGTGAGCTACCATGTCCTGCTCGAAACCGTGAGAGAAATAACAGGCAAAAAAAGAAAAGAGCTTATGGATGCGAATGTGAAAGCGATTGAAACAGGATATAACTATGTTAAAAATATTGACGATAAAACTGCGGGCAAAGACAAAAAGAAATCTTAATATGAAATTGAAAAAATTCACCGGCGGCATCATCGCCGCGGACACATAATCGGAGATGCATCATGTCCAAGACTGTTAAACAAATTTCAATCCTTCTCGACAACAAACCCGGAATGCTCGCCAGAGTCAGCGATCACCTCGGAAAAGAAGGAATCAACATCGGCGGTTTATCACTCGGCGAAACAAGCGAAAAATGCATTGTGCGCATGATTGCGGATAATCCGGAAAAGGCCGAGCAGATTCTTATCGCGGAGGGTTACAACATCTGGACCAGAGACGTAATAGCAATAGAATGCCCGGACCATCCCGGCGCGCTCAACCCGGTTCTAAAACCTCTTGCTCAGGCGGGTATCAATGTCATGTACATTTATACTTCTTTGAGAAGATACCAGGATAACGCGATTCTTATCCTTCGAGTCGACAACACCGAAAAAGCGATCGAAGTTCTTGCCGAGAACTACGTCTACGTGATCGGCGAAAAACTTTATTCCCTGTAAAGCAGTCGGTTTCACGGGCCTGTTAAACTGATTCAATCCCTGTGTTTCCGGGTTTTGCGATATTCTTTCTCCATAAAAAAAGGGATTAAGGAACTTGTATTATTTGTATCGTTCCCTTAATCCCGACCGACTTATATTTACCTTAGTGCCTCTAATAATTTTAGCACAATCATTTGCGATATGCGTGTGACCCTGATCACACGGCACCATTGATCTTCGTCACATTCATACTGTTTATAGTAATTCTCATAATAAAACAGATTCACAACTCGATCAGAAATCACAAATACAAAGATAGTGTGCCATGCACAAAGCTATTTCCTTTGTGCATGTATTCAAGTTTATTTTTGAGAATCACTATATCATAGATAATATGGAATACGGCACGAAGCGCCTGCCGCCATTTCTGCATGCAGTCGGCAGGAATCCAGAAAACCCCGTTTAGTTATTCTATGTTTATTCTGATAATCAATATAAACCCAAGAAACGTCTCTTTTTCATCATTATCGATCAATTCAAGCCGCCCAATTCACGGCTTCTTTTGACTTGACGGTTTTGATGAGTTAGACTGGTTTAGATGGCTATCGGAATGGCTAAAAGGCGGATCATCCCTCTATGAAAGTTGTTTTTCTGCAGGATAACGGAATCAACGAATCGCTGTCCCTGACGGACGTGTCGGGATTGCTGAAGCAACAAGGGCACGACTGCGAACTTTTTTTCAAAAAGAACGAGCGGGATTTTTTTGAAAAGGTGCGAAAAGCCGATCCCGGACTGATTGTCATGCCCATGGATATCTGGGGCGAAAAGCTTGCCATAGATACAGCCGAAGAAGTTAAAAAGACCGTGAACGCCCCTATTGTTTTCTGCGGAACCTACCCCCTGCTGTTCCCCGAAGCGATAGAAGAACCAGGTGTCGATCTTGTCTGCATGGGCGAAGCGGAATATCCGATCCTTGAACTTGCCGGGAGAATCGAGGCGGGAAAAGACTACTCCGACATTCCCAACCTGGTTCTTAAAAGAGACGGTGAAATAATCCGCAACGACATGCGCGAGCTTCTGCAGGATCTCGATGCGCTGCCGCTGCCCGACCGCGAAATATATTATAAATATGGCTTTATGCGACAGATGAGCGTCAAGAGATTCACCAGCGGGCGCGGGTGCCCGAACGCATGCAGCTTCTGCTACAACGCAGTGTTCAGAAAAACCTACAGGGGCAAAGGAAACTACGTGCGCCGCAAATCCGTGGACCGCATGATCGAGGAAATCGAGGAAATGCAGCGGATTGCCCCGATCGGCAGCATCCATTTTTCGGACGATCTTTTTACGGACGATCACCCGTGGGTCGTAGAATTCTGCGAGAAATACGCGGAAAGATTCAATTTCCCATGGACCTGCAACACCGCGGTGCATGCGGTTGACGACGAGATGCTGTCCGCGATGAAAAAGGCTAAATGCCACGGCATCGCCATGGGAGTCGAAACCGGGCGGGAGTACCTTCGCATGGTTCATCTCAACAAGCCGTACCGCGACCGCGAGATCGTCCGCGTCTCAGAACTGATCAAAAAACACGGGCTCTTTTTTACATCTTTCAATATGCTGGCGCTTCCCAACGAGTCGATCGAGGACGCTTTTGTTACACTGCGGCTGAACCGCTTTATCAGGGCGAACAATGTGCGAATATTCTTCCTCTCACCTATCCCGAGAACCCGGCTTACGGAGCGCGCGATCGAAAGGGGCGAGCTGGATGTCAACTATGAAAAAGACGGCGCGAGGCTGCTTACTCCGGAGATAAAATCAAAACATTCCAGGATGTTCGAGAACCTTTACTACATGTACGACATCGGGATCGTTTCGCCCGCTTTCGAGTGGCTCGTTAAAAAACTCCTTAATATCCGCATCCCGCTACCCATCAGGATACTGCTGCTTCTGCCGCGCATGTACAGGGAAAAAAAGTTTTTCAACATAAAATTGTCCTCCGGGATTAAATACTTTCTAAACACAACGCTCCCGCAGAACAGGACAAAGAATTTTAATAACTATCTGCCGTGATTTAAGCAGGCCTGATAAGCAATTTTAGCTTCAAGGATTTGTTTATGAATAGCAACTACTCTAACAAATTGATTTTTACGAAACGTTTTCTCCCTGCCATGATCATTTTTTTAATCGTTTCATGTTCCTCATTTTCACAGGCAGATACGGAAAAGGAATCAGTTGCGGTAAACACCGCCGTCATAACTGTTATCGAGGGAAATTCCGTAGAGTTTAGAATAACAGATTCCAGTGAATGGCAACCGGCGGAAGAAGAGATCGAGCTGTCGCCCGGCTCAAGCGTTAAAACAGGCCCGGAATCAAGAGTCGAACTGCAACTATCGGATAACAGCATCATCAGGGTAAATGATCTTTCATTATTCAAGTTTAAAAAGCCGGAAGAAACTCTCACCGTTCTGGACGTTGAAAGAGGCAAAACATGGATTCATCTTAAAAAGCTTGAATCGGGACAGAGGTTCGAAGTTCGAACACCGAACGCCTATGCGGGTGTGCGGGGAACAACCTTCTGGGTGGAATCAGACCCCGAAACCGAAGATGTTATAGGTGTTGAAGAGGGAGAGGTCGAGGTTGTCCGTGGGCAGCAGCGTCAAAGGCTCAAAAAGATGATGCAGATAAATGCGCGCGCAGGCCGGCTTGGCGACGCGAAGAGATTCGATCCAGATAAAAGAAAACGCTGGGAGAAGTTCACCGATGGAATTGTTAAAAAACGAATGGAGATTTTAAGAGACACGATAAAAAAACAACGGGATGATGCCCGCAAACTGATCGAGAACGGAAAGGAACTTTTCCAGGACGCAATAAAATTGGGAATAGAAGCAAAGAAAACCATAGGGGAGCTTGAGAAAACTGCAAAGCAGATCGAGCAACTTGCAAAACAGGTTGATGGACTGGAGAAAAACAAGAAACAATCGCCGGGCGGGAAAAAGAAAAATAAAAAAGATACCAATCAGACCGCGAGACAGGTTGATAAACTGCTTGAAAACGCCCTGGAAATAGAATCTCGATTCCAAAAAGGCCAACAGAACATAAATACTATTTTTGACTCAGCGAGAGATTATTTCGATCGTGCTAAAACTCTTGAAGCCGGGATCAGCAGGTTCAAGGAATTAAAAGAACAGTTTGCCGAAAGAAGCGAACTATCCAGGAAAAGACGTGAATTCGACCCGAACTGGCAGGAATTCAAGGGAATTCATTCAACCGCGGAACAGCATATTAAAGATTTTAGAGAGAAGCTTACAGCCGGTGATAAACTCCTCGAAGGTATGGAAGACAAAACAGATAAGACAAGACAAAAAATGGTTGATAAAATCGAAAATCTCAAAAAATATATTGAAGAGAACAGAACCAGATTTGAGAACAGCCACAAAAGTCTTCAATCATCTATCGCAAAACTCAGGCGCATGGAACAGAAATCAAGCAAATAGATTTGAATCACAACGCTGGCTGATTGCATATCCGAAATCAGTTACCGGCTTAACCTTTATTTCTCACCAGCGCAGGTTAAAAATCGTGAAGCCGGATTCTCCTGAGGAGAATATCTTCCGGCGGGGCGAGGTCTCCCGAGACCCCAATCCTTTGTTTTCGAAGGCGCAGCGAGGGAGTGGCGAGGGAACATACTGTGCGGTATGTAACCGAGCCCGAACCGATGCCGCAACGCAGCGGACAGGTGTTATCACGATTTTCCGGATTTCTCTGTGAGAAATCCGGATTAAGGTTCTGCATGCACAAAAAACGACGCTTTGTACATGGCACACTAAAAAGTATTTTTACTTAAGGATTGGATTCCTGCCTTCGAGGCTGTTGAAAAAATGTGTCTTCGAGAATTTGTCATCCTGAGCGTAGCGAAGGATCTCGCTTTTGGAGCGTATGATTGAGATTCTTCGGTCGCTGCACTTCCTCAGAATGACAGAATGGGTATTTTTCAACAGCCTCCTTCGCAGGAAAGGAATGACATAGGTGAGAGGCTCACTTCAGCGTGCGACGCTCCATACAGATTGCCCGTGAAAGTCGAGAGAAGCGCTGAACGGTGCTGAAAGCACCGTTCAGCGCTTCTCGCTCGAAAAGTTTTGCGGGGATTCTCAAGGGACGCTTTTTCAAAAGCGCCCCTTGAGCCGCCGGAGGCCTTTCTGCCCGAGCCTGCCGGGACCGTGGTCCCGTGAATCCATAAAAAAAGGGGCTTCACGCCCCTTTTTGATATTCCGGCATCTACGTGATCAATGGTCGCAGATGTTGTCGCCGCGCTGAAGCGTGCCCGCGAGATACTGCCGGACCGCCTCATCCGGCTCCACGCCCTGCGCGCCAGTCACGACCTTGACATTGTACTCCGCAAAAAACTCCTGCGCGCGCGAACCCATGCCGCCCGCAATAATCGCATCCACACCCATCTCTCCCAGCCACTTCGGGAGCACACCCGGCTCGTGGGCCGGAGGTGTCATATATTCCATACCTTTAATCTCGTTGTTCTCAACATCAATAATCGCGAATTTTTCCGCATGCCCGAAATGCATGCAAAGTTTTCCCTGTGCTACCGGAACAGCAAATTTCATCGATCCATCATCCTTTCGTGCGGGTTCCTGCTTCGAGTCTTCAACCGGCTCGGATGCGCTCTCCTTCTCGCAGAAATCCACAATCGGTTCAACAATTTTTTCAATTGCCTGCGCGGTTGCGGTTTTCGAGAAATGGTATACAAACGGCTTCCCGTCGTCGCCGGCTTCAACCATTTTCGGGTCGAGCGGAATCGCGCCGAGGAAAGGCACACCCATCTCATCCGACATTTTCTCGCCACCGCCGGTTTTGAACAAATCTATAGTGTCTCCGCAATGCGGGCAAACAAGCCCGCTCATGTTTTCGACGACACCGATAACAGGCATATTGAGTTTCCTGCAGAAGCTTATCGATTTGCGCACATCACTCAGCGAAACCTCCTGCGGCGTTGTCACTATTACCGCTCCTGTCATCTTGTTGATAACCTGCGCGACGGAAAGCGGCTCATCGCCCGTGCCCGGAGGCGAGTCGATGATAAGATAATCGAGATCGCCCCATGCGACATCCCGGATAAACTGCCGTATCGCGCCCATTTTCAGGGGCCCGCGCCATATAACCGCGTCGCTTTCGTCCTTCAGCAGAAACCCGATCGACATGACTTTGAAAAGCTCGCTTATCTCAGCCGGATATATCGCGTGGTCGTCATTTTTCAGCCTTTCGCCTTCGAGATTAAGCATCTTCGGAATACTCGGGCCATGAAAATCGACATCCAGCAATCCGACCTTTTTCCCCATCAGCGACAGCGCCATCGCAAGATTAACCGAAACCGTGCTTTTGCCTACACCGCCTTTACCGCTGAACACAATTATTTTATTCTTAATTCTGCTCAACTGTTTCTCAATAGCAATCTGCTCGTAAACCTGTTCCATCGACTCCCCACCCGGAGCACCGCCCTGCCCCTCGCTCGGACAACTTCCCCCGGAACAACTTCCGCATTTTTCGTCTGACATTATCGTCACCTCACATCTTCAGAGTTGTTTTTCAATATCATCTACAGCTTACTTACGCCGCCTGATCATTTCCATCATGTAATATTCTATCCCATAGGGCTCTATAACAATCTCGCTGTCCCACGACCCGGGCACCGAAGCGTTGAAAACATTCTCCAATTCCTCCGGGCTTCTCAGCACCGCGGCGCTGAAAACGCCGCCGGTCTCTCCTGCCTTTCTCATCCTCTTGATATTAAGAGGATGTTCAGGATTCAACAACATGAACAGAATGCTTGATTTCGTCACCCGCGCAGCCTCGGCCAGCGTTTTTTCCACATTGTGAATAAATTCCAGCGAAGACAAAAACATCGATACATCGAAGGATCTATCCTCGAAAGACATTTCTGCTGCGTCACCGCAATGTAAATTCAGATCATCTCCATACCTGCTTTTTGCAAACTCAAGCATCCCGGCCGAAGAATCCAGACCCGTAACATCAAAACCGCGCTCGACAAGCCAGGATAAAAAATAGCATGTCCCGCATCCTATCTCGAGCAGTTTGCCGCCACGTGCCCCCTCCAGAGCAATTTCAAGTATCTCTCTCTGTTCGGTCCCGATATTCCGGCTCTCTCCCGTCTCATACCACGAGTGATATTTCTCAGCCATTTCACGGTTGTAGTCAAAATAATCCGTCATCGGATCACCTCTGATTTCTCACAGAGAAATGCAGGTTAAACCCCGGCAAGTGCCATGTCCAAATCATTTATTATATCTTCCGCGTCTTCCACGCCCACCGCAAGCCTGATAAGCCCGTCGGTAATCCCCAGCGCGTATCGCTCTTTTCTCGAATAATCATAATAAGACACGCTCGCCGGGTGGCTTACCAGTGTCTCCGTCCCTCCAAGGCTCGGCCCGATCTGGCAGACCCTTAGATTGTTTAAAAACCTGTTCACTCCGGCAAGAGTCGAATCTATCTCGAAAGTTACAACACCGCCATATCCCTTCATCTGCTTTCGCGCCACACTGTTATACCTGTGCGACTTCAACCCGGGATAATATACTTTTGAAACCTTACCGTGAGATTCAAGAAACTTTGCGAGCTTCATCCCGGAACTGTTCTGCCGCTCCATCCTCAGCGCGAATGTTTTAAGCCCCCTGATCAGCAGATAACACGTGTGCGGGTCCATTATGCCGCCCATCGTCTGCTGTGTCACGGAAACCTTCTCGATCTGCTCGGAACTCGCGAGCACCGCGCCGCCCATCAGATCGTTATGCCCGCCGAGATATTTCGTTACGCTGTGAATCACTATATCCACGCCGTATTCCAGCGGCTTCTGATTATATGGAGTACCAAAAGTGCTGTCTACAATAATCGTGATCCCGGGATGCTTTTTCTTTATCCTGCCCAGGCTGCCGAAATCCGCTATGTTCAGATAGGGATTCGTTGGAGACTCAGTTATGATCACCGCCGTTTCTTCCCTGACAGCGGCTTCCATCGCCTTATCATCGCCCATTTCTACTATCGTGCTTTCGATTCCGAACCGGGGCAGCCATTCCTCGCAGAATATATGCGTTTTTTTATAAGCATCATCCGTAGTAATTACATGCTTCCCTTTTTCAAGATATGTTAAAAGAGTTGCCGTGATCGCGCTCATCCCGCTGTCGAACAACAGGCACGACTCCGCCCCTTCTATCCCTGCAAGCTTCTTTTCTGCTACCTGCTGGGTCGGGTTTCCGTATCGCCCGTATTCAAACCTTTTATTCCTGCCCGATGTAAATTCCTTTATATCCTTCGTGTTTTTGAATACATACGTAGAAGTCAGAAATACAGGTGTCGTCACAGAATCATCGAAACTTCCGTGTATCTCTCCTTCGTGTACCGATTTAGTCGAAGTTCCTTTTTCAATTTTCGATCTATCAGTTTTTCCTGTTTTCTTATCTGTCAATGTTCATGCCCTTCCGTTTCAAGTAAATACTCCGCCAGAGCCCTGTAAAGCGTACTGACCGTGAGTATCGCGCAGTGCGTCTCCGGTATTTCTCCCAATTCTTCAATCAGAGATGTCGGCGAGATTCTCAGAGCGTCCATAATTTCAATTTCTTTTACAAGACATGTCATCATACTCCCACAGGCCTTGGTGGAAAGACAACCGTCGGTATTGAATCGCGCCTCCTTAACTATATTATCTTCGATTCGCAACCATATTTCCATAGAATCCCCGCAGATGCCTTTTATTTTGGCATACGAGGTGGCATTCTCCATTCTTCCGTAATTCCATGGGTTCTGCGCATGGTCCAGCGCCTTGTTGGAGTACCCTTCCATTATTTGATCCGGTACAAGATCAAGAAATCTCGATTCGTCAGACATTTTCCCCTTCCGTTTATCAAGTCAGTCGAAGCAACAACTGATATTAATCTATTAATTCTACAGAATCGCCCTCTTTTACGCTGCCACCTACCGTGATTTCCGCAAAAATGCCAATCCCGGCAAGCAGCGCCTCGCCCCTGAAACTGTAATCGCCCGGACCGTGTTCAGGTTTCCCCCGGCCAATAATTTTTATCTCCGCATCACCGACTTTCGCCCTCGTCCCGACAGCCACGGAGTCCCACTCGATCCCTTCAGTGGCAATGTTTTCAGCGAAATCGCCGGGCTCCGCATTAAGCTGTTTCTCGCGGTTAATCGCCCTCACTTTCTCGAATTCGATAATCGCCAGTTGCCTCGGCCCGGAGCCGGCATGCGCATCGCCCTTCAAACCATAGCCCGCAATCAGTTCACCTTCACCGATACTTCTCTTCCCTGTCCCCCTCCGTTCCGAAGCACAAACAGCTAAAACACGTCCCTTTCTGTTTTCCGCCGCCATGCGTTATTCTCCTCTCAGAACTCTTTCAAGTTCATCCGAGCGATTATAGTTCAAAACTTTTATCTCGGTCCGAGAAACACCTTCTACGCTGTCCACCGCCGACTTTATCTCCGCCCCAAGCCGGAAAGCCATCGGGCAAACCGGCGAGCTCGGCGCAAAAGTAAGCGAAACAACTCCGGTTTCCTCGTCAACTGTTATGTTTTTAATAATACCCATGCTCATCACGTCCATCGTTGTTCCCGGATCAGCGACAGTTCTAAGCTTCTCTTTTATATGCCCTATAAGCGCCATGTTTTTTTCCAACTGAAATGAACCTTTATAGTCCTGTTAAGGATTTACGTCAACACCATTGAATATGATAAAGCCTGCCGGATATTCAAGTTATAATCTATCAACCAAGCTGTTTTTTAACATCCGACCACAACGCGCGGATCTGATTCGCAACATTTGAATCGCCGAACTCCACCACGCTCAGCCCCTCAACCTGCGCAGCCGTAACGACAGTATTGTACTCTATCCGCGCCGGGACCGGTATTTTTCTCGCCACGCACATGGCTTCAATCCTGTCAGCCATGTCCGGGTTGATATCCGCTTTGTTAATGCAAACCATGATCCTCGCCCCGAAATGATCCGCCAGATCAGCCACCCTTTCAAGATCATGCAGCCCTGAAAGGGTCGGCTCGGTAACAATAAGAACCATATCCGCGCCTGTAACAGAAGCAATCACCGGGCAGCCTATCCCCGGCGATCCATCCACGATAATCATATCGAGATTCTTCTCTCCGGCGATTCTTTTGGCCTGATTCCGCACCAGCGTAACCAGCTTGCCCGAATTCTCCTCCGCGATCCCGAGCCGCGCATGAACCATGGTCCCGTGCCGCGTCTCGGATATAAACCACTCGCCGTTTATGCTCTCTTTCATAACTGCGGCTTCTACGGGACACGCAAAAGCGCAAACCGCGCAACCCTCGCACGAAACCGTATCGACCACATGGTCCTCGGATATCGCGTCGAACCTGCAAAGCTCCCTGCAACGATCGCAATGCATGCATATATCAGGATCTATATAAGCAACCCGGCCCCCGGAAAAATTCTCCCGCTGCTTTATATCGGGCTTCAACACCAGGTGAAGGTCTGCGGCATCGACATCACAATCCGCCAGCACACTGCTCCCCGCAAGTGCCGCAAAAGAAGCAACTATGCTTGTTTTGCCCGTCCCGCCTTTCCCGCTAATGACAACCAGTTCCTTCATCGTTCCGCGCCCGCCTTTCCCGCCTTTTCTATCTTTTCAAGCAACTCGATGAATATGCCGGCATATTCTGGAACAACATCATACGCAATCTCACCACGCGAATATGCTTCCGCAACATTCCGGTCGTGAGGAACCTCGACAAAAACATCAATCGACTCTTCACTGCAATAATCCAGAACCCCGCTGTTGCCGGTATCGCTGCGGTTTATGCCGACCGCAAACGGAATTCCCAGAGTGCGGACCATCTCCACGGCGAGCTTCAAGTCGTTCAGCCCGAAAGGCGTAGGCTCGGTCACGAGCAGAACAAAATCGGAACCCTTTATCGACTCGATCACCGGGCATGACGTCCCCGGCGGCGAATCGATAATATTTATCGCGTCAGGCTCCAGCCTCTTTTTTACCTCGCGTATCAAAGGCGGAGACATCGCTTCACCCACCCGCAGTCTGCCATGCACAAAGTCAACCCCTCGGGACTTTCCGGTCTGAAGCTCGCCAACCTCGCGCGGCTGCTCCATAATCGCTCCCTCGGGACAGAACTCGAAACATCCCCCGCAGGCATGGCAGAGCTCGGGAAATGTCAGCACCTTTTTATTGATAACGACAATTGCGCTGAACTGGCAGACCTCTCCGCACTTGCCGCAGCCTGTGCATTTTTCCTCTATTACCATCGGGCACTGCACATGCACCTTCTCGGTTGCGGTAATTTCGGGCTTTATAAAAATATGAGAATTAGGCTCCTCAACATCGCAATCCATCAACGTAACTCTGTCACCCCGCCCGGCAGCCGCCAGCGAGAGGTTAGTAGCAAAAGTCGTTTTTCCCGTCCCGCCTTTGCCACTCGCAATGCTTATAATCATATTTATCTCCGATTCGTGAATATTATCCCCTTGACATCATGGTTCCGCATTTCGGGCAGGCCGTATTAATGCAGGGAACACCTCTCTGGTGAGCAACCCTGTTGCCACATTTCGGGCAAATGCACTCGCCCGACGGCCCCATTGCAAAACCGCCGTTTCTTCCACGGCCGCCGCCGCCGCCCATTCCGCCACGGCCACCGCCGCCACCGCCTCTTCCTGTAAACGGTCCCTGTCCTGTCGGCCCTGTTCCATCTCCTCTCGGCATGTTAATTCCTCCTTCAGCAATAAACATTTTGTTTCAATTACATAACTATTACATCCAGTGCCCCTGTCTATCCGCGCCTGAAGCCGATTTGAGTTCACCGGCTTTATACTTTTCCAGCATCTCCTGAACCGTCCCCGCAGCTTCGATATAGATCTCTATCTCTGCGGCGGAAAGAGTCCTGAAAGCATTCGGCCCGATATGCCCTGTTATCACAGCTCCAACGCCCCTGTTGATAACATTCGACGCCGACTGTATTCCCGCTCCCTGCGGCGCGTTCAGGTTCTGAACATTATCCATCATCTCGAACTCGTCCGTATCCGTGTCATAAATCATAAACGCCTTCGCACGCCCGAACCTCGCGTCCACTTCACTGCTCAATTCACTTCCCATGGTCGATATAGCTATTTTCATTCAACAAATCCTCCAAAAATCCGGTTTTTTATCTTTATTTTTCAAAAAAACGCCCGCGCCCCCTGCATTGATTGCCGAATGGCCTGCCTCGCCCGCCATGCCCGCCGCGGCCCATTCTCCCACCGCCGAACCCACCTGGCATAATGAATGCGGGATCAGGCAACCGGCCTGCAAGATATGCGCCGATGACCTCCTCCACATCTCCCGCAATACACGAAATCACATCTATCCCCAAATAAGCGATATGATTATATAGAGGCCTGCTCACCGCACCGCATATCAGCGCATTCACACCCAGATCCCTCAGGTATTGCGCCCTTGCCGCCCGGCAGATCGGGCTCATGTTGTAAATCTGCCTGAACAAGATGTTATTCTGTTCATCCGTCTCGACCACCAGTAATGAAACACACGTGTCGAACACCGGAGAAACTCTCTCAGAACAAACCGGCACAGCAATTTTCATTGTCCAAACCTCATTAATATATATCTCAATACTTATGCCATACTGCACAACACCCATTGAAAATAGCAACTAAATAAAAAACCTCTTGATAAAAAGGCTTTTTTTTGAGCAAATTAAATTGTATTTTCGTCTGTGCTGGAATGCCGTTGCATTGCTGCTACTTAAAACAAAAGAGCGGTTGCAATACCGCAGCCTACCTGTCGTTTTTCGGTATTTCTATTCCGAACTTTTTGATCTTTCTCCACAGCGTTGTTCTGTGCAAGCCAAGTTCCTTTGAAGTGGCAGCCACATTCCACTGGTTCCGCTCGAGAGCTGTCGTCAAAAACATCGCTTCATTTTCATCCAGAGACACCGCTCCTGTCGAGAAAGTTGCCGGGGGAATTTCGCCTACAAGCTGACGGGGAAGATGCTCAAGCTCTATCAGGCCGGCACGGCACATAACAAAAGCATGTTCAATTATATTTTCAAGCTCTCGAATATTTCCGGGGTAATCATGTCGCATCAGAACCAGAAGCGCGCGATCTGAAACTCCTGCGATATCTTTTTCTTTCAACCGGTTGAATCGCTGAATGAAATGATCCACCAGCAACGGAATGTCTTCTTTTCTATCTCTGAGAGGCGGGATCAAAAGCTGCATCACATTAATCCTGTAGTACAAATCCTGCCGGAACTCGCCTTTTTGCACCATATCATCGAGATTTCGGTTGGTAGCGGCAATAACTCTTATATCAACCTTCACAGGTTTTTCGGACCCGAGCGGTTCGAACTCATGCTCCTGAAGCACCCGGAGCAGCCGCACCTGCAAAGCAGGTGACACCTCGCCGATCTCATCCAGAAAAATCGTCCCGCCGTCCGCTATAGCGAACCTTCCTTTCCTGTCGCGGGTTGCGCCCGTGAACGCTCCTTTAACATGACCGAAAAGTTCCGATTCGAGCAGGTTATCCGGCAACGCTCCGCAATTCACCGTTACCATCGGTTTCTCCGCCCTCAGGCTCAAATCGTGAATCGAACGCGCGAAAAGTTCTTTTCCGGTTCCGCTTTCACCTTCTATAAGAACCGTGCTGTCACTTTCGGCTATCCCGGGAAGTATTTCGAAGAGCCGCCGCATTTCATGATTCTTGCTTACTATGTCTCCCAGCGCATATGAACTATTGAGCTGTTTTCGTAATTCTTCGAAAGCGGAAAGATCCCTGAATGTCTCCACGCCGCCTATCAACTCGCCCTGTTCATTCATCAAAACCGCCGTGCTTATGCTTATCGGGATTGTTTCGCCGTCTGCGCGAACAATATAAATATGCCTGTTAATGATCTGCCGGCCCGTTTCGATCGTCTGCCTCAGCGCGCACTCGGTTTCACAGATATTCGATCTGAAAACCTCTCTGCAAAGACTCCCTATGGCCTGTTCACGGGGGATTCCCGTTATTTCCTCCGCCGCACGGTTGAACGACGTGACGCGCCATTCCCGGTCAACAGTGAAAACGCCCTCGGCTATGCTGTCCAGTATGGTACTCAGAAATATGTCTTTGTTTTCTACAGGCATGTGATTGATCTAATAAATATTATATTACTTCAGTTATGATCTGATTCACACCGGCACGCCGAATTAAGTCTTTTCAGCGCAAATGCTAAAATTCAAAGCTTTACCAGGTGTTCAACTGACTTCATGATATTCGAAGAAGAAATTACTTTTTCAATAAACCAATCTCTGTAGCTTTCATCGATGAGATCAGCATGAAACGGCTTCACAGGCTTTGACTCGTTTTCATATAGAATAAGCAGCCTCGGTCTCAGCGGATTGTTCTTGTTGCTCGAAATCACAACAGCCCTCATATCGTTGTTCAACTGAACGAAGGTTCCCGCCGGATACACCGCCATATTGCTTATGAACGTCCTGAGCACTTTAGGATCGAACCTGTTGTATCCCGGATCCAGTATCATGGCCATTGCCTGGTGCGGATCCACCCTGTTTTCTTCCTCGTAAGGAGAGATCAAGGTGCTGTAAGCTTCCGCTACGGCTATAATACGGGCCATCATGCTGATCTGATCTCCGGCGAGTCCCCGCGGATAACCTGAGCCGTCGAGAAACTCATGATGCTGCTCGATCGCGTCGAGAATTTCTTTGTTTATACCCCGTATATCCTTGGCCATATCGCTGCTTCGGATCGGATGTTTACGGATATTCGCGGGAGTCTTTGTCAACAGAGAATTATCCCATTTCTGGCTCTTGTATGCTGTGAGACCAAGATCGTGCAGTAGTGAAGCGCTCCCAAGATTATGAAGCTCCTCATTCCCAAGCCCCATCGACCTGCCGAGGATCAAAGCGGTAACGCAAACATCTACATTGTGCTGATAAATATACTCGTCTGTTTCTTTGATTTTCGAAAGCAGCGACAGCAACCCCTGTTCGAGAGATATCACTTCGAGTATCTGCGATATCGTCCTCGTGAGCTGCCCTACTTCGCACGATTCGTCCGATATAAGATTCTTAGCCATTCTTGTTAGCGATGTTATGGCATCTTCATACGTCTGTTTCGCAAGGAACCTTATCGATTCGCTGAAAAGTCCGTTGTCTTCCTCATCGCCATCATATGTTTCAATAAAAATGTGCTCGATACCCCACTGGCCGAGCCTTTTTATGTGTTTCTTTTCAAGCATAAATCCCGGGCGCATGAGCTCCCGACCGGTTGAATGAAGAACCACCACCGGTTTCGCAAGTATCATCCCTGGTTCCGCATCAAATATGCGGACTTTTTTCATTCCCATATTACTTACCGCTAACCCTTGCCGTCTTACCTGTCAAAAACATGCTTCTCACATTATAATAGCGTACTTCACAAACCACTATGAGATTATTGTCATTTTGTTGTTTCTGTCTTTTCTTCATGCCGGGAATGACTCACACAACAATCAGCGTTCTTTCCCGCCCCTATATATTATAATCCTTTGTTTTTTATTTTGATTTCACAACTTTTTCACTTTTGATCAACCCAATTATGTCAGAAAAGACTTCTATTGAACGGTTCGCCTTATTAATATTCTTCGACATTTCCGTTCAATGTCAGTTCTTCATCTACTGCGGGAACCGCATCATCATGACACTTGGTAGGATCAAACTTCGGTTCCGGCAACTCCACCCACAGCCTTCCGCCCTCGTTGGTAACAATTTCCACCGAATGCTTCAACACGTTGACGGTTATGACCTTTCCCTTTACATCTCCCTGCTTAATTTCATGCCCGACTTCGGGGAGTTGCTCTTTCATCTGGAGATAGTATTCATATTCATGCTTGAGACAGCAGAACAAACGCCCGCATATTCCCGATATCTTCATCGGGTTAAGCGGCAGGCCCTGTTCCTTTGCCATCTTTATCGACACCGACTGGAATTCTTTCATGAAACCCGCACAACACAGAGTTCTTCCGCAGGGCCCGATTCCGCCGAACAGCCTTGCTTCATCCCTGACCCCCACCTGCCGTAGCTCTATTCTTGTTCTCAGCCTCGACGCAAGTTTCTTGACCAGTTCACGGAAATCCACCCTTCCGTCAGCCGTATAGCAAATCGTTACTTTCGATCCATCGAAAGTGTACCGCGCATTGACAAGTTTCATTCCCAACTGAGCATTCGCCACTTCCTCTTCGCAAATCTCAAGCGCCTGTTCCTGTTTCGATTCCATGGAAATCATTTTCTCCATATCCTCATCATTAACAGGTCTTAAAATCTTCTTCAGCGGCAGTTCTTCCTCGCTGACTTCCCGCTCATCCATTTCATGTATAACCTTGCCGATGTCCAGCCCGAAATCCGTTTCCACCACCACCACATCGCCCAGCTTCAGCTCGTGTTCATCATTTTCAAACATGTAAGCCCTGTTCAGATAATCAAATCTCACTTCGACGCATCGTAATTTCATATTGCTCTCTCCGAGACCTTCCCTGACGCTATATTTCTGAAATCTATCGCCATGTTTTCAAGTGTAAGCTGGGTGTGAGCCCCGCCTTTTATCGATTTTATCGATTCCAATATTTTTTCCAGCAGAGCCACGCCCTTCAAATGCAGCGGGCCTGCCCCGCCTCCGGATTCCCGGAACACTCCCTTTCCTCCGGGCATGTATCTCCGCTCCAGCATAACCATCATGATTTCAAGAATACCGATCAACGATTTTCTCTGGGCAACCGAGCCTGTATCTTCCTCGTCATTCAGATCGAGCCTGTCCGAAAGAACCATAATCTCTTCCGCGAGCCTCGACGGAGATACCGGCACAACACCCAGCAACCTTTCAAAAAGCTCCGCCCCGATATCATCGAACAGATCTTTCAGGTTCCGATCCTCGCTCAATCTGATAATCGTCCCGGCATTGCCTCCAGCTATAGGATAAAGATACTCTACCTCTTTTTCCGTGATGCCGTCGCCGGCGGCCACCTTTAAAATTTCATCCGGGTTCAAACGGCGGAAAGATACGGAAAGAGTGCGGGATTTTATCGTAGGCAGAACAAGATGTTTGTTTTCCGTAAGAAGAACGAAAACAGTCGTTTCCGGCGGCTCCTCTATAATCTTCAGAAGCAGGTTGGAAGCCTCTGCTTTCATATTGTCTACTTCATCCAGGATGAGAAACTTTTTTCCCGCGCTGTTCGGGGTAATGTAAGCTTCGTTGCGAATTTCCTGCGCCTCTTCCTTGCGGTATCCGAGCCGCGTGGGTTTGAACAATCTGGCATCGAGATCTATGCCCCTGCCCGTTCTCCTGCATGAAGCACATTCACCGCATGCATCCACACCGACAGGCTGTTCACAGTTCACCGCCTGCGCCAGCGCGAGAGCCGTTGTTCTCTTGCCGCATCCGCCCGGCCCCACAAACATCAATGCATGGTTAACTCTCCGGGTTTTCAAAGCGCCCATGATCGAACGTACCGCGACATCCTGTCCTATTATGTCTCTTAGAGGCATTTTATGTGTATAAATCGAGCAGCAGCCCTCTTATCTGGTCAAGCCTTGATAGAAAAGCCACCAGATTGCGCTGCCGTCCCATGAACTCCTCAGTCAGCTTTTCAAGCTCTTCGTCTATTTTCTTCACGAGAAAAAGAGACTTCTTTTTCCCGGTCGGGCTCACGCTTAATTTCTCCTCTACCGTATAAAGCTCATTTATTGCTATTCCTATAAACCTCTGAACCATTCCTTTATAAGAAGCCAGCGATTCAAAAGTCAGGCTTTTTTCTATCTCTCGCGCCTGTGTATCTATCTGTTCGAGAAGCCCGTCAAGTTCATCACGCAGGCTTTCCCTTTGTATTTCGAGCAGCCTGATTCCAAAAGCGGGTTTCTGACCACCGGAAGTAACCGAACGGGACGATGCGGCCCGTGAAGATTTTCCCGAGCGCTTGGCACGGTCTCTTCCGAGTTTATCCAGTTGGATATCCATATTCTTTTCCGAATTCTATTTACTTAACGAATCTACGAAATTTTCCTTGAAATACCTGTGAACCCTGTCGTCCTGCGTAAGCTCGGGATGAAAACTGCCGGCAAGACAGTTGCCCTGCGACATCAACACCGGCATCCCGTTGTGACGCGCAAGTATCCTGACTTTCTCCCCTGTCTCACAAACCTGCGGAGCTCTTATGAATACCGCCCTGTAAGAAAACGGCCCCGAGCCGTTGCCGCAATCCAGCATTACTTCTTCTTCAAAACTTTCAACCTGAGGGCCGTACGCATTCCTCATCACTTTAAGATCTATGAAACCCATCTGCACGAGTTCCGGATAATCCACAACCTCTTTTGAAACCAGTATCAAACCCATGCAGGTTCCGTATACCGCCAGTGTTCCCTCATTGAACCGTTTTGTTATCTCCCTGTCAAGCCCATATCTTACAAGAAGCTTACTGACTGTCGTTGACTCCCCGCCGGGAATAATGAGACCGTTCACTTCTTCGAGCTGTTTTGACGTCCTGACCTCTGTCGGGCCGGCCCCGATCCGATCAAGCATTTTCAGATGAAGCTCAAAATCTCCCTGAAGCGCAAGTACCCCAATCCTGCTCAATTGTTCACCTTCTTTACCAACCGCGATTCTGCAGCTTGTCTTTTTCGTCCATTGTCGCGATGTCCAGCCCTTTCATCGCTTCCTTCAAACCGCGTGAGCAATCGGCCACAATTTTCGCATCTTTGTAATGGGTCGTCGACTCGACAATAGCTTTCGCTCTTTCTGCAGGATCGTTCGACTTGAATATCCCCGATCCGACAAACACCGCCTCGGCGCCAAGCTGCATCATCAGGGATGCATCCGCCGGGGTCGCGATTCCGCCCGCAGCGAAGTTAGGAACCGGCAGCTTGCCGTTTTCCCACACATATCTCACCAGCTCATACGGCGCACCCAGGTTCTTCGCTTCCGCCATCAATTCATCTTCGGGCATCGAGTGGATACGCCTCATGTCGGCCATCACGCAACGCATGTGCCGGACCGCTTCAACAATGTTTCCCGATCCTGCTTCGCCCTTCGTGCGGATCATAGCCGCGCCCTCTCCTATCCTGCGAAGCGCCTCGCCGAGATTCCTTGCTCCGCATACGAACGGCACCGTGAACTTGAACTTGTCGATATGGTTCTGTTCATCAGCGGGGGTAAGAACCTCGCTCTCATCAATATAATCAACCCCGAGCGCCTCGAGAACCTGGGCTTCCGCAAAATGCCCAATTCTCGCTTTCGCCATCACCGGGATACTTACGGTCTCTTTTATCGCCATTATAACTTCGGGATCGGCCATTCTTGCCACTCCACCATCCCTTCGGATATCCGCCGGCACCCGCTCAAGCGCCATAACCGCCACCGCGCCCGCTTCCTGCGCTATCTCCGCCTGCTCCGCTGTCGTGACATCCATTATCACTCCACCCTTCAGCATCTCCGCAAGACCCGTCTTAACTCTCAGTGTTCCTTTTTCTGCCATTTTCCACCTCTTATGTGCGTCGGCCCCAGTTACCGAAACCGGCGATCGTATTCTTTCTCAATATTTATTTTTTCGACCTTCAGGCAATCCATCTTACTCGGCTTTTATATTCCTGCCGTATGAGGCTGTTGAAAAATCCCCGCTCTGTCATTCTGAGGAAGCGTAGCAACCGAAGAATCTCAATTATAAGCTCCAAAAGCGAGATCCTTCGCTACGCTCAGGATGACAAACGATCTATGTTAACATTTTTCAACAGCCTCCGTATCCATGACGCCCATGATTATAGCATAATGAATTTTTGCCTTCAATTAAACACGAATGTCCCAAATAGTCTTTAAACAGGATTATTTTCCGAATCCGGAGATGCAATTTTTTCGACACGATTCACCGGTTTTTGCATTGTTTTTTAACTTTCCTCTCACTATTCCGTAACACTTTTTAAACACTTCTTTTGCTAACCTGCATTTCTCACCAGTGCAGGTTAAAAATCGTGATAATGCCTGTAATAC
>DAOSYA010000008.1:0-68671 GCA_035380865.1 bacterium
CAGCCCGGTCGATTGCCGGGATGGGTGGTTTTCAAAAGATATCGAATATTTAAACTGCGCTGGTGAGAAATGCAGGTTAATGCCGTTCGAGGATTAAAAAAAGCGGGGCCGACAAACAACCCCGCTTTTATTCACTTGTCACCGTTGTATATCACCTGAACAATTTGATAGTTTTTATCTCGTGTCTTCCAAGCGGAACAGTAAGCGTTTTCCCTGAAACCGAGCCGGGGTTGCCGTTGTCCATTTTGTCTTCGATCAGATTTACTTCCTCGATCGATGCGGGTGCAAACGGAAGATTCACAGTTGCGGTTATTCCATCGCGACCCTCGAGTTCGACAAGCCGGATGACCACGTTATCATCATCCTCCGATTTTTTAACAACAGTCAGGGCCACATTCTCCGGGGATGCGGAATAGAAACTCAGGCTTGAAGGATGGTGTCCGTTGTGAGCGGTAGTGATGAGCGGTATCAAAGGATAGTTATACTCGTATCCTTTTTTCGGAGCATCGCCTGATCTCCAGTCTCCCTTGTGTGGTCCGAGCGCGTATTTAATATCATGACTGCCTCTGTCCGCAAGCGGATCGGGGCTGGTTGGTGATCTGAGAAGCGACATGCGGATAACATTATCTTTGGCGTCGTAACCGTATTTGGCCTCATTGACGATTGTTACACCGAAACTGCCGTCTTTTTCACTGTAATCAACCCATTTCTGACCGCAGTGCTCGGTTTTTGCTTTTTCGGCCAGAGTCACAGGCACAGATTTTCTCGAAATCGCGGCATAGGGGATGTTGTACCATACTTCGTCATTTTTGAAATTGAATCCGAACTTGAGTTTCGCCATGTTGTGGCGTTCCTGCCAGTCGGCGACGATTCTGCCGTAGACAAATGGCATTCCTTCAACAAGAGAAACATACTGATGGAAAGTCGAGATTCCGACCCTGTAAGTTATTTTAGCGGTAACTCTTACAGGCCCGTTTTCAACGATTTCAGCATCGCCGTACCTGTCGAGCCTTTTTTCCTCGCCAAGCTTGATATTCCATGCGTCATTGGAGACGGGCGTGTCGTCGAAAACCTGAATCTGGTTACTCGGGAAATTCTGATCAAGTATCTCCCTGTTGTTATAGCGTTTATCAAGGACACTCTTGAGCAATCCCGATTTTACATCAAAAACGACCTTGATGAATTCGTTTTCAATTTCACCGGATTTAATCGATAGTTTTGTATCCGGGGCACCGTTGTTTTCAGACGCGGGGATGATATGGTAAACAGCGTAACCAACAGCCGGAACATCGCGTGCAACAAATAATATATTTGTCTCGTTTCCATTTTCGACGATCTGGCACGGAATGTTTTTCCCGTCAGGCCCAATGACAGCAGCCGATGAAGTCAGGCCCGGGATCGGGGCCTCGACAATCCCATCGCGCTTCCATGACAGTGGATTGTACATAACCAGAGGCACTCCGGGCCCGCTCGTGTCGATGTCCGAGGATATGGTATTCATAGCTTCGTTTAGGACAGTACGCCCGTAGCGGAAAGACTTGGCATAATCTCTTTCGGCATCTTCATAAACCTGCCTTATGCCGGAACCCGGAATAATGTCGTGCATGTGGTTGAGAAGAATCCAGTACCATCCATTGAAAATCGTGTCCGCCGGGTAATCCATTCCGTAGTCTCGGGCGACAGAAGCGAACTTCTCCGCATTTTCCATGAGTATTTCGCCGAGCCTGTTGCTTTTCTTGGCATCCGACTGAGTGGTGTATGTTCCTCTGTGGTATTCAAGATACAACTCGTCGTCCCAGACCGGGAATTCATACTCCGGTTTTTGTTCTATTTCGTGAAGATGTTTGAAATAATCTTCAGAAGTCGTGTAGTGGATTTCGGGGTATGCCGGATTGCTTTCGAGAGCTTTTGCCCGCTCGAGATGGCCTCTTGTAACACCGCCGCCGTGGTCGCCGATACCGAAAATAACCAGGTGCTCTTTAACTTTGTGTCGGGACATGACAGTTTTAAGCTGGTTGAGCATGGTCGGGCCGTCAACACTTTCGCCGTAACCGCCGACAGGGAAGTATGTCAGGATTCGTGAACCGTCCGGGCCTTCCCACCAGAAAAGATTATATGGGAATCTTGTGGTGTCGTTCCATCCGATTTTCTGGGTGAGGAACCCGATCATACCGGATTTTTTCAGAAACTGCGGGAGGTTCCAGTTGTAACCGAAGCTGTCCGGTGTCCATCCGACAATGACATCTTTGCCGAATTTGTCTCTGAAGTATCTTTTGCCGTAAAGGAACTGTCTTGCGAAACCTTCACCGCCGGGTATATTAGAGTCGTGCTCGCTCCATGTGCCGCCGTTAATTTCCCATCGGCCTGTTTTGTACCATTCCTTTATTTTTTCGAACACTTCGGGGTAATCATCTTCCATCCATTTGTATCCGTGAGCCTGGGTCTGACAATATACGAAATTCGGGTATTCCTCCATAAGCTGCATCACGGTGTTTGAAGTATTTTTGGTGACTTCCTCTCCCTCCGACCACGGCCAGAGCCATGCAAGGTCGATATGAGAGTATCCCACCAGATATATGTCAAAATCATTGAAATATGGAGCAAGCTCTGAGAGAACATCCCTGGTTTTATCGAGTGACGCAAAATACTTATCATCCTGCTGGTTCATATATGCATCGATGTCGATCAATGAAGCGGCTTTATTGATAAGCTTAAGGGCTTTGTCCCTGTCCTTGATGTAATCCATGAAAGACGAGATCGATTCGAGCTGCGCGATAAAATCATTCGTTCGATTACGAAGAACATCGAGTTTTGAGTATCTGACGTATGATTTGCGAAACAGGCCGAGATCATACTTGGATTTGATTTTCATAGTGATTTTCAATATATCGCCGGGCTGGGCATTATTCGTTAAGGGAACCTCGCCGTTTCTGTGAATAGTGCCAATTTCCTTTCCATTCACATAAACGTATGCATCATCCTCGCATTCTATGAAAAGATACGCATACGATCCTGCGATCTCTCGACCTGCGACCTTTTCGGGCACTTCATACTCTTTTTTGAAATAAACCCATTTGCCCGCCATGTCGTTCCATATCGTTCCCCAATTGGCACCACTCCACTTGGGCCCTTTTAAATCAGGATCGAGGCATCTGTCGTCACATGATTTCCTGTATCTCCACCTGGATATGGGATCGTTATGGTCCTTTGCACTGTTTTTCAGCGTTGTCAGGACTTCTTTGTACGCATCGCCATCGCCCTGCGCTTTAACTATCGAGCCGGAGCACAAAATGACTAAGAGAGACAGGCATAATAACCCGGTGATACTTATCAGTTTTGAAATAGTGTTCATTGAAAACCTCCCCGAAAATAGCAAAAAGACAATCTGAACTTTTAGCGAAGTCTATTATATATTAAGAAGTGCTTTCTCTACAAAACTAAATTGCAGTTTGAAATACGTGTCGATTGTGGGTTAAAGAGCCCTGAGAAATTCCGGTCTTAAATATTTATCCGGATCGGAGAGAGCCGCATCGATAATATTTAAAAGCTTCTCTCTGTCCTGCGAAAGAATTCCCTTCAGCGGAAGATAGTTTGATGCATGATTCGTTCGAAAAACGCAGCCATCGGTTTGGAGTTTATCTACAAGCAGTCTGACTTCTTTGAGCATACCGATTTTATCTATGAACTCGAAATCCGGGCCCATTAATTGTTGATAATAATGTTCGAGAGGCCCAAGCATCAGTGAAAGCGCGCTGACGTAAGTCGGATTCATCTCGGAGCAAAGCGATGCCGTATCGGTAATATGCTCATCGGACATAAGCTTTCCGCCGAGGCCGAGTATAACGGTGACCGAGACGGGAAAACCTGCATCGAGGGCTTTTTTCCCGGCTTCCAATATTTCCGCTCTTGTAGCGCCTTTATTGATCTTTTTAAGGATATCGTCATTACCGGATTCAACACCAAGATAGAGGATGTCCAGACCGTCTTCTCTCAGTTGTTTGAGTTCAGCGGAACTTTTCCTGAGAATATTCGATGGATTGGCATAAATGGTGACTCTTTCGAGATTCTGGAATTTGGAATAGAGTAGTCTTAATATTTTACTCAACTGGTCTGTTTTAATTACAAGCGCGTCACCGTCGGCGAGAAAAATTCTTCTTGTATACGGTTCAATTCTCGCACATTCGAGGACGTCTCTTTTTATATCATCGAATTTGCGAATACGGAATTTTTTCATTTTATACATACCGCAGAATTCGCATTTGTTATGTGAACAACCGTGTGTGATCTGAAGAATCAGTGAATAGGCTTCGCTTGGCGGCCTGAATAACGGCATATCGTATTCCATTATGGCGCTCCATTTCTGATGTTCGAGTTTTTAGTCTAACAGAATCAAATTCCTTTTCAAGTTTTATGAATTATAAAATTGCCATGGAATATGCTTGAATAGAATCAAGAGTGTATAATTCATAGAGGCTGATTAAAAATGGAATGTAATGGGCATACAAAAATATACGGAATATTAGGCAGCCCGCTAGGGCATACGTTATCTCCTGCATTACATAATGCTTCCTTTTCTCACATGGGAATGAATGCGGTATATGCGCCCTTCGAGGTCGCTTCAGAATCGCTAGGAGACGCTGTAAGAGGAGTAAGAGCGCTGGGTATCTCCGGTGTCAATATAACGGTACCGCACAAAATTGAAGTGATTAAATACCTTGATGAGGTCGAGGGAATAGCAAAAGAGCTCGGGGCTGTGAATGTGATAGTCAACGAAAACGGGAGGCTTCTGGGTTGCAATACGGACGTATCGGGATTTAAGATTATGCTTGAGAAGGAAGGAATAGATATAAAAGGAGAAAAAATAGCGGTTATTGGAGCCGGAGGCGCATCGAAGTCTGTCGTAAAAGCGTTGTCGATGATGGGTGCATCAGAAATTTATATTGTTAACAGAACCTATGAGAAAGCGCTGCAAATATCCGGGGAAATGAGCAATAATGAAACAGTAGTCAGGCCCGTAAGCAAATCAGATGGAAAAATATATGATATATTCAATATATGTACTATTATAGTAAATACAACATCACTCGGTTTGAAGGAGAATGATGAATTGCCTGTAAGAGCAGAATTAATATCAACAGGGCATACTGTGATAGACATAATATATAAACCGTGGAAAACAAAACTTCTAGAAATTGCGGAATCAAAAGGCGCAAAAGTATTGAACGGATACGGAATGCTGGTATATCAGGCTATCGAATCGTTCAGGATATGGACAGGGCAGGTTCCTCCTCTTGAGGTAATTTGGGACGCCGGTCTGGAAGGAAGGGTATAAATGTTTACTCCGGCAAAGAAACTGGGAGCCAAGCTTGTTAAGAGCCAGCTTATAACAAAGGTGCAGTTGCAGGAGGCTCTCAAAGAACTTGGACAGAACAATGAAGAAGGCCTTGATCAATATCTTATCAGCAAAGGATATGTTGAAGAAAAGGAAATATTGAAAATAGATGCCAGAGAGCTGGGGCATACTTATATAGACCTGGAAGAAGTAGAGATAGATCCAAAGCTCGCGAAGATAATTCCTAAACATATAGCGGAAAAATATAAAGTTATTGTTGTGAGCAAGGAAGAGGGGAATCTTAATCTTGCTATGGCAAATCCGCTTAATATTTTTGCTATAGATGATATTAAAACCCTGACAGGCAATGAAGTTGTTCCAATGCTTGGGTCTGAGAACCAGATAGTTGAAAAGATCGAGGAAGTATATTCTCAACTTGAAAGCGCCGATGAAATAATCGGGAATATGGATGTTCAAGAAGATCAGCAAATGAAGGCTATCGAGGAAGAGGAATCACTCAGCACCACGAAGCTTCAGGCACAGGCTGAAGAGGCACCTGTTATAAAGCTCAGTAACTCGGTTATCATGCAGGCAGTAAAGGACGGCGCAAGTGATATTCATGTCGAGCCGGGCAAAACGTCAGTAAGGATAAGGTTCAGGATAGATGGTGTGCTGCATGAGGAAATGAAATTTCCAAGGAAACTCCATGCGGCACTTGTGTCGAGATACAAAATACTTGCAAAACTTGATATAGGAGAAAAGAGGATTCCACAGGACGGTAGAATCCCGTTGAGGGTTGAAGGCAGAGAGATAGACCTTCGTGTTGCTACTGTGCCTACGGTATGGGGCGAAAAAGTGACAATGCGTATTCTCGATAAATCAAGTATTCTTATTGGACTCGAAAGGTTGGGATTCGAATCACAGGATCTTGCCGAGTTCAGGAGATTAATCAATAAGCCTTATGGAATAATATTTGTTACAGGACCAACCGGATCAGGTAAAACGACTACGCTATATGCGGTACTCAACGAACTTAATTCAATAGAAAAAAACATAATATCAATCGAAGACCCGATAGAATACCAGCTTCCCGGTGTTGCGCAGGCGCAGGTGAATAATAAAGCGGGTCTTACATTTGCAGCCGGTTTGAGGTCGATGCTGAGGCAGGATCCGGACATCGTAATGGTTGGAGAGCTTCGAGACAAGGAAACGGCTGAAGTAGCGATACACGCTTCTCTCACGGGACATCTCGTTCTAGCTACAATACATGCCAATGACACTTCCAGTACGGTAACAAGGCTGTTTCATATGGGAGTCGAGCCATTCCTGGTGTCTTCGTCCGTTATATGCGTGCTCGCTCAAAGACTTGTCAGAAGAATATGTCCCGAATGCAAGACTGAATATACACCGCCGCCTGATTCTCTTCAAAGGCTCGGGATACCTCCCGGCACAAAGCTTTACAGAGGCGCCGGATGTGAATTCTGCCGTGAGACAGGATATCAGGGCCGGCTTGGTGTTTATGAGCTCATGAGTGTCGATGAAGAACTGAGGTCTTTGATAACAGAAGAAGCGTCGGCACCTGAGATCAGAAGGAAAGCGCTGGATCTCGGGATGTATACTCTTCAACAGGATGGAATCAGGAAAGTTATCAGTGGTTTAACAAGTATAGAAGAAGCAATGAGGGTACTTTTTGATACCGGAACGGATGCGGGTTAAATATGGCTGCAAGAAAGAAAATTGGAGAGCTTTTAATAGAGAACGGTTTGATAACCGAGGACCAGTTGCGTGAAGCGCTTGAAATACAGCGCAACTCAAGCGAGCTCATCGGTAAAATAATGAATAATCTCGGGTTTGTTACCGAAACCGATATTCTGAAAATGCTCGCGGTTCAGCTTGGAGTGCCGTTTGTCGATCTTGCCAGGATTAAAATAGTTCCGGCAATAGCAAAATCTCTTCCGCCCCATGTTGCACAAAGACATAAGGTAATTCCTATAAGCAAGGATAAAAGAAAAATCGTTCTTGCAATGGCAAATCCTCTCAATGTTTTCGCAATTGATGAAGTTAAACTTAGCACGGGACTGGAAGTAGTACCGGTTCTTGCAGACGAGGAAAGTCTTCTGCTGGCGGTTCATGCGAATTACGGTGTCGATGAAAGCACGGCAAGAGCACTCGAAAGTCTTCACAAAATCGGCATCGATTCAGGCAATATTGAAACACTGGCTGATGACGACGAAGAAGACATAACAATGGCAACGGTTAAACAACTGGATGAGGACCATCCTGTTGTTAAGCTTGTAAATGCAATAATCGTGAAAGCGATCGAAGAACGCGCAAGTGATATCCATGTTGAACCTCTTAGGGATGAATTAAGGGTAAGGTACAGGGTTGACGGCGTTCTGCATGAGGCTATGAGACCCCCGAAGAAAATTCAATCTGAATTAATAGCGAGATTCAAGGTTCTATCGGATCTGAATATTGCGGAGAAAAGGGTGCCTCAGGACGGACGAATAAATCTGCTCGTAGGGGGAAAAGAATTCGATTTTCGTGTATCGACTTATCCAACTCAGAACGGCGAAAAAATTGTTTTGAGAATACTTGATAAAAGCAGTGTTTTAATTGGACTTAACAGGCTGGGGTTCAGTACTGAGGTTCAGAAGAATTTTGAAGATATGATTCACAGCCCGGTCGGGATGATCCTGGTCACGGGACCCACCGGAAGCGGTAAAAGCACGACTCTGTACTCGGTTTTGAACCAGTTAAATACTGTTGGTGTTCATATCCTGACCGTCGAAGACCCGGTTGAATATCAATTGGAGGGAATCAATCAGGTCCAGGTCAATCCCAAGGCTAATGTTTTATTTGCAAATACTTTGCGCTCGTTTCTCCGTAATGACCCGGACATGATAATGGTTGGAGAGATAAGAGATAAGGAAACGGCGGAAACTGCTATTCAGGCTGCTTTGACAGGGCATCTTGTCTTGAGTACTTTGCATACCAACGATGCTCCCAGCGCTACTACAAGGCTTATTGATATGGGGATCGAACCGTTCCTGGTGGCTTCCGCGCTGATTGGTTGTCTTGCCCAGCGTTTGACAAGAGTTCTGTGCCCGGAATGCAAGATTCCTTACAAGCCGTCTGAAGCAGAGTTGAGAACGCTGAACATTGCTCCCGAAGAGGGTAAAAACCTTACTTTTTATAAACCGGGCGGATGTGATTACTGTGCGGGTGTCGGTTATAGAGGCAGGATCGGGATTTATGAATTGATGCAGATTGATGATCAGTTCAAGGATTTGATAGTCAAGAAGGTCAGCGCGGTGAAATTGAGAGAACTGGCGCTGCAGACAGGTATGCAGACTCTCCAGCAGGATGCCGTCAAAAAGATCATTCAGGGAATAACCTCTTTGGAAGAAGCGATGAGGGTTGTTTACGTAAACTGAAATTTATACCGGACAGCGTTATTTACTCAGATGCTTTTAATTTGAATTTACACTCAAAATAATTTCAGACAGGACTAGAGGTGCTGAAACATGCGTCTTACCGATTTTTTCCTCGGGAAAAGAATATTTTCATTTGTGTTGATGATCATCCTGATTTGTCTCGGTGTAAACTCGTATCTTAATCTCAGGGTAGAAACAACGCCTGAAGTTAATGCGCCTGTAATCTATGTTGCTGTGCCGTTGCCGGGAGCAGCCCCGGAGGAGGTAGAGTCACAGATAACGATCCCGGTAGAAGAAAAAATAAATGAAATAGAGGACATTGACAGGATATTCTCGCATTCCTGGCAAAATGTTTCACTTGTGGTGGCTTTTTTCAAGGATTCAGTTGAGCCTGAAGAAAAGTTCGATGAGTTCAGAAATAAAATTGATGAAGTTAAGCCATTACTGCCTGCGGAGATGATGGATCCGATCATCGAGGAAATAAGCTTTGAAAATCTCCCAATGATGTTTCTGGGTTTTTCAGGGGGGGGAAAGTCAAGGTATGAACTCAGCAAGTATGCGGCGAAGATTAAGAATGAGATAGAGGCGGTTCAGGGTGTTAAAAAAGTAGTCATGACAGGCGCAACGGATAAGCGCGTTGAAATTGCTCTCGAACCGAAAGCTATTCAAAAATTCGGGGCCGATGCGTTAAGAATATTAACATCAAAGCTTAATGAAATAAATACTAATTTTCCGGGCGGCAAGCTTTCCCTGATGAACAAGGAATACAATGTTCGGACTGTCGGGAAATTCTATGATATTGACGACCTGAAAAGAATGGTAGTTGGTACGTATGAAGACAAACCTGTGAGGCTCAGGAATGTAGCCGATGTTGAAGAAATGTATCCTGATCCTGAGACAATCGTTCATGTCGATGGAATAGAAGGCGTTACGCTTTCGATAATGAAAAAGAACGGATATGGAACAATCAAGGTTGCCGACAGGGTCAAGGAAGTTCTTGATAAATACCAGGATGTCGTAATCATGTCGGACAATTCAGAGACAGTGAAGAGCCAGATGGGTGATCTCAGAAATCACTCTGTATGGGGCATAGTCCTGGTCCTCCTGATTCTTTTTATCACGCTCGGATTCAGGGTTGCTGCTATTGTCAGTTTTGCTATTCCGATTTCGGTGTTAATGACTTTTACCGCGATGTATCTCAGGGGAATGACACTTGATATAGTTTCGCTTTTCTCATTGTTACTGGCGCTCGGAATGATGGTCGATAATTCGATTGTTGTGTGTGAGAACATATTCAGACACATGACGCTGGGCAAGGATTCTGACAGCGCGGCGATTGACGCGACGAATGAAGTGAGCATGCCGATCCTTTCATCAACCGGAGCGGTTATTGCTGCTTTTCTTCCTATGGGATACTTTCTTACAGGGCCCATAGGTGAATTCACAAGACCGATCCCAATTGTTGTTACTTTCGCTTTATTGTCTTCGTTGATAGTCGCAAACTTTTTTAATCCCGTGTTGTTTAATACTTTTATAAAACATGTCAGGACTAATAAAGAGAGCCACGATAAGAGTAAGCTGGAAAGGGCGAAAAGATTTTACGGCAGGGTGATTTCATGGTGTCTCGATCACGGTTCTGTCGTAATGGCTTCAGCACTGGCGTTGCTTGTGGTTTGCGTGATGCTTGTCGCGTTCAGGGTGATAGGGCTGCAACTGTTTCCGCAGTTGGACACCTCCAAATTCTATATAGATATCAAGACGCCGGCTGGAAGCACCCTTGATGAAACTACGTCTTCGGTTAAAAAGATAGAGGCGCTTTTTCAGGAGTCGCCTTATGTCAATAATTACATTACGAATATCGGTTCGTCCGGAACAAGGATAGAAATTGACGACAGTATATATTTCGGGTCGAACATTGCAAGGTTTATTGTCGATCTTAAGCCGATGTCGGAAACGCATAAACGACATAAAAGTATTATTCAAGATTTCCGTACCAGAGTGGAAAATCTTTTTGAAGATGGAACCAGGGTGGTGTTCATAGAGAAGGTGCTCGGCCCGCCTGTCGGCTCGCCGATATCCATACAGGTTTCCGGCAACGATTACACGCAGATGAAAAGAATGACAAACGGCATAAGAGAAATGATAGGCAAAGAGGCGGGAGTAGTGGATCTTATGGATAATGCTCCTGCGAATATCCCGCAGATAATACTGGAGATCAAACAGGATGCGCTTGGGCGATACGGCTTGACGACAAGGGATCTGGGTGGATATATATTTCTTTCCCTGACCGGTTACAAGATAGGCGATATCGTAATTGATAATGAAAAGAAGGATATATTTCTCAGGATAAAGAGAGGGAAGCAGGAAGACATTACGGCGATGCAAAGCGCTTCTTTTACGCTTCCTGGAGGTGAAAAAGTTAAGTTAAGCGATTTGATATCGTTTAAATTTACCGATGGCGTCTCAGCGATAGATCATGAGAACGGGAAGAGAACAATTACAATAGAAGCTAATGTTGCTGCCGGGTTCGAAGCTCAGCGAATTGTGGATAATCTGAAAAAGAAGCTTCCTGAACTGAAAAAACAGATGGAAGCCAGAGACCCGGAAATGAAATCGGTATCAGTAAGTTTTGCTGGAGAGACGATGTTGCTGTCAAAGGCGATGTCAGATTTGACTACGGCTGTATTTGTTTCACTGATATTGATATACCTGATACTGCTTGTAGAATTCAAATCTACAACTCAGCCTCTGATAATAATGGTTTGCGTACCTTACGCGCTTGTAGGGGTAATAATTGGATTGCTGATCATGGGTTATTCATTCAGTATACTCGCCGGGATAGGCTTGTTGTGTCTTATCGGTATCGTTGTAAACAACGGAATAATTTATATCGATTATGCCAATTTGTTACAGGAACGTGGCTTGAAGAGGAGAGATGCATGCATTGAAGCCTGTATGACGAGGGTAAGACCTATCGTTTTAACAAAATTGACTGTTATTCTTGGCATTGCACCTCTTGCCACTGCAGCGGCATCAAAGACGCAGTTCTGGAAACCTCTATGCTGGGCAATAATATGGGGGCTTGTAATCGCAACGACATTGACGCTTGTCATCATTCCTGTTGCCTATTATATAGTTGAGGGATGGCGGGATAGTTATTACAGAAAACGCACACCGAAAACCGGCGAAACTGCCTGAATGGGTTGTGGGCGATACGTTTATTTTCTTAAAGGTGATTTGGTTACAACAATATCGTCTATCCAGATTGTTCCAGTCCCGTTGGAAATGAGCTGAAGTGTGAAATTGTCGGGGTAGTATTCCGGCTCGGGAACAAGCGTAATGCTTGTTTCGGCCCATTCCGGGGAAAATTCAATTAATTTCCTTACGCTTCTTGTTGTGGTATTAAGGCCGGAAAGTTGGACTGTGGAAAGCTCCAGGAACAAATTATCTTTTGCGTCGATATCACTTGTTCTGAACATCATCAGGATTACGAGAGAGCATTCTTTAGTGTCTATATCATTTTTATGAAGAAGCGTTATTTTTGTAGAGTTTTCAACTTTTAACATCAAAGAGCCGTTTCCGTCACTTGAATTCTTATCATCGAAAACAGCATTATCGATATTTTTAATATCGTCCTCATTTTCAATTGTGTTTCTATCTATTTCAACAAGTTCGAGATGTTTTTGCGAGCATCCCGAAAAACAACAAAATGACATCACAATGATTAGTAACATCAATTTATAAAAACATGAGCTTTGAGAACTGTTCAAAGAGGTTTTTTCAACAATGCTATTTCGTCTATCCATACTGTCCCTGAGCCGTCAATAACGAGATTTAGTTTAACAGAGTCCGGGTTTTGACCGGTTTTTAATATGAAAGGTGTTTGTTTTGTTGTCCATTCGCTTGTTCCTGAAACAGTCTGGTCCAGGCCTCTTGAAAAAAATTCTCCTGTTCCTTCAAACACGCAATACATTTCAAGATATGCTTTCCCCAATAGATTTTCTGTTTTTAATTTTGCCCTGTAAACGAGAATAGCATTTTCTATGTCGATATCGTCGAATTCGAGAAGATTTATAACAGTCGGTTCGAGTGCGGAAATTTTAATAGAACCGTTTCCATCATTTGATATATCATTGTCGAATTCAATCAGGTCCTGTGAAATAAACTCGGTTGAGCCGTCAATATCGATCGACTTAATCACTTCGGAATTAGAGAGGTTTCCGGAGCATCCGTTGAGCAATAGAAACACTGTGATGAAAGAAAGTAAAATGATCTTTTTCGCAAACATCAGAAAACTCCTTTCAAACAGGAATGAAAACTGATATTTAACAGTATTTATATTGTATCAAATCGATCGATCTGAAGCCAGTGCATAAAGAACCAGTTTCTGCATTACTTTTTCCCTGGCGTTCGATGGCTTATCAAGTTTCATTCTCTCAAGATATGGCCTTGCTGAAGATGGCGGCGTGATAATCTTTTGAGCTTCCGGAATCTTTGGAAGTTTGAATCCCTTGATGCTCATTTTGCTTTTAAGACCTCTCAATGCCTTGCCAAGGACCAGTTCCTCGTCTGTGAAATCCGTTCCGAATGGGAAACTCGGGAAAAGACCTTCCTTCTGGAACGGTTTTAATGCGGAAATGAGTCTTTCCTTGTAATTATTTCTGAACCTGTCCGGGATTCTGTAGTTTTTGGGCACCTTTCCATGTTTCTTGGCCGTTTCGAGAAGCTCATTCTGGAAATTTGAATCTGCGATATTAAGGAGAGAACAGATTACTTCCTTATCTGATTTACCCCTGATATCGGCTATCCCGTATTCGGTTACAACGATATCTCTGAGATGCCTGGGAATAGTTATGTTTCCGTAAGACCATACGATTTTTGATAAAAGATTATTGTCTTTGGTTCGGGTGCTCGTGAGAATTATTATCGATCTTCCGTCCGGAAGGGCATGTGCCATGGACACGAAGTTGTACTGTCCTCCAACGCCGCTCACGACCTGGCCTGATTCAAGAGTGTCGGATGCCGCGCCGCCCAGTAGCGTCACCATGAGAGTTACGTTGACGAATCTTGCATTTTTTCTCTGGACGGATTTTAGGTTCTCGCCGCCGTATAGCTGGTTGACGTAACTCACTTCCCGCATCTGTATTCTCCAGCGCTCTTCTTCGGTCATGTTGTTCAATGAATCGTAAAAACCCTGCGGGCCGAGGAAGAAACTGCCATGAACGAGAATGCCGTTGTCAAGTTGTTCACCGAGACCTTTTTGAACTAGTGTATCAAAAACTTCGCCGGAAGATAAATCGGCTTTTATTTCGGTGTTATCGCTGAAATAAAGAGTTCCGTCGGCAAATTTGACATCCTTTTTGATAATGCCGAATTTCTGGAGCATGCTGAAATTATCGTCTGTTAGAACCTCGCTTATAGCACCTTCTTCAATGAGTTTATCAAGAGTATTTCTTTCAACTTTAGTACTGGAAATTTTGCCGTCATAAACAAGTTTCTGAAGTTCGTAGTTATCATATACTCTTCTTTTGATAATACCGCTGTTGATCAGTCTTACGAAGCCGTCAATTATCAATTCGGAACAACCGTAAACACCTTCATTGAACACTTCGAGCCCACCGATGTTTTCAATTTCCTGTCCGAAATTATCTGTAATTCCCGTGTCTTTAAGAATCTGTTTGTACTCATTATTATTGTTGTGTCTCATTTGAAGGCCATAGGTCAGTGCATCGCCAAGTGATCCTATGCCGATCTGGATAGTGCCGTTATCTTTTATCAGCGGACTGGTGTTGAGCCCTACAAAATGCTCGATGGGTCCGACAGGCTCCCTGGGCGGGCCGAAAAGAGTATGATAATAATCGGAATTATCGACCAGCCTGTCGAAAATATCCATTCCCATTGCTGCTGAACCATACATGAATGGAAGGTTCTGATTAACCTGTCCGATAATAGCGGTATTTCCGTTATCGGTTCCCTCTCTTCTCATCTGCTGAAGCAACATGATCATGTCGACAGGCGCATCTGCATTGCTGCTCAGGCTGATCATCTGCTTGCCGTCAATTTCCTTTTTGCGTGTCATTACTGCAGCAACGTTAAGACCGGTGTTTCTGACATCTCTCGGAACATGTGTGTAGTTGGAGGAAATGTGACCCTGTTGAACATACTGATTATTAATAAAAGCTCCGGGCGTAATATAAAAATCCCTCAGTTCCACATTATCGGGTAATTTATTGTTCAATGCGTCCTGAATGTAAACGGGATCAGGATATCCGGGGAAAACACGACTGCATAATGGCTCAATAAATCTTCTTTCAAGATCGCTTTTCCACTTGGGTGTCTGGAGATTCAAGCCGCTCATGAAACATAGAGACATTTTAGGATTTTTCTTCGCGCGCTTATAAAACTCGTTTGCGATAAGTGTCGGTTTGCCTACGGCAATAGGCATCCCCAGTCTGATTTCGTTACCGATATCTTTAATAGTATCGTCAACGCATTTCTCTATATTGTCGTATACCTCGGGTTTCAGACGATCCATCGACAAGCTCCTTTATTCAATTGATTGTTCGATTTAAAAATAGGAGAACCCTCAGAAAGGGCCACGCAGAATTTTATAATCATGTTTTTAATTATTCCAGAGTATTACAAAAATTTTAACAAAATGATTATTACTCAAAATTCAATCTTTTCTTAACGAAGTAAGGTTTTTTAGTTTGAGATTCATAGTACGTTCTTGTAATCATTTCCGCGAGGATTCCAAGCATGATGAACTGAAATCCCAATATGAATAAGAAAATGGCAAGCAGGATTTTGGGATTTTTGTGGACGTAATATCCGTGGAAGTACCTGTCATACAGAGAATAGGCCCCAAAAAATATTCCTGTAAGATCGAGATATATTCCTATTTTGCCAAAAAAATAAATTGGTTTTGCCGCATAAGTTCCCAGGAATTTTGTGGTAAAAAGGTCCAGTACGACTTTTGATGTTCTGGATAATCCATATTTCGATTTGCCGGCAACTCGTGGCCTGTGATGAACAGCGACTTCAGTTATTTTCGCGCCGACGTGATGAGCATACAGCGGTATGAACCTGTGCATTTCACCATAAAGCTGGACATTTTTTATTACATCTTTTTTATACGCTTTCATCGAGCAGCCGTAATCGTGCAGTCTGACGCCGCCAACAACAGAAATAATCCAGTTCGCAATTCTCGAAGGCAGTTTTTTTGAAAAGAAAGGATCTTTCCTGTATTTTCTCCACCCACTCACAACATCATAGCCTTCGTCGATTTTTTGCAGGAACAGGGGTATATCGTTGGGATCGTTCTGCAGATCCGCATCCATAGGTATTATTATCTTGCCCCGGGCTTCCGAAATACCCGCGGATATGGCGGCGGTCTGACCGAAATTCCTGGTAAAAAATATTGATCTTATACACTCATTGGAATTGCAGAGCTTTTCTAAAATATCTATGCTGCCATCCGAGCTTCCGTCATCAATATAGATTATCTCATATTTTTTGCCGCAGGATTCAAGCACATTTATAATCTCATTGTTGAGATTGCAAAGATTATCCTCTTCGTTATAAACAGGGATGATTATCGAGAGATCAAAATCGCCGTTGTTTTCTGATTCAGCAGACATCATAGATTAAATCTTAACCATTTATTGAATCATATCAATACTATACTGATGTAATCAAGCGTTATTATTGCCGTTAACATCTTGATAGTATATTTTTTTCAGCCATTTTCGAAGATCTGATTCCAGTTTAGGGTTGAAAAGAATAACACTCAGGTGCCCGTGAGGATATCTCTTGATTTTCGGCCTGTCCCATGCGCGCCACAGTTCTTCGATCAAAACCGGTGGAACAAAAGTGTCGTAAAGTCCCTCGGCAATAAAAATATTCTCTTTCGGAACAATAGGTTTTTGATTGGTAAGGGCCATGATGGACATTGTTTCAGCGTATTTTTTCACCAGTCTTCCTGCTTTTGGGTTCTCTCTTTCAAAAAGATGTCCGAGTCTGCTTTCGGTGAAAACTCTACCGAGATCGGAAGGAGGAACTATCATTACGGAAAAATTAAGTTGAGGTTCCACGCATGCCATCAGGCCGGAAATCATACCTCCGAAGGAAACTCCCATGCATCCGATCAACCTGGGATTTTTATATTTGTTTGCCCAGTTGATAATGCTCATTATGTCGAATACAGCCTGCCGCATAGTCTCCATGGTATGGATTGCGTCATCTCGGAAAGTGTACTCTCCGGCGAACGATTGTTTGGGAGTTCTGTTCATGTGATATGGCAGGTCCGGCATAAAGCAGTTGAACCCGTTCTTCACAAGCAACCTGCAATATCTGTCGAACAGCATGTATGAATCCATTCGCCACCCATGCAGCAGAATCACCAGGGGCAGGTCCGGCCTCCCATGTCGTTCATAGTATCTTCCGCTGACGATATTATTCTTTTTGTACCTGGTGTAGACCGTGCTGTCGAACCTGAATTTCGAAATATTGTAGGTGCTTCTTTTTACTGGATCGAAAAATTCAATCTCCGGGATAAATCCGGGATTGCTGAAGAATTTACGGGTGTCATTCGCGTTTTCTCTCTTGATATATTCTTCAACGCTTCCAAAAGCAGCGCCATATTCGGGCGCATCTTTCTGACTACCCATGTAAAAATATGATATTTCGTCTAAAGACCGGGCGATAAATTCCTGAATCATTTATTTACCATTAAAAATATGATGATCCTGCAATGCATAATTAAATAATTATGGATTATATTACCCGGCTTCATTTTTTGTCAAAACAAACCAAGTAGATTATAATTGGTTTCAAACAATAGTTATAAACGGGGATTTTATGGAAGATAAAATCAGATGCCCTTTCTGCAATTTTGAAACTCCTTATCCCAAAGAGGGGAAAGTCCACGAATGTATCGGAGAGTGTTATTCAAACTATACTCTCTATAATATCGACGAGGACCAGGTTAGAACGAAGATGAAGACGGTGGAAGTTTTTTTCCTGGATGATCAATACAACTGCCGGATAACACCGGATCAGCTTGATGAAAAGTGCGAGTTCAGGACTATTCCCGCAAGAGAATCTGATGATTTTATACTTTTCGCGCGCGAGAAGAGGGTGGATGAACGGGAGATCGAGAAACTGAAAAAAGCACTCGCTTTCGAAGTGGAAATCGGGGTGGATACGCTGGAAAGGCTTCATTCCTCGCTCGAAAGGTTCGAGAGGGATATGAAAGATCCCGACATGTCAAAAACAAAGCTTCTGAATGAGATAAAAGTCGTCGAGAAAATTGTTCAGATAATCAGAGAAAAGATAGAACTATCGATTTGAGCAAGCATATCTATTCAGCAGGGTTCTATTACACCGGTCGTCCAAAGATAGTATTTTTTATATACGCGGCATTATTCGTATTAATATTTTGTCCAGCTTCAAAATCCGATCAAGTTCAGGTGAGCATTTGTGTAGAGGGTGATATCTCGAAGTCTCTGCACGGTGCATCGATTGCTGTTGCGAGTGAAGTGCTGAAAATAAACGGTTTTAGCGCGACTGCATGCAGTAACGTGTCCGATGAAGTTGTTGAAATAGTATTCGGGGAATTCTTTACGAAAAAAGAATTCAATTATCAGGGGTTGCTTCTCGCGGGTGGAGTTTCGTCCGCGATGACAAAAAAGGTGTGGGTAGGGGCTCATGCAGATGCGAGAAGCAAAGACGTAACCATATTCGAAAAAGACGTTAGAGAATACAGTTCGCCCCACAACTATTATTCCGCATGGAGAAAAACAGAGGGCATTAAAAAAAGGCTTGTCGAAAAAGTGACTTCGGATCTGATTGCGGAATACCTGAAGTGCAGATTCGATATCGAGAAAGTGAAAGTTCCGGTCAGGGGGAATGGAGATTTTTTAACGGAAGACAGCGATTTGTGGCCATTTCTCGGAGGCGGGTTCACGGCTCTTGGGATTCATGAGGTCGGTCATCATATCAGCGCGCGGCTCGCGGGTCATGATGCAGAGTTCGAAGGCAATGATTCGAGGGTTTTCAACATCGGGCTTGAATCCGTGTTTCTTTTATCGGCACTCTGGACTCATCATATAGGAGATGATCAACTGTTACCGTTGTTGCCTGATGTCACTTATGATTTTTATCCCGTCGACACGTCTCATGGCAGGGAGTATTTTGATGAAAACGGAATGCCTTTATCACACGGGAAAAGAGACCGCGCTTTTATAATTTATTCGGGAATCATGTTCCAGAATCTGACTAATGAGATTCTTTTAACCGAACATCCCGACCTGATAGATATTGACAGACCGTTTCAAAAAGGAATGTTTTTTTCGAACATAATTATTCCGGCGTTTTATACATTTCAGGGATACAGCGATCCCAACAGTGATTTGCTGTTGTTACAGAAGACGCTTGAGTGGGACAGGTGGGCGGTTAATGCAATGGTGATTTTGCCGTCTGCGATAGATCTTTACCGTTACTATCATCCTGAGAAGAAATCGTTACGCAGAGTGGCGAGAATAGCGAAGATAATTCCGGTGATTATTTGCCTTTCACAGTAGGATAATAGTCTGGTGAAACTGTTATGAATAAAAAACTGCTCACGTATTCAAGTTATTTTTATCTTATGTCATACGCGTTTACGGTGACGATAATCGGGCCGTGCAATGGATATATCGATGCGGCTTTCAATGCCGGCGCAAGAACGATGGGGATTCTGATCTCGACTCACTTTGCCGGATTTATTCTGACAACGATATATGCCGGTTATCTCGTCGAGAGGACAGGAATAAAGCCTGTCATGATCGGAAGTATTATAGTTCTTGGTGTTTCATTGATCGGGTTCGGGCAATCGAAGTGTTTGATAATGCTGTTTACAGCGATGTTTCTTACCGGTGTCGGCGGCGGAGCCGTCGAGTCCGCGGTCAACGCTTTGATTTCAAGAATGTACAGCGAAACAAGGGTGTATAACCTGAATCTTCTGCATGTTTTTTTCGGTATCGGTGCGTTTTTGTGGCCGACAATTGCAACCGGCCTGCTCATGCGCGGCGTTTCATGGAGAACTCTGTATCTGTTTATCGGCCTGTTTTCGATTTTAATGGCGCTGGTCATGTCTCTTCAGAAGTTTCCGGTAATGAGTTCGGAGGGTTTGATCAGGCTTGCGGATATAGTGGACGTAGCTAAAAGGCCGACAGTGGTTTTGCTGGGTGGGGTTATCGCCCTGTACGTCGGCGGTGAGATGGGGATCAATGCGTGGGTGGTCAGGTATTTCCAGGAAGAACTGGGTTTTGTAAAAGCGGATGTGCCTCTGATAGGCGTAACATTGAATGCGGGATTTTTCCTGACTTTGTACTGGTTTACAATGACGCTGGGCCGGCTTTTCGTAACGATAGCAGGCAAGTATGTTGCGGATCATATATTGCTGAAGATTGTTACGACATTTTCGGCTGTCAGCGCTATTGCGGCATTTTCAGTGGACAATATTTTCCTTGCGGGATTTTTCCTTGGTCTGACAGGATTGTTTTTTTCCGGAATATTTGCGACATCGATTGCTATCGGCGGAAACAGGTTCCCGGAGAGGGTAGGGATTATCAGTGGATTGATAATCGCTTTTTCAGGCATTGGGAATGTATTTCTCAATTACAGTATCGGAGAGATAGCGCAGAGGATGAACAGCATAAGAGCCGGGCTTTTATTTGTGGCGGTTATGCTCGCCGGGATGGCTGTTTGCGCGTTTTTTGTCAGGAGCGGAAAATATCCGCGCGATGAAATAAGACATTAATTATTTCGGTAAAGGTTGTACATTATTATTTCGGCGCCAACTTGAATATTGTTGTGTGGTAGAATAATTTTGCTTTGAGTTTTGTGGCAACGAAGGCCGGGAGGATTGAAATGGCAAGACAGGAAATATCTTTGAATAGTGAAGATTGGGCGCTGGGACAATGTCTTCAGGGCCAGGGAATGGATGATGTGACGAGATGGATTCCCGCCGTTGTTCCCGGCAATGTCAGAGATGATCTACTGAGGGCCGGGATGATCGAGCAGCCCTATGTTGCCAGGCAGAATGAACTTGCTCAGTGGGTGGATGACTGGAACTGGTGGTATCATAAGGAAATAGATACTCCTCCCGGCCCGAAAAGAACTTTCCTGCGATTCGATGGTATTGATTACAAGTCTCATATCTTTCTCAATGGAAGAAAAATAGCAGACAACGAAGGAATGTTCGCGCCGCTCACTATCGAAATTTCGGATTTGATAACAAGAAAAAATATGTTGAGTGTGAACATCGAGTATGCCGGGCAGTTCGAAGTCAGAGAAAAAACATTGAAATGCCAGATGGGTTTCGGGTGGGATTTTGCCCCGGCGATTAGAACATCGGGTATCTGGGATTCAGTGACTTTGATAAGAACCGGTGATGTGTTCGTGCGTTTTATGCACGTGGAGCCTGTTTTTGTAGATGATGGTTACTGGGAAGCGGAGGTTACTCTCGGACTTGATTCAAGAAAGGATATCGCTGCTTCGGCGGATTTCGTTATCGATGGCGATAATTTCGATACGAACGAGATAAGTTACAAAAAACAGTTACGTGTGCCGCTTGGTTTCTCGGAGCACAAGTTCATAATCCCGATGAAGGAACCGGAACTCTGGAACCCGTGGGAGGATGGAAAGCAGAATATTTACAGAATGACGGTTAAGTTGACGGAAGGAAAAAAAGAGCTGGATGACACGTCAACGAAATTCGGTCTGAGAAGAATTGAGCTTCAAGCCAGTGATAAACGGCCTGAAGATTTCTGGACTTTCGTTGTGAATGGTAGAAAGAAGTTCATCAGGGGAGCGAACTGGGTGCCATGTGATTCTTTGCCCGGAAGGGTAGGGAGAGACAGGTATCTTAAATTGCTCAAGATGGCAAAGCAGGCAAACATTAATATGTTGAGGGTCTGGGGTGGCGGTTTAAGGGAAAAGGAAGAGTTTTACGAAATTTGTGATGAGCTCGGGATAATGGTGTGGCAGGAATTTCCTCTGGCTTGCGGACGGAAGCCATATCCAAGGGATAAAGCTTTTTTTGATCTGGTCAAAAAAGAAACGAATGGGATTTTAAGCAAGCTGTTCAATCATCCTTCGATTGTATATTATTCGGGCGGAAATGAGATCAATCAGACTTTTAACAGAAGACTTATAAATCTTCTTGAAAGGCAGACGAGAAGATTGAGCGGAGGACGGCCTTTCAGGCCCGCTTCGCCGACCGCCGGCGAAAGCCATAACTACAGGGTTTTCCACGCGCTCGGCAATCTTGACGAGTATACAAAGGAAAAAGGCTCTTTCCTGAGCGAGTTCGGAATGCAGTCGGTTCCCAACCGTGAATCGCTGGATAAGTTTATCCCGAGAAAGCACCAGTGGCCGGTATCGCCGCAGTTCCCTTACATGATGAGTGAGTTCAGTTTCACAAGAGCGGAGAAGTTCGACCCGATCAACCGTATAATAATTTCGAATCCTGAGAGAAGAAACACGGAATTGTGGGTGTATCACGATGCTCAGTTGTTGAAACTTTTCAGGTATGCAAAAGAAATCGGATTCACGGACTGTGAGTCTTTTATCGATGCCACTCAAAGAATGCAGGCGCAGGCATTGCAGATTGCCGTCGAGCACATGAGACGGAGGAAATATGAAGCAGGCGGAGTTATGTTCTGGCAGTTCAATGAGCCGTGGCCCTCGATCTGCTGGAGCATAATCGACTACTATCTCGAACCCAAGCTTGCATACCATAAGCTTAAAGAGATTTATAATCCATTGCTTTTTTCCCTCCAGTACGATCTCGGGCCTTACAAGCCCGGACAGCTTCTTGAGGCAAATGGATTCATAATAAATGATAAACACACAGGGTATCATGACATCGGTCTTGAGATAGCGGTTATCGACGGCAACCTTGAGAAGGTTCAGGTCGATTCTATCCACGTTGATAATGTGGAAGCGGACAGCGTGCTGGAGCTCGGAACGCTGAAGCTTGAATTGACGGGAGAAGAGGGATGGCGGATAGAATGCAAAATATTAAAAAATGAGAAGGTGTTGTCGAGAAACACGTATGACCTTTCGATTGTGGACAATAAAACATCGCCCGGAGTTCTGATGCTCGGTGATTGGTTTATGCATAATATTGCATGGAAGTAATTTATGATATTCGTGAATGTTGATTGCCGTGTTGTTCAATAAGCAGGTATGATTCTATAATACTTTGTAATATCTGAGCGGGAGCGTTATATGTCTGGAGAAGCTACACTCGGCGAAATAGCTGAACAGTTTGATGTCTGGAAAGGTTTGCTGGATGATATTGAACTTCTTCAAAGCGATGTCAACCATAACTTTGGCGTGAAAGAATATGATGATGTGATATTCGTCGGAGCCGGTTCATCGTATCATCTCGCATCCGCGGCTGCCTCGGAGTTCAGGCGAACCACCGGCGAAATGGCTTATTCTTTTCCGGCGTCGGAAGTAATATATTTCTGTGATTACCTGATCAAAAAGGAAAGAAAATATATTGCTGTGTTTTTTTCACGATCGGGGCGGACTCCGGAAACGATTCAGGCGATGGAAACATTGCGCGCGAACTTCAGGTGTATAACTGTTGCTGTTAGTTGTGATCCCACCGGCCCGATCTGCAAGCACTGCGATATAGCTTTTCCGGTGAAGAATTGTGTCGAGCAGAGTATTATCATGACGAAATCATTTACCTCTATGTTGATGGTTTCATATATGTTTTCCATGGCGCTGGGAGAGAAATTCACTTATGCGAATTATCTCGAACAGCTTTCCGAAGAGGGCAAAGCTGCATTTGAAATGCAGAGAAGGATAATCGACAGGGTAGTGGCAGAAGAACCGTTGAATAAGATTACAATCCTTGGCGGGGGGCCGTTTTACGCACTCGCGAAGGAAAGCGGGTTGAAGCTCGACGAAATGGCTTTTCTGAGGTCGCAGGTTTTGAGCCCGAACGAATTGAGGCATGGGCCGATTGCGGGTGTTAACGGATCAGATTTGATAATAATGTTCATGTCCGATTCAGCGAAGATATTGGAACTCAGAATACTCCGAGAAGCAAAAAGTCTCGGAGCGAGAACGGTTGTGTTCAGCGACAGAAAAGAAGCGGAATTCGATAGTTTTGCAGATCATCTCATGCTTACGGGCAGGGGGTTGCCCGAACAATACAGAGGAATATTATATATCCCGTTTATTCAATATATGGCTGCGAAGACTGCTATTGCTATGGGTATAGATCCAGATAATCCGCCTAATTTAACAAGAGTTGTAACATACTGAAAATTAATAGTCACCCATATCAGTTTGCTTGACAAAAGAGTTTTTCATTTGATATGATGCGGTCACTTTTGAAGCATGTTTTAATAGAAGGAATATGCGAAAAAAGACAAATTAAATTTCATAGGGGGTGCTCTGAATGGCACTTACATGCAAAGAAATTTTCGATGAAATGCCCAATCGATTTGATGCCGAAGCTGCCGGCGATTGGGAAGCGAAAGTTCAGTACAACATTGAAGGCGATGGAGGCGGAAGCTGGGTAGTGGAAGTCTCCGGCGGAGAATGCAAAGTAGCGGAAGGAACTGCCGACGATGCATCAGCGACTCTTGAGACCGATGCTGAGACCTGGGTAGGAATGACCGACGGTTCAGTAGAGCCCACAACTGCTTTCATGACAGGCAAGATCAGAATTCAGGGCAACATGGCCGATGTCATGAAATCACAGAAAGTCTTCAAAACGGACTAATCAATACAATATTAATTGAACGACTGTAATTAACCCTCCCTTCTGGGAGGGTTAATTTTATTATGTCTGAAAACATAATAAAAATATTTGCAAAATGTTGATGTTTAGGACGTTGACATGATGACACGCTAATGATATTCTATCGTGTAATAATAGATGGTTCTGATGATGTCAGACGGAGGATTATTATGATCAAAAAAATGTTTACGGTGCTCTCAGGGGTGGCGTTTCTAACATTGATATCGGTTTCGACATTTGCTGCTCCGGGTCCGGTGTTTCTGACTTTTATGGAAAGATATGAATGGCATTCGGATGTAAGTTCAATCGATAACCCTTCACTTTATGAAGAAAACTCTTACTTGTATTCTATGGTTTCTGCTTTCAGGAAACTTGACGACAATATATTCGGAAATGTTTTTTACCTGAATAAATTTGATCTTGATGACAGTGAGACCGCTTCACATATCGGTGGTGTAAGCTTAACCCACAATATGACAAACAAGTGGAGAATGTCATACACATATTCTCACAATTCAAATCCTGAGAGGAATGTGGTGACATCACCTGAGAGCAGAACTGACAGGTTTTCTTTCTCGCTCGGGTTCAAATTGAATCCCGGTGAGAAGACAGGGCCGAAATATGCTCTCAGAACAACCTTCAGCACAGGCACAGACTTCAGCTTCGGCAGAACTCTCTCTGAGAAGGTGTCCATGTCGAATGATATTAACAAAAGGATGAAGTATGATTTGTCCTATCAGTTTGTATGGGGTTTGACGGATGCTCCCGACAGAGGCATTTTCAAAAGCCATTTTGCAAATCAGTGGCTTGCCAATTTGACATACAAATTAAGCAATACAAAGAAAATTAGTCTTGAATACATGTTCTTAAATAATTTGTATCATGGTGCAGTTACGGATGACAACATTCTGAGACTGAGTTTTTTCTGGACACTCTGAAGTCAGCCGATAATAGTGAAATTAAAAGGCCGCTGTAAAGCGGCCTTTTTTATTGTTAATCAATCGAGTTGTTTTCTGTACAGGAAGAATTTATGAATTCACTATCAGATTTCAAACAAAATCACTGAATTAAATTATGATTATCATTTGGCAATGACGGGGGCGGAATATGAAAAGATTAATACTTGTTTTCTGTTCAGTTTTAGTTCTTTTCCCTTCAACGCTTTTTTCGAGCGAAAAGAGTTTTGGCTCATTCACTGTTTCAACTAATGAGAAGAGCATTTCAATAAAACATGAAGACAGAAGTCTTTTCGAGATACTGGATATTGGAGCGGAGAAGTTCGATGTCGGCTCAAGTATGAAATTTGGTTTTCATAAACTGAAAAAGAAAAATGTCGAGAAAGTTGATGTTTCGTTTGATAAAAGAGAGTTCCCGATGGGGATATTCAATGGTAACACTAGTGTTGGAAGTCTCGATTTTGAAGTGACGGGAAACGGGAACCTGAGAGGGATTATCAGGATTGACAATGATTTGGACATAAGATCGTTGAAACTTATTTTTAGTGCTGGGGCCGGGGACAGGTTCTGGGGGTTCGGCGAACAATATAATTACGTGGATTTCAGGGGGATGGAGGTTCCTGTGTGGGTTTCCGAGCAGGGAGTGGGCAGGATGAAGAAACCCAAAATGCCGTATCATGGAACTTTTACTGATACATATTTTCCGATGCCTTACTTTATTGATCCAGGGCAGGGCAAAGGATTTCTTCTTGAAAACACCCAGTACAGTAGTTTTACGCTTATGCCGAAGGGCAGGGAATTCTGGATGGTTGAAGTGTGGGATACGCATGAGTTGAGTTTCCTTTTATTACCGGGTCCAAAACCCGCTGATGTGGTCGAACAACTGACCGCTGAAGTCGGAAGACCTTCGAGAATTCCTCCTGACTGGTCCATGTCAGGTGTGTGGCTTGCTGCACAGGGCGGCATGGAAAAAGTTTGGGACAGATATGAGAAAGCTGTTGCGGCGGGATTCCCTTTAAGCGCGATGTGGGTACAGGACTGGGTTGGCAACAGGCATTTCGGGGCCGGAAATTACGGTGTCAATTACAGGTGGGTGCATGATGATGAATTTTATGAGGATTTAAAATTAAAAATTAAAAAGATGAATGAAAACGGAGTTCGTTTTCTTGGGTATTTTAATCCTTTTGTCATCCCGGAAAACCTTCATTTTCAGCCTTGCGCGGAGAATGGCTATCTTGTTAAAAATGAAGCCGGGGAACCGTATGTGTTCCAGATAATAACATTCAAGGGCGGGATTATTGATGTATTTAATCCCGATGCTGTTGAATATTTCAAAAGTTATGCGAGGAAGGGTATCGAACTGGGGCTTTCAGGCTGGATGGCGGATTTCGGAGAGTGGATGCCTTATGATTCCGTTTCTTACGCCGGAAGCGGAAAATCGCTTCATAATGTATATGCAACTGAATGGCATAAAGTTAATCGTGATGTGCTTGAAGAAATGTACCCGGATGGGGATTATGTAATGCTAACCCGGTCGGGATACACAAATGAACATAAAGTTGTGCAGTTTTATTGGCCTGGAGATCAGGAAGCCAACTGGGAAGAAAGCGATGGGCTTCCCACGGTTGTCAATGCCGGGCTTACCATCGGGCTTGCGGGAATTCCGTTTTTCACATTTGATATTGCCGGGTTTTCCGGCGGGCCGAGCACCCGGGAGTTGTTCATGCGATGGACGGAGCTTGGAGCGTTTGCCCCAGTAATGAGAACTCATGATGGTCTTCAGAAACTGAAAAACCACAAGTTCGATTCGGATGAAGAGACTTTGAAGCATTTCTCTAAATTTGCATTCGTACATAAAGCCTTGCTTCCATATTTCAGAGAGCTTGCGGGGGAAGCGGTCGAAAAAGGATTGCCTGTCATCAGGCACACCGTCATTGTCGATCCTGATTGGGACAGATCATATGAGGCGCACGGGCAATGGATGATAGGAAATGACATTGCATTCGCGCCTGTTGTGGACAAAGGGGCGGTGTCGGTGGAAATCTCTCTGCCAGAAGGTGAGTGGGAGCATTTGTTGACCGGCGAAAGAGTGTCGGGCAGAAAAACCGTTCAGGTGGAAGCTCCGGTCGGAACCCCGGCGGTTTTTATCAGGCGCGAAACCCATGGCGAAATGGTGAAAGAAATAAGAAAGATATTCAACAGTCACTGAAAAACAGACTCACCATTTCGAGTCCATTACTTCAGCGACACCGCTCAGGTCACCGACGGATATCCTGTTATCGTTCTCGTCTTTGATATAACCACGGAAATGGCCGTTGTTCTGGAAATATTTCATCCCGATAATGCCGACGCTGAAGTTCTCTTTCTTCTGACATGAAGGATAAAAAGTGATTTCCACTTTCCCGTGATCGTCTCGGATTTCCCATGGTGACATGGGATTGTTGTGGTCGTAGGAAAAATGAACGCTTTCAAGGGGAATAAGTTTGTCGGCAATCCAGAGGCAGTTTTCATTCCAGACATCCTGGTTTTCAATAGTATCGTGATCGCCTAAATTGGCACCGATCAATCTTCCCTGTTCATCGTAACCCGCGAAGGTTGCCCATCTCCATACCGTACGATACGGCAGATAAGATTTATGCTCGTCCATAATTGCTATATCCGATGCCCTGTTAAGCTGAACTTTTTCATCGCCTATCGATACTTCGCCGGAAACCGGCATTGGAGCTTTATGTGTGAAAATTGTACAATTTCCCTTCAAAGGCAGGCTGGCAACAAGAGGTTGAACCGCGTTGAAATCCTCATAAATGGTTATGTCTGCGGATAACCCGGCAGCCTTCCTGTTTCCTTTGATTGATGCTGTGATTCTGTGGATGTTGTTATCGAGGTTATCATGAAATTCAAGATAGAAATTTTTAGCAGCATAAATACATTTATCGTCGTAATGATTGTTTGAAATCCTGGTGTTGCCGCCGAGTTTTGCCCGTGCGTGTTTTGTTAATTGCCCGGTTTTTTTGTTTATGGCATAACAGTTTGCCGAACTGACATATTTTGCATTTTGAATGAAGAACGTGATCTGCCAGTCTTCACATTCAATATCGAATCCCAGCCATTCCTTCACACGGGTTAATCTAAAGCGATGGTTTTTGAAAATATTTGCATCATAATAATTCATTTTTTTAAAAGGAGTTTTAAATAAACCAAAGTTTATCCCGCCTTTTTCAACGTATGAGTCCGGAGTTGTAATCAAACTTTTCATAATCGCTCCTCGATTCGAATTTTACTATTGTAACTGATCACACAAATTAAGATCAAAAGCTATTTGTTCAGAGCAAACGTGTGCTCTTGAAAAACCCATGAAATAATCTATAATTACATTCGCTCGCGCCAGTAGCTCAATTGGATAGAGCACTAGACTTCGGATCTAGGGGTTGGGGGTTCGAGCCCTCTCTGGCGCATTTTTGTTCATACATTGATAATAAATGTTTTATACAAAAAAAACATAAAAAATCGATCTTGTTTTATTTGATAAACTTTCAAAAATTCATTTGACAGTAAAATGAAAACTGGATATAGTAATTTTGCGAAAAATATGTGTTGTGGGCGGCAAGCCCTTTTTTTAAGGGGATGTTTGTGAAAAAAGGGACAAGCGCATAAGGCTTCAATAAACGAAATATTGATTTAGTGAAAAAGGCTTGTAATAAAAGATTTATCAATTAAAGCGGATTTCAAAAGTACAAATTTTATTTATATAAGAAGGAGGAAATATGCCAGATTATCGAGTTGACATCAGAGACATCAAGTTCGTTTTGAACGAACAATTGGGACTGGATAAGCTTTGTGAGCTTCCGGTTTTTCAGGAAAGAGGATTTGACGCAGAAATGCTCAATGATATGGTTGAGCAGGCACGCAAGATGGCTGTAGAGGTTCTTGCACCGATTAATGAGGATGCAGATCAGATTGGTGCCAAGTACAACCCGGAAACGTGCGAAGTTACACTTCCGGAAAGTTTTAAAGCCGTATACAAAACATATGTGGAAAATGGCTGGGGAAGCGGACCGTCGAATCCGGAATACGGCGGAATGGGAATGCCGGAGTTGATGAACACATGCGCCGGCGAAATTTTCACAGGAGCATGCACATCGTTCACAATGCTTCCGGGCCTGAGCAAATCAGCATCTGCGGTAATCGACAAATTTGGAAGTGATGATCTTAAAAATAAGTATCTGGAGAAGATGCTTACCGGTGTATGGGCTGGAACAATGTGCCTGACCGAGCCGGGTGCAGGGTCGGACGTAGGTGCTTCGAAGACAATGGCAACCCCGATCGAGGGCAAAGACGGCTGGTACAAGATTGTCGGGACAAAATGTTTTATCACGTTCGGCGATCACAACATGACCGAGAATATCATTCATCTCGTTCTTGCAAGAACCCCGGGCGCTCCTGCCGGCACAAAAGGCATCGGCCTGTTCATCGTCCCGAAATACAAAATCAATGACGATGGTTCGAGCGGCGAGGCCAATGATGTTGTTTGCGGCGGAATCGAAGAAAAGATGGGTATCCATGGTTCACCGACCTGCACTCTGAATTTCGGAGATAATAACGAGTGTGAAGGCGAACTCATTGGCGATGTATACAGCGGAATGAAATATATGTTCCTGATGATGAACGAAGAGAGGCTCATGGTAGGTATGCAGGGACAGGCTCTTGCCCAGAGCGCATATCAATTTGCCCTCAAGTTCGCGCAGGAACGGGTACAGGGTTCGGACATCAGGAATTTCAAAGATCCCGATGCGCCCAAAGTAACAATCGACAAACATCCTGATGTTAGAAGAATGCTTCTGACACAGAAGGCCCGGACTGAATCAATGCGCGCTCTTCTTTATTCAACAGCTTATTACATTGATCTGGCGCATAATTCACCGGATGAAAAAGAAGCCGAAAAGTACGACGGCTGGGTGGAACTTCTCACTCCGATATGCAAAGCATACTGTTCCGATAACGGATTCGACTGCTGCCACACTGCTATGCAGTGCGAAGGCGGATACGGGTACTGCACGGAATATGGCACTGAAGTGAATACACGCGACTGCAAGATCACAGCCATTTATGAAGGCACAAACGGAATCCAGGCGCTTGACCTGCTGGGCAGGAAAATGGCGATGAAGAAGGGCGCGGTCCTGATGAGTTTTGTAATGGAGCTCAACAACAGGATTGCCGCTATGAAGAAGAACGAGAAAGTTAAAGATATTGCTGTTCTTGTCGAATCGGCGAAATCCAAGCTGGATGCAGTCATGATGAAATTCATGGCTCTTTCAAGAGAAAAAAGCATGAATGCTTTCGTGCCTCTTATAAATGCATGCGGACTGCTCGAGATGTTCGGCGATGTCGTTTGCGGCGTGCTTATAGCTGAGCAGGCAGCGATAGCGGCTGCAAAGCTTGACGAGATATCCAGCGCCAAGGGTGTTGAAGACGACAAGGGGCTCAGGGCTCTTGTTGCGGATAATATCGAAGCAAAATTCTACTTCTCGAAAGTTAAAACTGCTGAATTCTACGTGAAGAATCTGCTTCCGAGAGTTTTCTGGAGAGAAGCGGGCATCATGAACATGGATCTGAGTTGCATGGATGATGTGTTCGAGCAGCTCGTATAATTACTGAAATATTCTTCCGGCCCCCGAATTATTTCGGGGGCTTTTTTATTTATTCAATAATCCCATTGTGGTAATGAAATATATCGTATGCTAAAATAACACCGATTAGAAAAGCACAATTCGGGGGATTAATGGGCGAGATAATAAGAAAGAGATGGTTCCAACTTGCCGGAGTGATATTTTTTATTCTGGCCTTTGTATTTTTTGCCAAATTCTGGGGGAAAGGTTCTATTGAGACGGCCCCGAATATTGTCGCGGATGTTGCGGGTCAGGAAATAACAAAGCTGGAATTTGATGCTGCCGTAAACAGAAGATATATGAAGCTTATGGCCACACAGGGACGTGTTTCCGCTTCGGACAGAGAATCCATCCTGATGAATGTATTCAAGGAAATGCTTAATGATTCGCTGCTGAGAATGTTTTCCGGGGAAGAAGGGGTTGTTGTAACAGGCTCGGACCTGCAGGAGAAGAAGCAATTATTGATGAGATATCTTCAGCCTACGCAACAGGAGGTGTCTCAATATAGCAGTGCTAATTCGAAGATTGTGACTCAGGAAGATAAATACAAACATTTGTGGACATCACTGGGGTTCAGGACGGAAGAAGAATTTTTGAGGAACCTTGAACTTGAAATTCTTGAACAGAAATTGATGGATAGTATTTTCCCGCGGGATAGTTATACGGTGACGGATGAAGAGGTGAACGAATATATTCCCACTCGCGAAATGCGGCAGATATTTCTTATTTTCGATGAGCAGAAACCGGAAACCGAGGAAATTAACTTTGCTGACAGAAAAGTATGGCAGAGAGCAAGGGAAATATATGAGCAGTTGATGCAGGGCGCGGATTTCGCATCGATGGCCAAGAAATATTCACAGGAGGTATATGCGTCGGAGGGTGGATATATCGGGTTCGTTAACAAGAGATCAGTGGTGAAAAAGTTTTGGGAAGTTGTTTCTCAAATGCAGCCCGGGGATATAAGTGAACCCTTTACGACAGGGCATGGAATCCATATTCTTCAATGCCTGAATGTTAAAGATCCATCGGATCCCATGTTTGATGAAATGCGTAAGACATCGAAAGACATAACATATATGAAAAAGCAGAGGGCCGATTTCGATGCGTGGTTCTACAGAAGGTTCAGGGAACTTGAAGAGAAGGATAAGATTGTGCTGTATCACCCTGTAATAAAAGCGAATAAGCTCATGAATATGGGAGAACTGGACGAGGCGGTTGACACGTACAGAAAAGCAATAGAAATAGATAAGGAAGGTGCACCTTATTACAACATTGACATAGCAATGATTTATTCGAGGCAGAAGAGGTATACGGAGGCAATAAGAGAGTTGCGGGAAGCGACTCAGAAGGCGCCGACCGATCCGAGGCTTTTCCTGTTTATCGGGAGAGCATATATGGAGCTTGGCGAACACGATAAAGCCATGAATGAGTTTGACACGGCTTCCAAGCTTGCCAAGCTGGATTATAATCTTCATTTCTGGCTCGAGAAAATTTACACACAGCTCGGCTTCCTGGATCTCGCGGACAGAGAGCATGATCTTTATCTGAAAGCGATAGATATTTTAGGAGGCGCAAAGAAGGATATGGCAGCTCCAGGCGCTATGTTCAAGTCGAGCGAGCGAGGAATGCCTGCCGGGACGGATTTTCAGGGGGTTGACTCGATAAGACCTGATTCGGAGTTTAAGAACCTGTTCGACGATCAACAGTGATGGAAGATTGCCGGGTGTAACCTATATGAAAATAATTATTTTTTCGGACATACATGCAAATATAGATGCATTTAAAGCGTTCCTGGAGATCGCCGACGGGATGGAATATGAAAGGATGTATAACCTTGGCGATACGGTAGGATATGGTGCTGCTCCGGATGAGTGCGTTCAGGAGATTATCTCAAGAAACATTCCATCGGTTACCGGGAATCACGATGATGTAGTGCTCGGAAGGTATGAACCGTCCAGATTTAATCCCGATGCCAGAAGGGCGATTATGTGGTGCAGGACAACCATGGATCAGGGTAATCTGGATTTCCTGAGAGCGATGAATGATTTTATATGGATAGATTCCAACCTTGGAAAGGCGTTGCTGGTGCATGGCAGTCCTGTTGACAAGGATGAGTACCTGATGACAAAGAACAACGCGGAGCGTGCATTCACGGCGATGATGGAACAGGATATATCAATATCTTTCGTGGGGCATACCCACAAGCCGTGCTGCTGGATTCAGGATGTCGATGGAACGCCGATATTCAGACAGGACAGCGATTGTGAAGAGAATTTTCAGTTGAACCCCGCTTTGAAAGTCATCGTGAATGTCGGGAGCATAGGGCAGTCAAGAGATGGTAATTATCAGGGTTGTTTTGTAATATGGGATGATGTCAGACATACTATAACGTTCAAAAGGTTCGATTATCCTTTGGAAACGGCGAAAAAGAGAATAATTGAAACAGGGCTTCCGAGCATACTGGCAGACAGGTTGCAGGGAGGATATTGATTTAACCTGTTCATTAATACACTGAATAGGTATATGATTATTGGTGAATCTGTATGATAAGGATTTTGTTCTGGAGGAAAAAATGGTCCGAAGATACATTCGAACAGCAGGCTTGGTGATAATAGGCATATCCGTATTTTTTGCGGGATGTTCTCAGAAGAATGATGTAAAACCTATTCCGGGCGGTATGGATCTTCCTCCCGAAAAAATCGTTGAACGCCTGTTCTCCGCTTTTGCGTTCAATGACACCGAAGGGGTTGAAAAGTATTTCGCCACGGATGTGCCGGAAGATGTCGTGACCGATTTCATAGGCGAATTTATTTCGAGCAGAAAGGTCGGCAAGTTCAAAGCACTACCGATCAATGTCGCGGACGATAAGGCAGAGGTCACGATTCATTACAATTTCAATCAGATAGACAGCGAGACAGGCAAGTTCGACAAAAAGAAACAGGTTGAAAAAAGAGACTTTTCTCTTGTTAAACAGGAAGGTTACTGGAAGATACGAACAACGGGATTTGAATCATTTGATTCAGAAGTTGAGAGCCATTTGTTTAAAAATTGTCTGAGTGCGGCTCTGGATGTATCGCTCGCGCAGGAACGATACAGGCAGGTTGTTACTCAGAGTTCCACCGATGGGAGCATCCCCGCATATACGAATATGCTTGCTCCTTTGCAGGAATATGCTGATTTCAATGAAAGAGCATGTGAAAGTATTTCGATAGAAAAGGCCGATGACTCTGATTATCTCATAAAGGCAGTGACCATGAATTTGACGCCATGCGAGATATATGTCAACAGAGAAGGGTATGCGCCTGAAAGTTATGAGGAGTGTGCTCAGTAAGAAATTGATGTGTAAACTGACACGGAATGCTTTTATCCACTTAAGAAAATAAGATGGAATTCAATGATGTATCCAGTCCTGAGAACAGCCGGCAGAGCAAGGATACGGGTATTCTTGAATCACATGAAGGTATTATTGAAAGGATTGTGTTTCATAATCCCGACAATGGTTATACCGTGGCAAGTTTTGCCCGGCTCGATGAAAAAGGCAGATTTACAATTGTCGGGGTTGTTCCGGGAGCAAACGAAGGATTGCCTGTAAATATAGAGGGCCGGTGGATTGTTCACCCCAGGTTCGGGAACCAGTTTTCAATCGAAAAATGCGAAGCCAATCTTCCCCGTTCGAAAATGGGAGTAGTTAAGTATCTGACGAGTTTCATCAAGGGTGTCGGGCCTGTGATGGCCAAGCGAATCGTTGATAAATTCGGAGAAGAAACGGCGGATATAATCGAGAAAACCCCTAAAAGGCTGAGAGAGGTCGAGGGGATCGGGAAACAGAAGGCGGATCAGATAGAAAAGTCGTGGAACGAGCATCTCAGGATTAAATCGATAATGATGTTTTTGCAGTCTCATAATATCAGCCCGGGCGTGGCGATGAAGATTTTCAACACGTATGGGGAAAATTCGGTTGTGATACTGAATCAGAATCCATATCTGCTGGCTACTGATATTTTTGGAATCGGGTTTAAGACGGCTGACAGGATAGCAATGAATCTGGGGATGGAAAAAGATTCTGAAGTAAGATTGGAAGCCGGAATTATATACACGCTCGAGATGGCGGCGGGGGAAGGGCATGTGTATTTGCCGTCTGAAGTATTGATAGAAAGTTCTTCGAAGCTGCTTGAGGCGGCAGATTCCAAAATTGAAGTGATATTGAAAAGGCTCATAGGTGAAGATGACAGGATAGTCGAGGAAGAGGGCCGGGTATATATTCATACGTATTATCGCGCTGAGAGGACGATAGCGGAAAGACTCTCGATTATCATGAAGCAGCCTTCGTCGAATATATTTGATATGAACAGTGAGAGCCGGGCAATCCGGAGCGCTGAGAAAGCTCTCGGGTTTAAATTATCGGATCAGCAGTTGAGCGTTATTGATGTGCTGGTGAAACAGAAAGCAGTTATCCTGACAGGCGGCCCCGGCACTGGTAAAACAGTTTCCACGCGGGCTGCGATTTATGTGTTTAAAAAAAGCGGTTACAGGGTTTTGCTCGCCGCTCCGACAGGACGTGCCGCGAAAAGAATGACGGAGGCGACAGGCTTTCCTTCGAAAACAATACATCGCCTTCTGGAGTTCAACCCGATTATGCGCGTTTTCGGGCGAAATGAAGAGAATCCGCTTGAATGCGACATGCTGGTAATCGACGAAATGAGTATGGTAGATACTATTCTGATGCAGAGACTTGTCGCTGCGATAAAAGCGGACACGAAAATATTGTTTGTGGGGGATGTGGATCAGCTCCCTTCGGTCGGGCCGGGTAATGTATTGAGAGATTTAATATCGTCCGGGGTTATTCCGACAATTGTTCTTGATGTCGTGTACAGGCAGGATTCGGAAAGCTCGATAGTCAGCAATGCTCATCTGATCAATAAAGGTAATATGCCGGTAATGGCAAAAGACCGTAACGGGAATTTCTTTTTTTCGAGCAAGGAAGATCCCGAGGAAGCGCTGGAAACGGTTGTGAGACTTTGCTCTGAAAGATTGCCGGCCCGTTTCAGGCTGAGACCGCTCAAGGATATTCAGGTGATATCCCCGATGTACCGCGGAGTCCTGGGGGTCGATAACCTGAATAAAGTTTTACAGGCGAATTTGAACCCGGGCAAAGACCTTGTATGCGGCAGCAGGAAATTCAGGATCGGCGATCGGGTAATGCAGATAAAGAATAATTATGATAAGGAAGTCTACAATGGAGATGTCGGCTTCGTCAGAACCGTTGATCTGCAGAATGGAAAGATAATTATCGAATATCCCGATCACATGGTAGAATATGATTTCAGTGAGACTGATCAGCTTGTTCTCGCTTATGCGATTACTGTTCACAAAAGCCAGGGGAGCGAATATCCTGTGGTTGTGATGCCTGTATCAACACATCATTTCGTAATGCTCCAGAGGAATTTGCTGTACACGGCATTGACGCGCGCTGAGAAGCTTGTTGTGCTGGTCGGTTCCAGGAAGGCCGTTGCAATAGCGGTGAAGAACAATAAGATCGAAGATCGGTTCACCTCACTGGACGAACGACTTGTTCAGGAGACGGGAAACAAACACCTGTTTGACAGGTAATATGGGAGAGTAATATGGTAGACAAAAAGTTGCTTGAAATTCTTGCATGTCCTTTGTGTAAAACACCGGTAAAATACGACGAGGAAAACCAGAAGATTATATGCACCCAGTGCGGCAGAAAATATCCCGTGAAAGACGGGATCCCGATAATGCTTGAAAACGAAGCCGAGCAATAAGCAACGGAGTTTAATAATATGCGTTCAACAAGGTTCAAGTCCATCGTCAACAAGATGAGAGGCAGAAGAATTGCCGTGCTCGGAGATCTGATGGTCGATGAGTACATTTTCGGTGAATCGTCGAGGATATCACGTGAGGCTCCGGTGCTGATTCTGGATTACAGGATGAGACATGTGGGTTTCGGGGGGGCGTCGAACGCGGTCGCGAATATCGCAGCACTCGGCGGGGTTCCGATTCCTGTAGGTTGTATTGGCGATGATGATAACGGGAAATCACTTATTGAATTGTTTAATCAACAGAATGTTGATACGAGCGGAGTAATTATAAAATCAGGTATAGCGACAGTGTGCAAAACAAGAATACTTGCAGGCGGGATGCATACTCTCAGGCAGCAGATAGTGCGTATAGACCGTGAGCCTGAAGTTCCGCCGGACCCGGATGAGGTTCTTGAAAAGGCCGAAGAGATATTTAAGCGTGCAGATGCCGTGCTCGTGTCGGATTACGGATGCGGGACGTTGTCGAAAAAAACGATCAGCTATATCAATGGCATTGCAAAAAACGGGAAGATAGTAGCAATCGATTCGAGATTTCAACTGCACAGGTTCAAGAATGCTTCGCTTGCCGCGCCCAATGAGGAAGAGGCGGGGATTCATGCCGGGCATGGCGCGGATGATATAGATAACATCGAGAAGATGGGCGAGACGCTGAGAAAAAAGTTGAAAAGCCGGGGTTTGCTCATAACGAGGGGGAGCGAGGGGATATCGCTTTTCGAGGACGGCAGCAAGCCTTATCACGTGCCTGTTTTCGGAAGCAAGGTGGCCGTGGATAATACGGGTGCCGGAGACACTGTCGTGTCGGCGGCTCTACTGTCGCTTTGCGCCGGTGCTGATTATCGCGAGGCGGTGCAGATAGCGAATCGAGCGGGTGGTCTTGTGGTAATGAAGAAGGGGGCGGCTACTGTCAGCCCCGAGGAACTTATATCAACAATATGATGGTGGGAAATGAGACCTGAAGAATACTTCAAAGATAAAATCAAATCACTGGACGAACTTGTTGGGATAGTCAAGGATGAACGGGCAAGGGGAAAGAGAATAGGGCTTGCGAACGGCTGCTTTGATATCATACATGTCGGGCATGTCAGGTATCTCAAGGGGGCTAAAGAGCATGCGGATATTCTGATAGTCGGGATCAACAGCGACGAAAGCGTAAGAAAACTGAAAGGCGGTAATCGTCCGTATATCAGCGAGCAGGAAAGAATGTGGATGATAGCGGCCATAGAGTATGTCGATTATGTGACTGTCTTCGGAGACACGAGAGTAGACAATTTATTATTGAAAATAAAGCCCGATTTTCATGCGAAGGGGACGGATTACACGAAGGATACGGTTCCTGAAAAGGAAATAGTAGCATCTTACGGCGGAGATATTCTGATAACTGGTGATCCGAAAGAGCATTCATCTACAAGTGTGATAGAAAAAATCAGGGCAAAGAAAGGGTAGTGAATTGGCGAGAAGAAAAGAAGTAGATCTTGGAAAAATAAAAGCGATATCAATAAAGCAGAGAAAGAATAAAGTTTTCGTGGAGGATTTTGCCGAACTAGGAAAAGGGAGTTCGTTCAAGGCTTTCTGGAATTCTCTGCCCGGTTATTTTGCAGCGGAAGATATAAAAAGAGTTGTTACTTCGATAAGAAAAGCAAAAGAAAAAGACAAGCCTGTAATCTGGTTTATGGGTGCGCATGTTATCAAAGTCGGCCTTTCGCCTATGATTATCGATCTTATGAAGCGTGGATTCGTCTCGGCGATAGGCCTTAACGGGGCAGGTTCCATACACGATGTCGAAATAGCCATGATCGGGCAGACGTCCGAAGATGTGGGGATGAACATTTCGGACGGCACGTTCGGAATGGTGAAAGAAACATCGGATTTTATTAATTCGTGTGTGAACGCGGGAGTGCTTGAGGGCCTCGGATTCGGTGAATCGGTCGGCAGGCAGATAGAAAGCGAGAAATTGAAATACAGGAACTTGAGTTTGCTGGCATCGGCTTACAGGCTCGATATCCCTGTAACGGTTCATATCGCGATCGGGACCGATATTATCCAGGTGCATCCTTCGTTCGACGGCGCTTGCACCGGTGAGGCGTCGGCCAGGGATTTCAGGATCATGGCGAATAATATTTCACGGATAGGCAACGGGGGGGTCATAATGAATGTCGGCTCGGCGGTTATTCTACCGCTTATCGTCGAGAAGAGCCTTTCGATTGCGCATAATTTAGGGAAAAACGTTAATAAATTTACCGGAGTTAATCTAGATTTTGTTCAGCATTACAGATCGAATCTGAATCCTGTGAAAAGAGCGAAGGAGCACGGTGGAGACGGCATTTCGATTACGGGGCATCACGAATTGACTATACCGTTGATATACTGGGCTTTGAGAACAGGCGCTGATTTAAAATGAATTATTCAGAAGGGCATAATTATGATGGGTAACATTAACCACGAATTCGATCCGGACAGGGTTTCCGGCCTGATTAATACAGTTAACAAAGAAATATCAAAGGTTATTGTAGGGCAGAGTGAAGTTGTGGAGCAGGCGCTTGTCGGCCTGTTCTCAAAGGGGCATATACTTCTTGTCGGAGTGCCCGGGCTTGCGAAAACGCTTCTTGTGCGAACTCTCGCGGGAATACTTGGGCTTGAGTTCAACAGGATTCAATTTACTCCCGACCTTATGCCGGCGGATATCACCGGAACGGAAATATTGCAGAATTCGCCCGATGGCGGGAAATGTTTCAGCTTCATAAAAGGGCCGGTTTTCTCGAATGTCATTCTCGCGGATGAGATTAACAGGACTCCGCCGAAAACACAGGCGGCGCTTTTGCAGGCGATGCAGGAGTATTCGATAACCGTCGGAGCGAAGACATATTCGCTCGATAAACCATTCTTTGTTCTGGCTACTCAGAACCCGATTGAACAGGAGGGCACGTATCCGCTTCCGGAAGCGCAGCTCGACAGATTCATGCTGAACGTAAAAGTTGACTATCCCGACGCTGATGAAGAAGCTGAAATAGTAAGCCGGACAACTGCGATTGATGAGCCTGAAGTCAGTGTCGTGTTGTCAAAAGAGGACCTGCTGTCGATGCAGGAACTGGCAAGGCAGATACCGGTAGCGGATCATGTAGTTAAATATTCGGTATCGCTGGTGAGGAGCACAAGACCATGGGAGAAGGACATCCCTGAATTTATCAACAAGTGGGTTTCCTGGGGAGCAGGCCCGAGAGCTTCGCAATATCTCGTGCTCGGAGCAAAGACAAGAGCTTTGATAAAGGGGAAAAACGCGGCAACGATAGAAGACATAAGGGCGGTCGCAAAACCTGTATTAAGACATAGAATCATTCCGAACTTCAGCGCGGAAGCGGATGGCGTGATACCGGATTTGATTATTGATAAACTTATTGAAGAAGTTAAGGCGCCGTCTGGAAAACTGAAGGATTAACGTGCAACCGGCGTGACATTTGCAACTGGTAGTCATAACTAGTATTATATTTCCTTGATTATTACAGATATTATAGATGCAGGAGAGTACATAAGTGAAAGCTGAATTACTGGGAGACTGGCAAAGAAGTCATAATTGCGGGGAATTGAGAGAAGAGAATATAGGACAAGCTGTTTGTCTTATGGGATGGGTTAACAGGAGCCGGGATCATGGTGGTGTTATTTTTGTAGATCTCAGGGATAGATACGATCTGACGCAGGTGGTTTTCGATCCTTCAGACCGTCCTGAGATATTTCAAACAGGCGAAGCGCTGAGGTCGGAGTTTATCATAGCTGTTAAAGGCAAGGTCAGGAACAGGCCGGAAGGCATGGAAAATCCCAAGCTGGCTACAGGGATGATCGAAGTTCTCGTCGATGAAGTGAAGGTTCTCGGCACGAGCGATTATCTTCCGATAATCGTCAGTGAAGACGGCGATGAAGATGAAAAGGTCCGGCTGAGATACAGGCATCTCGATCTCAGGCGGAAAAGAATGCAGAAGAACATAATCTTCAGAAGTAATGTCAACAGACTTGTAAGAGAGTACTTCTTCGATCGTGAATTTCTGGAAATAGAAACACCCGTGCTTGGCAAATCCACGCCGGAAGGCGCGCGTGATTTTCTTGTTCCGTGCAGATTGAATCCGGGTACTTTTTATGCTCTCCCACAGTCTCCGCAGCTGTTCAAACAGATCCTCATGTCTTCGGGATACGATAAATATTTCCAGATAGTCAAGTGTTACAGGGACGAGGATTTACGGGCAGACAGACAGCCCGAGCATACTCAGATAGACCTCGAAATGAGCTTCATAAACGAGGAAGCGATCTACGGACTTATCGAGGGATTGATGACTGAATTATTTGAGAAGACTCTCGGCGTAAAACTGGAAACGCCGTTCCCGAGATTCAGTTATCAGGAGATTATGGATAAGTATGCCATAGATAAGCCTGATTTAAGGTTTGATATAGAAATAACGGATGTCACTGGGGTAATCAAAGGTTCCGATTTCAAAGTTTTCGAGAGTGTGATAAACGGCGGCGGCGTAATCAGAGGAATAAAAGCGCCGGGCGGCGGAAAGCTGATGTCGAGAAAACAGATAGACGATCTGATAAGTTATTCGCAAAAACTCGGCGCGAGCGGGCTCGCATGGATGAGGGTGACCGAGAACGGCCTCGAATCGAATATCGTGAAATTCTTTAAAGAAGAACAGCAACAAGCATTGATCGAGGCTTTCGGCGCGGAACCCGGTGACCTGCTGACTTTCCTTGCGGGCAAAAAAGAAGAGTTGCTCCCGATTCTCGCACAGGTCAGGATGAAGATCGCTGAAGAGTTGAAAATGGAGCCGAAATCGAAATATTCTTTCTGCTGGGTGACTGAATTTCCGATATTCGAGTGGGACGCGACAGAGAAAAGATGGTCGCCGATGCACCATATTTTCTCAATGCCGCGTGAGCAGGATCTGGAGTTCATCGACAGCGATCCTTCGAAAGTCAAGGGCAGGCTGTACGACCTGGTAATGAATGGCGTGGAACTGGGAAGCGGAAGCATAAGGATAAACGATCCTGAATTGCAACAGAAGGTATTTAATGTCATAGGGATAAATAACGAAGATGCTGAAGAGAGATTCGGTTTTCTTCTTGAGGCATTCCGGTTCGGTGCTCCGCCTCATGGCGGGATAGCGCTGGGAATGGACAGGCTTTTGATGCTGATGCTTGGCGAGTCGTCGATACGCGAGGTTATCACATTCCCGAAAACTCAGGCCGGGACATGCCTGATGACAGGGGCTCCATCGCCTGTGGATAAGAAACTCTTGAGAGAAGCAGGTGTTGTTTTATTCAAGAAAAGAACTGCGAAAAATGAGACTGAGGGAGAAACAAAAGAAGAATCAGTAACCGGCGAAGCAGAAGAGTAAACATGCCTTGTAAGGCAATAAAATAATAAAATGTAAGGAGAAGAGAGAAATGGCAGACGAATCTTACGCGGAGAGAATTAAAGATTTAATCGAAGAGACGGTCGACAGGGTAACGGGTATACTTGATGAATTCGGCGAAAAGGCCGGAGATATCGTCAAAGATGCTGCGGACAACGAAAGAGTCGACACGATTGTAGAGAAAGTCAAGGAAATCAGGAAGGATATCGCAAGTGGAACCGGCGATATAGTTAAAAGCATTACCAACGCTATCGTTGATACCGGCGAGTCTATCTCGAACTTGGTCAAAAAAGATGATGACGACGATTATGATGATTAATTAGAATTAACAATTAAAATCAAATTGTTAAACGGCTGCTGGGTATTTCCGGCGAGCCGTTTTGTTTTTTTATCAACTTAACGAGGGCGAGACATTTGATTTATGTTGCTTGTACGGTAGCCGGTGCGTTTATTTGCGCGATAGCGCAGGCGACCAGCATGGCCGCTACCCGTTATATGCATCCGCTCAAGGTGTGTTTCTACAGATTTACTATCGCTGTTCCTTTCTGTTATCTGGCAGGTTTCTTCACTACAGGCAAAACACTGCCCGGAGTGACTGTAGAACAGTTCCTGTACATAGGTTCCATAGGATTCATTGCGTGGGGGATTGGCGGATTTCTGTTTTTCTATGCTATGAGCAAAGGAAGCATGCACAGGGTTGCGCCGATATCCAATTCGCTTGTGATCTTTGTTGTAATACTGTCGATAATATTTCTGGGAGAGCCTTTCTTCAAAGAACTGATCTTCATTGTATTAATTCTCGGCGCCGGTATCGGTATGATTGCTCCCACCAGCAAAAATGACAAGCAATGGAAACCGGCTGTCCCGGTAGCCGTGATGGTTGCTTTCCTGTGGGGCACGAGCATCGTTATGACAAAAGTAGCGGTTGCAGGCGTGCCTTATCCGTATTTCGTATTTATTAAAATGATATTCACATCAGGCTTCTTTTTTATTGTACAGTTGTTTTACAAGACCCCTTCAAACAAAAAAGGCATACTGCTTTGTTTCGCATCCGCACTTGCGCTGGTTGCGGGCGACAGTCTATTGATGATGGCTGTCGACGGGCTTCCCGCATCTATTTTTTCACCGATTTATGCAACAGTGATACCTTTCGGATTTGTTTTTTCTGTAGTGTTCCTGAAAGAGAAGCCTCACAAAAGGAACTGGTGGGGAATGGGGCTGATATTTCTGGCCGCCGCAATATGTGGATATTTAGGATCGAATTGAAAGCGTGAACATTAAGAGTCTATCCCAAAACCCCATCCTGGCTTCGCCCGGCTGCAAAAGATGATTCCTGCGTTATGCTGCATCGCCGATGCCGAGGCTGTAGAAAAATGTTAACATAGAGAGTTTGTCATCCTGAGCGCAGCGAAGGATCTCGCTTTTGGAGCCTATAATTGAGATTCTTCGGTCGCTGCACTTCCTCAGAATGACAGAATGGGCTTTTTTCAACAGTCTCTGTCTCCGGCATCGCCTGACTTCGCCCGCCTTGTCCTCAACTTATTCGCATGGTCTATGGCCGAAAGGTCTCGGGCCGAAAGGTCTCGGGCCGACGGAGCGGGTTTTGGGATAGACTCTTAATGCAAAAGCCCTATAAACAGTTACCGGCATTTGCGGGCTTTGTTAATATCTTTATCGGCAAAATCAAGTTCGAGTTTTGACAGCAGTCTTTTTCTAGGAATGCCGTTCCTGTCCCAGTCCCTGACCTTGTAGTAATTCTTGAGCATGTTGTTCAAAGGAACCTTTGTTTCCTTTTTATCTTTCAACTGCGGCACATCCGTAAGCCTCGATGGAAGGCTGTCGCTGGAAGCGTCGATTCCTTCACGCAAGTTAAACAGCCTTTCGAGAGTAAAGCATCTTTCGCCGGCTGATGCAAAATGGCCAAGGTCCATGTTCATGCCCGTAAGTTTCGATATTACGTCGGTATGCGGGATAAGGGGGACATGAAAAGGCAGCATCCAGTCCCGCAAAAGGAGACCCTGTGCATGAAGCATGGAACCGGACGCGAGAAGGACGTCTGAAGCGATTTTAGCTCTCGGTGAAGCCGGCGGGACAAGATCGCTTGCGAATTTCGGAATGAGCGCGTATGTAGTGAAAATACAGTTGCCCGCAGCACTTACCGCATCCATCATGTTTTGCTGGAATACACAGAATTCGGGCTTGGCTCTCTCTGTAAGCGGGTCCATAAGCACAGGGCCGAGCGCCTCGAAATAAACAAGATAGCCTCCGTTAATGTGGCAGCCGCCACGGTTGCTTGTAGCATATCCCAATCCGTGCCCCACGGCGCGGCGCGGTTCGTACGCGGAGAATTCCATGCCCTTGGAGTGCATCGCGAATTCAGCTCCTCCGTACTTTTCCGAAAGTGATTTGACTCCGTTTGCAAGATCGTCGCCGATCCCTCTTCTGAAAGCGATATCGTCGATTATCCTGTCGATATTATCTATTTTTCCAAACTCCAGTTCCGTTTTCCAGAGACCTTTTTCATTGAGTTCCATCGCGAACGCTATCGATGAAGCCGCGGAAATCGTATCCATTCCCAGCAGGTCCATCTGGTAATTCCAGTCGATTATTTTCTGCAAATTATCATTTTCAATATTGGGTCCGAGCATGCCGAGTGTTTCGTATTCCGGCCCTTTAACGTGTTTGTCGCCCAATCTGACAAGCCTGCCGCAGCGTATCGGGCACGATACGCACCCGAAGTTGGATACGAGGTGTTTGTCCGCCAGTTCCTCGCCGCTGATTTTTTCAGCGTTTTCATAATGGCCGTATGTAAAATTGTGAGTTGGAAGAGTGCCGGTTGCATTTGCTATGTTGACAAGCCCTGCCGTGCCGTATTGCGGCAGCGAACCGCCTGTTGCCGGGTGTTCTTTGAGCAGCTTTATCCAGCTTTTGATAGCTTCCTTAAAGCCGTCCTTATCGTGTACGGGGACTTTCTTCTTTCCTGTAGCGATGATTGCTTTGAGGTTTTTCGATCCCATCACCGCGCCGACACCGCATCTTCCGGCTGCGCGTTCGGCGGAAATTATGCATGCATATTTAACAAGGTTTTCGCCTGCGGGTCCGATAACCATCATTCCATGGCGTTTACTGTATTTCTTTTTCAGTACTTCCTGTGTTTCTTCCGTGTCTTTTCCCCATAAGTCTGTTGCGTCAATAAATTCGACATTTTCTTCATCTATGGTTATCAGAGTCGGTTTGTTTGCCTTGCCACGAATTATTGCTCCGTCGTAACCGGCCTTTTTCAAATTAATACCGAATGTACCGCCGCAATTGGAACTTGCGATTCCGCCGGTAAGCACATTCTTGGTTGATACGTCAAATCTGCTTGTGCAGGGAGCGCCGCTCCCCGTTAGCGGCCCTGTCATGAATACAAGGATATTTTCCTCGGACAGGGGATCTATCCCGGGAGTGAGCTCATCGTACAGTATTTTTGATGCAAGTGATTTTCCTCCCAGGTATTTTCTCCTGTCGGAATCACTTACGTGGTATTCCATCACAGTTTCATCGCTCAGGTCGATGTCGAGTATGCTGCCCATGTAACCGGAATATTTGCTTGCCATATCCGCTCTCCGAGTAAAAGTTAATATTATTTTATAGCATACTTATATTTTATGTATATAAATAATCAACTCGATTGAGAAATGCTCATGGGTTATAATTGAGCAGGGCTGAAGGTGGCACGTATGAGTCAATCGAATGTAATAACCGTTTCGTCGCCGGGCAGAATCTGTCTTTTCGGAGAGCATCAGGACTATCTCGGGCTTCCGGTAGTTGCCGCCGCTATTAACGTGAGAGCGGTTTTCAGAGCAGTGGAGTCGGGTTCTCCGGGATTAAGAATCAACATGCCCGATACCGGTGGTTTCATCGAGATCGACACGGATAAAGTCCAGGTGTACGAGTCGAAAAGAGATTATCTGAAAAGCGCGGTAAACATATTGTTAAGGGAAGGCTTCAGGTTTGATACCGGTTATGACATCGAGTTAAAGAGTGATATTCCCATATCAAAGGGATGTTCGAGTTCGTCGGCAATGCTTGTGGCATGGATGGGGATGTTAAGCAGGATATCGGATCGCGGCGGAATATTGAATCTGGAGGACTGTGCAAGATTAGCTTACGTTGCAGAGGTAAAAGAATTCGGCGAACCCGGCGGGATGATGGATCATTTTACATCCGCAATCGGCGGGCTGGTAAGAATTGATACATCCGGTGGAATAAAAGTGGAAAGGCTGGATCACAACTTCCGGGGTGTTTTCGTGCTCGGCGATTCAATGATGAAAAAAGATACAACCGGTGTGCTGGGGTCTGTCAAAACTAATGCGCTGGGTGGAATGGAAGTAATAAATAAAGTTAGAAGTACTGATTGGGAAGAATTGGATATAGAAACGGCGGCTGAAATATTGAGTGGTTCGAAACCGGGATACAGGAAAGTGGTGACTGGGAACATTGAGAACAGGGAAATAACAAAACGAGCGCTTTCGATGTTTCGATCCGGTGATTTCGATGATGGCGAATTCGGCGAGATGCTTTTGAGAGAGCATCGGATATTGAGCGAATCGCTGAATATATCGACTGACAGAATTGACGATATGGTGCAGGCTTCCATTGATGCCGGGGCATGGGGAGCGAAGGTGAATGGTTCCGGCGGAGGTGGATGTATGTTTGCGTATTCTGATGAGGATGTCTGCAAAAAAGTTGCGGAAGCGATAGAATCTGCAGGTGGAAGGGCGATAATGGTTAAGATAGACAGCGGAATTAAGGAGGAAGCATCATGAAAGGGATCATTCTCGCGGCCGGCAAAGGAACAAGATTAAGGCCATGGACGGATAATAAACCCAAGCCGTTGCTTGAGATGGCGGGAAAACCAATATTGAATTATGTTCTCGATGGTTTTGTCGAAGCGGGAGTTGATGATATATCACTGGTTATCGGCTATCTGGGCGATATGATAAAGGAATATTATGGAGATAATTATAAAGGAAGCGCGCTGAGGTATTTCGAACAGAAAGAATTGCTGGGAACCGGGCATGCGCTTATGCTTGCCGAGGATGTGCTTAAAAACAATATTTTTATGCTGAGTTTCGGAGATGTACTTGTTGACATAGAGAATTATTCAAACCTTGTGGAATTTCATGAACGTGGTGGTTTCGATGCTTCAATTACGTTAAATGAAGTGGATGATCCCTATGCCGGCGCGGCGGTTTATGTAGAAGATCAGAGAGTCGTTAAGCTTATTGAGAAACCGCCCAGGGGTGAATCGACCACAAACTGGAATAACAGGGGGATTTTCATATTCACTCCTGTAATATTTGATGAAGTTCATAATCTTAAGAAGAGTCCTCGCGGGGAATACGATCTGCCGACCGCCGTTAACGAACTGGTTGAAAAAGGGAGACTGGTCGGCGGGATGCCGATTAAAGGATTTACATCCGATGTCGGTACACAGGAGGATTTTAAAGAATATGAAAATTATGTGTTGAATAAGAAATGATCATTTAATCAAATAATTTTTGATGATGATTGTATATAAGAAGTTATATCTGGAGGCTATTGTGAAAAGAAGAATCCATATATTCCTGTGCTTATTAACTGTTTCATCGATATTTTGTTCGGTTCAGGCATTCAGTGCGCTCGAACTGGAAAGAGCTTTTTCGACCGGATTGTTTTCGGGGACAAAATCAAGACCGAAAGAGATCATAAGTTTTAAATTCAGAAACGATTCGGACGAGGATCTGAAAAATATCAACATCGTTATATCAGGCCGGTCGCTCGATGCGGAAATTGTTAAAACAATCGAAGTGCTTGAAAAGGGTGATTTCAATTTTGTTCAGGCGAAGATAGATGCGCTCCGAACGGATGAAAATACGAAAGCGGAATTCAAGGTGAAAGCGGAGGCGGAAGGAAGGGTTTATGAGTGGAGCCCCGAGGTTTCAAGAATCCCGCCTGTAAACAAAAGAGTTCATTTGCATACTCATTTTCATTATGACCCCGTGTGGATTCATACTGATGGACAGAGGGGATACGCGCTGAAGGCGATTGATCTTGTGAACCAGTATCTTGATGTCTGCGAGAAGGAAAAGAAGTACACTTTTGTGCTGGAGCAGGTTCCATACCTTAAGCCGTTCTGGGATACGTATCCCGAGAGAAGACAGGATATGTGGGATGCGGTGAACAACAGCCAGCTTGAAATGGTAACAGGGTCTTACATACAGCCTGATGAGAGCTCTGTCTTCGGCGAGGGAATGATACGGAATTTTCAGTATGGGAAATTGTTTCAGGATGAAGTGATGAAGTGCGGGCCGACGACCGCCGGCTGGCAGTTTGATTCTTTCGGGCATACTCCTCAATATGGACAGATGCTGAAAAAGTTCGGTTTGAATTCATTCGCTTTTGTCAGGGGTGGAGCGAAAGGCTTCCCGGGGCAATATTTCTGGATCAGCCCGGACGGGACGGAGATGTTTTCGTTCGATCTCGGGGTGAAAGATGTGCTTCAGGATGTTTTCAAAGGTCGTGTCGAGGTCGAAAGTGAGAGCGACATTGACATGAACATGCTCAAGTTCATGGAGCTTGAAGTGATTCCTGATGCCATGGGAAAGATGAGAGAGATTTTCAGCGTTGATTCGTTCTATCTGCCTGTCGGCGATGATTTCATGCCGCCTATTCCATTGCTGGGTATGGCTACAAGATACTGGAATAATAAATATCTTTACCCGCAGATAAGGTTTTCGCTTCCGAACAAATATTATTCCGATGCGATGAAACAAATCAGGAATAATGATCTGGACCAGAGATACATGACGAAGGATCTCAACCCGGTATTCATGGGCTGCTACTCGTCGCGGACCGATTTGAAAATAGCCAACAGGCTTGCGGAAATGACGTATCTCGATGCGGAGCTGCTGGCGACTATCGCAAATAAAACAGGCGCAAAATACCCGGCGATTGCTCTGGATAAGGCATTGCGTGAGTTGCTCTACCTGGAGCATCATGATGCGATTCCGGGAACGACTAATGAATTGTCTTATCTCGATATTCTTTATGGATGGAGAGAGGCGCTTAATCTATCTGCCGAAGTCAAAAAGAATGCATTTGATTATATAGCTAAAAACATTGATACGAGCAAGGCCGGCGAAAAGGATTCGCTTGTGGTTTTCAACACGACTTCTTTCAGGAGAAATGATGTTGTCGAGGTGGAATCCGATTTCCCGGTTGTGAATTTGTACGGGCAAAATGGAGAAAAGGTCGTTTTCGATCAGGAGCGGAACGTCAATTCATACAAGATCAGGTTTACAGCGAAAGATGTGCCTTCGATGGGCTACAGAGTGTATTTTGCTGAAAGGGGCGCGCCGGAGGAAACGGTCATATCTTCTGAGGGGAATGTTATCGAGAATGATTATTACAGTGTTCGTGTCGATCCTGAAAGAGGGGCGGGAATAGTCGAACTCGTAGATATCGCAAAAGGGAAGAACTGGGCTGCTGATTCAGAGTCGGGATTGATGAATTCGATTTACGTATATGAAGATAAAGGCAATTTGTGGGGTCTCGATCTTTCGGGAGGATATTCTACTGCTGAAGCAGGCGCGGATGTAAGGGTGGAGAAGGGCAATACCTTTTCGAGGATCATTTCCATGTCGAAACATCCGGAGTTTTCGATGGAGCAGATTATCGAACTTCAGAACGGCGTAAAGAGGGTAAACTTCAAAACAAGGATATTTGACTATAAAGGGCAGGACCGGCTTTTCAAGCTGAGGTTCCCGGTTTCGGGGACTGAAGGGTTTACTCCCGTTTATGGAGAAAGGTTTGCGCCCATTGTGAGAAAGCCCGGCGAGGAGTTCCCCGCAGACGGCTGGGCGGCTCTTTCGAGAACATTCATGCTGAGAACTGTAGACGGCGAGGTGCCTCTCGGGGTGCCCGCCATAGTTATGCACAGAGGTGATCGAGAGGCGCAGAAATTTGCGAAAGTTTTTATGAAAGCGCTGATAAAGATAGGGACTCCCTGCGTAACCTTTTTTGATGAACTGAGTCCCGATACCACTGTGGATTCTCTGATTTATCTTGGAGAGCCTGAGTCCCATGGAGAACTTATATCAAAAATCGGATCGAATCTGACCAGGACGTTGCATACGATTAACAGAAGAGGAATGGCGGCGCTCGTAGAGGGAGAAAGGCCGGTCTGGATCATAGGCCCGAGACTTTACACGAATGAAGCGGCTGTTGAAACTCTCCTGAATAATATTGTTCAGCAGAAAATGATTGATTTTACTTCGGACATGATGCTTTCGAAAATGCCGTTCAAGGGTACAGGTTCGGCAACAGTCGCGTTGATCAACAGGGGTAATAATGGATACAGAATAAGTGAAGATGGTGTAATGGAATTGCAGTTGCTGAGGAGTTCGACGGGAAGGCCGGGAGGGGAAGCTTATGAAAGGGCGTTCTCGAAGGAGGACTGGAACCACAAATTTGAATACTCGCTGATAGCCGGGCAGGGGGACTGGGAAAGAGCAAACACGGAAAACGCGGCAATTCAGGCAAACAGACCGCTGATTGCTGGCTGGACGGACACGCATGAAGGCGGGTTGCCGGCAGATGGGATAAGTTTCTTCAGCGTTGAGCCGGAGTCGGCTCTTATTGTTTCATCTCTGAAAAAAGTCGATAACGGCATAGTCGAGTATTCGCGCGGGAAAGAATACAAAGGCACTGCCATAAGGATATATAATAATTCGCCGGAAAGCGCTACGGCGACGATTTCGTCATATTTTAAAATCGAATCTGCGATGCTTACGGACATGATGGAAAACGAGTTGAGTATCACTGACATCGAAGATGGAATAGTGAAAACGAAAATCGGTGCGCGGTCGATTGAAACTTTCGTTATGGAGCTGGAAGGCTCTCCGGAAGAGGATGTGAAGCTTGCAGGGGAGAAAGAGCCTGTTCAGCCGGTTTACGCATCGTACTGGAGGCACAACGACAATATTGCTCCCATGGGATATCAGCCTGTGACGGTGAGCTTCGATCCTGTTTTTGTGGAAGAGTCCGGAGAGACTGAAGTTGAGCTGAAAATTGCCGCTGATTATATCGATGTTAATGCGACAGGCAGGGTTGAATTGAAGGCGCCCGAAGGCTGGGTCGTCGAGCCTTCTTCGCTGGACTATGATCTTGCGCCCCGTGGGTATGTCATAGAGAAGATAAAGATATTGCCGTCAGAAGCGAATCCCGACGGAATCGTGCGCGCTTATTACGATAATGAGGGAACGGAGTATTATACTTCTGTTGCTGTAGGGGAGATTCCTGTGCCGGATATAGTCGGGCCTTCAAAGATTACGCTCAGAACCGGCGAAAAAATGTCGGTGAAGATGAAACTGATAAACAGATCAGACGGGATTGTTAAGGGCGAAGCGGTTGTTATATCGCCGATAGGAACGTGGGAAGAATCACCTGAAACTTTGCAGGCGGCTATATCTCCATTCAGGGGCAAATACGAGATAGGTCCCGGAAGCCAGGTCGAATATCCTGTTGATGTAAACGTTAAAATGGATGCTTTGCCGGGCAGCTACTGGTTTGTTCTCAAATTGATGGCTGACGGTGAGTATGTCCATTCCAGCCCGGTGGAGGTCGAGATTCAGAATTGAACGGGTATGACGGCAGTGTAAGGGGAAGAATTCTCGACATAGGGCACGGCACAACTAAAGACGGCCCCGGCTGGCGTTCGATCGTATATTTCATGGGTTGTAATTTCAGATGCCCCTGGTGTGCCAGCCCACAGACAATTGAATCGACAACACAGCTTCTGGTTCATAGCGATCTCGAAAAATATCCTGATAGAAATGCCGCCGCCTGTCCTTATGGCGCCGTAACTGTTGACGGGGAAAAGACACGGACCGACAGAGCTTTTTGCCGGAAATGCGTTACTTTTGATTGTGTCGAAAAGTGTATCGACGGTTCTCGTGAATACGCAGGGAAAGAAGTCGGCGTCGCCGAGATTATAAGTGAACTGTTAAAGTACAGGCGTTTCCACAGGGAATACGGCGTTACGATCTCCGGGGGGGAGCCGACTGTTCAGTGGGGATTTTTTATTGAGTTGTTGAAGGCCTGCAAGCAGGAAGGTTTTCATACCGCTGTTGAAACGAACGGATCGAGCGATAAGCTTGTCGAGGCGCTGGAATATCTTGATCTTGTTATTTGTGACCTGAAACATTTTGATAGTAAAAGGCATAAAGAACTGACAGGTTGTTCGAATGAACTTGTTATTCAAAACATTCAAAGCATAGCGAAATCCAAAAAGCCTGTATGGATTAGAATCCCGGTAATTCCGGGTGTTACCGATGGAGAGAATCTAGATAACAGCGCGGAGTTTCTGAGCAGGCTCGAAGGCGATCTTAAAGTCGAGATAATAGGGTATCACAGGTTGGGGCTTCACACATGGGAGGCACTCGGAAGAGAGTACGCATTAAAAGACATAGTTCCATACAGTGAAACCGAACTGGAAGAGATAAGAGAAAAATTTAAATCATACGGACTCGATGTAATAAAAACATGACGGTTCGATCAGAACGAAGTCGATAAGGGATCGAGCCTCGGAATGATATCTCCCTGCAAAACATCGGGTGACAGATGTCTCGCGTCTCCGTACTGCCCGTGAATTCTCACAAGAACAGGTTCAGGATAGTTTTCAGGATGTTCCATTACATCGAAGAGTTTTTCCGGCGAAAACACATTGAAGTAAGCATACATAAGAGACGGCTTCTCAGGCGGATTGAAACCGAAAACCGCCGAAAGGACATCCTTCAGGTAATCAGCTTTAACTTCAAGTGATTTATCCTGCAACGGCTCAGGGTTCATACTCAGAGCGATCGCGCTCCCGCCGGACATTTCGGCGTAATTCAGTTTTGCCTGCGAAGCTATTCTCGCGAGAAGTCCTTTTCGCCCCGATTCGATTTCGGGGTCGAGGCCATAACTGAGTATCTCTCTCGCTTTTCTGCCGTTGGGTGTCGCTCCGGTCCAGTATCCGTAAAGCATATTTGTGCTTGGAGTGCTCCAGTCGGCGGAAAAAGCGTTCCCGGAAGGATTCTTCTGTGAATTTACAAGAGTGCTTACCTTCACCTGAAGTTCAACCGCTTCCGAGTCGGCGTAATCGTCGTTGTTTCCATATTTCGGGGCTTTGTTTCTAAGGAAGTCTCTTAGTTCTTCATAACCCCTGTAATCGTTTTTAACCGCGTCGATGAGTTGCTGTAAATCGAAACCGAATTCAGCACCATTCTTTATGAGATAGTCGATGGCAAGGAACGAATCAGCAACAGTTCCAAGCCCGTGTATCAGGCATCCTGAACCGTTGTATTCCACTCCGGGCTTTTCGATATCACGCATATCGAATCCCGTTTCTATACATCCCATAAACGCGGAATGGAACGGAACAGGAAGCATTGCAAGAGCTTCCGTGCAATCGTTGGCAGCTTTGACCATCCTGTCGGTGAAGTATTCGAGGTATTTATAAAAGACGTCTTTAATATCATCAAGTGAATCAAATGAATTTAATGACAGACCGAGTTCAGCGATTGTCGGGCCGATCTGTTTGCCGGATATCAGGGATTTTCCGTTGTTGAGAGAGAACTCGAGTATTTTTGCAAGGTTGAGCCAACTGTTTGTAGTATTTGCGGACTCTTTGCCCATGATGAGCGGTTCCTGGCATCCCGCCGCGGCATAGAGTGGTTTATCCGTGTCTCTAATGTTTTTTGTTTCGAGCGCTTTGAACACAACCGGATCGCTGAAGAAGGAAGGTGTGCTGTGTCCGAACGTGAACATGAAGCTGGAAATCGCTTTGTAAAAATCGAATGGCGTGTTCGGATGAATTTTCACGGACAGATTGGGCTGCGAGTAATTCGATCTGTTGAACGCTTCCATAATGACATAGCTCATGTCGCATGTCAGATCATTGCCGTTTTCGTCCATGCCGCCGACCATGATGTTTTGAGAAATCGCCCAGTTGCGGTCTCCGACACAGAAAAAGGCCAGCAGGTGCCGGGTCATCTCTACAGCGAGTTCGAAACCTTCTGTTTCCTTGTTGTAGAAAGGCTGTAGAACACGGTCGAGATTACCAACGGAGAAAGCGTAAGGATTGGGTGTCTGTTCGAGGTTCATAACCTGCCACAATATTATGAATGACTGGATTGCCTCATATAGATTGGCTGCGGGTTTCGCGGGTATCCGGCGGCATGTATCCGCAATCAGTTCGAGTTCGGCTCTTCTTGTTTCATTCTGCTCGACTGCGGCCATGCTTTCAGCAAGCGCGCCGTATCGTTCCGCAAGTGTAATCGCTGAACGAAGACATATCTCCATCGCTTCGTAATAATCTGCCCTGTCCGGCATGAGGCTTTTCTTTCCCTGTATATCTTCAAGCAGTGATTCAATTCCCTCGGACAGTCCTCTTGATAAATCGGGTATTGTATGTCCGGTGACTCTTTCGATGAAGTAGGCGACTTCCCTGGCTTCATCACCGGCTTTTTCATAAACGGAAACTATTTTTTTAGAATAAGGATTTTCTTTCCAGAAGTTTCTTACAGTGTCGATTCTTTCCCTTGTGATTTGATCGCCGTCCGGTTCGATGTCATTATAGACGGCATCTTCATCATTGTAGCCTTCAAAACTGTCGATACTGAACGCCGGATTGATCAGGGCGTATGTTTTTGAAAAGGCGTCATCTTCGGTTCCGGCGAAGATTTCTCCGGCTCTTATGCTGATGGGAAGCTTTTCGATGATAGCTTCAAGGAGTTTTGCCTGAATCATCGGCTGAGAATACCGGTCATCGAGTTCCTTGAGGCTGTTCATCATGATTTCCCTGACAAGAAACCAGCCGTCGAGCCGGGTTGTTGAAGCATTCTGCTTCTGGATGACGGGAATGTAATCAGAAATTATTTTTGAATCAAGAATATCCGTGTGGTTTTTCATAATCATCCTCTAGATGGTTCAATAGTTTTTACAAACTCGAAAATGCCGTCTTCAATCTTTGAATATCCAATACCTTCCGAAGCGACAAGTGCCGCTCCGTAAACAGCGTTCTCAAAGTTCATGACATTTAAAGGCATATTAAATGTTTCCGCTGTAATTCTGCACCATATATCGCTTTTAACCAGTCCGTTGCCGGCGCCTGTAATGCTGCCGGTATTCACACCCTCATACAGATTATAAAAATCGTACAACTCTCGAACAACACCCTCCATAACAGCGCGCGCGCGGTGCCCGAGAGAAAAGTTATCCAGCCCAATGCCTGAAAATGATCCTCGTCGTGTCGGCTCGCGCCGGGTGCCTCTCAAGAAAGGTTCGAATACAAGGTTATCGCAGCCATGCGGAACATCTTCTGCCAACTCGTCGAGCAGGGAAAATACCTTGTGGTTCTCAAGTTCAGTTGAACCGAGTGATGAAAGATCACTGTTAATCATGTTTTTCAGCCATGTGTAGCATATTCCGCCTGTAATACCCGCGCCGACCAGTGCAAATTTGTCTCGAACGAAACTCCTCGTGTCGACCCCGGGGATTTTCACGTACTCATCTATAACAGCGCAAACCTGTCCGCTTGTTCCAATATTGATCAGTAGAGGAGACCCTGAATCGAAGGCGCCGCTTCCTATCATCGACATCTGGTTATCTCCTCCGCCGACTGTAACAGGGATGCCGGTTTTAAGTCCGGTCAGATCTGATGTGGTTTTCCCGATTGTTCCCGAAATTTCCCCCGGCTGTCGTACGGAGGGGAGAATTGACACGGGCAAATCAAGAGACTCGATGCATTCGGAGTGCCATTCGCTCAATCTGGTGTTGAAAATGCCTGTACTGAACGCATTTGTAACATCGGTTTCGTAAGGGCCGCCGCAGGTGAGCAGTCTTCTCACGAAATCCGTCGGCAGGAGAGCTTTGTTTATCTTCTTGAATAAGGCGGGTTCAAATTCTTTGATATGAAATAATGTGGCGCCGAAAAACCCGCTTGCCATTATATCTATTCCCAGATCATCGAATACTGACGGCGCAATGAGACCGGTCATGTGCTGAACTGTTGTTTTGCCGTTGAATCTGTCGGATGGATTGTTCGCCCGCTCATCCTGCCAGTTTATTACAGGCCCGATAATGTTGTCGCTGCCGTCGTAAAGCACAGTGCCGTGCATCTGCCCGGAAAGGCCGATCACTTCAATGCTGTCGCCTTCAGCAAAGTCAGTAAGTTCTTTGATGGCATCACAGGTTGCTTTCCAGATTGAATCGGGTTCCTGAAGCGCTGAACTTGGATAATTGCTAGAAGATATCTTTGCCATTTTCATTGAAGACAAATCAACGAGTCCGGCTTTTACGCTCTGAGTTCCGACATCAATCCCGAGTATGTATTTCATTTATTATTCACTCCCAAGATGGCCGTCTGCATTTAAGGGTAGTCCCTTTATTTCAATTACAATTCCTTTTGGGCCGATTTCAACAAATTCTTTTAAATTTATCTCCAGTTCTTTGAATTTGCCGAATTTCATCCTGTCGAATTTGAACTCCGGCTCGCTTTCGTCGGGAAGATTGAATTTTACACCGGCGATTAGATTTTCAGGAGGAGCATTGACGATAAATTTCTTAATTCTCAAAGGCTGATCGAACGCAATTCGAAGAATCTGGTAATATTCATTGTTCTCGCCGGAAAGCTCATATTCCATCCAGCCCCATGAGCCGGGTATTCTTAACGGAGCTTTCATCTCGTTCGCTCCGGTGGGCAACCTGGGAAGCAATCTTAAAACTTTTTCTTTTGCATTGATGCTGAAACCTTCAAGAGCAAACAGAAAATGCCATATCGAGGGCGATGTCATGTAGCGATCCGCGCCCCAGCCGTAAGTGCCGTTTTTCCCCAGATCCCACCTCAGGGGCTGGTTCCATGCAAGGCCGTACTTTTTATGCACATTGTCGAAGACTTTTTTGACGGATTCCATTCCATAGTCCACAAAATCGTTTGAAACAGCCAGAGATGCGTAATGACATGTTTCATAATGAGGCCATCCATTTTCAGATTCTGACCACCATTCTTCCGACTCGGGATTCGGAACCGGCGTGCCGTCATTCATCAGCCCCTTTGCCACGCCGAACTCTTTCTGGTTAACTTCTCTTATGTGGCCTATCGACCTGTCTATTTTTTCCTGAGGGAAAAGTTTTTTTGTATGAAGAAAATCGCCGTACCACTGGCCTGCGAGCTGACCATCGTGAGAACCTTTGTTGATTACGGGCTTATCCTCGCCGTCCGGCAGGCCTTCATCATTGTAAAGGATGAAATATCCATTATCTTCATCCCAGAGTTTTTCTTCAAAGTTTTCAGTGGCTTTTTTGAGAATGGAAGAGTATTTATCCGCTTCCTCGATCTCGTCGAATAATAGACAGATATCAATGTAAGCGTCCATCGCCGCGAGGTATATCCCCGAAGCATAACTGTTTGTTCCATAGAAAGCCCAGTCGTCATACGTGGTGGACCTGCCATGCTGATCCGGCAGAAGGTCGCCGTCTTCATCCTGGTCAAAAGTAAACCCCATCACGCTCTTCAGTTTCGGGAACAGCTTTCTGAGCTGAAGTTCATTTCCTGTCCAGAGATAATTTCTATATGCCATAAGAACGAATTTCGGATTCAGGTCGGTCCATTTTTTATCCGTGGTTCCGGTTTTCGGGTTGTCGAATCGTAAGTCTCCAAGGTCGTGATAAATCCGGCCTTCATCGTTTGGATTTTTAGTATCGGCGAAAAGATTCATCTCAACATCTTCGAGTTTTGGAAAGAATAATAGAGTAGTAATGGAACTATAGAATCTCTGGTCGAGGGTGCCCATCATAGGCCCATGAGGTGTTTCCATTATCGAATATCTACCATCTTTATCAAACAGGGTATTTGTAGAATAGACATACAAGTTGTTTATCAACATTAACTTGAGCCATTCCGGAATAGAGGATTCGAGTATCTTTTTATGCCAGTTATCAATTTCATTAAGTAATTCATCCCGATGCTTCAATGTAGCGAGGGCAGCGGTCTGAGCAGTTTCCCAGTTTCTTGAGTAATAATTCCCCATGTTTTTGCCTTCTATAGGCATTCCCGCGTAATAATCCGGGAAACGCCAGCCAAGGGAAAATGCAATTTCTTTTTTTTCTCCGGGAGAAACAGTTATTCTGCATGCTATGGTACCGGTGAATGATCCCGGAACAGGTTTAATAGAATCTGAAAGAATTCCGTCGTCCGAGAAAGAATCCCAGAATATAGATGTTTCTTCAGGAGAGTAGGGATTCCATTGAGAATAGCTTGTTATTCCATTTTCAGGACAATCAACGAGTGTGGCGTAATTTCCCCAGTATGATTCATTGTTTTTCGTAGCATATCCAAATTTAATCCCTGATATATTTGAACCGCTTCGCGCTGTCAGAATTTTGTTTTTATACCGTGAATCTCTCAACTGATTACCAAAACAACCGTTCAGGTTTTCCCATGAGAATGATACAGACACATCTGTTTCAAGTTCGGAAGTATTCTTGATTTCATAGATAAAAACAGTTGATGGGATAGTTGAATATTCAAGATTCCCCGGAATGAAAGGGGAGAAACCTGTAAGATTTACATCAACGGGGGATTCATAGAAAGAGTAATGCATCTTGAATTTTGGATAAAGACCGGTGTATTCAATCGACCCCTCGGGCATTAATACATTATTTTCGTTGCCTGAAATGTGGCTTATATCAAGTTCGGTTTTTGTCTGGAGGATTCGAGTTTCTTTTTCTTCTCCATTATCAATGAAGATAGAAAATAATGAACCTCTTGAGAAATCGATTCTTTCGGATTCTGAACGATTATTGTTAATGGATAAATTCGCGAAGCGGCCATCCGGCAGGATTTCGACTGCACCGGTGCCGATTCCACCCAGCGGGACCCCGTTGCTCCGTTCTGGTTCTGATTCGAATTGTGACAATGCCTGTTCCGGATAAAGTAAAATGAAGCATAAAAATACAATATTAATTAATTTTCTCATAATACCACCTTTAGGCGAATTATACTTAAGATATAAGTGTGTGAGAATAATATGCATCGTATTGTGTTACCTTATTAAAAGGAAGGTATATAAAAGATTCTTGTAATTAAATGACTCGACCAATAAAATACTATAGTTCAACGATGAGAGGTGCAACAATGAAGAAATTAGCCATTTATGTATCGGTTTTAATCTCACTTTGTTTTACAGTTAATGCTTTTTCGGACGAAACGGGAGGAGCGATTCCGGTATTCGAGCATGGGGTGAATGCGCCGTACGCAACATTTCTTTTTGACAGGACACCTGTAATTGAGTCTGTGGTAAATACACCGCTGCACCCGATAGCAGGACAACCTGTTAAAGTCAGTGCAGTGGTCAAGCAGGATACACGATTCGCGTCGATGCCTGTAAAAGAAGTTAATCTTCATTATTCGCTGGATGGCGGGAATACCTGGACGACATACAGAATGGCGCAGAGCGAAGGCGATGACGAATACTATTTCGCGTATATTCCTTCGTTGGAGGGGGGACAAAAAGTAGTTTACTATGTTGATGCGATTGATACGGCAAACAGTAAGACTACGGAAATGCCGGGAGCTGCTTCATTCGGCAAAGATGGCGGCAAGAATTTAGTCAGCGTAACCGATTTTGATGAAGACGATAAAACGGTTCTCCCCGATATTGATGTGCATAAGCTTGAAGTCGGTTATGACGAAGAACACTTCTATGTCAGGCTGGAAGTGGAAGGCAAGCCAGGGATGGGAGACATGACGAAAAACGGCGTGTATCTTTACCTGATGCCTTTAATCAACCTCGAAGACGATAAAAGCGCGATGGAAGCAATTATGGATAATACCGTTCTTGCTTATGCTCCGATTCTAAAAAGTTATCTGGGTGTGGATGCCCATGGAATATACAAAATATCGGAAGTAATGAAGACAAAGAAACCGATCCCGGGCTCTGATGTTAAATTAAAAAAAGGTGAACATGATTTAACATTCAGGTTCAACAGGAAAGCGCTTGGAGAAAATAAAAACGGAAAGTATGAGATAATTGCAATAACTATTGCCGCAAAGAGTATTGAAAATATGCTGCCATGGGAAGCGACTCCTTTTCTCTCGTTCTACCTGAGAAACCATGGATTCACGGTGCTGGAAAAACAACCGGAAGCTGTTGCTTTCAAAGGCGGTGTAGCAGAAGCGGATATTACACCTCCGGTTGGAACTCCTTTGGCAGGATACGGTGACAGACAGGGAGCGCCTTCGGAAGGCGTGCATGATCCTTTGATGGTACAGGCGCTTGTACTGGATGCGGATGGTGAAAAAGTAGTTTTTATGACTGCGGATTTATTTATGGCAAGAAGAAGTTTATATCTCGATGTTATTAAAGGTATTGAAGAAAAAACGGGAATACCCAGAGATCACATATTGATATCAGGATCTCATTCCCATTCTTCATCCGGGGCGCTTTATACTGAAACATCCTTATTGAGCGGTAGATTTGATCCGGAAATTTATAAATTGACTCTGGACAGGTTTGTTAACGTAGCGGTAGAGGCAAATTCAAATCTTCAGCCGGTTAAAATCGGCACCGGACGAACAGAAGCGCCGGGACTTATGAGAAATCGCAATGAAGATGACGGGCCGAAAGATGAAGATTTAAGGGTCCTCAGAGTTGACGATATGAGTGGAGAGCCCATTGCAATATTGTTCAACTATTCAGCGCATCCGACCGTTATGGGAGGAGACAACAGGGAGTTCTCTGCGGAATTTCCAGGCACCACAAGAAAAGAACTGAAGAAAATGTATCCCGGAGCCATAGGTATGTTTTCAAATGGCTGTCTTGGGAATGCCGGCCCGAGTTGCCCCGGGGATTGCGGGTCCGGTTTCGATAAGATCGATAAGATGGGCGAGTTAATGGCGGGCCATATCAAGAGAGTTGTAGATGAAATCGGAACAAAAGATAAAGCTGAATTTACGATGATATCGCAGGAAGTTCTTATGCATCCTGATCTGAACATGTGGGTAACGATGAGCGGCCTGCGACTTGGCGATGCCGCATTTCTGACAATTCCCGGCGAGATGTTTGTCGAACTCGGGTTCCCGATAAAAGACAAAGCAAAAGAGATGGGTTTCTCAAAATGCTTCCTGATGGGATTAACAAATGATGGGATTGGATACATAATTCCTGAACGATGGTATCATGAGCATATTTATGAAGCTGTTTTTGCTATATTTGGATCGCGAGAGGGTGAATTCATCCAGTCTCAGTTGTTTAAAAACTTGAGTGCATTAAAGCAGAATTAACTACGACTTTTCAGTCGAAATTGAAAAGCGTATTTTGAAGTGTTATTATTTTCAGTAGTCCGATGGGGGTGCCGCGTGGCTGAGAGTATACCCCTCGAACCTGATCCGGATAATGCCGGCGAAGGGAAAGCGGAAGCTTCAAATCCCGTTCCGCCCTTCGCAATGGGCGGTTTCTTATGACGCTGGTTTCTAAAAAATCAATTCTAAGAGCAATAGATGCAAATGTTAATCGCGCCTCTGAGGGGGTGCGCGTGGTTGAGGATGTTGTCCGTTTCCAGTACGATGATGCTTTGCTTTCATCCAAATTAAGAGAAATCCGGCATATGTTGCGTAAGACGGCAGGGGCTTTGCCGGGTGGCAATTGCGCGCTTGCTGCTGCCAGGGATTCCGCAGGCGATGTCGCAAGAAACTCAAAACATATCAGAACATCTGAGTCGCCTGACAGTCTTGCTGCAAACCTAAAGAGGGCGCAGGAAGCGACAAGAGTTCTCGAAGAAATGTCTAAACAGTTGTCTCAAAAGACAGCCTCGCATTTCGGCGAGATAAGGTTCAGGTTGTATGACATTGAGAAGGATTTATACTCGTATTTGAATAATGAAAGATATATTCGAAAACTTCCTTCGAATAAATTTGTTTATTCCGTAGCCGGGTTCAACGATTATTTCCGGAATGGTTCGTACTCTCTATTAAGACAATTGATAAAAGCCGGAGTTGGAATGATTCAGCTCCGCGAAAAGGGCATTGATGATGTTGAGGCGCTGAAACATGCAAATAAAATATCAGGGATAATTAGAAAAAGCGAGTCATTGTTCGTTGTGAATGACAGGGTGGATCTTGCTCTCGCAGCCGGCGCTGATGCTGTTCATCTCGGGCAGGAGGACATTCCGATTAAGGAAGCAAGGGCGATTGCTGGAGAAAGACTTTTAATAGGATATTCCACACACACATACAGGCAGGCGATGAAGGCACTTGAAAGTCGACCTGATTACATATCGGTAGGGCCGATATTTTCAAGCCCCACAAAGCCTGAAAAGAAACCGGTCGGGCTGAAACTGCTTGAAAAAGTCACCAGTATTTCCGGCGATATCCCCGTTGTAGCAATTGGCGGAATAAGCATGGGAAATCTTGAAAGAGTTTATTCCTCCGGCGCAAAAGGCGCAGCAATGATTTCTGAGCTTACAAATAACAATGATTTGAAATCAACGCTGGACAGGATTAATTCGATAGTTGAAAAAGCGGATGTTGTGTCTTCGAAAGGAAATATAAATGGATAACAAATCGGAGAAATTGATAAACATCAAAGTAAATGGCGATGAAAAATCCGTGCCTGAAGGTATGAATGTGGATGAACTTCTGGATTACTTCAAGGTAAAAAAACAGGCCGCTGTTGTAGAGCATAACAGGAAAGTTCTAAGACAGAAGGAAAATAAGGATGTTCAGGTTTTAGAAGGTGACGTTATAGAGATTGTAAGATTCGTAGGTGGTGGATAAAAAATGGAGGTTTCAAAATGAATGAAGATGTGGCTGTAAAAGTTGGGAAGTATGAATTTAACTCAAGGCTTTTTGTGGGAACAGGCAAATACGATACATTCGAACTGATGAGAGACTCACTTGCTGCCTCGGGAACAGAGCTTGTGACTTTTGTTGTCAGAAGGGTGAATATTGATAAACCGGATGAAGAATCACTGCTGGATTATGTCGACAGGGAAAAGTACACCTGGTTGCCGAATACTGCCGGCTGCAAAACTGTGGATGAAGTAGTGAGAACGGCGTATCTTTCAAGAGAAGCGGCGAAATCAGATCTTATAAAAGTGGAAGTGATTCCTGATCCGGAAACGCTTTTGCCCGACGTGGTTGGCAGTATTGAAGCGACAAAAGTTCTTGCTGATGAGGGTTTCACTGTAATGACGTATACAACAGGCGATCCGATAATAGCAGGCAAGCTGATCGATGCCGGGGCCGCTGCTGTAATGCCGCTTGCGTCTCCTATCGGTTCAGGCCAGGGTTTTGTTGATTATACTTACATAAATATCATTATAAAAAGATATGGCGGGGTAGTTCCGATAGTTGTTGACGCGGGGCTTGGCGTGCCGTCTGATGCTGCTCAGGCAATGGAACTGGGAGCGGATGCGGTTTTGATTAATACGGCCATAGCAAAAGCGAATAATCCAATAAAAATGGCGCAGGCCATGAAACTTGGTGTAGAAGCCGGAAGAATGGCATTTCTCGCTGGAAGAATGGAGAAAAAACAGTTCGCTTCCGCAAGCACACCAACCGAAGGAATGGTAAAGTAACAATAAGGAACGACTATTTTTCACGGGAGCAATTATGACAATATTAGATAAAGCAAAACAGGGAAAGATAACGGCAGATATAAGGAAAGTTGCTAAAAAAGAAGGCGTAGATCCTGAGTTTGTAAGGGCTGAGATGGAAGCGGGAAGAATAGCGATCCCAAAAAACAAATCGAGAAAAGCCCTTGATGTTGAAGGTATAGGTAATGGATTGAAAACAAAAGTGAATGCCAATATCGGAACATCAAAAGATATGAATTCACTCAGCCTCGAAAAGCAGAAGCTGGCACAGGCGCTGGATGCCGGAACCGATGCTGTTATGGATTTGAGCACCGGAGGCAATATTCGAAAAATACTTAAATCTATTCTTGCAGATTGTCCGAAGCCTCTCGGAACAGTTCCGCTTTACGAAACCTTTGTTAATGCGTCGGGAAGGTGTGCCGGTAAGATAAGCCTTGATGTCGAAGAATTGTTTGATGTCATAGAGGGACAGGCGGATGCGGGTGTCGATTTTATGACGGTTCACTGCGGGTTGAACCGGAGCGCGGTTGAAAGGCTTGACAGGACGAAAAGAGTCACGGGCATAGTAAGCAGAGGAGGCGCATTTGTTGCAGCCTGGATGAGGAGCACGGGGAATGAAAATCCGCTGTATGAACATTTTGACAGGTTGTTGAAGATATGCAGGAAATATGATGTGACAATCAGCCTCGGCGATGGGTTGAGGCCGGGATGTCTGGCGGATGCATCAGACAGGCCTATGATCCAGGAAATGATTATGTTAGGCGAGCTTGCGCAAAAAGCCCTGGATAACGGGGTTCAGGCAATAATTGAAGGCCCGGGCCACATGCCGATGGATCAAATAGTACCGAACGTGAAGATTCAGAAGTCGTTATGCCAGGGGGCACCGTATTATGTGCTGGGTCCGCTGGTAACAGATGTTGCCCCGGGATATGATCATATTACTTCAGCAATAGGCGGTGCGATAGCCGCAAGCGCGGGGGCCGATTTTTTGTGTTATGTAACACCGACTGAGCATCTGGGTTTGCCGGGCCCGAAAGATGTAAGAGATGGCGTTATGGCATCGAAGATAGCAGCGCATGCGGCAGATGTGGTGAAGCTGAATGCAGGAGGATGGGACAGAAAAATGTCCGAGGCAAGAAAAATCCTTGACTGGGAAGCCCAGGAAAAACTCGGCATCGATCCTGAGAAGTTCGATATTGTTAAGGACAATTTAAAAAAGAAAAAGAACAAATCAGATAGAACATGTTCGATGTGCGGGGAATTCTGCGCGATTGAAGTAAGCGATGAACTTGGCAAAGGGCCTGTATAATTAAGTTTATGATAATAAGTGTTATTGATGGGCGGTGTGTGAACATCGCCCGTTTTTATGTGCGGGAAATTAGTCTATAATAATTATCAGGGATATGAATAAGAAAATAAATAAAATAAAGGTTGCTATTGGGATAAGCGGTGGCGTGGATAGCGCTGTGGCGGCAAAAATCCTTAAGGATCAGGGTTGTCGGGTAACCGGAATATTTATGACTCTATATCGTGAATTGGATTTAGAGGAAAAGCAATCATCAAGGCAAAAGGCGTTGGAAGTATCAGAAACCGTCGGTATAGAATTCAAAGAAATAGATTATTGTGACATTTTTAATAAAGAAGTTGTTTCATATTTTGAGCATGAGTATCTGAGAGGCATGACCCCGAATCCATGTGTAATGTGCAATGCGAAAATCAAATTCGGCATATTAATGAAAGATGTTCTGGGGGCAGGTTATGATTATTATTCGACAGGTCATTATGTAAGAAAAGTATGTACTGATGGAAAATGGAAATTGAAAAGAGGAATAGATGCAAAAAAGGATCAGACTTATTTTCTGTTCAGGTTGAAAGAAAGTATGCTTGAGAAAATATTATTTCCACTGGGAGATATAAGGAAGGAAGAAGTATTTGATATAGCAGTTGATATGGGATTCGATATGTCGGGTTATGGAGAAAGTCAGGAGATATGCTTTGTAGAGAATAAAGCATATGCCGGGACAATTAAGGAAAAATATTCGGATCAGGTAAAGCCGGGCGATATACTGGATATTAATGGTAAATGTATAGGGCAGCACAAAGGAATACCTTATTACACGATAGGCAAACGAAAAGGAATGGGAATAGCTGCATCTCAGCCGATATATGTTACGGGAATTAATGCTGAAAATAATACGATAACGGCGGGGCCTGTAGATGAACTTTATAAAGAAGGTCTTTTGTTTACAGATACTTCTTTTGTCAATGAAGTGCCCGTAGCAGGGAATAGTTATAAAATACAAGTCAGATATAATTCAGAACCAGTAGATGTTGTTTATAAAGGAATTGAAATGTGTGCAGATAATGAAAGTGAAATCCATGTTGTTGAATTTGATAAAAAGCAAAAGGCGATAGCGCCGGGCCAGTCGGCGGTTTTATATCACGATGATTTCGTTGTAGGCGGCGGAACGATAGTAGAATCATTTTGAGGGCAAAATGAACAATCTGATTATCTATTTGATCGGACTCATTATCTCTTCGGTGCCAACAGGCAACAATAGTGGTTTTGATACAGATGCCATTAAGAATAAGATAGACAGCGATATATATTCAGCAACTTCAACGGTATTAGTAAGTAATTCTGGTTGCATAAATGATAAGGGAAGCATTGATAAATTTCAGCTTGTTATGAAAGATTGGGAAACTGATGCGGGAACAGTTGCTACATTTACAGTGGCGATAAATGAAATCAACTACAGGATTCAATCAGCAAAAGTGATCCTTAACAGTATTGATAGGGTTTCGTTAGAAATGGAAATGACGAAAGATCAGCTATGGGATTCAATAGCTATTTATCAACCAACGATCCAGATCACCGAGATAAATATTGACGATAATGAAAATCTGAGAATAGAAGGTATGATTCAGGTTATGATGGGATTCCCTGTAGAAATACAATTTCAGGGGCCGATAAAAGTCGAAGACACTGTGCTGAAATATGAAAATGTCAATTCTGTTTCAGTTTTCAATTTCTCTGTCGGAAACTGGGCTGGAAAGTATATAAAAAATGTTTTCGATGTATTAATGGACGTAAATGACTGGGATTTAATATCGGCATATATTATGGATATGGATGATGATTATTCTCATTATCTGGAGAATTTTATCAGGACATCCGAATATACTGTTGATAAGGGTGAAGACGATTTCTCGTTGACTATAATCTTAAACCTCTCAAGAGATGTAAATATGAAATAACATTGCATAGTATTAAGCAATGAAAAGTCGGATAAGGAGTAAACACACTAAAGGATGGTTTGAAAAATATTCGATAATTGGATTTAATACAATGAAATAACGATATGAATAAAAGCATTTTCAGGGATAAAATACGGAAGCAAATAATAACAAACATAAGCGTCGATAACGAACTAATTACAATAAATAACATCAATAGAGAATTTATGATGGAAATAAATGATTATTAGGGTTGACAGTTTGGAATTAAAAAGTAATATATGTAACTATAGTCATTCCAACGCTTTGGCCGAGAGGAGGTGTATTATGGCTAAGAAAGCTGCTCCCAAAAAGGCAGTAAAAAAGGCAGCTGCCAAGAAAGTAGTCAAAAAAGCAGCCCCGAAAAAGGTAGTAAAGAAAGCTGCTCCTAAAAAGGCAGTAAAAAAGGTAGCCGCCAAGAAAGTAGTTAAGAAGGCTGCTCCGAAAAAGGTAGTCAAAAAAGCAGCTGCCAAGAAAGTAGTTAAAAAAGCAGCCCCGAAAAAAGTAGTCAAGAAAGCTGCTCCTAAAAAAGCGGTCAAAAAAGCTGCTCCCAAGAAAGTAGTTAAGAAAGCTGCTCCGAAAAAGGTCGTCAAGAAAGCTGCTCCCAAGAAAGTAGTCAAAAAGGCAGCCCCGAAAAAGGTAGTCAAAAAAGCTGCCCCGAAAAAGACGGTCAAGAAAGCTGCTCCCAAGAAAGTGGTTAAGAAGGCTGCGAAAAAGAAAGTAGTCAAGAAGGCTGCAAAAAAGAAATAGTAATCATATCTGTTAATTCATTGTTTGATCCAAAAAGGGGAACCAAGTTCTCCTTTTTTATTTGTGTAAATACGGCATATTATCTCCTCACATCAGATGGTGTGTTTGCCATTAAACCGGATTTCTCAAAGAGAAATCCGGAAAATCATGATAACACCTGTCCTGCGGCGTTGCGGCGTCGGTTCAGGATCGGTTACATACTGCACAGTATGCTTCCTCACCACTCACTTGCCGTGTCTTGTAACACAGGCATTCTCACGATTTTAACCTGCAATGGTGAGAAATGAAGGTTAAGGCTTCTATGAGGTCGATCCGAATCTTTTAAAAGCGATATCAGGAGGTGTTCATTCACTCAAGGGAAATCCCGTGGTGCTCTGTTTGCGGTTGAATATACTGTTTATCATAGATAATATGGAAAAGGCGCGAATCGCCTGCCGTAATTCCTGCATGCAGTTGGAGGCTGTTGAAAAATGCATAGTTTAAAGTTTGTCATCCTGAGCGCAGTGAAGGATCTCGCTTTTGGAGCTTATAATTGAGA
>DAOSYA010000009.1:0-60223 GCA_035380865.1 bacterium
ACTTGCTGTTCCTTGTATTATCAGCCTTATCACGATTTTTAACCTGCGCTGGTGAAAAATGCAGACTAACCGACCCTTAGCGGCGCCATGTTTTCTTCTTTTATCCAGTCGAACATCTCGATAAGGCCCACCCGGCAGTCCGGATATTCGAACTCAAATCCCGTATCTTTTATCTTCTTATTATCAAAGATGTAATTATATTTCATGTAATCCATGGTTGCGTCTTCGAGCAGGGGACGCCTGTTTTTCATTTCTCCTACCCTGGAGGATATTCCCGCGCCGAAGTGCCCGAGGCGGACAAGCCGGTCTTTGTTTATCGGGAAGGCAAGGGGCAGAGTGGGTTTGCCGAGAAGCCCGGCGATATAGTAAAGGAACTCGGGAAGCGGAATGTTTGAATCATCGATAACATTGAAGACCTGTCCGCTGGTTTTGCTGTCCGCGGCTTCCATGAGATGTATTGCTGCGCGCGCCACGTCAATTACATTTACGGACGGCAGCCTTACGTCCATTTTTTCCGGGATTGGAACGAACGGGCCGATTGTCATGATTTTGACGAGATTTATGAAACCGTATGTGTTGCCCCTGCCGTAAACAGGCGCGGGTCTCATCACCGCTACTTTGATTTTTTTGTCTGCTGCGTATTCAAGAAAAAGATTTTCCTGCTCAAGCTTGGAGATTTCGTAGTTGTTTCCGGGATTCGTCGGATTTTCTTCTGTTACGGGTGTGATTTCCTGTTCTCCGTAAACCCCGAGCGTTCCCCAGAGAATAATTTTCTTTGTGCCCGCCTCGATTGCCGCTTCGAGCAGGTTTCTCCCGCCCTCGACATTTATCGTGTTGTTGTCTTCGAGGCCGGCTGTGTAATCGAACAGTGATGCGGTGTGCATGATGTACTGAACATCTTTAAGCGCTTTTTTCAGGCTTCCCGGGTCTGTGAGGTCCGACGGTATGAACTCGACTCCAATAGAGTCATAAAAAGCTTTCTCTGCGGTTCTTTCTCCTTTTTCAAGATCTGTTGCCCTGACATTGTATCCTGATGATTTGAGCATTTTAAGAAGAACTCTTCCATTGAATCCGCCTGAGCCGGTAACGAGTATCAATCCTCTTTTCATTTGATCACCTCATTGTTTTGTGAATATTTGAAAACAGGTGTGTCGGAAAACACTACCCGGGAAATATGTTTTATTAAGTATTTAAGGATAAACATACAACGATTGTTATTTTACACTAATTCGGGGTAAAAATGGTACGGGGTAGAAAAAACATGCCGGAGAAGCGATTAAGGTTTGTGGCAAGTAACAAAAAGATTGTATATAGGTGGATATTAATTTTAACTGGTGAATAAAAATATACTGGTTATTATTTGAATGTTGTAATAAGTCAATCCATGAGAGAGGTTTTGAGAATGGCTACCGCAGCCAGAAGAAAAAAGCCTGATTTAGTGGGAAGAATTGAGAAGGACGAGTGTAATGGCTGCGAACTGCCTGTGGTCATTTACGAGAAGTGGTGCAAGGGATGCGGGATTTGCGCTGAGTTTTGTCCCGGCGGGGTGATCGAGATAGACCCGCATACGCAAAAGGCAAAAGTTGTGAACCCTGAAAAATGCAATCTGTGCGGGACATGTGAGTTGAGATGTCCTGACTTCGCGATTACTCGCGTTCAGAAAAAGGGATCCAAAAATGGCGGAAGAAAAGAAAGTTAAGAAGGCAGTAAGAAAGAAAGCTACAACACAAAAGAATAAATCCAGAACCAGAAAACAGGAAGTCCGTCGTCCGGCTGGAAGCAGAAGGGTGCTTTTGAGCGGGAACGAGGCATGCGTGGAAGGCGCGCTCGCCGCGGGGGTAGGTTTTTTTGCGGGATACCCGATAACTCCGGCGACCGAGATTTCGGAGATTCTGTCGATGAGGCTGCCGGCGATCGGCGGCAAGTTCATTCAGATGGAAGATGAGATTTCGAGCATAGCGGCGATTATCGGCGGGTCGATCGCGGGGCTGAAGTCGATGACGGCGACCAGCGGACCGGGTTTCTCGCTGATGCAGGAGAATCTTGGATTCGCGATAATCACGGAAATCCCGATCGTTGTGGTGGATGTGATGAGGGGCGGGCCGAGCACCGGGCTGCCGACCAATGTGTCGCAGGGCGATGTGATGCAGTCGAGGTGGGGCACGCACGGGGATCACAGGATAATCGTTCTCTGCCCGAATTCGGTCGAAGAGGTTTACCGGCTGACGATAAAAGCCTTCAATTATTCGGAAAAGTACAGGACGCCCGTGATACTTCTCATGGACGAGGTTATCGGGCACATGCGGGAGACCGTGTGGATGCCGCCGGAGGAGAACCTGCCTGTTATAAACAGGATTCGACCGTCGGTGCCGCCGGAATGGTACAAACCTTACGAGGTCACGCCGACGAATGTGCCCCCGATGGCCGCGTTCGGCGATGGATACAGGTATCACATAACCGGGCTAGTTCATGATCAGAACGGGTTTCCAACCCGCAGGCCGGACGAAGTAAAAGAATTCCGCGCACGGCTGAGGGACAAGATAGAGCTTGCGAGAAGCGACCTTGTCAAGGTCGAGGCGGAGTGCATCGACGATGCGCGGATAGCGGTTCTCGCCTACGGCTCGGTGTCGAGGTCGGCGCGCAGGGCGGTTGTGCTCGCGAGAAAAGGCGGAACGAAGGTGGGGCTTGTGCGACCGGTTACGCTGTGGCCGTTCCCGTACAGGTCGGTCAGCAGGCTGGCGGATCATGTGGACGTGATTATTGTTCCTGAACTGAACATGGGGCAGTATGTCGGCGAGGTCGAGAGATACGCATGCGGGAAGTGCAGGGTGGTTCCTCTCAACCGGATCGACGGTGAATTCATCGAGCCGGAAGAAATCCTTGAGTGCATACTGGAGGTGGACGGCAATGTATCGGAATGACCTCCTTTACAAATATCTGCGGTCTGAAAAAAAGTTTCCGCACCTGTGGTGCCCGGGCTGCGGGGACGGGATTCTTCTGGGGGCGCTGATCAGGGCCATCGACAAAATGCAACTTGATAAGGACGATGTCGTGGTGGTGTCCGGGATCGGCTGTTCGGGAAGGTTGCCCGTTTACGTCGATTTCAACACGCTGCATACGACGCATGGCCGTGCGCTCGCGTTCGCGACGGGAATAAAGTTTGCCAATCCGAAACTGAAGGTGATTGTCGTGATGGGTGACGGCGACGCTACGGCGATCGGCGGAAATCATTTCATACACATGGCGCGCCGCAATTTCGACATCACCGCGATTGTGATTAATAACAATATTTACGGAATGACCGGTGGGCAGTATTCGCCCACGACCCCCATGGATGCTAAGTCGGCGACGTCTCTGTACGGGAACATCGAGAGGCCGTTCGATATTTGCGATCTCGCGATAAGCGCGGGGACGGCGTGGGTCGCGCGCGGTTCGGTGTATCACGTTCCGATGCTGGACAACCTTATCGTCGAGGGTGTTCAGAAGAAGGGTTTTTCGCTTGTCGAGGTAATGGCCTATTGCCACACTACCTACGGCAGAAGAAACAAGCTGGGTGATCCCCGCCGCATGATGAGATGGATGAAAGACAACTGCGTGAAGACTGAAAAGTTCCGTGAGATGAACCCTGATGAAAGAGAAGGGAAAATCGAGATCGGTGTGCTTGCGGATCGTAACTTCCCGGAATACTGCGAGAAATACAGCCAGGTCATGAAGATGGCCGGCTATGAAGGCGAGGAGCGCTAAGTGGACAGCGAAAGGATCAAGATCAGGATCGCGGGCGCGGGCGGGCACGGCGTGGTTCTCGCCTCTATTATACTCGCGGAGGCAGCCGGGGTTCACGATGGCAAGTTCGTCTGTCAGTCGCAGAGTTACGGGCCGGAGGCGCGCGGCGGCGTCTGCAAGGCGGAAATAGTCATCAGCAATGGATATATCGATTACCCCAAGGCGAAGAATCTTGATGTTCTTATGTGCTACAATCAGCAGTCGCTGGACGAATATTTTCATAACCTGAAAAACAGGGGCATCCTCATTGTCAATTCCGACTACTGTACCCAGGTTCCTATTACGACCGGCTACGAGATTCCAATGGCGACGCTTTCGATGGAGAAGACGGGCATGCTCCAGACGATGAATGTGCTGTCACTGGGTGTTCTGGCCGCCATAACCGGGATCGTGTCGAGAAGAGCGCTGAAGCAGGCGGTTTCCGAGAGAGTTCCGAAGCCGTTTCTCGAAGATAATCTGAAAGCGTTTGAAGCAGGTTTCAGAGCCGGCAGCAAGGCTGCCGAAAACGCGAAGAAAAGAAAACCCGCGAAATTCTCACGGCTGATACTCATGGACAGTTGACGGTTCGGCAGGTTCTGCGGGCCGCTGCTGTGACGCGGATGTTTTTGCATGTGAATATTCTCTGCTTGCCCGCAGCGCGCACCCGGAAGTAAAATCAGGTGAAATTACATAAACGGGAGGATTCGGCAGATTGAATCTTGACGGGATAAAAAGGGTTATGATATTCGCCGCTCATCCCGACGATGAAATAATCGGGCCGGGCGGAACGGCGCATATGATGTCCTGCCGGGGCGCGGAAGTGGATGTGGTTTCGTTTACATGCGGTGGCACAGCCGCGAAGAACGAGGAAGAAACAGAAAAAATGATCTGCATGAGACGCGCGGAGATGAAGGAAGCGGATCAGCATCTGGGCGTGACCCGGCGGCATCTGCTGGAGCTTCCCTCGCAGCAGCTTTACGGCGCGGCTTTCGGGGACAATTCGCTGCACAGGAGACTGATCGGCCTGTTGAGGCGGTATAAGCCGCAGTTGCTGTTGAGCCATTCGGGTGACAATCACAGGGATCATGACACGATAAACAGGGTGACTCCGCAGGTGGTGTTTCAGGCGCAGGAATCGATTATGGGGGAACTTGGAGAACCGTGGCGGATTCCGCTGGTTCTTTACTTTGGTATCGAGCTGGACCCGCAGGCGGAAAACGTGATCATCGAGATATCGGCGGCGGATCTCGAAGCAAAGCTCAAGGCGATCCGCTCGCAGTTAACTCAGGCGCGGGATACGTATCTTCAGAGGATCGAGGATATGATCGAGGCGAAGGCGGCTCTGGCGGGATCGAGGAATTTCGGCGCAGGCAGGTTTGCGGAAACTTTCTACCTGGACGCTTCGGCGCCGATGAGATTCCCAATGGCATGAGGTACTACGGAATAATGAGCGACGGTTTTACATACAAAACAGAACACAGACTTTCCGTTTTTGGCAATCGTGACGACATGGGAAGGCGCGCGGCTGAAACCGATATGGCCGTGTTGAGAAGCTGGGTGGAGCAGGGAGCGGAACCGGTAGTGATCCTTGCAGCCGCGGCGTCGCAGAAGGAACGCGCGGAATATCTTGCCGAGTTGCTGAATAAGGACAAAGCGGTCGCCGGGCGCTGTGTTTATTTTCACATGGATGAAAATATCGAGCGTGGCGGCGGGCTTATGAAGCCTGATAACGAGGATGGCTTCGGACACTGGCTGATAGAAAATTATGTGCGGCCCGGCGGGATTCCGCGTGACAGGCTGCATCTTATTGCGGATATGCCCGGAACAACACCGGCGGATGCGGCGGACGGTTATTCCGCATTGCTAGAAAAGACGTTTGCAGGTGAAAAAGCGCGGGTGGCGGTCCTCGCGGGGATCGGGATAACGGGGCATTTCGCGTATTGCGATCCGGGAACGCCCGCCGCGGACGTGCTGGCCGCGAAGTGGGTCGATGTGGTCGAGCTCGATCAGACGACGCGCATGCAGGAGCTGACTGATTTTCCGTTCGACGACGCGACGGGCAGGGGCTTCAGGAGTATCGATGATGTTCAGACCCACGCGGTGACAATGACGATGAGGGCGCTGACCCACGGTAAGATCGGTTACATAAGCCTGACGGTGCCGAATAGCGAAAAGGCTGTCGCGCTCAGGAAATTCTGGTTCGGCAATCCCGGGAACTACATGAACGGCTCCGTGGCTTCGGCGATAAAAGGCATAGCGGGCTTGAGGCTCGAAGTATTCGCGGATGATGCTGCCGCGCATTTGATTAAAGAAGCGGGAAAATAGTTAACAGGAGATTCCATGACTGCATATAAAAAAATATTTGTGGCGTCGGTAACTGCTTTAACCGTTTTGTTAACGGCGATTGTTTCGTTTGCAAAGGCGCCCTATGAAGAGGTTCTGCCGCCCGATGTGGTAGCGAAATACAATCACTATCTCGAGAGTTACAAGGCGCGTCACATCGACAGGGGCGGAACTGTGGAGACGCTTCTGGATATGGAAACGAAGACAGAGGTGGTCGGCTACTGGGGACAGTGGGACAGCCAGGGCTGGACCGGGGTTACGATGGGCGCGTTTGCGCTTCAGGGTGATTGGGATCTCGTGCGCACTAATCTTTCTTACTGGCCGTTGCTGGAAGTCGAGCCGGGAAGCTACAAAAGGCACCCGGATCATCCGCTGGATCATGAGTTCGGGCAGACGAGCATCGACCAGTATGGCGAGATGATCATGGGGATCGCCATTGTGTATCTTATCGGCCCCGATGATCTGAAAGAGGAAATGAAACGCATCGTTACGAATATCATCAATTACGGGAATGCTCACGACTGGGTTTTCGGCCCGGGACCTTATACGGATTGCAAGGATATAAAATTTCTGTTCCAGTTGTTCAGTGAGCGGATGGGGCTGGGGCTGGATGTGTATGCCGGGGGCGAGGATTATGAATCGCTCAGAAAGCATTTTTTTGATGTTATGAAAGTGGCGGTATTGATAAAGCAGACAAACGGGAATTATTTTACGCTGAACCTCTTTTTCGAGCGTCTTTTTGTCGCGAGGTTGCTGAAACCCGATCTGGAGGGGTTCAACCGGGCGCTAAAGGGCTGGTACAAGGTCGTTAAAGACGATGACAACACGATGTTCGACTGGTTCTACGCGCGGATTGCGGGTAAAGACACCGCATTCGTTATCGACAGGCTGAAGGATTACCCGGAAAATCTGCCGAATCTCTGGGAAGAAACCGGTTACCTGTGGGGAAACCGCTGGGAGAGAAGCCCTGAACAGCTCAGTCAGAAGCCGACAGGAGAACCTATCGAGTACAACGGGATGGATTTCTTTTCTCTGGCGTCGTTCTATTCATATTTCGAGCTTCACGAATTTTAGCCTGGATTTCTCGCAGAGAAATCCGGAAGATCGTGATCCTGCTGCCCGGGTGACATGCACAAGCTTTGCTCTGTGCATGAATCAGCAAAAAAGGGCTCGGGCCGAAAGGGCTCGGGCTCGGTTACATACCGCAACAGTATGCTCCCTCACCACTCACTTGCCGCGCCTTAAAAAACATTTTTACAGAATGAAGGCTGCCGCCTGAAGCGTCTTTCTCATGATATTGCTTTTCAGCGAATAGTCCGGGACGGCCGTCTCGCAGTTCAGCAGCGATTCGAACCATGCCTCCGGCCTGTCCGACGACATGATTCCTTCGAGGTTGTATATCGAGATATCTTCGACGCCGGCGGCTTTTGCCGCCCGCATGTCCTGTGTCAGGGTGGCCGGCGTTTTGTCTGCGGGCGCCCGGCTGACGAGCCCTGCGCCGGTTACGCCGATCGAGACACCGGCACGATTCCCCAGTGTGCCCCGCATATCTTTCATCGCGCTGTACAGGTAATAGTTGCCGTCCTTTATGCTCATGATGCCGCCGCTGAAATCTTCAAGCGTCGTGTTGTATATCATGAAGCTGAGAACATCGAAGTTAATTGTGGATACGGGCGTCTCGACAGCGTCCTGGATTCCTGTTCTGCCGGACCTTATATCCTCCATGACTACTGCGAGTACGGCGGCGATGGTTTTCGAGCCGCGCTGGTGGACGCTCTCCACGAGCCTGCTGTAGATAGTTGCCGAATCGTAAAAGCGGCTTTTATTCCTGTTCGCGAGAACGGTTTTCAGAAGTTTCTTTTTATATCCCGGGCGGTCGATGTTTTTTACAAGGTCCATCTGCTGCATTGGTGATTCCATGTCGATTGCGAGCCACGGGATGCCGAACCCTTTTTCATCGGCCCAGTCGAATATGCTTTCCACGAAGGCGGAGAATTCGTGAGCGTTCTGCTCGCAGGCCCAGTATCCGGATTCCTCGGGCAGCAGCGCCCAGACGGTTACAGGAATCCCGGCCTGTTCGTACTCTGCGAATACGCGGGCGAATTCATCGTTCATGCAATAGGGCTGGAACGCGATGCACGGGGATACGTCGTAACGCGACAGGATACCCATAACGTCTTTCCTGAGAAAATCTGCGGGATTGAAGAATTCAGACCAGACCCTGGTTGTCATAAACAGTCACCTTGATGCTCAGAGTATTTTTGAAGCGGCCTGCAGCATTTTCCTGACTGCGTTCACCTTTAGAGATTTCTGAGGAACCGCGGCCTCGCATTCGATCAGCGTTTCAAACCATGCTTCGGGCTGAGGCGACCGGACAATGCCTTCGAGGTTGAAGATGGAAATATCCTCGATGAGAGCGGCTTTGACGGCCTGCATGTCGGGCTTGAGCTGTTCGGGCGATTCGTAGTACGGCTCATCGCCGAGTTTGCCGGTGTAGGTGACGCCGATCGAAACGCCTGCTCGGTCCCAGATCATTTCCTTCATATCCTGCATCACCCTGTAAAGATACCACCTGGCATCGCGCGGCGAGATCAGCCCCTTGCTGTAGCCGGATATCATCGACGTATAGATCATGAAGCTGATGACATCGAAATTCACGGTCGAGATCGGGGTTTCCATTATATCCTGCGTGCCGATGGTGCCTGTGAGGATGTCTTCGGCGACCTGGCTCGCGGCGGCTGTCAGCACGCGGGTTCCGCGGGAGTGCAGCGTTTCGATCAGCCTGTTGTACTCCGCGCTCGCGGTATAGAACCGGCCCCGGTTTCTGTTTTCCGCGATTGTGCTGTAGATCGATTTGAGAACGCCGAGCCCTTTCGCGTTTTTCATCCTTTCCATCTGGCCGTGCGGGAGTTCGAGATCCACGGCGAGCCACGGGATGCCGAAACCTTTTTCGTCTGCCCAGTCGAATATCTTCGAGGTGTAGCCTGTGAATTCGTTCGCGTTGCTCTCGCAGGCCCAGTAACCCGATTCGTCGGGAAGAAGAACCCAGAGCATAACCGGGATGCCGAGCTGCTGGTATTCCGCGAGCATCGCGGCGTAGCTGTCGTTTATGCTGCCCGGCGGGAACGCCATGCCGAGCGTGACATCGTATTTTTTCAGCAGATCGGTTACTTTCTTATCGAGTGCTTCTTCAGGTGAAAAATATTCGGCCCATACTCTGATGTTCATGTTTTGTTATTTCCTCCCCGGAATTACCAGCATAAATAATTTTATATCTACTGAGTAAAACCAATCAAGAAATCATATAATGAACAAAACATGAAAGAGCAAGCATAATATGAAAGGCATGAATATCAGGACGATCGAGATAATCGCGCACCGGGGTGCGCCGACCGAGGCACCGGAGAACACGATATCGTCTTTTCAGCTTGCCGCAGAAGCCGGCGCGGACTGGATCGAGTTCGATGTCCGCGGCACTTCCGATGGCCGGGCCGTGGTGATTCATGACGCGAAGCTCGACAGGACGACCAGCGGACACGGCAGGGTTCGGAATAAAACAGAGAGGGAACTGAAGGAACTCGATGCGGGTTCCTGGTTTTCGCCCGATTTCAAGGACGAGAGAATACCGACTCTCGATGAAGCGCTCGAGTGGTCGAAGGGCTCGGGAGTTCCGGTTCATATAGAATTCAAGGACCGTGGAATAGAGGAGTTTGTGATCGACAGGGTGAGAGATCACGGACTCACCGGGGCTGTTGCTTTCAGTTCGTTCAATCTTGATCAGTTAATGAAGGTCAGGACAATGGAGACAGCTGCGAGGCTTGCTCCGATAATTATTGCATATCCGAGAATAGGCGCGGCTGCTGAAAAAATGGCGCCTGAATTCATTCATCTGTGGTCGTTTTACACCCTCACGCGGAGGCAGGTGGAAACAGCGGGCGAGAACCATATCGATATCAACGCCTGGCTTGTGGATTCTCCGGGTCTGCTGAAAAGGGTTGCCGCAAGGGGTGTAAGGGGAATAATCACGAACAGGGCCAGGCAGATGCATTCCATCATCAAGGGATAAAGCCGCAATAACCGGATTCACCGATAATCGGATAAGTCAACGAAATAATCTTGTGATATACATCACACCTGTCCGGGATGTTGGTATTTACCCGGCTCGGATATAATCGTCATTATACTGTTGGAGAAGGCAGATGGAACATGAGAGTTGAAGTGTGGGGAGCAAGAGGCAGCGTTCCGAGTTCTCACGCGGGTAACGTGAGATATGGAGGTAATACCTCTTGCGTTGAAATAAGAACGAGGTCGAACGATCATATAATACTCGATGCAGGGACCGGCATAAGGCGTCTCGGCGTCAGAATGCTGAAGGGCCTTGAGGAAATCGCGGAGCTGGAAGAAAAAGTTGATTTCGTTGTCGAGGGGTTTCTTCAGAATATAAAATCGGAGAAATCCGAACCCCTTAAGGCGCTTGAAGGAACGATCGAATACGGGAATGATATACATCTGTTTTTGAGCCACTTTCACTGGGACCATATTCAGGGTTTCCCGTTTTTTATTCCCGCTTATATTCCCGGGAAAAAATTAAACATATACGGGCAGCTTAAAACCGATCACAGGATATACGATGTGTTGCGGGGCCAGATGGGCGGAACGTATTTCCCTGCCGACATGGACAGGGATATGGGAGCGGAAAAGTTTTTCCATGAGATCGTGGAGGATACTTTCCGGATAGGCGATGCGATTGTTACTTCCAGGTACTTGAATCATCCACAGGGTTGTCTCGGTTACAGGGTTCAGTGCGGGGAGATGGTTGTTGCTTACTGCACGGACAGCGAGCATGCGGAAGGCAGTTTTGACGACAACATTCTCGAACTTGCCGACGGAGCGGACATATTTTTTTACGATTGCCAGTACACGCCCGATGAGTATGAGGCGAAAAGGGGTTGGGGGCACAGCACGTGGGAGCAGGGAATAAAGCTTGCGAGAGAAGCGCGGGCGGAGAAACTGGTCATGTTCCATCATGACCCGGAGCACGACGATGATTTCATATCCCGGATGGAAAAGGAAGCGAGGAAGCATTTCCCGAACCTGATAGCCGCGCACGAAGGAATGGTTCTCGCCGATTTCCCCGAAAACGCGACTCCTGACCCGGAAGGCTTGATTGAATACGGGGCGCATGAAGAAAAAGAAACTTCTATAACAAAGAATGCGGATATATTGAAAGTTGAATGTGGCGCCAACCTTGAAACTCTTGCAGCGGGTCACGTGTGGGAGAAGCTGTACAGTTATTTCCACCAGGGAATTACCAAGGTGATTTTCGACTGCAGGAATGTGCGCGACGCTTCGGGCAAAGGACTTGTGGCGCTCGCGGATACCATAAGAATCGCGTCCGACAGCAGGGTGGAGACGGAAATATTCAATACGAACAGGGTCCTGCTCAGGAAACTCGATATTGCAAGGTTCGGGCAGGTCACCACGCTGCCCCGGAAAACCGATTTTTAACCTGCACTGGTGAGAAGTGCAGGTTAAGTCCGGATTTCAGCCGGGGAAACCGGATTCATTTTTCAATCGGATAAACTATTGCGGCTGCGGTGGCAAATGCTTCTGTGTGGGAGAGGCTTATATCTATCGAGTGGTTTTCAGGCATAACGCCGTCTTTCAGAAATCTCACGGAAGGTTTCCCGTCCGCGCCTGTAGTAATTTCAATTTCGGTTATGAATATCCTGTCGGACCCGACAGCTTTGACAACGGCCTCTTTCGCGCAGAATCTCGCGGCGAAGTGGGGGAAAGGATCGGGGCGGGAAGAGCAGTAATCGATTTCCGGGCCTGTAAATATCCTGTTATAAAAACTCATATTATCAGTTAAAGAATGCTCTCTGAAGGACGCCACATCCTGAATGTCTATGCCGATAGAATACATAATCAACAATTATTGCACGCAATGATTATTAAAGCCAGAAAATGAAAGATGAAAAAAATCACCTGTAGTACTAATATATGTGATGTGCGTTAGGGGCTGTTGAAAAATGTTAACGTAGAGGATTTGTCATCCTGAGTGCAGCGAAGGATCTCGCTTTTGGAGCTTATTATTGAGATTCTTTGGTCGCTACGTTTCCTCAGAATGACAGAGCGGGGATTTTTCAACAGCCTCGTTAACGGGAGTGATTGATTTCCAAAGCTTTGAACGGGGCGGGAACGACACGCCCGACCGCATTTTAGATCGTTCCGCAGCGTTGCGATTTTATGGGAACAGGCTGACAGACCGGACCGGATATGGAAAAAGATTTTACTGGAAAAATAACGGGATCGATACTCGGGCTTGCGGTCGGTGACGCGCTGGGCGCACCGGTTGAAGGAGCGAAACCCGGGGCGATCAGGAACGTCTACAAAAAGATTACTGATTTTGTAGACCCCGAGGACATGCTGGGCAGGGGAAAAATCTACAAATGGCGAAAGCCGGGGCTTTACACGGACGACACGCAGCAGGCGCTTGTTCTGCTCGATTCTCTTGTGCAGGACCGTGGGGTAAACCGTGAAAAGCTTGCCGAAAGGTTCTGTGATCTTGCGGTCGGAGCGGAATTTCATTTCGGTGTTTACCGTGGAAGCGGCAGGAATTTCAGGATTTCCGTAACCGATCTAAGGCAGGGGAAGCCGTGGGATGTCACCGGCAGGGACACGGCAGGCAACGGCGCGGCAAAACGTGTGGCTCCGGTCGCGATTTATTATCATAGAAATCCCGACACAATGGCTGAGAAGATAGCCGAGGCGTCATTGTTCACGCACCGGAACCCGGCGGGAATCTCCGCTGCCATCGGTGTCGGTTATGTCATCAGAACCATGCTTTATATGGACGGGCTCGAATCCGAAAATGCGCGAAAGGTCATAGAGGACACATCGGTTTTTTGCAGGCAGAAGGAGCAGATGCTGTCGGAGGCTTACGGGGTGCATTTTTTTGATGGTTATGAAGAAGCGCTGCATTTATTCAGCGATGCGTTGATGGGGGTAGCGGAAAGGTTTGACCGGCCTCAGGAGAGCGTTTATGACTGGATTGCCGTGAACGCTGATTCGCATGCCGCGAACCGGGTGACGCGCCCGACGCTCGGGTATGCGCCGGCTTCGGTTGTTTTTTCAATTTACTCTTTCTTGAAAACCCCGCAGTCATTCGAAGACGCGATTGTGAAAACAGTCAGCGAAGGCGGGGACGCGGACACCAACGGCGCAATGGCGGGAGCGATGGCGGGCGCGCTTCACGGAATCGACGGCATACCCGAAAGGTGGCTGAAATCTCTGTCGAACAGAAAACAGTTGAAAGCTCGATCCGAGGCTCTGGCGCAGCTTAAATGGGCGAAGTCGAAGCTCGAAAATTTGTATGAGATGGAATATGGCCTGACGCGCCGGGAATCCGAGGAAAGGCTTTCGAGGATGAAAAAGACAGGCACGGAATTCCCTCAGAAACCCGGAAAGCAGAAGTTTACCGAGCCGGAGCCCGTGAAAGAGAAATTCGATAAAAAGAGGTTCAGGAAAGAGAAAAAGAACCGCGGCAGATGGGATATTTACCTGAACGAGGATTAAGTTGCGATTTGATTATGACGACCATGTTTAGTTGGACATATCCCGGCGGTTCTGATAATATAGGTTTCATATTAAGAAGAAGAAAGAAAGGGATTGCAGATGAAGAGGCGCGTTGAGGTTTTATTTTTATTAGCGGTATTAATCGTAGTGGCAGCAGGATGTGGTTCAAGCACATCGGTTATACCTCATTATCCCGACAGGGCGGCGTTTTCAGGATATGTATATGTAATTGACAGCAGTTCGGGCAGAATTGCGAATGCTGCGCCTTCCGGTTTCGTTGCGGTTGCCGATGCCACTGTCGAACTGATCTCTCAGAGCTCTTCGGAGTCGAGGACGGCAGGTAGAACGGCGTATGCCAGTTTTTCAACGACAACGGACAGTGAAGGATATTATATATTCAACGATGTCGATCTCGGTGAGTATACCTTGAGAATTACATCGACCCAGCTTTCTTCTCCCGCTGAAAAGACTGTAACCGTATCCGGGAATCAGCAGCAGCAGGCGGAACAAAGCACGCTTTACCTTCAGGCTGACGGCCAGTCCGCGGAGCCGTCGGCAACTATAACTCTGCCTGTTGACGGTACTTCCGTGATTGAAGATACTGCCGTTAATTTTATTGGCGCGGGTCTGGATTACCAGAACCAGGTGCTCACCGGCGATGCTCTTGTCTGGACTTCCAGTATAGACGGACAGTTCGGCACCGGTACGAATTTCTCTACAAGCACGCTTTCCATCGGTGTTCACACTATTTCACTTGTAGTTACGGACTCTATGAGCCTGGTGGCTACGGACACAATAACGTTTACAGTCACTTCGGATGCGGCCAACACTGCGCCGACAGTTGTGACGATTTCTCCATCAACCAACGATTCTTTCGACCTCGGCGAGCCGATCACCTTCGCATGCACCGCTTATGATGAGGAAGACGGTGTGCTCGCAGGCGACAATATCGTGTGGAGTTCAAATCTCGACGGTCAGATCGGAACAGGAACTACCTTCAGGCTTTCAACGCTTCAGTCAGGTGCCCACCAGATAACCATAACCGCGACAGACAAGGCAAGCACTCCTCTGTCGACGAGTGTCAGGGTTAATATAACAGTTACAACTACGCCCGCTGAAAATTCCGCGCCGCAGGTTGTTATCACTCAGCCGCTCGGCGATTATAACTTCGAGGTCGGTGAATCCATATCGTTTGCGGCTATCGCTGTCGACAACGAGGATGGACAGCTTACCGGCAATAATCTCCACTGGACTTCCGTTCCTGCGGGGGTTGACGCTTACGGGGAATCAGTCTCGACAAGCTCTCTTGCAGCCGGTTCTTATGTCGTGACGGTCACGGCGACGGATAACGGAACGCCCGCACTGACGGGGAGCGCGGCGGTGACGATCAATGTTCAGGAGGCAGGCTCGACGAACCAGGCTCCCGAAGTCACCATAACATCGCCTTCGCCCACGGCATACAATTCATTCGAACTCGGCACCTCAGTCTCGTTCGCCGGCACTGCAGTCGATGCAGAGGACGGAACGCTTTCAGGCGGCAGCATGGTGTGGACCTCAAGTATCGACGGCGAGATCGGAACCGGCACAAGTTTCAGCGTGAGCAATCTTACCACCGGCGCCCACATCATCACGCTGACCGCCACGGACAACGGCGATCCGGCGATGACCGGCGCGGCTTTCGTGAATGTTGTCATATTCGATGAAAACACGGCTCCGCAGGTTGTTATCACTTCGCCGAGGCTCACGACCACTTTCGCAGAAGGTGTGTCTATAACATTCACAGGTGTTGCCGTCGATACGGAGGACGGACAACTGGAAGGTTCGAACCTCGTATGGACATCGGATCCGGAAGCGATTAACCAGACCGGAACAACTTTTAACGACAGTTCGCTTACGGCGGGAACTTACGTCGTGACTCTCACGGCGACGGATAACGGAACGCCCGCGCTGAGCGGATCGTCGTCGGTGACAATCACGATAACTGAATAGCTAAACAAACAAGCGATTCAAAAGCCCCCTGATCCAAGGGGGCTTTTTTAATTCTGAGAACACGTGTTGATCAATAATCTTGCGTATAGCTTCGCCGCATAATAATATTTGTATATGAAGCTGATCCGGGGGGGAAGAAATGGCAAAGAAAAGAAAAGGTTATACATTCACCGGCAAGGTTGAGAAGGTCACCCGCATAAGCAATGGAGCGGATGTGAGGCTGGAGAACGGTTTCGCCGCTGTCGAATTCTATTCTCCTGAAATAGTGAGAGTCCAGATCGACAAAGAGAAAGCGGGCGAAGAACAATCGTGGGCTGTTATAAAGGAGAAACCTGAATCGATTGATTTCAGTCTCGAAAAAGGAAAAACCGGATGGACGCTGAGTTCGGATGCCGTGACTGTTGTTCTTAATAAAGATCCTTTCAGGCTGGAGTTCAGAGTTTCGGGTGAAGAGTTTGCAAAAGATATCAGGTTTGGTGCGGCAGGATGGAAGGACGAGAAAATAATATGTGAAAAAGCCTGTGGAACTGAAGAGCATTTTTACGGTTTCGGCGAGAAGGCTTTCAACATGGATCGCCGAAAAACGAAAATGGTCAACTGGAACAAGGATAATCCTTTTTACACGCTGGGTTCGGACCCGCTTTACGTGACGATTCCATTCTTTATCGGGCTTAACGGTGGAAAGGCATACGGATTGTTCTTCGATACGCCGTGGAAGTCTTTTTTCAATATGTGTTCGACTTCCAAAAAAACATATTCTTTCGGGGCGGAAGGCGGCTCGATGAATTACTATTTCATCGCCGGGCCGGCTGTCAGGGACGTAGTAGAGAGATACACTGAGCTTACTGGGAGAATGAATATGCCGCCCGCCTGGTCGCTCGGGCATCATCAGTCGCGATGGAGCTACAAGACGGAAAAGAAGGTCAGGACCATCGCGAAGCGGTTCAGAGAAAAGAGTATTCCCTGTGATGTTATCCATCTCGATATCCATTACATGGATGGTTACAGGATGTTCACGTGGGACGACAAAAGGTTCCCCGATCCCGCGGGTATGATATCGTCGCTGAAGGAAGACGGATTCAGGATCATAACCATCCACGATCCGGGCGTGAAGATAGAAAAGGATTACAGCCTGTATGAAGAAGGAATAGATGAGGACTATTTTCTGAGGCGGAGCGGCGGCACGCTGTTCAGGGGAATAGTGTGGCCGGGCGAGACTCATTTTCCGGATTTCACGAGGCCCGAAGTGCGCGAGTGGTGGGCCGGGCATGTCTCGGACTTCATGGATAAGAGCGGCGTTGCGGGAATCTGGAACGACATGAACGAGCCGAGCATAAACATCAAACCGTACAAGAGAATAATTCGTGATCACGATGTTGTTCACAACACGAGGGGCGTGAAAGAGCCTCATCTCAAGTATCACAATGTTTACGGGCACACGGAGGGAATGGCCACAAACGCGGGCCAGCTCAATTCGCGCCCGGAAGAAAGGCCTTTCCTGCTGACGCGGTCGGGATATGCGGGCATTCAGAGATTTTCGGCGGTCTGGTCGGGCGACAACTACAGCCGGTGGGGCGATATGCGCTTGAGCATACCCCTGCTGTGCAACCTCGGGCTGTCGGGCGTTTCGTTTGTCGGGCCGGACATAGGCGGGTTCGGGGGCAATTGCAATGCCGAACTGTACGCGCGCTGGATCGAGATGGGCGTGTTCTATCCGTTCTGCAGAACGCATACGATGCTGATGTCGCGTGCGCAGGAGCCGTGGTCGTTCGGCAAAAAGGTAACGGATATCGCGCGTGATTATATCGAACTGAGATACCGGCTTATGCCGTATATTTACAATGCGTTCAGAGAGAGCGAGCAGACCGGGATTCCCGTTATGAGACCGCTGATGCTCGAATTCCAGGAAGACCCGGCGTGTGCCGGAATCAACGATGAATTCATGTTCGGGCCGGCGCTGCTGGTAGCGCCGATAATGAAATCCGGCCAGAGGAGCCGGAAGGTTTATCTGCCGCGCGGTGAATGGGTAGATTTCTTCACCGGGGAAAAATTCGCCGGGGGCACTACCATTGAAGTCAGGGCGCCGCTGGAAAAGCTGCCTCTTTTCGTCAGGCAGGGTTATATAATCCCGATGACGGTCACCATGCAGTACACTGATGAAAAACCGCGCGACCCGATGATCCTGCATGTGGAATGCGGAAGGAATGCTTCGCTCGAATTGTACGAGGACGACGGTGTTTCGTTCGATTATAAAAACGGTAAATACTCCATAACATCCTATGATTACTCCGAAACCGGAAAGGGGCTTGTGTTCAAGTCGAAGGTTGTGGAGACCGGGTTCAGGCCGGAACGAGGAAATGTTGTGGCAAGCTTCAGGAATGTTAATGGATTCCCGGCGAGCGTCAGGGTTGACGGAAAGGAAATCCATGAAAGCTGGTTCGAAGTTAATGCCGTGGACGGGCCGCTGAACGGCTGGTGCTATGATGAGAAGGCCCGAGTGTTGAGGGTGGGATATCCCGAGGAATTCAAGGATACAACCATCGAGGTGGAGTTCTGAAAGAATTGCCTGAAGTTGAAATAGCGGCTTATTCAGGTTTCTGCAACGGTGCGGATCGGTGCGTGAGACTTGTTGAAGAAGCGTTGGAGACCGGCCCGGTATATACGATCGGGCCGGTGTTGCACAATCCCGATGTCGTCGATTATCTGCGAAAAGCCGGCGCCCGGATCGCGGGCGGCCCGCAGGAAGTTCCCCCGGGGGCCGTTGTCGTTACACGCGCGCATGGAATATCGCCCGCCGATTTCGAGACGCTCGGGAAAATATCCGGGCGGGTAATCGACGGCACATGCGGAAACGTAAGCGCGATTCACGAGAAAATTGAACATCATAAATCCAGCGGCAGGACGATATATATCGCCGGTGACCCCGCACATGCGGAAACGAAATCACATGTGAGCCGCGCGGGTTCGGACGCGATCGTGGTCGAAAGTGTTTCCGTGTTAAGCGGGATGCTTATTGAAGACGCGCCTTCGGCTGTTGTGGCCCAGACGTCGTTCGATCGCGAAGAGTACACCCGGATCGTTGATTATCTGAAGCGGGCTGTTCAGGATCTGGTGGTGGAAGATACGCTTTGCGGGTGGATGGGCAGGGCGAGAGAGGCTGCCGCTGAGCTTGCCGGCAGGGTTGACATTATGATAGTCCTTGGCGGAAAAAACAGCGCGAACACGGGGCGGCTGGCGGAAGTGTGCGGGGCAGCAGGAGCGCTGACAGTGTTCATAGAAAATGAAGCAGGTCTGAGCAGGGATGATTTTCAGGGCGTAAAGCGAATTGGAATAACCGCCGGGGCATCGACTCCGGGAGTATCCATAAATAAACTGACAGATTGGCTTCAAAATGAAATTGGGGCTAAAATTAGGCAGAAAAAGGATACTATTTAAGAGAATTGATAACAGTCTGAAATATACATGCTGAAAAGGGGACGGATAATGAAAGCGCTTGTAACGGGTGGAGCGGGTTTTATAGGTTCTAATCTTGTGGATCTTCTGATAGAGAATGATTGGGATGTCGCGGTTATAGACGACCTTTCGTCCGGGAAAAAGGAGAACGTCAATCCGGACGCTGTTTTCTATGAAATGGATATCGCCAGTGTGGAAGTCCGGGATATTTTCGAAAAGGAAAGGCCGGACGTGCTGTTTCATTTTGCCGCCCAGATAAGCGTTTCGGATTCCGTACGGCATCCTGTTCACGATGCGAGCGTTAATGTTATCGGCACGTTGAATCTGCTCGAAGCATGCGTGGAGTTCGGCGTGAAGAAGTTTATATTCTCTTCATCGGGCGGGACCGTGTATGGAGAGGTTCCCGGCGCGCCCGCGAAGGAGGATACGGAATTCAATCCCGAGTCTCCTTATGGGATCGGCAAGATGTCGATGGAATATTACCTGAAATTTTACAACTCGGAACACGGGCTGAATTTCACTTCTCTGCGATACGGGAATGTCTATGGACCGAGGCAGGACCCGCACGGCGAAGCCGGCGTGGTTGCGATTTTCTGCACGGCTATGCTGGACGGCAGGGTTCCCACCATCAACGGCGACGGGAAATGTATGCGCGATTATGTGTATGTGAGGGATGTCGCGCGGGCCAATCTCGCGTGCGTGGATAAGGGACACAATAAAGCGTTCAACGTCGGCACGGGCGTTACCACCGATGTGAACCAGATATTCGAAGCGCTCAAAGAGGCGACCGGTTTCGAGCATCAGGCGAAAATCGGACCGCCGAGGCCCGGTGATCTGAAAAGAAGCGTTCTGGATATCTCACTGGCGAAAGAAGAGCTGGGCTGGGAACCGGAATATGATCTCAGGGCGGGCATGAAGCCGACTGTCGAGTTTTTCAAAAAGAAAGCTGAAAAGAAATAACAGCGGGTAATCCCGGCGAAATTGTTATGCTTCCATGTATATCCACACAGGTGTTCGGCGCAGTGCCGCTGGAAGCGGCGCATGTGCGCGAAATAAAAAACGCGGGCTTCCGGCATGCCGAGTTGTATGGAGTTCCGCCGCATATCGACCTTGCGGATGAAGCCTGTGTGAGACGCGCGTCAGATTTTTTCAGTGAAGAACAGGTTCGCGTGGTATCGGTACATATACCATACAAAAAGCGCGGGCCCGGCGGGAAATATACCGCGCTTTCGCCTGTTTCGAACGACAGCGATGTGTTTATGGAAACAATCGAGCAGACCGTTTTTGCCGCGTGCGCCGCGGAGATGTTCGGCGCCCGGATAGTGGTGCTGCATGGAGGTGTTTACAGGGACGTGTTGAACGGCGAGACCGTCTCGAACTTCGTTTCTTTCATGGCGTCGGTGGCCGGCGTGCTGAAGGACAGTGATGTCCGAGTCGCCGTTGAGAATGTCGCGACGCAGGTTTCGGATTCCGGTTTTCTGCCGTACCTGATAGAAAAAGCAGGGGCGGAACGTTTCGGCATCTGTCTCGATGTAGCGCACGCCAACATCAGCGACGAGCCTGTCGCGGCCCTGAAGAGATGCGCCGGGCATTTGTTGCATGTTCATGTTTCTGATAACATGGGAAAGCGCGACGATCACATGGTTCCGATGGAAGGGAACATCGACTGGGAAGGCGTGATGAGGGCGCTTTCTGAAATTGGATATGACGGCTTCATCAATTTCGAGCCGCGCGGCGACGGGGGCGCTTCGGCGCTGATGGAAAAATGTATGTCCGCTTACGGGAAACCGGGCGGCTTGATCACCGGAGATAAAATTGGAAAAGAAAAAGATTGAAGAGTTTCTGAAACGGAAATTCAAAATTGGTGATTTCAATATTGCGAAACTCGCGGGCGACGCATCCGACAGGGCTTTTTTCAGGGTCGAAACCGGAGAGGGCGTCTTCGACGGCCGCTGCACCGCCGTTCTTATGGTAACGGGTGAATCATGGACGGAAGAACTGCCGTTTCTGAATGTCCGCAGGTATATGCACGGCGCGGGATTGCCGGTTCCCGGCCTGTACCTCGAAGATGCGGAATCGGGAATGATTCTGCTCGAAGATTTCGGGGACATAACGCTCGAACAGGCGGTAGAGGGGCTGCGCGATGAAGAAATGATCCCCATGTACAGGCATGCGATTGACCTGTTGCTGAGAGTACAGATCGAGGGCACGAAACAGAGGGATGACGAATGCATCGCGTTCGGGCTGGCTTTCGATGTGAAAAAGCTGATGTATGAATTCAATTTCTTTTACATCCACGCGCTCACCGGTTACAAGCGGGCGAGGGTGATCCCGGCGGACGAACTGATCATAAGGGACGGTTTTCAGGACATATCGCGTGTGCTCGCCGCGGAGTCGAAATATTTTACGCACAGGGACTATCACAGCCGGAACATCATGGTGCAGAAAGGCGTGCTGAAGCTCGTCGATTTCCAGGATGCAAGGCTCGGGCCGCTGCAATACGACCTTGCGTCGCTGCTGATGGACTCGTATGTGGACCTTCCCGATTCGGTGATCAGGAGTTCATACGAGCACTATTTGAAGAGGCTCGAATTCGATTATATGATGAAAATCGATCATGCGAAGTTCGACCGTCTTTTCGACTACATGGTTTTTCAGAGAAACATAAAGGCGGCGGGTTCTTTCGCGTATCTCGATTGCGTGAAATGTAAGAACAGGTACCTGCAATATTTTAAACCCTGTCTCGCGAGAGTCAGAAGCGCGGCGATGAGGCAGAAGGAACTTCACCCGGTTTATGAAGCGCTTGCAAGATATATCGAGGAACTCCGGTGAGAGCGGGGCGGGTTGCATGAAAGCGATGATACTTTGCGCGGGGCTCGGGACAAGGCTGCGCCCCATAACAGAAACTATCCCGAAACCCCTGCTGCCTTTTTTCGGGAAGCCTGTCGTCGTGCATACGCTGGACCGTTTTGTCGAGGCCGGCATCGAGGGGTTTGTGATCAACCTTCACCACCTGCCGGAAAAAATCATGTCCGCACTCGGGACGGCTTATCGCGGCGTTCCGATTGAATACAGCCGTGAGCCGGAAATCCTGGGGCCTGTCGGCGGGATACGCAAGGCGCTGCCGCTGCTGGGCGATGAAGCTTTCGTGGTGGTGAACGGCGATATTGTAATCGATATCGATTACACAGGCATGCTGGAACAGCATAAGAAAACCGGCGCTGCGCTGACACTTGCAGCGGGCCCGGGTTACGAGAGACCGGAGCTGCGGGCGCTCGGTGTTGACGGGCGCGGCAGGGTCCGGCAGGTCTGGGGCGAGCCGGAGTGGAGCGGCGCTGCGCTCGAAAAGAAGGTGAATCTCGGCGCATTTGTTTACGAGCCGCGGATAGCGCGTGATTTTATCCCGGATGGCGCTTTTTATGATTTCAGGACCCAGATGATACCCGCGCTTTTCGAAGCCGGTGAGCGGATCTGCGTTTATGAAACCGGCACATACTGGAATGACATCGGGACTCCCGAAAGCTATCTCAAAGCGCACATGGATATTTTCAACGGCAAATCAGCGGCCTGTTCAGTGAAAATAACCGACGATTTGTCCGTCGATTCGGAACTATCCGGGAGAAATTATCTGGAAAAGAACGTGGTTGTTGAGCCCGGCGCATCTGTCGGGCCGTGTGTTGCGGCATACGGCGGGGCAACCGTCGGAAAAGGAGCGGCGGTGAAAAATTCCGTCATTTTACCGGGTGCGGTTATTCGTGAGCGCACAACTGTTGAAAACACAGTCGTTTTTTGAAATTATTATTTCTTGATCTGTGCTTTTTGATGGAGGCAATATTAATTGACTAATAATCTGAAGCATAATAATATATATACCTGAGCGATCTTTGAATAATAAATATCGGCTGAAATTAGGATATAATTGAAACGCAATAAATAGAATATCGGGGTGATATTTGGTGGATGCCAACCAGCTTAGACAAATAATCGACGTTTTCAAAAAGAGCAGTATCTTTGCAGGGCTTGGAGATGATGATCTGAAGAAGATCGCCGAGGGATGCAGTGAGCAGTCATATCCCATAGGGACAGTGATCATCGAAGAGAACGATCCTCCTAAAGAGGTGCTGTATCTGCTGCGCCAGGGTGACATTGTGGTTACGACTGCGCAGTTCCAGACAGAAGATGACTCGGTCGGCTCCGAAACCATGATAACAACGCTGGGTCCCGGCGATGCGTTCGGTGAGATTGCGCTGATAGATGAAATGCCCCATTCGGCCACGGTGAAAACGATGTCGGATTCCGTGGTGATACAGTTGCCGGCTTCACATTTCTTTGCTTTGACGGAACTCGATAAAAATATCGGATTCGTGGTTGTGAGAAATATTTCCAGGGTTATCTGCCAGAGGCTCAGAAGTTCTAATTTCGTAACAAAACATTTCGTGCAGTATGGAAGCCCGGACGGGCAGGATATTCCCGACGACATTTAAGGAGCTCTTATCATGAAGCTCAGTATAGCGGTGTCCACACCGGACGCGGAATTCAGCGCGCTAGCGTTAAAAGGCTCTTTCGAAGATAATTTCTCTCTCGTGAAAGATGCCGGTTACGACGGTGTGGAGTTGAATGTAAAAAATCCCGCGATGGTGGACAGGGACGAGATCGTTTCGCTGCTGGACCGCTACGGGCTTGTGTGCCCGGCGGTGGGAACCGGTCGCGCGTTCGGGGAAGAGGGGCTGTGCTTCTCGTCGCCCGACGAATCCAACAGGAAGGCGGCCGTGCAGAGGATCAGGTCGCAGGTCGATTTCGCGGGCAGTCTCGGCGCAAAAGTCATAATCGGCCTGATTCTGGGAAAGAATCCGGTCACCGCGGAGTCGGAACAGTGGGCTGTCGATTGTCTGGCCGAATGCGGCGCGTATGCCGATGAAAAGGGCGTGGACATGGTGCTGGAGCCGATCAACAGGTATGAGACTTCTTTTATCATCAATGTCGATACCTGCCTGCGGTTTCTGGACAGCGTAGGGCATGAAAGTTGCAAGGTGCTGCTTGATACGTTTCACATGAATATCGAGGAACCATCTATTATTGATAGCATAAAAAAAGCGGGAAAGCGGATCGGCCATGTGCATGTCGCGGACAGCAACAGATGGTATCCGGGAGCGGGGCACACCGATTTCAAGTCGATCGTGGCGGCCCTGCGCGACGCGGGATATGACGGTTTTCTGTCTGCCGAGATTCTGCCGCAGCCGGATCCTGAGACGGCGGCAAGAGAAACCGTAAAGTATCTCAGGCCGGTGATTGAAGACTAAACTATGGGCATCGTTAAAAATCCGGACAGGGTGCAGTTGTTCTGCGGAGTGATCAACACTCCCGATACGAATATCGACGAAGTGGGCGCCGTACTTGCTGAAGAGTTCGGGGAAATCGACATGCGGAGCGATGTCCTGGATTTCGATTTCACGGACTTCTACGAGGGCGAAATGGGAGCGGGGCTGAAACGGGTCTTTTTCGCGTTCGAGAAACTGATCGATCCCTCGGAAATAACATCGATAAAGTTGAAAACAAATGAGCTTGAATTGAAGTTCGCTGAAATTGTGGATGATAAGGTCATGCGGAAGGTCAATCTCGACCCGGGATACCTTACGCCCGCAAAAATGCTGCTCGCCACGACCAAGGATTATTTTCACAGAGTCTACATAGGCGACGGTATATATGCCGAAGTAACCCTGGTTTACAGGAGGCCGAGCTTCGCGCCTTTCGAGTGGACGTATCCCGACTACAAAACTGAAGAATATATCGATTTTTTCAATAAGCTTCGGATAAGATATCGCAACAAGTTGAGATTTGCCGGATCGGAAGATGAAAACCTCGCTTGATTCTCATCTCTACGGATGTTTGTGATCTTTGAGTTGATACAGATTTTGATTGTGATATAATCCCATTTAACCTTGATTATGAGGGACAACAGATAGGACCGGACAATTATGAATAATTTACACAGGATAGCGGTGTTATGTGGAATGGCACTGTTTCTGTTCGCTTCCGTTTCGGTGAATGCCGCTGAGGAAGGTGATCAGACGCCGTTCAGAAGCGCGCAGCTTATTTACAACAAAATCGAAGGTTATCCGTCATGTCATGCCGCGACAATCGTGGAATTGCCCGACGGCAATCTCATGGCGGCGTGGTACGCGGGAGCATACGAGAAAGCGAAGGATGTGGCGATATTCGCATCGATAAGGACGAAAGGAAACAAGGACTGGAACGAGCCGTATATTCTGTACGATGCGCCCGACCTTTCAGAGGGCAACCCGGTTCTTTTCACGGATAAAAAAGGCAGGGTGTGGTTTTTCTTCGTGACCATGTTCGGTGATATGTGGACGGACTGCAAGGTTTTTTACATGTATTCCGACGACGGAGCGAAAACGTGGTCTGAAAAAGTCACGCTGAAAGAAGAAAAAGGCTGGATGACGCGCAACAAGCCGATCGAACTGGCCGACGGGACGATAGCGCTTCCGATGTACAACGAGGTTGCGTGGTCGCCCGCGTTTTTCCTGACGAAAGACAGGGGGGAACACTGGGCGCTGAAGGCTGAGGATTTGAGAGTTCCCGGCGGTGCGATACAGCCGAGCATCGTTGTTCGGAAAGACGGGTCGCTTATGGCGTTCCTGAGGACGGGCGAACCCGGCGGGAATATCTGGACCGTTACTTCGGAAGATGACGGGAAGACATGGGGAAACCCGGCGAGAACGAAGCTTCCGAACCCGAATGCCGGTATCGATGCCGTGAATCTCGCTTCGGGCGGCATCGCGCTGGCGTTTAACGATTCACCGTATGACCGGACCCCGCTGAGTGTGGGGCTTTCATACGATGATGGTGAGACATGGCCACGCAGAGTAAAAATCGAGAAAAGGTTCGGTGAATATTCGTATCCCGCAATAATTCAGTCGAGTGACGGGATAATTCATGTTGTTTATACGTATAAGAGACAGCAGATCAAGCATGTGGAGTTTAACGAAACCTGGCTTAAAGGGAAGTAATAAGAGTCTATCCTGAAACCCGCTCCGTCGGCCCGAGACCTTTCGGCCCGAGACCGAGCGAATAAGATGAGGGCAAGGCGGGCGAAGCAGGCGATGCCGGAGACATCGGCGATGCAGAACAACGCAGGCACCATCTTTTGCAGCCGGTCGAAGCCAGGATGGGGTTTAGGGATAGACTCTAAATAATAAACTTACGGAGGTTCGTCTTATGAAGTGGAATAGATTGCTGGTTGTGGCAATTGTTCTGTTCGCGGGTTTGGTGATGTTCGCGGGTTGTGTCGACAAGGGGACGCAGGGTGATCTGAGCGAAGAAGAGATTGCCGAAATGGTGGCGGCGTATCCGGCGAAGGATATTCATTTTATATGCCCGCCGAAGCAGGGTGGTTTGTCCGACTTCATAACGAGAACACTGGGCTTTTTCACCGAGGATGAACTCGGAGCCAAGATAATTGTAGAGAACAGGCCGGGCGCGGCCGGGGCGACGGGAATGAGATTCGGCGCAGCCGCCGATCCCGACGGAACAACGGTGACATACGTGACGGTGGAAAGCACGATACTGAAACACAGGAAAGATATTCAGGAAACTGTCAGCTACAAAGATTTCGATCTTATCGCGAGGCTGAACTATGGGCCGGCATCTCTCGCGGTTAACGTGAACTCGCCGATCAAGACGTTCGATGAGTTCGTTAAGTACGCGAAAGAGAATGAAGGCAAAGTGAATGTAGGCAATTCGGGACAGTATTCGATATGGCACCTGGCTTCTGCGGTGATGGCGGACAGCCTTGGAATAACAATAGGGTTCGTGCCGTATGACGGCGCCGCCCCGTCGGTGCAGGATCTGCTTGGCGGGCATCTCGACGCTGTCGTGGCGAGCCCTTCGGAAGTGTTCACTTTTGTCAAGGCGGGCCAGCTCAGGCTGCTCACGATATTCGGCGAGGAGCGCGACCCTGAGTTCGCCGATGTGCCCACCGCCCGGGAACTCGGTTATGACATCGTCGTCGGCGCATGGGGCGGAATCGGCGTTCCGGTCGGCACGCCGGACGGTATCAAGCAAAAGATTTACGACAGCTTCAAGGCCGGTTTCGATAAACCGGGATTCCGTGAGAAATGCAAGGAGAGAAGCGTTTCTCTCGGGTGGCAGGACATGGAGACCTTCAAGGCGTTCGCGGCTAAACAGGATGAGATATTCGGAAAGGTTCTCGGCACACTTTCGATGGAATAAGGGTTGCCCGGTTCAGCTATGAAAAATCCAAGAGATGTTTTTATAGGAACGGTGCTGATAGCTTTTTCGGCACTGATATATCAAATGACGCTAGGCCTGCCGGCGGGTTCCGCGTCGGGCGGGCTCGCGCCGTCGTCTTTCCCGCGGGCGCTCGCGATTTTCATCGGGGCGCTGAGCGTGATTCTGGTCGTTGCGGGAATATTCAGGAAACCTGACGGTGAGCAGGAAAAGATGCTGGGGCCGCTGTTCCGGCAGATGGTTGCATTTTTCTGTATCATGGTTGTGTATATCCTTTTGATGCCGCAGATCGGCTACATCGTATCGACGCTTGTTTTTCTGACGGCGTCGGTCCTGCTGATAATGCCGCAAAGGAAACCAAGGGATCTCGCGATAGGAATCCTGTTCGTGGTGGTTAGTTCACTGGCGGTTTACTACATATTCGGGATATTTCTGAATGTTCCGTTGATTGAGGGACCGGTTGACGAGGTTCTGCGCCAGAACGTATTCGGGCTGCTGGGGGGTAAGTGATGGAAGATGCGATTGCGGCGCTGAAGCTGCTCTTCACATTCAAGGTGATGGCGTTCATGCTGGCCGGAATGGTGGCCGGGATAATGGCGGGTGCGCTGCCGGGGCTTACGGCTACGATGTCGATCGCGCTGCTTGTGCCGTTCACTTATATAATCGATCCACCCGTGGCGGGACTGATGGTTTTACTCGGAGTGTATGTCGGGGCGATGCACGGCGGCGCGATAAGCGCGATTCTGATCAGGACGCCGGGAACGCCCGCGGCGGCAGCGACGTGTTTCGACGGTTATCCCCTTGCGCAGCAGGGTAAGGCGTCGCTGGCACTTAACATATCGGCCATCGCTTCGACGACCGGCGGTGTGTTCAGCACCATAGTCCTGTGGACGGTTGCCGCGCCGATAGCGGCTGTAGCGCTGAAGTTCGGCCCGTTCGAGATGTTCTGTCTTGCGGTGTTCGGCCTGAGCATAATTTCGAGCGTCGCGGAGGGCTCAACGGTCAAGGGCTTCATAATGGGCGCGCTGGGGATGCTGTTCGCAGCGGCGGGACGCAGCACCGTATTTGACATAGAGAGAATTAATTTCGGGATAAAAGATCTGCCCGAATCGGGTCTGAGATATATCCCGTTGATGATAGGCGTTTTCGCGATCACCGAAGCACTGACGCAGATCGAACTCAAGACGGTCGTTAAAAAGGGAGCGGCGAAGTTCAAGAACATGATGCCCGGATTGAGCCAGTTGAAGCAGATAAGCCCGGCGCTGGCGATATCGAGCGTAATCGGGACTGTGGTGGGCTCAATCCCCGGCGCTGGCGGAGACATTGCCGGGTTTGTCGCTTATGACCAGACGAAGAAGGTTTCGAAGGAGCGGGAGAAGTTCGGGAAAGGGTCGATCGAAGGCATAACCGCTGCCGAGGGCGCGAACAATGCTGTGACCGGCGGCGCGATGATCCCGATGCTGACTCTCGGCATTCCCGGCGATTCAGTGACCGCGATTCTTCTCGGGGCCATGATAATCCTGGGATTGCGGCCCGGGCCGACGCTTTTCTCAGAGACGGACCCGGACATGAGGGCGCTGGTGGCGGCTATATTCGTTGGCTTGCTCACGGCGAACATTCTCATTTTCCCGGTTCGTATGGCGGGCGCGCCGTTGTTCTCCCGGGTGATCGCGATATCGCGACATTTTCTCTGGCCGCTGGTTGTTGTCTTCTGCATAGTCGGTTCGTATTCGATGACTAATTCGATGATGGGCGTTTATATCATGCTCGTCTTCGGTGTTTTCGGCTATATAATGAAAAAATTCGGGTTCCCGCCCGGTCCATTAATTCTCGGTGTAATTCTCGGGCCGATTGCGGAATCGAATCTTCACCGTGCGTTGCGTATTAGCAAGGGCAATATCGCGGAGCTGATATCTCCGCTTGCCGTGATTTTAATAATCCTTTCGGTTGTATCTGTAGCACTTCCGTTTATTCAGGAAGCAAAAAAACGCAAGAAGGAACCGGTAAAGGTGGAACAGGGATAGGTGGCGAACAGGGTATGGAGAACGAAGTAAAAAAACAACAGGACAGGTTTCACGGGATAGTGCCCCCGATAGTGACGCCGTTGTCGTCGCCGGACAGGCTCGACTCAGCGGGGCTGCGAAGGCTGATAAGGCATGTTGTCGATAACGGGGTTCACGGCGTTTTCGCGCTGGGATCGACTGGCGAGTTCCCGTCGTTGTCGTCGAAGGTCAAGAAGGAAATTATCGAGGTTACGGTCGAGGAAGTAAACGGAAAGGTTCCTGTTTACATTGGAGTAGGCGACCCGGATTTCTCGCAGGTTGTGAAAAACGCGGCAGTGGCGGCCGGAGCCGGCGCCGATGTCGCCGTGATTCTCGCGCCGTTTTATTATCCGCTCGGGGATGACGAGCTTGTGATTTATTTCAACAGGCTTGCCGAAGAGATAGAACTTCCGATAATTCTGTATAACATCCCGACGCTCACGAAGGTCAAGCTTTCGCCTGAGGTTATCGCGAGGTTAAGCCGCAACGAGAGGATAATAGGCCTGAAAGACAGCCAGGGCGATATGAGCTATATGAAGTCGCTGCTGAATTATTTCAGGGACAGGCAGGACTTCAGGATTTTCGTCGGCGTGGAAATGCTTATCGCGGAGAGCGTGCTGTTCCATGGGCACGGCGCTATTCCGGGCGGCGCGAACGTGGCGCCCGCGCTGTTTGTAGAATTATACGAGGCCGCGCTGAACCGCGATTTCAAGACTATCGACAGGCTCCAGTACAGCGTTATGAAGCTTGCCGACATCTACAGGCATGGAAGGTTCTGGAGTTCTTATCTCAAGGGGCTGAAAACAGCTCTTTCGATTATGGGAATATGCGATGATACGATGACGGCTCCTTTCGATCCTTTCCACAGGGAAGCAAGAGACGCGATTGAAGGCGAGTTAAAGGAAATCGGAATTATCTGATACGGAAAGAAGAACCCGGGATTTATGGGCTTTCTCTAACCGGCGGGCATCTTTTCGGATATAATTAACAAAACAGCAGGAAACGTAAATAGTGTGGGATTGTGTGAAGTGATGTACTCTCGGAGGTGAGCTGTGAGCAAATTCTATCTGTTTGTATCGATAGCCCTTGTAGTTGCCATGGTGGTATTCGCTTTGATTAATTCCGCCGCCGTAACGGTTAACCTGTTCTGGTTCGCGGAAATTAAAGCTCCGCTGGTTATTGTGATACTGTGCGCGCTTGTGCTCGGGATATTTATAATGGGGTTGTTTGATCTCGGAAGGCAGTTTCGGACCGGAAAGGATCTGAAGGATGCCAGAAAGAAACTCAAGGTTGCAGAGGAAGAGAGTGAAGCGCTCAGGCTGCGGGTCCGGGAACTCAACAGCAGGGATCAGAACCCGGAACCGAATCAGCAGTAAGCGCCGGCAGGACGAAAGATTATCCGTTTTTTGAATAATCCATAATCTTGATGAAAATAATGTCTATTGTTATAAAGTGCTTAATAAGCTATAAATTTTATGGTGATTATTGATGGCAAGAATTCTTAAAATCAACCAGGAGTACCCTCAGGGCAGGCTTATCGGCCAGGCCGTCGAAGCGCTTAACAATAATCATCTGATAGCTTATCCGACAGACACCACTTACGGGCTGGGCGCGAGTCTTTTCAGCAAAAAGGCTATCGAGCGCATCTATCTGCTCAAGCCTCATAAAAAAACAAAGCCGCTGACTTTTCTTTGCGCCGACCTTTCAGACATAAGCAACTACGCTTATGTTCCCGATGATGCCTACAGGATAATGAAGAAGCTTACCCCGGGACCTTTCACTTTCATTCTCAACGCGACGAAAGAGGTTCCGAAGCTGGTCATGACGAAACGAAAGACGGTAGGTATCCGCGTGCCCGGCGACAATATCTGCCAGGCTCTTATCAGGGAACTCGGGAACCCCATAATAAGCACAACGGCGGTAAATCAGAACAGGGAGTATTTCGATGACCCCGATCTGATAAAGGATTCGCTGGGGCACGCGCTCGAATACGTCATCGACGGCGGGATAAGGCCGTATGATCAGTCTACAGTAATAGATTTTTCCGGCGGCGACGAGCCTGTTGTCATCAGGGAAGGGAAGGGCGATGTCTCTTTCCTGTATTGAATATCAGGTTGTTGATTGAGTATTGTTTCCAACTTCCACTTCCGGCAATAAAACGAAAAAAAAACCGCGCTCTTCACGCGGTGCTTGATTCAAATCATAATTTTCAGCAATAAAGCAGGCATCTGTTAACGACCTGCCTGTTTCCGATTAATCAGTCGCCTTCGACGATAGCATCGTTCGGGCAAACTTCTACGCATGATCCGCAGTCGGTGCAAACATCGGCATCGATTACATACTTATCATCGCCTTCGCTGATAGCTTCTACGGGGCATTCCGCTTCGCAGGCTCCGCATGCTACACAATCATCGGTGATAACGTGTGCCATTTCGCATATCCTCCCTATGATGTAGCGGGTATTATATCCCGGCTTTTAATTTGCAAAAGTTCCGCCTTTAGTATAATGATTCACTGTTAATAATCAACGAAAATAATCACTAAAATATCAGTTCGATTCCCGATAATGCTGAAGCTTGATCATCTTCCTATTTTGATGTGTATTTTTTCGGCGTTTTTCCCGCCTTTCAATGATCGAAGCATCCCTTTTATAGTCTGCCCGATGAACGCCTTGACGAATGGTTTGATCGCCAGGAATTTCCCGTCCATCCAGACCCGCACCTCGCTTCTGGAGACGTACTGGAAATATTTATCCTTCAAAAACCCGACCATTCCTTCAATGTCGTCGCGTCTGAATACATCCCTGTCACTTTCGATCTTCCTGTCACAGACATAGAACAGCACGTCTCCGTCGTCGGGTTCAGGCAACGTGTCTTCATCGGTCAGAATTTTGATTTTAGGGCAGTTCTGTTCTTTCCCGCCTTCGCCGATAACGATGTCGGCAAGGGTGAAATACTCATAAACAAGCTCGTCTATGTCCGCTGCATTTTCACGCGGAACGAACAGAGCGGTTTTTCCCGGGGTTGCGAGCGCGGTCGCATACGCCCCGGCCCGCGTGTGTTTCCATGTATCCTTGCCTTCGGTGTCTGGATCGAACACATGGCTTGTGAATTTAATTGAACCAACTTTATATCCTTCGCCCGTGAGGGCTGCGATAAGCTTTTCAACGAGTGTTGTTTTTCCCGCATTGGATTTGTTTGCAACGACGCAGATGGTCGGAATCATTTATGTGCCTCCTTCAGTTATGGCTGACAACTATATTTTTATCATACAACGCGATCAAGAGCAATTTCGGTTATCGAGCTGTGACATATAATTTTTCAGAATGAGAGCAACATCTTCCGGGTTTTCTGTTTGATTTATCTCCGCCCTCACGGCGGAAGCGCCGGGAAGCCCCTTGAGATACCATGCAATATGTCCCCTTATTGTGCGCACGCCCCGCTCCGGGCCTTCGATTTCTATGTTGAGCCGCAGGTGTTTAAGCGCGATATCGATTCTTTCGATATCTCCGGGCGGCGGACCGGGATCGAGGTTGCCGATAAGTTTTATGGCTCTTGAAATAATCTCCGGGTCGCCGCGCGCGGCCCTGCCGATCATAACGGCATCGCACCCGGTATCGCGCATTCTGCGCGCCGCTGCTTCCGGCGATGTGATGTCGCCCGAGCCGATTACGGGGATCGCCACGGCTTTTTTAACGTCGCCGACCAGAGACCAGTCCGCAGCGCCTTTGAATCCCTGGGTTCTCGTGCGCGGGTGGAGCGTGAGCGCCGCCGCTCCCGCGGATTCGAATCTCGCTGCAAGCTCGACGCAGTTGATTTCATCCGCGCTCCAGCCGGATCGTATCTTGACAGTAACAGGAATCTTAACCGAGTTCACGGTTTCTTTCACGATGGATTCCGCGAGCGCGGGGTCGCGCATGAGCCCCACGCCTGAGTTGCCCTTTATTACCTTCGGGGCAGGGCATCCCATGTTGATGTCTATGGCTTCGAAACGGCCTGTTTTTTCCAGCAGTACCGCCGCTTCCGCCATTATTTCCGGTACCCCGCCGAACAACTGGCCGATGTATATAGGGCCGTCGGGCAGCGCGTTCACGTATTCCAGCGTTTTTTTGTTCTGATACCTGAGTCCGTGACTTGTGAGCAGCGCGGTGTATATAACCGGGCATCCGTAATCACGGAGTATCTCGCAGAAAGCCGGAGAGTTTACGCCCGCCATCGGCGCCATGAAAACTTTTTTTTCTATTATTCTATTTATATCCATAGTAACTACCGGCAAAGCCCGCCGGGCAAAATATATTATAAGATATTCAGGAAAATCAAAGCAGTGTTCCGGTCCCGGGAATCACCTGCGGAACAGCTTTGATGGCCGGAACAACCAGCCCCGACAGAAAGTGCATCATGTCGAGCATCGGCCCGGCCAGCACGGAATCTTTGAGAAATGATTTATCGAGAGAGCCGTAAATTCCGTATATAACGAGAACGAAAACGCCTGTGATGAGAAGTCCCTGCAGGGCTCCCACGATGAAGCCGGCAAGCCTGTCTATCCAGCCGAGGAAGCTTTTGCGTATCACTCTTGAGATGAGCCATGATGCCAGTGAAGCCACAATGACGCAACCAATACAGATCGCTGCGAAACCCGCCACGAGCGCAACCGATTCTTTATCCACCCACGGCATGAAAAATTCGGCAGCCTGATCCGCGTACAGCCTGCCGAGGATCACGCCCCCGATTATCCCCGCGAGGGACAGGATTTCTTTGACAAATCCCCGGATCAGGCAGCGGATTGCGAGCAGGAGGATTATCACGAGCGCGACAATGTCGAACACTGTGAAAGACGCGAAAAATGATTTTATCGTTTCAGTAATATTTTCCAAATTCAGACGTTCGCTTAATCTTTGTTTTTGTTAATCAAAGTCTCGACAGCTATATTTTTAGCTTTATCTATAATATCCATTACCGGGCGGCCTGTTTCGCGCGCGGCGGCGGCGCAATCTTCATATTCAGGGTTGATCCTCAGTATCTCATCACGGTGATACGCGAGTTTGACATTAATTGGCCCGAATTCGGTTTCGATTGTTTTGTTCTCTCGCCGGACGCAGATTCTCGGGGTCGGCAGAATCCTTACGCCGAGGGTCGATGTTTCTTTAAGAATCATCTCGACCGCTGAGTTCACAAAATCATTTTCACATAGGACGCTCAGCACAAATCCCGGTCGGCTTTTTTTCATATATACCGGCTGAATGAAGGCATCGAGAGCGCCGGCATCAATGATTTTCTCAAGAAGATAGCCGATTGCCCTTGGTTCCATATCATCGATGTTTGTTGAGATGTTATATATCAGTTCCGCCGGGCCGGTGCTTTCGGGCTGCTGGAGTTCTCCCGTGATTATCCTTAAAACATTGGGCCTTCCGGTTCCGTTATTTCTACCCGCGCCGTAACCTGAGTTGCGTATTGTCATAAGGGGCATTTCGCCGAAAGCCGATGCAAGTTCAGTTATGAGCAATGCCCCGGTGGGGGTTGTAAGTTCGCCTGAACCGCTGGAATAAACAGAAGCGCCTTCGAGCAGCATCACTGTGGCCGGGGCCGGGACGGGGAGGGTTCCGTGCTGTGTCTCGACAGTACCGGAACCGACGTTGACCGGGGATGAAGCGACGAATTCGATGCCGAGCATTTCCATTGCCACATACGTTCCCACCACGTCGATAATGGTGTCGAGGCCACTTATTTCATGAAGGTGAACGTGGTCTATATCCATGTTGTGTATTTTCGCCTCGCACGCGAGCAGCCTCCTGAAAGAATTGACGGATTTTTCCTTGATATCATCCGAAAGAGAGCTGTTTTCGAGGATTTTTTTAGCATCCTCGAATCTTCTGACAATGTTTTCCTGCTTTTTTGCTCGGACCTCGAAGCCATGCGCGCTGATTGCGCCGCGCATTTCACGAGTGATTAAATATTCAGGAGATTCTGAAAGGTTCAGCCTGGACATTTCGGCTGCCCATTTATCACGATCCAGGCCGAGATCAAACAGGGCGCCGAGGATCATGTCGCCGCTGATGCCTGAAAAGCATTCGAAATATGCCGCGTTCAATAGTGGCCCCTTTCGTTGTTCAGCCCGCTTTGACTCGAACGACTTTGCTGGTGGAAGTTCTGCCTGCGGCCAGCATTTCTCTCATCCGACCGAAGACGCCTGTTTTTTCGAAGAAATCATAGGGATAAATCGAGAATGCAACAGATATAGTTATTTTTGGATTCGGGCTCATCTCTTCGAGCTTTTCAGACAGCTCGGGCATGAAGCCTTCAATCAGCTCTCGAACATCTTCATTTGCACCGGGCAGAATTATTGCGAATTCGTCCGAGCCGACACGCCCGATGCAAACGGGTTTTGCGATTTTGGCCAGCAGGGTGCCGATATCTCTCAGGATCTGGTCTCCACGCTCGAACCCAAGTTGTGCGTTTGCCGCGGAAAAATGGTCAACATCGAAAAATACAAGCGCGAAAGGCTTGCTGTTTTTGTCCGCCTCGTCGATGGAATCGGAAAGCATTCTCTGGAACGAAGAAAAGTTCGGAAGCATGGTCACCGCATCGATTTCAGGCGCTTTTGTAACATCGCATTTCATCCTGAGGAATGAAATTATCATCTCTATCTGGTTAACAAGATATTCGATCGAACCCTTATCGAGCGAGTCGGATGAATCCAGCCTGTCGATCCATGCGGCGATAAGAACCGCGCCCAGCGAGTCGTCTCTCGGAACCGGCAGCGCGATGAATGATGTTATCCCCGAATTTGAGAGGCCGGAATTAGTGGTTCGCGGATCTGTGGAGGTATCACTTACGGTTACAGGCATCATTGTTTCTTTGAGTTCTTCGATAATATATTTTGGAAGCTCGATGTTTATTGGCTGAAGAGTTCCGTTTTCTATGATAGAGCAATCATGAAATGCAATGCAGTCTTCATCAATAAACCTGCCGTAATATACTCTGTGGAATCCAAGATCGTCCTGCATGACATCGGCGATCAGGTTGAAACCTTTCGCCACGATTTCTTCCCGGCTCATTCCTTCGGTTGACATCTGGGTGATGTCCTGGACAACACCGGAGAAAGCTTCTGTTACAACAGCCTTGATTTCGCTGCGGTCGATAGCGCCGCCGAGGACTTCGCTCGTAGCGGTGTCGATGTATAGTATCAGAGAGACAAAACCGAACGAGTATGCAATCCCGGTGAGTGTATCGTGTACTGTTGCCGAATTCCCCGTTGCCGTCCCTATTATGGTGAGGACAAAGGCTATGCCGAGGAAAAGCATTGTCTGGAAGAAATAATGCCTGCCTGCTCTTTTCCTCAGCAGGACGTAAACAATAGCGTAGACAGCAAGGCTCAGCTGGATTACCGGGATGAGGCTTATAAACAGTGGGGGGATGGGATTAGCAATAAGCGCCGCGATTATAATTCCCGACACGAGCGTCACTGCAATTATTGCGGTGAATAACGTTGCCTGGATATTGAGTTTTCTCTCGTCCTGCATAACGGAAAGGATTAGCGAAAGGAGCGCTGCGACTTCAAAAACAGCAGTCCAGGAACTGCTTGCGTCAAGATAAGGGAGCTTCATTATAAACGTGAGTATTCCGAAAACCAGGTAAATTGCCGCACCGGCAGCCGCGATTAAAAATCTTATTTTTTTAAGTTTCACATAGTGAACCGATGCAAGCAGAAACGCAATGCCCGGTAATGCGAAATTGATGATCTTAATCACCGAAATCAGGTTCATTAATTTTAGCTACCTCGACGCCTGTGTCCTTTTTGCGGCAGTTTTTAAACACAACAAACCACCGGGGCTTTCGCATCCTTTATCTATTATCCATATATAATACTAAAATATGAACTGAAAACTGTATTCAATATTGAAATGATATTTTCAGATTTCAGCGCCGCTCGAAATAGCGTCCGCCGTCGCGGCAGGGCGCATTCAAATTAACCATTATTGACAGCTATACGGAAGTACACTATAATGATGTACAGTTTTATTGCTGTGATCTCATCTGGAAGAATCATGGAGGTGTCGGTATGTCGCCGAAGGAAATGACGGACAGGCAAAGAGCGATTCTGGAGTATATCTATGACTATCAGAGAGATTACGGTTATCCGCCGACGATAAGGCAGATAGGAAAGCATTTCGGCATCAAGTCGCCTAACGGTGTTGCCGATCATCTCAAAGCGCTCGAAAGAAAAGGCGAGATCGGGCTTTCGCGCAACACGGCGAGAGGGATCGATCTTATCAACAGAGAAGAGCTCGGGATACCTCTTGTCGGGCGCATCGCCGCCGGGGAGCCGATTCTTGCAGCCGAGAATATCGAGGATCATATTACCATCGAAAAAATGTTTCCGAGCGACGGACGAATATTTGCTCTTCGCGTCAAAGGTGAGAGCATGATAGAGGATGGGATACATGATGGCGATATCGTGGTGGTTCGGCCTCAAAGCACGGCGGAAAACGGAGATACGGTGGTGGCGCTACTCGAAGATGAAGCTACGGTGAAAAGGTTTTACCGCGAAAGAAAAAGGATCAGGCTCCAGCCGGCCAACTCGTCCTACGCTCCGATATATTCAAAAAGCGTAGAGATCAGGGGCAAGGTTATCGGCGTAATCAGAACTTTATGAAGCAGTTTCAAATAGTTGTCATGGACCGATAAGAATCTACCGGGATTTTAGTGCCGGGTTCATTATATAATACTCATTAATTAAAATTCACAATCTACATCTCTTTATCGGGAATATTCAGGTTGTAAACATGGTTTTGTGATGATAATATGGGAAAATCTGTTGCCTGCGGAAATACGGCGGAAGGGATGGGCAAATGAGGTTTTTATTGAATGGGGTCTGGCGCGGACGGCCTGATCCTGAGTTAGAGGGTATAAAAGAAAAATGGTTCGCTGATGGCAGCGGTGCATGGGCGGAGAAATCCTGCATGGATACGCGGGTTCCTGTGTGCTGGAACAGTATCCAGGGGTTCGACAATTACGAAGGTTGTTTCTGGTATGCGAGAGATTTTGATCTGCCGGATGACAGGGAACCGTTTCAGACCGAGTTTTTTATACGGTTTCTCGCGGTGAATTACATGTCGAAGGCATGGTTGAACGGGCATGAACTGGGTTCGCATGAGGGCGGCTATCTGCCGTTCGAGTTTCCGCTGCCTGAAGATGTTTTGAAATCAGAGGGAAACCGGCTTGTTGTGATGGTTGAGAATGTGAGGAGCCCGAAGCGGATTCCGGGTGAGCTATGCGACTGGTTTAATTACGGCGGGATTTTGAGAGATGTGGAACTGCATGCGAGGAGCCGCCGGAGGTTCGATTCGGTAAGGGTTTCGCCTGTGCTCGATGCCGGAGCCGCAGGGATAAAAGTTGATTATCGGCAGACGGAAAAGTTCGGGTTCAAATGGATTGTCAGGCGAGGGGAAGATGTAGTGACAGAGGGCGCGGAGGATGAGCCGGGAGGCGTATTGGAGATTGATATCCCGGATGCCGTATTGTGGCATCCCGACCATCCGGAGCTTTATACGATTGAGATGATTCCGGGTGATGGAACCTGTGCGGATGGCGCCTGCGAGAGGTTCGGGCTGCGTGATATCAAAGTCGAAGGGACAAAAATTCTTCTCAATGGACAGCCGGTGAAACTTCAGGGCGTGAGCCTGCACGAGGAACAGGTGCCGGATGGCAGGTGCCTGACGCGGGAGCAGCGGTTCGAGGATGTGAGGGCGATCAAGAAGCTCGGATTCAATGCGCTCAGGACGGCTCATTACTCGCATGACGAAGCGCTCATGGACGCGGCGGATGAGATCGGGTTGCTGATCCTGGAAGAAATTCCCGTGTACTGGGATCTGGATTACGGCGCTCCGGAGCTTTTTGAAACGGCTTCGTCGATGCTTACCGATCTTGTGCGGAGGGACTATAATCACCCGTCTGTGATTCTGTGGTCGGTCGGTAACGAGGTTCCGGTAGAGGACCCGGCCTGCGACATCTTCATCAGGAAGCTGATGAAGCTTGTAAGGGAAATGGATTCCACGAGAATCGTCACTTATGTATCATGCAGGTTCATGATAGACAAAACGAGAAAGCAGTCCGATGTGTGCTGTGTGAATTGTTACATCGGCTGGTATTTCGGCAAAAGAGAGATGATGTCGGATGCGCTTGAAATGGCGCGCACGACCGCGCCGGATAAGCCGTGGATGATGACCGAGTTCGGCGCCGGCGCGAAGTTCGGTTTCCGCGGAGGTAAAAATACGAAATTCACAGAGGATTTTCAGGCTGATTTTCTGTCCGATTACATAAAGATATTGAACGGCAAGGACTGGGTCGCGGGCTGGTTTATCTGGATTTATCGTGATTTCAGGAGCCCGATAAGGATGAACCGGTACCAGAAGGGTTTTAATCGCAAGGGAATTGTCAGCGAGAGCAATGAGCAGAAGCAGATATGCGGCAGGTTTCCCGCGCTGTTGAAAGAGAAATCAAAGACTTCGCCACCGAGGAATGTCGAAATCAAGGCGAAAATAGCCGAGGTTTTCGAACGGTCGATGTACATGATAATTCAGCCGAATCTGGCGAAGCAGCAGCGGGGGCAGTATAACAGGTTCTATAAAAGAAAGCCCGGAACCAGTCGATAGTCCGGAAGCGTGAGGGCGTTAATTATGACATTCAGAAAGATAGCTTCGGTTTATTCAATACTTGTAGGGATATCCATGTTCGCGACGTGGATAATGTTTTTTGCGATGGGTGATGTTCCGGGACTGGATTCCGAGCCGGTGAGGACATGGTTCCATATCGTTGCGGAGAACATGGTAGGAATCGCGCTGCTGGCGGGCGGGGCAGGCATGTGGAAGGAGAAACGCTGGGGTTTCATGTTGTACCTGGTCGGGATGGGAATGCTTCTGTATGCTATTGTCAACAGCCCCGGGTTTTACATCGAGCGCGGGGATACTTATATGATTTATGTTTTTTCCGGCTCGTTCATTGTTGCGGTTATTATGGCAGTTCTGACTTTTGTGAAGCGCGTGCAGTTTTGGGGTGATTGAAGCTCAATTCCGGTTTAGAGGATATAATTTCTGAATATAATTATTTTGTTTTGCGTGGAGTGTTTGTTATGCGTTTCAGATATTTGATTATGTTTTTGTGTTTTATGGTTTCGGCTGTAACATCATTTTGTTATGGGGCGGAAGAAAAGATTCTTTGCGGAATGGAGTTCGGAGGTAAGAAGAGTGATACTGCTACCGCTGTCGAGCTTGCTTCCGACGGTGGTTATGTGTTCACCGGCTCGACGGAGACATTCGGCGCCGGAAAAAAAGATATATGGGTTGTCAAGCTGGATACCGCCGGAAGAAAGCAATGGGCAAAACTTTACGGCGATACAAGAAACGAGGTTGGCGAATCGATAGTCCGGTTTTCAGATAACGGATACATACTTGCGGGGCACACGGATTCTCACGGCGCGGGTGCGACGGACCTTTTCATAATCCGGCTCGATATCGACGGCAACAATGTCTGGGTGAAAACTTTCGGGGGTGAGTGCGCCGAAACCGCCGCGGAAGTGGTCGCGGTCGATGACGACAGTTTTGTTGTTGCGGGGACTACCTGTTCTTACGGGCAGGGCGGGAACGATATATGGTTGCTGAAAATGGACGGAGAGGGCAATAATATCTGGAGCTATTCATACGGCGGAGAAAAGGAAGAAGAAGCCGCCGGGATTATGGCGATGAAGGGCGGCGGATATGTTGTTTTCGGGACATCGGATTCGCGGGGTGACGGATCGAAGGACGGATGGGTGTTCGGGCTGGATTCGGAAGGGAAGAAAACATGGGATAAAACATTCGGCGGGAAGAGTGAGGACATGATAGCGGATGCGGTTGCAACGGAGGCAGGCATTCTTTTTGTCGGTTCAACAGAGTCGAAAGGAAACGGCGGCAGCGATGTATGGGTTTTCAGGACGGATATGAAGGGAGATATTCTCTGGGAGAAAACTTATGGTGACGGCGGAGACGAGACCGGTGTTTCCGTGGTACCGGCGGGAGATGGTTACTACGTGGCCTCAAAATGGTTTTCGGACATCAAGACCGGAGAAGATATGGTTTTGATCAAAATCGACGGCGACGGAGGAGAGCAATGGAGACGGACATACGGTGGCGCCCAGAGCGATGTTCCAGTAATGATTATAGAAGCGGAAAATGATAGATTTATTGTTGCCGGAACAATAGGAGAATATGCGAAAGACAAGGCGATGAACGCATGGATTGTAAAGGTCGACCGGGATGGAAAGTGTTCGTGGTGATGCGGTCGATTCAGGCGGGAGTTGTTATAACATATCGTTTGTTGAGTCTGCATTCCCGGACAGGGAAATAAACTTCTGATGAAAAACATTATTCGAAAACCAGTGTTTCTTCTGTATACGATCATTGCAGCAATTCTTACAGCGGGTGTGCTTGTGCCATCGGCGGAAACTCTCTCGGCGGTACTCGGCATTTCAATGCTTACGCCTGAAAAAAGTTATTTTTTGTGGCTTGCGCGGGTTATCGTGGCGCATGCCGGAATGCTGAGTTTTGCGTATGTGATATTAAGAGCCGGAGAGGAATCCCCGGATGCTGTTAACGGAGGGCGGGAAGATGCAGCCGGGCTTTTCGCGGTAAGTTTCCTGTTGCTGTTCATGGAACTGGCCCTTATCAGGTGGATACCGGCGTATGTCCGTTTAATGAGCTATTTCACCAATTTTATTCTGCTCGCGTGTTTTCTCGGAATGGGACTCGGCTGTCTTGCTTCGGGGAATAAAAAAGATTATTTCAAAAAGCTTCCTTTGATTCTTTTCGTGATTATAGCGGCGTCGCTTCTGGTGTATGCGCTCGGGCATCTGGAACTGATCAATTATACGCTCGGAAAGGTGAGCGGGAGCGAAGTTTATTTCGGAGGGATTCATCTGAAGGGTGATCCGAGGCTGAGAATTTATGGTGTCACTTTTCTTATCGGGATCATATTTGTTCTGGTTACGCTTGTTTTCATCGGGCCGGGCCAGGTTATGGGCAGGATGTTCGACGGTTTTGAAAATCCTGTGAAGGCCTACGCGATAAATGTCGCGGCGAGTATTGCCGGGATTGCGCTTATAACAATTTTTTCGTTATTGAAGTTTCCGGCATGGGTCTGGTTTGCTGTGGTTGGATTGTTTTTCACATTGTCGGCGATGAGGCATGGCAGGGGAGCTCAGGTTGTCTCGGTAGTGATAATTATATTCGGGATTTCTCTGATGCTGTTCGCGGATGCGCCGTCTGTATCGGGGAAAACCTACTGGTCGCCGTATTACCGGATTCTTTATTCTCATCCACAGATACATGTCAACGAGATAGGGCATCAGGCGATGTCGAGCGCGGGCGGGACTGTTCATTATAACTATCACATGCCGCATCTGATGAACCGCGATGCGGGCAAACAGGCGTTCAGGAATGTTCTCGTTATCGGGGCGGGATCGGGAAACGACGTCGCAACCGCGCTGAGGTATGGGGCGGGCCATGTCGATGCGGTTGAGATCGACCCGGTGATCATTGATATAGGGAAAAAGAACCACATGGACAGGCCGTATTCCGATCCGCGTGTGAATATTGTTAATGATGACGGGAGATCGTTTCTCAGGGGCGGTGACTCCGGCTATGACCTGATTGTTTACGGGCTTGTTGATTCGCTTACGCTGATGAGCGGTTTTTCGAGCGTAAGGCTCGAGAATTATCTTTTCACGAAGGAAGCATTTGAAGATGTTAAGCGCAGGCTTGAGCCGGGCGGCGTTTTCGTTATGTACAATTATTTTCGCGAGAACTGGCTGACGATCAGGCTGTACAGAATGCTGGAGGATGTGTTCGGACAGGAACCGGTGCTGATGATAAATCCGCCACTGGAGAAGCTGACGTCGAACGCGGGCAGCAATGAAGCCATGTCGGTTTTTATGGCGGGTGATGTTGAAGGAATCAAGAACGCTTTTCGTGAATCGGGCGGTTATAAGATGCTGGCGGATACCGGCGACACGAGATACGATTTCAATGGCTTCGACGGGCCGGGAGCGGGCAGGGCACCGATAACTTTCTTTGATGTTCGGATTCCGGAATCCGAATATGAAAACATCACAACCGACGACTGGCCTTTTGTTTATCTCAGGAATAAAGGAGTTCCGCCGCATAATATATGGGGGCTTGTGCTTGTTGCGGTTGTGTCCGTTTTATTCCTGGGCGGATTCATGGGGTTCTCGGGGCTTTCGAAAATCAGTGTTCATTTCTTTTTCCTTGGCGGCGCTTTCATGCTGCTCGAAACTGAAAGCATTGTGAAACTCGCCCTTATTCACGGCTCGACATGGCTTGTGAATTCTGTTGTGTTCATTTCAGTTCTGACGATGATTTTCTTCGCGAATATATTTGTGCTGAAGTTCCGACCGCGCGGCATAAAGCTTGTGTATGCGCTTTTGCTGATAAGCCTTGCCGCGAATTATTTCGTGCCGCTCGAATGTTTTCTCGGGAAAGGCCGGTTTGTCGAAAATGCGCTCTCCGCATTGCTGCTTTTCGCGCCGATCGGGTTTGCGGGGATCATTTTCGCCGTATCGTTCAGGAAATCATCGCGTCCGGCGCTCGATCTGGGATCGAACCTTCTCGGGATAATCGCCGGCGGAATCGCCGAGTATGCGTCTTTATCTTTTGGATATAACGCATTGATTCTTTTTGCCGCTGGAATGTATGTTGTTTCTCTTATCGCTTTGCCACGTTACAAATGATATCCATCGTCGATATACCCGAGTTCGTTTAAAAATGCGACATAATAAAAAAGGCACATTTTGAAATGTGCCTTTAATAAATTCGATATCAGTTCAGCAAATAAATAGAAATCAGTTATTTAACAACTGACAGTTTGCCGGTATATGACCTTGCGAATACGCCGTCCCAGACTCTGAGCACGTATGGATATATACCGGATGCCACTCTTCTGCCGGAGTTGTTTGTTACATCCCATTCAGCAAGCGTCAGGCCGCTCAACTGGTCCGGGATTGTATTGTTGTGGGCCTCGTGAAGCGTGCGAACGAGCTTGCCGCGTATGTCATATATCTGAACATCGACGAGAATGGTTCCACCGGTGTTATAAGTAGAACTGGTGGAATCCGCCGTGAAAGTGACGTTGTTATTGCCGCGGCGCCACGGGTTCGGGTATGTATGGACATCGACCATGTTGAGAGGCTGGAACGCCGCAGGAGCGATCCTGCCGCGTGTGAGCGCCCAGACATCATAAACCGAGAAGTGATTTATAACGATGGTTATGGTGTCATTATCGGGATCGACTGAGCCGTCGAGCTTATTCCATGCGTCCTGGGAGCAGCCGAGAGTACTGTTTTCGCACCAGTAGTAAACGTAGATTTCATCTTCATCGATCTCGGTATCGCCGCCTCCGGAACATGTGGCGTCCTGGTTGACATCGAGCTTGCCGTTATCGTTAGCGTCGCAGTAATGGAATATCATCCTTATGTCGGAATTGAACACGATTCCATCCGGGAAGAACTCGCGAGCCTGTGACTGACCGATTTGAACGAGCAGATCCAGTCCGTCCGGGGAAGATGGATCGTCCGCCGGAGAAACGGGATCGGTCGCCTGGAGTTTAACCTCATCGCCGATAATCGCGCCGGGTGGAATAACAGCAGTAACGGAACCCTGGTAGAAGAGCAGGCCGCCGTTGCTGGTAACTTCACTTGTGTTGGTAAGTTCGAGGAATGCAAGCTTACCGTCGGTAGTCCCGGTTTTTTGAGTTATATAAGAGAACAGATTGATGCTCTCGGTCGACTGCGGACAGCTTGGGCCAGAGCACTGGACAAGACCGAATTCATTGTTTTCGCTTTGCCCGACGAGCTGCGGGGTATGAAGCGGCTCATCGAGGATATACTCAAGGTAGTTATCGAAATTTTCGTTATTGAAAAGGTTGTCCGCCATGCTGAGACCCTGGAACCCGGGCAGGATAAAATCATCCCGGACATCAAAGCTCTTATCGGGATCCACCATGTAAGAAACCATTGTGTCATCGGCAGTAAAGCTCGGGAACATCGCCGAACCGCCCGTGCAGCTTGTGCTTGTGCATTCCTGGATTTTGTAAACGCCGGTATCTTCAAGAGAAGTTATAGGCAATGACGCGACAGCACCCATACCGGTATCTGTGAGATTTATGAGATATATGCCCATAGCCTGTGAATCAGCAGAATCCCAGAGCGAGAAAACAACCTTGGAGCAGTCATTGGACCATGCCGGGTGGAGCCCCGCCATATTCATAGAAGAGAAGTTGGTCATCTTTGTGAAATCGCCGGAATCAGCGACTGTATACAGGCCGAGCGCATTGGCACCCGTTTTTTTGTAGTAGAGTTGAAGCTTCGGTCCGTCGGCGTGAGAAACAAGAAGTGTGTTCTGCCATCCGTTGGAACATGTTGATTTACTCCAGTCGGAGTCCCACCACAGATTTTCGGTCGATCCTTCCGAAACTCTCTGTCTGGCGTCAATTGTTGCAAGATCAGCGGCATTGTCGCTTCCATCGGCTTTTACGGCGAACATTCCAATTGAAGACGGCATCCCGGAGAAAATGACGTAGTTATCGTCACCGCTGTAAGTATATCGCATATATGCCTGGACGTTCATAGAGTTGTTGGTCAGCCTTAAAGGTGCGTCCCAGTCGGTCCCGTTCCAGTGCATCGAGTAAATATTCCATTTATCACCGACATTTTCTCGCATGGCGAAAGTGATTTCAGCACCGCTGTGGCTCCATACCGGATGGAAAACGGTGCTGTTGGCGAGGGGTGTTACCTCATAGTCAACAGTTTCAACCGCCAGGGTAGCATTTGTGTCATCTTTTACAAGGACATAAGAAGGCTGGTTTCTACCACCGTCGTAAGAAACATTGTCCGGCACCGGAACAGCTGATATTTTTATAGCGGAATTCTGGGCTGTTCCGTTTGCCTTGATTTTGACCCAGCCGACTCCACTTGTGAGAGTTCCCTCGATAGTTGTTAATCCGGTTGTGGCCCCTCCGAGATTCGTGTCTGAGAAGTAGGCGCCGGTCAGCCCGCTGCTGTCGGTTATCGTGAGTTGAACATTCATCTGGGCGAGCGCGGCGGGTGTAGTGCAGATATCGTCCCATTCATCGTAAAGAGTTACATAGAGGAGTTCCTCATCAGTATCGTCAGGAGAAAGCACTCCGTCAATATCATCGGATGTGTCCGCGTCTATCTCTGTCACTCTCAGGTAAGAGCCGCAGGAAGTTTTGTAGGTAAATGCTGTTGCCGCAGAGGAAATGTTGCCTGCGTTGTCTTCTGTTTTTATCCTGAAGTAATATGTTTCACATGCATCGACCGTGATTGTGTTTGTATAGTTTGTTGTGGTCTGGTAAGAAGACGGGTCGGCGGACGAGTTGGTTCCGAAATAAACGTAATATCCTTTCAACCCGGAGTTCGCCGTAGCCGGCAGGTCCGATGGGGCGGTCCAGTCGAAATACGGCCCGGTCGGAGCGGTGTAACGGTAAAATTTTGATTCATCAAGAGTAACTGTTTTAGCGGAACTGTCATAACCCGCAATAGTCGGGTTGCCTGGCGCCTGGGTATCAACGAGGATGTAGCCTGTCGAATAGCTCCAGGCTGATGCGTTAAGCACGTTATCTCGACAGTTGCCCCTGAATCTATACCAGTGACCGTCGGTTCCCGTGAAGGATTCGCTGTTGGTTCCGCTGTAACCGGAAGGTGTTCCGTCAACCCATGTTCCCGCAGCGTCGCAGTTGCCTTTGGCCGAGCCATCATCGCAATATTGAATTGCATAAGCGGAAGAATCATGAACACCTGAGTAAGTATCGTTGCAGGTGAGCGCTCCGCTTGAGACCGCCGTAACTGTTGAGTAGCTGTCACTTGTCGGCAGAATCTGTGTGACTGTCGGGGTAGAGTCGTCGCATGTCACGCTGATGGACGATGCAGTGGTTGTATTGTTTCTTGCGTCGGAAGCCCTGATGTTTACCGTCATGCTGGTTCCGTTTGTGCATACCGTATCATTAACATTGCATGTTCCCGCTCCTGTGTCGGCTGTGCCGGCATACCAGTTGGAGCCGCCGTCGATCGTGTATTCGCATGAAAAGTAACCTGAACAACCATTTCCTGTAATTCCGTTAACTGAAATATCAAAAGGCGTGTCGACGTAATTATTGTTGTAGTCGGTATCCGAAACATCAATTGTTCCTGATATGGTTGGTCCTGAGACATCATACTGATAGGGCCCGAGGACCGTATCACTGCTGAGCAGGCCGGGGTCTCCGGGAGTTCCGTTCTCCTGGCCGCCGTTGTAACTTCTTACTATCATGTAATATGTATTACTTGTTCCTGATGGGGAGACTGTTATGCCTGTGCCTGCGTCGATTTCGTCGCACGTTCCGCCCGGGCATAGCGCATTGAGATAACCCCATGAATCAGCGCTCTGAATTGCTGTGTGCGTATAAGAATTTGAAGTTTGCCAGAGATACTGGAAATATTGTGAAGCACCGGGATTGAAAGGATAGCCTGAAACATATCTGAAAGTGAAATCGCCGTCACTTGATCCATAACATGTGGAAGTGGAGCATGCGCCGCCATTTATTCTGCATTCCACGTTAGGAGTCATCGGGACAGCGATTCTGTAACCGCTCCTGAGGTTGTCCGAAGCATTTACGCTCAAAACGGACGTGACCTGTCCGATTGAACTCTTCAGGACATTACCGCCTCCTGTGGTTTCGCCGCCTCCGCCATTTGCATTGCCCCATTCAATTTCCTGTGAGGCTGCGGGAACTGCGAGTATGAGGAAAGATAACAACAGAACTATTGCCCTGTACGCTTTTTTTATTCCCGGGTTAATCATTTGTTTGATTTACCGCCCTCGTTCATATTGGACTAATATACGGTAGTCCTTAATGACTCAAGTAATATATAACAATTTATATGCCAATATAAAAAAAGCTCTTAATAATTAAAAATGCTTCTATTCCTTGAATTTTTCTCTCTATATATATTGACAGACTATCAATATTTTGTCTTTTTTGTATTTTATTGCAATAAAGTTCATTGATTTGCACATAATTGCATGTTCTCAATAAACAGAGAACAGATTAGCATATTCACCTTAATCGGGCGGATTTATTCGTCTTTCAAGTTCCACATCTGTCATTTCGACTCTAACCGGAAGAATAATAATTGATCCCGGTTGAAGACGTATTTTTTCTTTCGTTGTCTTGAATTTTAGCTTTTTTATTACTATTTCATAATCATCCATGTCTTCAGTATTCGGGTCAAGGATAAATACGCACTGACCGATATTATTAGTTTTACAACTGATTTCTTCTTCGAGATTACCGCCCCTTAAGGATACTTTTATGCCTTCTCTGTTATGTTTGTCTCTCAGTTGTAGTTCAACGTCAATGAGCAGGGTGGCTCGCATTGACATAATGCGGAGCTTTTGGATTTCATCGATCAAAATGTCTATTTTTTCACTATCGCTCGCGTTTTCCGGAATGATTAGAGGTTTCTTAGAATCGGGGATCAGGGCAGGGTTGGCAATAACAACCTGAGGCGGTTGATTTTCGTTTTCTTCGATATCTCTCAGACAGAACCCGGCATTTGCCGATAGAATCAAAAATAACGCAGTTATAAAAGGGATAATCCTTTTTTTATTCATTATATTTCTCCAGCTTAATTGGGTTTCAATGCTGTACATTTTACTTTCATGTCACCATCTAAATAACTGCCGCTGCAATAAATGGCTATTGCTGAAATATAGGTTCCTGCAGGGCAGCCCACGGCATGCCAGGTGTCATCTTCACTGCAGGCATCGGCGCCCTGACTGATGTAGTGGGTAGTGGAAACGCCCGAGACGCCACTCGCAGGTGCGGTGCAATACAGTGAGAGCCCATAGTCGAGCCGTGTGTTCGCGTACATTTTTATCCCGCGCGCAACGTAACCCGAGGGGCAGGTTGCGGAGTGCCACTGATCATCGCCGTTCGATGTCGGTGTTGTCCATGATCCCGATGAACTGACCAGGTCTCCGAGATTGTGGCACATCGGTGTTATGTAGCCGTCGAGCTGGGCGGTAGCGTAAATCGATACGTTTGACATGGCGTAATAAGAATCGCAGGTCACCTCATGCCACTGGTCATCTGCGTTTGAGGTAGGTCCCTGTTTGGTCTGGATTCCCCAGGTCGATAAAGCCTGCCCGGTCAGTTTGCCGTCAGCGCGCAAGTCGGCTTCTGCAATAACGTTGCTGTTACCGTAACTCCAGTGCAGAACTTCAAAATCCGTTCCGCTGTATCTCCTGTATAAAGATACATGATCGGTCGTTGTATTTGATGAAGGCGTGCCGTCCCCATTGTATATTATTCCGCCTCCGTATGTTGTGCTTTGTCCCACGTACAATCTGCCGGTGCCCTGGCTGCTTCCGTAAATCTGAACGGATGCTTCGGAAGCGTCGCTTGATTCGTATACAATCAGCGGTCTCCATGCCATTATGCTGTTTGCGGTGCCGTACAGGTTCAAATTGCCGTCTGCGTTTGATCTGTCTGTGGGAGAGACGTCGATTGTCCAGCCCGCCGATGAACCGGTCCATGCGAAACCTTCGTTTGCGCCGGGATCTGCAATAGTTAAATGTCCTACATTTGTTATATTGCTGTTATTCATATTCAGAATTCCGGTCATCGTGTCTCCGGAGTTGAGAACATAGATATCTTCCACCTGAGTGGTCCCGATACAGTCGGTGCAGCTCAGTGCGTTCACATTGGCTGTACCTGATATATAAAGGTTTCTCCAGCGCTTTGATGATGTGCCGAGGTCGAAAGCGTTGTCCGTGTAGGGATCGGCGTTACCGTTGATTGATGCTTTTGTATTGAAATAGAATCCGCCCGCTATATCTGTATTGAAGTGAGAGAAGCTCGAGTTTTGCGGGCCCATATCGACATATCCATAATTTGTCTGGACCCTGAGTGAATTGTTCGACCCTTCCGTTAATCTTGTATTGGTGTCCGTTATGTATATATCGGACCCACTTACGGTAAGGTCGCCGGTGATTGCCGCATTGTCATTGATAGATATGGTTGTGTCTTCCGGGTCTTCGAGCGTGTTTGCCTGAACCGTGTTTGCATCCAGAATGCTGTTGTCCTGCATAACCGCATTGCCGTAAAACCTGGTGTTACTGTCCGTGTAATAAAATCTCTGGGCTTCGTAAGCCGGAACTGCGCTCGATACCGTGCCCATTCCCAGGTGGGCATATCCGTCCCCGGTATATGTGAGGTGCAGCGCGGCGCCTGCGGAGCCGCTCTCGCCGAGAGAAATCTCCGCCGCCTGCTCGACGGTGTTGTCTCCCGATCCGGAACTGTCCAGCACGATTTTGGGATAGCTGGTATCGGTGTAACTCGTAAGCGCGTTGAACCCCGTTATATTATTGTTTCCCATGTTGAGGTTGCCGGTCATGGTGTCTCCGGCCTCATCAACCCAGTCGTCCTGCGAAATCGGCATGTATGCCGCATCGTGGTTATGATCTCCGGCTGCCACCTGAGTCGAGCCTGTTCCTATCTTCGATTCCGCCGACAGGTCCGAATAAGCGGAGAACCGAGCATTGTTCAGGGTTCCTGCATTGATATTGGAAGCGTCGCGGTAGTACGACCCGTGCTGCCCGTCGAGCAGATCGGCATCGAGTCCCGACCCCGTTCCGTCGTCGGATGTGCCCCAGTTAATATTGGTTATCGCGTTATCTCCCATGTTCAGTGTGCCGCTCATGGTATCGCCTGCTTCGTCCACCCAGTCGTCGGATGACGCCGTCATGAACGCTGTGCTGTCAAGCCCGTCGAGCAGGTCGGCATCCAGGCTCGACCCACTTCCATCATCGGATGTGCTCCAGTCGATATTCGTCAGAGCATTGTTTCCCATGTCGACATCGACAAAGAACGTCGTTGCCCCGGAGTCCCTGAATATCGACATCACAGGCGAAGGAACGTCCGTATCAGGATACCTGTCTATGTAAAGGAAATTTGAATCTGCGTTATATCTCAGCCCCATTCCGTGCGTCGGGGTTTCCCTCAATATCAGAGTAGCTTCATAACCGTTCTCCGCCCACATCGTCATGTTTGTATTCTGTGCCACTCCGTCGGTTCCAATCTGTGCCGTGTCATCGACATGCAGTTGAGATGCCGGGCTTGCCACGTTCACGCCGATATTCGCGTTGACTATCAGATTTCCGCTCATTGTGTCGCCGGTTTCGTCTACCCAGTCATCCTGGGCAATCGGCATGTAAGTGGCATCATGATTATGATTTCCTGCCGCCACCTGAGTCGCACCTGTTCCGATCTTGGATTCCGCAGTTAAGTCCGAGTATGCCGAGAACCTTGCATTGTTCAGTGTTCCGGCATTGATATTTGACGCATCCGTGTAGTACGACCCATGCTGTCCGTCGAGCAGGTCGGCATCAAGACCCGAACCCGCTCCGTCGTCGGATGTGGCCCAGTTTATATTGGTTATCGCGTTATCACCCATGTTCAGCGCGCCGCTCATCGTGTCGCCGGCTTCGTCTACCCAGTCATCCTGGGCAATCGGCATGTAAGTGGCATCATGATTATGATTTCCGGCTGCCACCTGTGTCGAGCCTGTTCCTATTTTAGATTCAGCGGTTAAGTCCGAGTATGCAGAAAACCTCGCGTTGTTCAGCGTTCCGGCGTTTATGTTTGACGCATCCCTGTAGTACGACCCGTGCTGTCCATCCAGCAGATCGGCATCGAGTCCCGACCCCGTTCCGTCATCGGATGTGCTCCAGTCGATGTTCGTTATCGCGTTATCTCCCATATCCAGATCGCCGCTCATGGTGTCGCCGGCCTCGTCTACCCATTGGTCCAGTGTGGACGTATTCGCCGCTATCGTAATTGTATTCGCCGTATCATTCGGTGTTATCGTTATTCCGCTGCCCTCCACAAGATCGATATTCCCGCCGTCGTTCGTAACCCCATCCACACTGCTCACGACGTTCACCAGCAGATCATCCGCGGCAAGGGTATTGTTTTGGACTTTTGAGGAATTTACGGAACTATCCGCAAGTTTTGCATTTGTTATGCTCAGTTCGGGTACTGTCAGCGCATAAGTTACGCCCGTCAGTTGTTGTCTTGGAGAATATGTAGTTGAGTCAACGGTTATTTCCAACCAGCAGTCCTGATTGAAATTTACTGAAGACAGGGACACGCTGCTGCCGAGCAAGGCGGAGAAAAGACCGCTTTCAACCGGCACTGCGGAATGGGTTTCAGGTCCCCAGATGGATGATCCGGCAGTTAACGCATTGAATATCTCGAAACTAATGTCATAGTTTCCATCCGCAACAGGAACCCCATTGCTGTCTGTCAGCCTGCCCTGATAATTTAGCTGTCTTGTGACATCTGCACGTGCTGAGATGCCGAAGGATATGACAATAAACAACAGAATTAACACTTTTCTGATATTTATTAACATGTCAGTTTCTCCTTGATCGCGCAAAATCCGAATCAAATAATATTATTGAATTATCCGGTCAATAAATATATTGCAAATAATGTGCCATGTAACAAAGTGAATTATTTTGTAACATATTTAAAAATATGGACGATATTGTCGCTTTTCAAGCGGAATTTCTCACAGATATTCTTTGTTTCATGCAATAAAATTCATTTGACAGAATAAAATTTCATGGGTTTGAAAACCCGGCCAATGACAAGCAAGCCACAAAACAAAATATTTATGTATTAAGGTGTTATTAAATGATATTTGTCAATAAATTATGTATTGCAATTCATTAATGTTAACAACATGTAATTGTCGTAATTATGTTATGTTCAATAATATGATGTAACGATATGTTATAGTAATTCTCATAATAAAACAGATTCACAACTCGATCAGAAATCACAAATACAAAGATAGTGTGCCATGCACAAAGCTGTTTCCTTTGTGCATGTATTTAAATTTATTTTTGAGAAACACTATAAGCCAAAGGGATACTAATGCTTTAGCCTGCATTTCTCTTGAGAAATCCGGGTTAACCGGTGAGAGATCATTTCAAGTGTTGGGATAGAAGAAATGTCGCATTAATAGAATGAACACAGGAGGGAAAATAAAAAGCCCTCCGGGACCGGAGGGCTTTCATAACAATTTATTTGTGTAACAAGATCAGAATCCGAGAAGTTTTCCGACAAGGCCGGCGCCCTGCATATTTGCTTTTGCAAGCATTGATATACCGACCTTATTAAGAAGCAGACCTTTGTTGTAATCGGATGCGGCTTTTGCGAAATCTGTGTCTGCTATTCTTGAATTGGCTTCCGCCGAAGCGATTTTTTGAGCTTCAAGATCGTTTATTCTGTATTGCATAACTCTTTCCTGAACGCCAAGGCTGGCCTGCTGGTTGGAAACATTCTGTATCGCTTTGTCTACTTCCGAGATTGCGGTCTGAGCGCCTGCTGTTGTGCTCACTGTGTCATCGCTGGTCCCGAGTGTAGCAGCCGTGCTGGGATTGATAGTCACAGCATTATTTGCCGCTGGATTATTATCGGGTGTGGATTGAACCTGTTGGGTTCCGTATGGATTCACTGCTGATGTCAGTTGTTTTGTATTGAAAGTGGAAGCTTCGCCTGATCTGGTCAGTTCAGTGTTCTGTGCCTGGAACTGGGCATCCAGTTTTGCCTGGTCGGCGCTTGTCATAGTCGCGTCGTTTGCCGATCTGATGGCTGTGTTTCTCATATCGATAAGTGAATCCATCTGAGAGTTGAGGGTTGAGCCGGCAGTTCTTGTCAATCCGATAGCATCCTGCGTGTTCTGTATAGCGGTGCTTATTCCGCCGACCTGCGCACGGAAGTTTGCGGACATTCCAATCCCGCTTGGATCAATGGCGGCGGATACGAGTCTGTTTCCGGAGGAGAGCTGCGCGGATGTTTTGCTCAACATCAGGTTATTAAGCCTGAGAGCATTTTGCGCGAACAATGAAGATGAGTTATTAAGACCACCTACTCCTATAGCCATTTTTCACACCGTCCTTTTTGTATTCGCAGATACAATTCTACTTGTAATAATATGATAAATCACCGGCAAAGCCCATGTCAACCGAAATGAAATATGAAACAGAAAGGAATAATTAGGGCTGGGAGTAAAAAATAAAAAAACGGGGTGGTGACCCCGTTTTTCAGGATTTATAAGTCCGCTGTTTGCGGTACTCAAAATTAAAATCTATCTGTTTGTGAGAGCTTCGACGCCGGGAAGTTTTTTCCCTTCAAGCATTTCAAGCGAAGCTCCGCCGCCGGTCGAAACATGAGAGAACTTTTCCGCGATTCCCATTTTCCGCACGGCGCTTGCTGAATCGCCGCCGCCGATTACCGATATGCAATCGGATTTGGATGCTGTCTCAGCTACCGCAAATGTGCCTTTCGCGAATGGTTTCATTTCGAAAACACCCATGGGGCCGTTCCAGACCATGGTTTTGCATTCTCTTATTTTGTTTGAAAACGCTTCGGCGGTTTCGGGCCCGATATCCAGTCCCATCCAGCCGGATGGAATTTCTGTTGCCGGAACAGTTTTGTATTCCGCATCTTCAGAAAATTTGTCTGCGACAACAACATCTGATGGAAGCAGGATTTCTTTTCCTTTTTGCGCCGCGATGTCCAGAAGTCTTTTCGCTTCTTCGACACGGTCTTCTTCACATTTCGAATCACCGATTTCGAGTCCCTGCGCCTTGAAGAAAGTGAATGCCATGCCGCCGCCTATCAGAATGCTGTCCACTCTATCGATCAGGTTCTCGATAACGAGTATCTTATCGGAAACCTTAGCGCCGCCGAGAACAGCGATAAAAGGTTTCAGCGGGTTCCCCAGTATGTTATCGAAATACTCTATTTCCTTTTTTAAAAGAAAGCCTGCAACTGACGGCTGTAAGTATTCGGTAATTCCGACGACGGAAGCATGGGCTCTGTGTGATGTCCCGAAAGCATCGTTGACATACAGGTCCGCTATTGATGACAATTCCTTTGCGAACTCCGGGTCGCCTTTTGTCTCTTCTTTATAAAACCTCAGATTTTCGAGTAGCAGAACCTCGCCGGGTTCGAGCCCGCCGGCAAGCATTTTAACCGAATCGCCTGTGCAGTCCTGCGCGAAGTCAACCGGCGCATCCAGCATCTCTCTCAAGCAGTCGCAAACCGGCCTGAGGCTGAATTCCGAAATCCATTCTCCACCGGGCCGCCCGAGATGGCTCATGAGTATCAGCGAAGCGCCCTGTGAGAGGATGAACTTGATCGTCGGAAGCGCCGACTTGATCCGGAAGTCGTCCGATACCTTGCCGTCTTTGATGGGGACATTAAAATCCACACGCGCAATAACCTTTTTGTCTTTAAGGTCTATGTCTTCAACAGTCAGTTTTTTTAACAATTGAATTTCCTCCTCAACTGGTTAAAAACCGGGGATTTAAATCCCCGGTTTATTAATCGTCAATTCTAAAACAGTAACCGTTTTCAGAGACTTTTGCTGACCATGATTGCAAGATCTACCATTCTGTTCGAATAGCCCATCTCGTTATCGTACCAGGACATAACCTTGACGTGATTATCACCGATCTGCTGTGTGAATGCCGGGTCGAAGCTCGAAGAGAAATGGCTGCCCTTGAAATCCATGGAAACGAGCGGTTTTTCGACATATTCGAGGATTCCCTTGAGAGAACCGCGTGAAGCTCTAAGCATCTCTCTGTTGATTGCTTCCGGGGTAGCCGCTTTTTCGGTTACAACAGCAAGGTCTACGACGGAGACCGTTGGTGTCGGAACGCGAAGTGCGTATCCTGTGAGTTTGCCGTTGAGCTCGGGCAGAACCAGGCCGACGGCTTTCGCAGCGCCTGTAGTAGTGGGAATAATCGACAGGCCGGCGGCTCTAGCGCGCCTGAGATCGCTGTGAGGCAGATCAAGAATTTTCTGATCGTTTGTGTAGGAGTGGATCGTACACATGAGACCTGAAACAATCCCGAACTTGTCGTTCAGAACTTTCGCGACAGGTGCGAGACAATTCGTTGTGCATGATGCGTTCGAAATAATGTTGTGCTTCTTTGGATCGTATTGACCGTCGTTAACTCCCATGACGACCGTGAAATCAACCGTTCCTTTAGCAGGGGCTGAGATGATTACCTTTTTGACGCTTCTCTGACTCAGGTGATATGAAGCTGTTTCCTGTGATCGGAAAATTCCAGTCGATTCGACCACTATCTTGATTCCATGCTTGTTCCAGGGAATCTCTTTCGGATCTTTGCATGCATAAATCGCGATCTCTTTTTTGTTAACTATGAGCTTTCCCGGTTTTCCCGCCCCTTTTGATTCTTCGCTGGACACCTTCGCATCAAGGGTTCCGAACGTCGAGTCGTACTTTAACAAATGAGCCAGGGTTTCCGCACTGGTGAGGTCATTAATAGCTACCACTTCAATGTTCTTGTTTCCGAGACATGAGCGCAGGAAATTTCTTCCTATCCGGCCAAACCCATTGATACCAACCTTAACTGCCATTCTACACCTCCAACTTTACTCTAATTTTATCTGGTTATTATAATGTCAAATTCTCAGTTTCATAAGGGTTTCTCTTAATTTATCGACTTCGTATGCTTTTGTGCCCAGTCCGGCGAACGGAACCGCTTCATTTGCTATCTCAAGAATGCAGGCCGCAAGCTTTTTGGGGTCATGCCTCACAAGTTCGTCTTCCCGGACAAGATCGCTGGTCACAAGCTTCTTTATTCCCAGCTTTTCAAGGTTTTCCCTGTCGACTTTGACCGGGAACTGGTCTTCGGATTCATAATGCTTCAGCAAAAGGGAAGGGTACTTATTATTCAGTACTATATAATCAATAGAATTCTTGCCGGTCAATTTGATTAATCTTGCCGCATGGTCGGACGCGGTATAGCCGTCTGTTTCTCCGGGTTGTGTCATTATGTTGCAGACGTATATTTTCGGGGCGGCAGTTTTTCTCAGCGCGACAAGTATATCCCTTACGAGCAGGTTGGGTATTATGCTTGTGTAAAGTGATCCCGGCCCGATCACAACCAGGTCCGCGTTTCGAATCGCCTGGATGGCTTCCGGAAGCGCGCGGACATCCGAGGGCTGCAAAAACACTCTGCTCACCGAACCCGGGCACGATGTAATGTTCGTTTCGCCGCGAATGATCATTCCGTCGGACATTTCGGCACAGAGAGTTACGTTTTCGACTGTCGAGGGCACGACCCGGCCGCGGACCGCGAGAACTTTACTGAGTTCCTGTACCGCTTTGTTGAAGTCGCCGTCTTTCAGCTCGGTCATGGCTGCCAGAAGAAGGTTGCCGACCGAGTGGCCGTGAAGCGGCCCTTCGCCTTTGAACCTGCTTTCGAACACCTCCAGCATCGTCGATTCAAGAGGTGCGAGCGCCGCTATGCACTGGCGGATGTCTCCCGGGGGCAGTATGTTAAGCTCGTCGCGCAGCCGCCCCGAGCTCCCGCCGTCGTCGCTCACTGTCACGATTGCCGTTATGTTCGATGAATATTCTTTCAGCCCTCTCAGCAGGGAATGAAGCCCGGTTCCGCCACCGATTACCACGATGTTGATGCCTTTGCTCAGGAGCATGTCTTCATAAAGCATGTCCAGCAGCCTGTGGTCTCCTTCGGGAAGAAAAAGGCCGATTATTCTTTTGTTGAGTTTCTTGGTTCCTTTTATCGCGCAGATAATTCCCAGCAGTACCAGCGAGAATCCGATGATTCCCTGCCTGACATAGCTTGTAACGAAGAGATAGAATTCCCGTGGAAGGTTTTTGCCTATTATAAAAACCATTCCAAGGCTGAATATCAGAACGCCGAGAACTATGAGCGCTACCCAGCGTTTAACTTTAAGACCTGGATAAAACCATTTCCAGCGGTTCATGACAATCTCCGTTTATCGCCGTTCAGTCGGCGGAAATATCCCTGTGTTTCACAGAAACGTTATAACCGTGCCGGGTAATGATCCGGCAAAGTTCAATTGCAAGCACTACCGATCTGTGATGTCCACCGGTGCATCCAACGGCTATCACCATGTTGCTTTTTCCCTCGTTTATTGCATGTGGGAGAATAAAATTTATCAGGTCGGAAACTTTATCCAGAAACTCCCGTGTCGCGGGATTTGTCATTACGTACTCGAACACTTCTTCATTTTCGCCGCTCAGGTTTTTGAGGTGCTGCTCGTAGTATGGATTCGGCAGGAATCTCACATCGAACACAAGGTCGGCATCGAGGGGCAAGCCGTATTTGAAACCGAACGATACGATGTTTATTTTCAACTGCGATGCTTTTTCGTCTCCCATCACGATTGAAGACAGCGCCTGTTTCAGTCCCCATGGATTCATTTTTGTGGTGTCGATATAAAAGTCCGCGCGATCCTTGATCCGTTTCAGACGCGCTCTCTCGTTTCTGATCCCGTCAATCACGCCGCCGTCGCTGCCGGCGAGAGGGTGCAGTCTCCGCGATTCTTTGTATCGTCTGACCAGGACGTCGTCTGCGGCGTCGAGAAATATAATTTTGTACCTGTAACCGGCTTTATCTAGCGCGTCAAGCGCCTTGAATACCTCCTCGAAAAAGTCACCGCCCCTTATGTCGATAACAAGTGAAACTTTATCGATTTTCCTTTCGGAGTGCGCGGCAAGCTCGGCGATGCTCGGGATCAGCATCGGCGGCAGGTTGTCCACGCAATAGAATCCCAGGTCTTCAAGCACTTTGTTCGCGAACGTTTTTCCGGCGCCGCTCAAACCCGTAATGATGAAGAAATCCACATGTTTTATCTGCTCAGTCAATGAATCCTGTATCCTTTAATATCTTTTTCAGGCCTTCGTCGCCCGTTTTTTTGCCTTCTATCGCGTTGACGACATAGCGGGCCAGAACGTCTGCTTCGAGATTAACTCTGTCACCGGCTTTTTTGTTCTTCAAAGTAGTTTCATCGAGAGTATGAGGAATTATGTATAACTCAAAACTGTTCCTGCCCGTTTTACCCACCGTCAGGCTTATGCCGTCTACTGCTATGCTTCCCTTGGCGGCGATGAGCTTCGCAAGTTCTCCGGGGTAGCTTATTTCGTATACCCATTGTGTGTTCTGCGGTGATAATGATTTAATTGTCCCGACAGCATCGACATGGCCTGATACTATGTGGCCTCCCATGCTGTCGCCGAGCCTCAGCGCCGGTTCTATGTTGACTCTCGTTCCCGCCGAAACGGTGGAAAGTGTTGTTCTGCTGAATGTTTCCTCTCCAACATCCATAGTGACTGTTTTCCCCTGAATCGAGGTCGCGGTCAGGCATACGCCGTTAACCGCTATGCTGTCTCCTGTTTGTGAGATAGCTGCTGTTTCCGGGCATTCAACTGCCAGGTCCAGCGAGCCTGTTTTTCGCTTCACTCCCCGGATCGTTCCGATTTCTCTGATGATTCCTGTGAACAAGTACTCTCTCCAGATAATTTTATGCGGTTTATGTAGTTTACCCGACTGGGTTTTGTTTATCAATATGGTGCAGGACTAAACCGGATTTCTAACGGAGAAATCCGGAAGATCGTGATAGAGGCTGTTGAAAAATCCCTGCCTGTCATTCTGAGAAAGCATGGCGACCGAAGAATCTCAATAATAAACTCAAAAAGCGAGATCCTTCGCTGCGCTCAGGATGACAACTCTCTGTGTTAACATTTTCAACAGCCTCGATAAGGCCAATCCTGCTGTGCCGGGTGACATGCACAAGCTTTGCTCTGTG
>DAOSYA010000010.1:0-59098 GCA_035380865.1 bacterium
CCCCACGATAACCGCATCCACGGATCGATACCTGTCCAGTGTCTCCACGGGAAGAATCGATGTGTGCGGCCCTCCCACAACATTTATCGCATCCGGCAACGCATCCCGCACGACATCCGCCATTCCGCCGACCATGTCTATTGCCGGGGTCATGGAAGTGAAACCGACGACATCGGGTTTTTCTTCCTTCAATATTTTTGCGAATACGCGAGGAGAATATTCATTGATCTCAAAATCGCGAATCGCCGCCGCCGCACCGGTGTTCAACGCAACAGCCGCCAGATAGCAAAGGTTGACGGGATGCTGCAAAGCATGTGTGTGTTCATGCCCCATTATGCTGGGCGGCCGAACCAGCAATACTTTCATAAAACCAGCCCTGATCCCTTTTTGAGTTTCAACAGTTCATTCTTTTTCCGGTTCCGAAACTTCAATCGATTCTATGAACAGTTCCTGCCCTGTAATAACTTCCGTGTTCGTGCTCCCGCATTTATCACATATAAAAACTGCTTCATCTATTTCATGCATTGAATCGCAATCGCCGCATCTAATTTTCACAGGCACTTTTGTAAACTCAAGAGCCGCTCCGCTCAGCAAAGTGTCTTCCGTCAATATTTCATAATATTTCTCCACGCATTCCGCCACAATACCGGTGAGCGCCCCGATCTTGATTTTAACTTTCAAAACAGCAGCACCCTCGCCGGCGCTCCGTCTTGCCTCTTCTATGACATTTACCATTTCCTGTGTTATCGACAGCTCGTGCATTCTATAAATTCCCCCGTGATCTTTCCGGTTGAATTATTATACCTGAAACCAGCGTTTGCAAATAACCACACCCACTCCTGCATAAATTTCCCAGCAGGCATACACGCAAAAAAAAGATATATAATTAACCACAAATCTATACGCAGAGGTGAGCCATGTTACCGCGCCTGATAAGCATACTTGGAATGTTACTGATAATCGGGTCCGCCTTTCTGTTTTCCAGTAACAGGAAAAAAGTATCATGGAGAATTGTAATCTGGGGCACAACGCTGCAAATCATTTTTGCCCTCCTCATACTCAAAACCACTCCGGGGATGAAGATTTTTCAATGGGCTCAGATTTTTTTCAACAAAATATATGAATTCACAGGGCACGGAACGCAATTTCTCATCGGGCAGAAAATGTCTGAAGTGAACACGGCTGTTTCAATATGCGCGGTTCTGATTTTTATATCGTCATTGATGGCTATCCTTTACTACCTGAGAGTTATCCAGGTTCTCGTGTACGCGATGGCAAAACTCATGAAAGTCACAATGAAAATTTCCGGCGCGGAATCGCTCGGCGCGGCAATGTTTATTTTCATGGGGATTGAAGCAATAACAGGATTGAAAAAATTCATAAGAGAAATGACGTCTTCCGAGCTCCTGACAATAATGACGGGATTCATGGCGACAATAGCCGGAACCGTCATGGCAATATACGTCGGAGTGTTCGGAGCTGAAGCCGGGCACCTTCTCGCGGCATCGATAATGAGTGCGCCCGCAGCTATAATGCTGTCGAAAATACTGCTGCCGGAAACAGAGGTGCCCGCGACCTCGGGAGATATCAACTGGAAAGAAATTAAATCCGATGATGTCAATGTCATCGACGCGGCGGCTTCGGGCGCGTCGGACGGGATGAAACTCTCGTTAAACATTGCAGCGATGCTGCTCGCTTTCGTGGCAATCATCGGTATGCTCGATTCCCTTCTCACATACATGAACACATCTTTCGGGGAAATATCAGGTTACCTTCTTTCGCCTGTGGCGTTTATCATGGGCGTTCCATGGAGCGATTGTCTTGAAGTCGGCAAACTGCTCGGAATCAAAGTTGTTTTCAACGAATTCATTTCTTACCAGCAACTACAGCAGCTTGCCGTATCAGGAACAATAAGCCCGAGGTCTATCACAATAGCGACATACGCATTATGCAGTTTTGCAAACTTCGGGAGCCTTGCGATACTGATAGGCGGAATCGGCGGGCTTTGCCCCGAAAGAAAAAGAGAGACGGCAAAACTTGGAATCAAAGCACTTTTTGCCGGATTTCTTGCGGGCTGCATGACGGCAACAGTAGCCGGTTTTCTCTTGAACTCATAAAACGACACACTATCGGCAGTGAATATTGTAGCCCTGCGCCAGCCCCAGCACCCTCGCCCTGTTGAAAGCGATACATGCTGATTCCTTATCGCCAAGCGAAACAAGAGCATGGCCCCTGTTGTCAAAAATCGTTCTTAACTCGAGCTGGATACCACGGCGTCCGAAAGGTTCGCCCGGGCCATGAATACTTGCAATCTCGGCGACCGGGTCGAAATCCACTGAATAGTAATACCTTTCCTCGCGCGGAACCCACACGAAATCCTGCTTTGACAGCTTTTCAGCAACCCTGTAATCCTTCAGTGCCTCAACATATAGTCCGGCCCTGAAATACGAATTACCTCTGAGGTTAAACACAACGTCGGTCTGGTCTAGCTTGATCGATTTGCTATAAGCGGATATGGATCTGTCAAAATCTTTTCTCAGGTAATGAGCAACGCCCAGGTATCTGTATGCTTCAGCCGATGGATTTTTATCGGAAGACCGTTCAAACGCTTCTGCAGCCGCATCGAGATTCCCTTTTTTCAGGTAAATAACCCCTTCGTTGCAGGCTCTTTCCGCATCATTGCCAAAATACCTGTCGCCGGCAAGAAAATAATCTATTGCCTCATCATAAGATTCGAAAGCAGTTTCCAAATCGCCTTCTGCCCTGAGGTAATAATTGCCTTTCTGCATAAGGGTTTTCCCCAATTCATTCAATACCATCTCATCATCAGGACTCATGCTCTTCGCTTTTTCAAGATCCGAATAACTGGCTTCGATTATCCCGGCGACCTGTTTGATATCTTCGAGATGGACCCATGGATCAGGGATCAACTCCATCCTGAATTTTGCTCTGTAAACATACGTGTCCTTTATGTCGGGATTTGTTTCTATCATTTTGTCGAAAAACTCTACCGCTGCCGTCGCACCCCTTGATCCCCTGAGCGCCACACCGTATTTAATCTGGATATCGGGATCTTCGGGATTGTCTTCCATAAGCGGCCTGACATGTTTGAATAGAGAATTGTACTGTCCTGCCCTTAACTCACTGTCAAGCATTCGTTTTTCAATTTCCGGGTCTCTCACCCCTATTTCGAATGCCCGGGAATAATCCTTGGATGCCATGAAATAATCTCCTCTGTTATAGAGGAAATCGGCCCTCGCTATAAGAAACTCTGTCTCTGATGGAAATTTATCCACAAGAAAACTGTACCTGGCATCCGCATCCTCCGCATTGCCTTCAGCTTCAACGAGTTTTGCCTTCGCAAGATATACTTTTGCAGAAGAACTGTTCATTTCAACTGCTTTGCCGATATCAACCCTCGCCTTATCAAGCTCTCCAAGCTTGATGTAAGTCATCGCTCTTCCAGCAAGAACCCTTTCGTTGCCCGGTTCCAGTGCCCCGGCTCTGTTCCAGTCGTCAATTGCTTTTTGATATTCTCCACGCCCATGCAATGCCTGCGCCCTGTACCAGTAATAAAGTCCGACCTGAGAATTCATATCGATACACACATCAAACGAAGCTATTGCGGAATCCCAGTTCCTGCAAACCAGCGCGGACTGGCCTTTCATATTCCAGAACCCTATATTTTCGGGTTTCAACGACACCGCGCGGCTGAAATCCCGGGAGGCGATTTTGCAATCCCCTGCCTCCATCATTATTGTTCCCCGGAAAGCAAGCGCTTCCGCATGATCGGGCCGCCATCGCAAAAGCCTTTCAATTGCCTCCAGCGACCGGTCGGATCTATGCAGGCTGTTTTTCAACAACATCGCCTGAGTCATCAACAGGTCGGGATTATCCGGCATTATCTTTTCGGCGTTTTCATAAGAGATAATCGCCTCTTCAAATCTCCCCTGTGCTGAAAGAACATGCCCTTTCATCGTATGCACCCACGCATCGTCATGGAACAACTCTATCGCTTTATTCAAATCATTTAACGACTCATCATATCTGCCCAGCCTGTAATATGCCGCTCCCCTGTCAGCATATGCAGCCATTAGTGTGTCGTTCACCTTCAGCGCCAGCGTCGAATATTTTATCGCGCAATCGAAATCCTCATTGAAAAAACAGATGACGCCTATCGCGTTGGCGGCAGGGAAAAACAGGGGATCCATATCAATAATTCTCCTGTAAATCGCCTCCGCTTTTTCATCATTGTTTTCCACATCGTTTCCGCAATAGGTTCTGAAATCACATGCCAGCGCGTAAAGCTCAAGCGCCCGGATTCTTTCCTCTTTAACAACCTCGCCTTGTGAATATTTCCCCATCTCCTCTTTTGCAAGCGCAGCTATTTCAGACTCCGGGTATAACTTAAGTTTTTCCAGCCGGGAAATTATTTCAGCATTCGTTAATCCCAAAGCCGGCGCGATAAAACACGCCGAACTTATGACTATTGCGAAAATGATTATTTTCATCAGGTTCTTCATAGAGCAAATACATTATATCCATTCATCAGATTAAATAAAATACCCTGCGATTCTAACTATTAGACAGTTGTGAAAACAAATGGGTCCATCAATGAGCTTGACTAAATTTTTCATCGCTTCTAATATCAAATTAAGAATTGTCATTGATTGGTTGTGCTTTGAGCGATAGTGGAAGCAAAGAAAAGTGTCCGAACTGCGGGAGAACGATTTATTCGAACCGCCCTTCCTGCCTTTATTGCGGCTGGGAACGGCCTATTGATGAAAACGAAAAGATAGAGCTGAAAAAAGAACTAGTAAAACACAGCCTTGGCCTTGATGAAAAAGACGGGAAAAAAAGCGCTCCCCCTAAACAGATAAAATGCAGAAAATGCGGCAACATCCTGAAACCCGATGCCGGTTTCTGCACAGGCTGCGGAACAAAAACCGTATATTCGGCGCCGGCTTCAGAAACAACAGTTTCTTCGAACCAGACAACAGAAAAAACCGAGTTCAAAATGAAGGAACCAACAGCACCTTCTATTTACACTATTATGATGCCGGATTTTAAATCAAGAGGAACCATACTCTGGATCGTATCTGCTGCTCTCTTTTTCCTGGCCGCTCACTTTCCTTTTGGGATCATTCCGCCGGAAGAAATACGAACGGGATTCAGGGCGGAATGGCCCGTTCCTTTCCCGAGAGAACTCGTGATATTGAGCATTCTGGTAGTAATATTCATGTCTCTCTCGCTGATTAATTTTATGTTTCCGGGAAAAGATCTTAAAAACAGATACTTCAGGATCGCTTTTACTCTTTCAGGAATATTGTACTTTGTATTTTTCATAAGACCGCTGTTCGTGAATACCGGTACAATGATATTTGCATTCGTGGTCTTCATCGTAATAAGCTGCTCTATAAAGTGGCTCCGGGACTTTCTTGATAAAATGGAACCTTACTGTGCAGTTGTTTTTCTCATGAACACATTTATCTTTATCCTGATCCTTTTTCTCAAAACCGAGCTTCTGCCTCAAACAAAAGGAGCAATAACCGGAAATGCAGGTTTCCTGCTCTATTTAATATCGCTGCTGTCAGGTATTGCCGGATGTCTTGTTAAAAGAAGCGAACAACCGGAAGTCGCAGCTCCCGAGTCCGTTCTCTCAAGATGATCTTCATTTTTGTTTTTTAACGATAACACCATCTTTATTTTTGTTTTTTAACGATAACACCATCTTTGTTTCTATAACCATGTGATTCAAGAGATTTTGCATGATAATCCTGAATCGGGGACACCGATAACCCAGCCTTTCGGAAAGCGTCCATGCCCTGTACGGTCGCCTGCGCGCCCTGCAATGTTGTTATCAAAGGGATTTCCCTTGCAATCGCATTTATCCTGATGACGGATTCTTCTTCTTTAGTCGGCAAGCCCGACGGCGTATTTATCATAAGTTGCACTTCGCCGTTTTTCATAAGATCCAGTACATCGGGCCTGCCGATCCCGATTTTTTCGACGAACCTTGTTTCTATTCCATTTCTTTTCAGCGTGCTTGCCGTGCCGCCTGTAGCGATAATATTAAATCCCATCTCGTCGAGCAGTTTCGCGATCGATATGATCCCTCTTTTGTCACTGTTCTTAACGCTTATAAAAACATTTCCTGACTCAGGCAATTTCTGCCCCGCAGCAATCTGAGATTTCAGATATGCCATGCCGAACGATTTGTCTATGCCCATTACCTCGCCGGTTGAAAGCATCTCGGGTCCAAGAAGCGCATCAACTCCTTCAAACCTCGAAAATGGAAATACCGCTTCTTTAACACTCATATACCGAGGTGTTACTTCCTCTGTTATTCCCTGGTCCGCCAGGTTCTCACCAAGCATCACCCTTGTTGCAACCTTGGCCCACGGAATGCCGGTCGCTTTTGAAACAAACGGAACGGTTCTTGATGCCCTCGGGTTGACCTCAAGGACATAAACCACATCTCCTTTAACGGCATACTGAACATTCATAAGCCCTATGACGTTCAGTTCCTTCGCCATGGCATAAGTAGCTTCCTTTATCTCCTTGATTGTTGTTTCATTCAGGGTATAGGGCGGTAAACAGCATGCGCTGTCACCACTGTGAACTCCAGCCGCTTCAATGTGTTCCATCACTCCGCAAACAATGCATTTCTCGCCATCTGCAATCGCATCCACATCAATCTCGATCGCGTCATCAAGAAAACGATCCAGCAATACAGGTTTATCGGGAGAAGCCTTGACGGCTCTCGTCATGTATTCGACAAGTTGATCCCTGTTATATACTATCTGCATTGCCCTGCCGCCAAGAACATAAGAAGGCCTTACAAGCAGGGGATATCCGATATTTTCAGCTTTTTCAACAGCCTGCTCCACGCTTGTCGCAATGCTGTTATCAGGCTGTCTCAGCCCAACGATATCAAGAAGCTCCCTGAATCTTTCCCTGTCCTCCGCCCGGTCGATGCTGTCCGGCGAAGTTCCCAGTATATTCACGCCGGCTGCTTCAAGCGAACCCGACAGATTCAGCGGCGTCTGCCCGCCAAGCTGCACGATTATTCCTTCCGGCTCATCAATATCGATAATATTCATCACATCTTCGAAAGTAAGCGGCTCGAAATAAAGTCTGTCGGACGTATCAAAATCTGTAGAAACCGTCTCGGGATTGGAATTTATCAAAATAGCCTTGCAGCCGGCTTCTTTTATCGCGTATGCGGCATGAACACAGCAATAATCAAACTCGATCCCCTGACCTATCCTGTTCGGGCCACCGCCGAGAATGATTATTTTTCTCTCTTTCTGACCGCTCTTTGCAGACAAGCCCATATCCGTTATTTTTGCTCTTGGAAAAACTTTCTCACTCAAATTCATTTTTCCTTCCCTCTGCATACTGAATCATAAAACGAAAACATCCGGCGGCGGCCCAGATACAAAAAAAACCGCCCCCAGAGAGCGGTGTTATTCTGCATATACTAACTTAATTTCATCAATCATCGTAGCTATTTTATACATTTTGAAATTTAAATCCATATCGTCAGAAAAATTTAATTTTTTTCAATTGCAATAATCTCCTTCCGATCTTATAAAAAGTGCTGAGTGTTAACTTGACACACAAAGTGCCTGATCATAGAATGCGGTTTTGTAACTATGTCTGCACTGACACAACTTGCTACATTTGGGCCGCTATGAAAAAAAACTATTTATTCAACATAATCCTCATGATTTCCGCGGCATTCCATATATTTCTCATCTATTATATTGTTCTGCCGGAGCATTTTCTTTTTAATAAGGACAAAATCGCAATTGATTACCTCATTACAGAACCACCACCGCCTCCGCCACCCAAACCGAAGGTTTTACCTGAACCAAAACCTAAACCGAAACCCAAGCCGAAGCCGAAACCCAAACCGAAAGTAATTACACCAAAACCCAAACCTCCTCCTCCACCGCCGCCCTCACCTGTACCCGAAAATGCCATCGTCGTGCCTGAAAAACTTATTGAAACAGCTTCAGTTTGGGAATCATCGCCCAGGGATCTTGAAGAATATGATACAGAAACAATTCAGCCGGAACCCGAACCCGAGCCGGTTGCATCCTCGCCTGAGCCGGAACCTGAACCTGAGCCGGAACCCGAAATAGATATTGATGCCATTGTAAAAGAATATGGAAAATCCGTTCACATGATGATCGAGAAATACAAAGTATATCCCAAAAAAGCAAAAAGATTCGGAAAACAGGGAATTGTCGAAATAGATTTTGTAATATCAAGAGACGGGATACTCGGAAAGACTGAGATTTCAGAATCATCCGGTTCCGGTGTTCTGGATGAAGCCGCATTAAAAGCTGTGCATGACGCTTCACCTTTCCCGCCTCTTCCTGAAATACTGAACATGGACAGCCTTAATTTGAAAATCAAACTTCTTTATAGAATCCAGTAGGAGGATATTATGCAAATCAGTCAATTCATCAAACATGGCGGAATCCTCATGGTTCCGATAATGATTTGTTCGGTTGTCATCCTTGCAATAGTCGTTGAAAGATTAATCAAATTCAAATCCGCCAGCTTTCCGGTCGAAAAGCTGATGGCTTCTATTGAGCCGCTCGCACGCAAAGGCAGGTTCAGCGAAGCCGCCGCCAGAGCTTCTAAAACAAAAGGCCTGATAGCACGTGTGATCAGCGCGGGGCTTGCAAAAAGCGAAACTCCCGCGGCTAGTGAAAAAGCCATGGCAAAAAGCGCGGCGATCGAGATCGGCAAAATGGAAACTTATGTAGAAGGACTCTCGACAATCGCGACTATCGCTCCTCTGCTGGGGCTACTGGGAACAGTCACAGGTATGATACGCGCATTCATACAAATCGAAAGCCTCGGCGGACAGGTCAACGCAACAGTTCTCGCAGGCGGTATATGGGAAGCCCTGCTCACAACCGCAGCCGGGCTGGCCGTCGCTATTCCTGCTTTCCTCTGTTATAAATGGCTCACAAGCATAATTGACCGATTTGCCGACGATACGAACAAAGCCGCGTACCAGCTTATTGAGTGGGAATATGAATATTACTGTGAGGACTGACTCCTATGATTGTTAAGAGAGAGAAAAAACGCCAGGTGGAAATGGCTTTCTTTCCGCTTATAGATGTAATTCTGCTTCTTCTGATATTCTTTATGCTCACTTCAAAGTTTATCACTCAGACAGCTCATAATATCGATCTTCCCGATTCAAAAACAGCAACTGTCCTGAAAGATAAAGAGATCAAGATTTTTATTACCAAAGACCATGAAATTTTCTTAAATGATCAACAAACAGATATGCAGCAACTACCCCTGCTGATTAAACCTATTCTCGACGCTGACCCCGAGAAAGTCGTGGTTCTGAAAGCCGACGCCGAAACACAACTGGGCTACTCTATTCAGATTGTGGATATTGTTAAAGAAAACGGCGGCAAGAGACTCACAATAACAACTGAGAAGAACACAGATTGATCTTGAGCGCTTTTCTGATGTTATTCTGTTTTTAGCCCGGATTTCTCACAGAGAAATGCAGGTTAGAAACAGTTTTTATTCGACATCAGGAATTTCGGTAACTGCGATTTTTTGCTTTTTTGAGCCAGACGATTCTTTCCTTTTTCTCTTCTGCTGCGATTTAGTAAAAAGAACTGTCAGAGATACTATCACGACCGCCTGCGACAGAATCAGAACAAGCTTCGAAAAAACCATTCCGGCACCCCCGGATACGCTCATTCTTTTTATCGCAAAAAAATAGATCAGCGCAAAAGAAGCCAGTACCAGAAACGTCTGCGTGTAGTATCTTGTTCCGAGCCTGAAGGTTTTATCAAAAATCTTTTCCATTTTCTTTCGATCAAGCACGATTATTGTTAAGCCATGATAAAAATATGCCGCAAACATTGTCATAAACAAAATACAAAACGGTCTCAAATTCAAATCAATACCGGCAAGCTCAGAAAACATTATCGAAAAACTTTCCATAACAAATATTGAGGCAACAGCCACCAGCAGGGTGAAAATCGTGAATAAAAGAGCCGCTCCTGATAATGATGAATACTGCCTGAATGCGCTCAAAACAGCCTCGTCAAACGACGCCTCTCTCCCGCTTGCAAACCTTCTTACAAGAACCATCGACACGCCATAAAGCGGAAAAGATACTGTGGACAGCACTATTATCTGAACAGCTGCATAAATTATGGTCTGTAAATTCAGGTGTAATCCACTTGTGAAAAATACTTTTGTTAGATCCAGAATTTCCACATGCCCGGGGATAAAACCAAAAATCAAACGTATTATTAAATCAGTCAGCCCGATAAAAAGAACCGACACGATAACGGGAATAAAAACAGCAGGATGTTTTGTCATAATCGATGCTGTTTCTTCCATCATCGAAATCAGAGAAACATTTTTTAAAGATTTTTTTCTTGACCGGGACCTGACCCGCATCTGGCTGTCATCTATTCTGTCGGAAAACAAACCTTCCTTGTCCCTTTCACGGGCCAGATCGAACGCAACCGCCGACTGGATAGCCATATCGGAATCGCCATAAGCTTTCCCGAGCCTGTATAAGGTTTCTATCTGATCGGGATTCAGTTCAAGTGATTTCTTGTAGTTGTAAATTGCTTCCGCATTGTTCCCCAGTTTATGGTAAACCTGTCCCAGTTTCGCGTATGTCGTGGCAAAATCATGCTTGCATTCAATCGACTTTTCATAGCTCTGAAGCGCTTTTTCAAAATCGCCCTGCACGAAAGCATTGTTGCCTTCAATGAGGTGCTTTATGAATTCCGAGGCGTTTTCTTTTGTATCCATATTATTGCTTATATTAAAAATCTTTATCAAATTTTATGTTATCATAATCAAATGCAGGGCTGTTGTAAATCTGACATTGATGATGAATTGATAATTTATCAAGTCTCTGTTATCGTTGTCAAAAAATATTTCTAAAAATTGCCATTCACGAATTATCGGTGAGCTTATTATGAAAAAAACAATTATTTTCTTAGCGGGGATGCTTTTTTCGGGTCTTATAGCGAGCTGTCATTGCGCCGCCCAGGAGAATTCGACAATTCAGACTTTTAATTTCTACCTTCTGGAAAGACTGCCCCGAAAATCACTTTCAAATGTTGTGATACCCGCAGGCGATGATTACTTTACCGCCGAGAGAATCGGGCTTAAATACACTCTCAGAAGACTCGTCAACGGTGCCCTGGAGAAAAGCTCAACATATAAAGTGTTGCCGGTCTGGGACGCAGAAGACCCGGACAGAACAGCGGAAGATGCTTTTAAATATTTCATAAAAAGCGATAATCCTGTAGATTATTTCGACATTGAAAAGTTAACGAAATCAACTGAGAATATTGATACAGACCTTCTTGTCATAGGAGTGATAGAAGAACTCAAGATAAAACTCAACAAGAAATTTCTCGAAGACGAATGGGCAAGGATGAAAATATCCATACTTGTTTTCGACAACCGGGAAAACGCTTTCATTCATATAAAATCTTACGAGCTCAATTCGAATACAACAGTCGGCCTCGTCAGCGAATCGAGACTGCCCAAAAGAAGAACGAGAGTTCCAAAGGACATTATGAAATTCGCAACAAGCGAAGTGGGAAGAGTTTTTCTCGGCGGCCTGCCTCTGATTCTCGAAGAAATGCCGGGCGGAAAAAAAACGAAACCTTTCCTGAAAGGCGATTATGCAGTTGTTGATTATACTTACGAGAACGAAAATCTCAAAAAGGGCGAACCTCAAAAAGAGACAACCCCTCCCCCGCCTTCGCTTACCCCCGAATGCAAAAACGAGAAAATGACTGTAGCGGTAACACCGGGCGGTGACGGCCTCGGCATAAGAACATTCAGATGCAAAGACGGGAGATACGACTTCAGTTACCCGGAAATCGAGACTGAACCGATATTCCCCGACAGCGCCCCGGCTTCATCAATCGGTTTCGGAGATTTCGATGCGGACGGAGATGATGAACTGTTTGTAACAACTTACTCCCCCGAAGAACAGGTGAAAATATTCAAGCTGAATAATGGGATGTTTGATGAAACCGCGCCATACATTTCGGCAAACGATCTGATTCTGGGCGCAAGCCTCGGGATAAACGCGGCGGCAGGCGATTTCGATCTCGACGGGGATGATGAACTCGCCGTCTCTGCAACTAAAGCGGGTGACCATACATTTTTTATCGAGTTCAACGGCGACGAGATGGCCCCGATAGATTATTCGACACAGTTATACAATATTTTCGGAGCCTCCGGGCATGGAGCAAATATCGCAACAGGTGATTTCAACGCCGATGGGCGGGATGAAGTTATTATCGCCTCCAGCGGCGCAGGAGAAATGCTTGATGTTTATGAGTTCAAAGACAACCTGAATTCAAAGCCTGAAATTATCGCACAATTAAGAAATTATTTCGGCGGAGTATCAGGTTCTACAAACATGGCGGCAGGCGACTTCGATCGTGACGGGCGAGACGAACTTATTGTCGCCTCGATGGACGGCGGGGTCAACATCAGGATATACAGTTATGCGGATGAGACCGGCTTCAATACGGATGTGCCGTTCGCCGATCTATCGGCTGACTGGGGAAATTCGTATACGGGAGCAAGAGTTGCCGCAGGCGATTTCGACGGAGACGGCTTCGACGATCTTGCAATTTCTCCTATAGGAGACGGAGGATATTTATACATTCTTAAATACGAACACAATAGATTCATACTATCGGATCCGTACTTGAATGCCGCGCGGCTTTATGGAGAAGCAAGCCTGGGAATCATTACAAGCTCCGGCATTCAAAAATAAAACACCCGGAGGTCCGGCAATGAAAATTTCATCTGTAGAATTATTCCATGTTGAAATACCATTACCAAAACCGTTTTACCCGACATGGATACCGGGATACCCTCAAACGCACAATTCATTCACACTCATCCGCCTTACTACAAAATGCGGGATAGAGGGCTGGTCCGCAGGCGCAGCAATGGGGCATGAAAGACAGGGACTCGGCGAACTTATAGGAGGATACCTGATCGGGCTCGACCCGGAGGATATTGAAACAGCTAACCAGAGACTGAAGGAAGCAAGTTATCTCGGATGGAGAAATTACTGGATAGAGCCGGCGTTCTGGGACATCCTGGGAAAAAGCAAAGGCAAACCGGTTTACGAACTTATGGGTGGCACGGCAAGGCCCGTGGAATTCTATTGCTCGACCGGTGAGATGCACGAGCCGGAAAAACGGGCGGAAGAACTTCTCGCGATACGCGAAAAAGGTTTCAAAACCGCAAAAATGAGGCTCAAGAATATTAAAGCGGAAGACGATATTCGCCATGTTAATGAAGTAATGAAAAGAGTTGGAGACAAAATCAGAGTTTCAATCGATGTAAACCAGGGGTGGCTTGTGACCATGCTGGCGGATATCCCCGCATGGACGCTCGACAGAGCCACGGAATTCGTAAAAGTTTGTGAAGACAATGGTATTGCATGGCTTGAAGAACCTCTCGATTCGAGGGACTATGACGGGCTTGCGGAACTAAGGAAAAGATCGGGAGTGACGATAGCCGGCGCGGAACTCAACTACGGCTGGAACGAAGTTAAAGTCATGATCGAAAAAGGCAGTTTTGATGTTTACCAGCCGGATTCAACATTCTGCGGCATGGCGGATGCTAAAATGATTATGGATACCTGCAAAAAACAGGGATTAGGGTTTTCGCCCCACACATGGACAAACGGCATAGGGCTTATGATAAACATGAACATGTGGCTTGCGGATAAAGATAACAATATCCCGCTTGAATACCCGATGGAAACTCCTTCATGGGTGCCCGAAGCAAGAGACGGAATACTCGAACAACCGGTGATCCCGGACAGAGAGGCGATGTATCAGCCACCATGCGAACCCGGCCTTGGAATAAAGATCAGCCCCAAAAAGCTGAAAAAATACGGCGAGAGATTTTTTAAGCTCACGGAATTCGGCCTCAAGGTTAAGATAGTGAAAGAAAAAGGGCTTAAACAGGCAATACAAATGTCAAAACAACAGAAGCAGAGGCAAAAGAACAAAGCCTGAATTCACAATCAATATTTTAAATTGAATCGGGAATAAAAAAGAGGCTTTTTGACAGAGCCTCGAATCGGGAAGGCGGGATTCGAACCCGCGGTCTCGTGCTCCCAAAGCACGCGCGTTAACCGGACTACGCCACTTCCCGGACATCGTATATTCTAAATAAACTAATGCTTTTTTAGAAGCCTGTTTTTTATATTGTTGTTAATCCGACATCCCCGGATATAAATCACGGTGAATTATGGATTAATCAATTTCCCTGGCAAGTTTCGTGTATTCCCCGACAAGCTTCTTTGCATCCGCCGCGCTTTTGCTTTCCGCCACTATATGAATCAAAGGATCCGATGGATCCGGCCTCACCATCACCCAACTCGTCTTATTGATATTCAATCTCATCCCGTCTGTCAGGTCCAATTCCTTGTTTTTGAACTTCTCAACGAGAACCCTCATTAATTTCCCTTTGCTCTCCCAACTGCAATTAGCTGTCCCGGATTCGATAAAAACATCCGGAATATTCGAATTCATTTCCGCGAGATCAATGTCATATTTCGCAACGATCCCCAGCACCTTGCACAGAGAAATCATCGCGTCGAACGAAGGCTGGAAATCCGGGAAAACAAAACCGCCTTTCGTGTCGCCGCCGAAATCGATCTTTCCCTTATTGGTATTCGCCATCAGGTCACGTGAATTCGATTTTGTAAATATGAGTTTGCCTTTATGCTTTTTCACCAGGCTTTCAATAAGATAAGGTGCCCTTATCTGTGTCGTAACCACAGGATTATTCGTTGTCCGGGCGACAAGTTCTATCATCAGCGCAAGAAGTCTCTCGGCTACAATGCTTCTGCCTTTTGAATCGACAAGCGAAATTTTTTCCGACTCCCCGTCTACAAGAACACCGAGATCGGCGTTAAGGGATTTGACTATCTTGCTCAACTGTTTCAGACCCTGGGGATCAAGCGCCGATGCCCTCGGATTCGTGTTCGGATCGATATAGGAATTCACCGACACCGCATCCACTCCCAAACGGCTCAGAACCCGCGGAAGCAATTGCGACAGGCTCCCATGCGAGTAGTCGATCACCATCTTGTATTTCCTGTTTCTTATAGCTTCTATATCAGCATAATTCAGGAAATCTTCTATGTATTTTTCCACCGCAAAAGCATCATACTCGAGTGTACCAACGCCTTCGAGATCGGCATGCCTGTAATCGTGCCGATAGAATATGCTTTCAATTTTTCTCTCTTTGTTCGTGTCGATGTTAATCCCGTTCTCATCGTAAAACTCGGCAAGGATCATTTCGTTCTGATATGGAGATATCCTCACATGGATCCCGCCGTCCGCATCGGATGTCCTCACGAAATGCCTCGTTAAAGGCAAAGGCACCGATCTGTAATCGATAACGTCGATACCTACCGACATCAGGCCGGCGGTCAATGCGCGCTTGATTATTCTCGCCACCTTGTGAGGACTCCTGCTGATGATGATCTTCGAGCCCTGTTTCAACGATGCACCGTAGGCGGCGCCCAGCCCGGCGGCATACTCCGGCGTTATCTCGACGTTCGCAAGTCCTTTTACTCCAAGCGCGCTGAAAAGCGAACCCGGCCAGTTCTCGCCCCACACAATACTCTGGTTTACAGTCGAGCCGGATTTAATTATCTTGTCGGGCCAGATTTTTATCTGCTGCTTGATTGTGCTTCCCTTGCCGACATTGCAGTTGTCGCCTATTATCGCGCCTTCGCTTATTTTCACTTCTTCCTGTATCGCGTTATTTCTGCAAAGGATACAGCCTGTCGCATGCGCACTCTTTCCGAGATAATTATTATTCCAGAATATCGAGCGGGTCATCTCCGCGCCGCGGTCAACTATGCAGTTGTCTCCAATAATGGAAAATTCATTTATTATCGCACCGTCTTTGATCTTGCAATTGGAGCCGATTATTCCAGGGCCTATTATCTTCGCGCCGGATTCTATCTCGGTGTCTTTTCCCACCCACACCTTGCGCTTGATCTGCTTGCCGCCGATATTAATTTTTATCTTTCCCCTGAGAGCGTCTTCGTGAACTTCCCGGTACTGTTTCAGGCTTCCGATATCACACCAGTATCCGTCGAGAACGCACCCGTACAGCGGCTGCCCGTCCGCGAGAAGCATCGGGAATATATCCTTGCTCCAATCATAATTTCCGCCCGGCGCCATATATTTGAAAACCTCGGGTTCGAGTATGTACAAACCCGTGTTCACAGTGTCGCTGAATACTTCTCCCCAGCCCGGCTTTTCCAGGAACCTGATTATTTTCCCGTCATTGTCGGTTATCACGACACCATATTCCAGAGGTGTCTCCACGCGGGTCAGGACGATAGTCGCCATAGAGCCGACTTTTTTATGAAATTTAACAGCCTCCATAATATCGAAGTCGGTCATCGAATCCCCGCTCAATATCACGAAAGTTTCATCAAGCCTGTCTTCGAGGATTTTCACCGCGCCCGCTGTTCCGAGAGGCGTTTCTTCAACAGAATAATGCATTTTCAGGCCCCACTCGGAACCATCTCCGAAATGAGCTTTAATGTCATCACCAAGATAGTAAAGCGTAACAAGATACTCCTGTATCCCCATATCCCTCGCTCGTTCGAGGATATGCTCCATCATCGGCTTGTTGCATACCGGGACGAGCGGTTTCGGGGTGTTTAAAGTAAGGGGTCTTAATCTTGTTCCTTCTCCGCCTGCCATCATAACTGCTTTCATGAATTCGCCTCCCGTCGGCTAATCCGGATTTCTCACAGAGAAATCCGGAAAATCGCGATAACGCCTGTCCTGCTGCGTTGCGGCATCGGTTCGGGCTCGGTTACATACCGCACAGTATGCTCCCTCACCTCTCACTCGCCGCGCCTTGTACTACAGGCATTCTAACGATTTTCAACCTGCACTGGTGAGAAATGCAGGCTAATCAAGTATTCGACAATTATTCATTCTATAATAAATCTATAGGAAATTTAACACATGCAGGAATAATGATTTTACAAATTACAGGAGCCCTTCTATCCTCAGGATCAACTCGACCTCGCCCCTGCCCATATTAACCTTTTGCGCTATCTCGGATGAACCCATCCCACGTTTCCTCAACAGGATAACTTTTGACCTGTTATCATTCTCGGGAACCGATGCTTCAGGCTGCGGCGTATTGACTGCATTTCTTGTTCTTCTGCTCTGGGGCTCACTTGCAGGAAGCTCGGGCGGAAGCACATGATATGTCTGGCTCAGTTTTTCAATCTGTTTGTCCGCCTCCCTGTTCAACTGCCTGAGGATGTCGATTTTCCTGTCGATTCTATCCAGCAGTTGCTCGGCGATTTCCGTCACTTCTTCATTCGAAGAATTGTTGTTCATTTCAGTAAAAAATTCGTTCAGAGGCTTTTCGCCGCCCCTCGGCGTTTTCTGCTCGCGCGGCGCGCTTTCAACCCACTTTTTTACAAAAAACGCCAGAAAGCACAGGTTGACAACTAAAAGTATTATTACGAGTGTCCCCATATTATTTCACCGGAAATATCGCCGATACAATTTGTCCATCGGATCTTTTTTTCCCGTAGACGACTCTCACGAATCGTCTCTCCCCCTCAGGTTTATTTCTTATATGAAATTTCAGTATGCCCGTACCCGTATCAAGTGTCAACTTTTCCGCAAGATGCAGCGGAATCGGATCAAACGCGCCAATGAACTTTATGTTCGTGTAAGATGTCTTGTTTCTTGCCGCCAGTTCGCTCATATACTCCGACAGAACAGGAAACGGAATCTTCTTCATGTCTATAATAAATCTTCTCTGTGGCGCATGGTCAAGATACGGGCTTGAGAATGTTTTAATTTTTTCATCCGGCCTGCATGGAATATTTATTATTTTCTCGCCGATACCCGGAAACCCTGATTCCACTCTTTTGGTACCAATCCTATCAGGCCCGGGGATATCAACATCGTGAGTCGGAACTTCCCTTTCCTCATCATTTTTTAACACAATTTCTTTTGATTTCATATCAGTCGGAAACGAGATGAGTTCAGTCCCGACCTTATCGCCGGAAAGCCTGAACTCCACGCACCCGCACTCGACCCCCAATAAATCCGCATCGTTGATCACATCTGTTTTGGAGTCCGATAAATCCAGCGATGAGGATTTCGCGTCCACGTATATATCAAAAGAAAATGTTCTGCATTTTCGGGCCAATCAGGTCACCAGTTCCTTCAACGCTTCTTTCACCCGGGTAAGCGGCTCGAGCATATCCATGGTCCTGCCGACATCGAGCAACACTCCCTTCACCGCCGGCAGCGTCGGCGCATTCTTCCTGTCCACCCTGACCCTCAGCGGCTCTCTCATCGAAAGAATCTGAAGATTGATTTCGCTCTCGCTCACTTCCACCATGTCGCCATGCTGTTCCATCGGCTGCCTGTTGGCCTTGGAAAGCAGGACAAAAGGAAAATTAAAATTCCTCGTCAGGGGAAAATAATCGGCATCCGGCACGACAAGCAGGTTAGGTTTATTCTGAATGTCGTTGAGAAGACATTTCGCAAGCGTCTCACACTTGAGAAATTTTTCCAGCGCCTGCCCGTACAAAACATGCTGAACCTTCGACGGCGACACAGTTTCCGTATGCCTGAATTCAATCGGAATCCCCAGCCTGTCGGTAATCAGAACACCGCCGATGTAATCGTTTCTCCCGGATTTGAAAATATCTATATAACCAATTTTCTGGTCTGACATTTTGACGCTCCCTACTAGAGATATTTCTATTTTACATAATTTCCGCGCTTACTTCACCTTCTAAAAATTTTGCCTTGACACTCGCCCTTCATGCACGTATCATTCCAACAGTTCTTCTGTCCCCAAGGGGATAATAGGGAAGGCGGTGAAAAGCCGCCACGGACCGGCCGCTGTGATAGGGGACGAAAGCTGAAAAAGCCACTGCAAAAAAAGGCGGGAAGGCTCAGCGAGTAGGATGATCCTTAAGTCAGAAGACCTGCAGAAGACGGCGCTACCTGGTGTAGACTCTTCCGGCAAAAGGGACGCCACCTGTTAACTTATGAGGCTGAAAACCGAACCTCTGAAAGGTTCGGTTATTTTGTTTAAACATCATTTTCTGAAACGCATTCTTCCATCATCACTTGTAATCTTCATAGCTCTGTCGTCAATATCGTTCTGCGTCTCACAGGAAAGTTTCGACATAGGCGAAATCGTGATCATTTCGGATCATCGGGAAAACGAATCCGGCCAGATCGATACCCCGATGACTTCGACGGTTATCAACAGAAGCAGCTTCGAGAATAAATTCACGACCATTCCTGAGCTACTTTCCACTACAGCCGGCCTGGAGATTCGAAGCTCAAGCGGTACGGGCAGTTTCAGTTCCGTATCGATCCGCGGCTCCGAATCACAGCAGGTGCTGATCCTCCTGGATGGAGTCGCCCTGAACAAGGCTGTCGGCGGCGCAGTCGATATCGGCACGATACCCGTCTCGAATATTCAAAGAATAGAAATATTCAGAAGCAACGCACCGGTGAAATTCAACGGTTCTCCCATCGGAGGCGTGATCAACATCATCACAATCGAGCCGGGAACCAAAAATAATTTTGAAGCGCAGGCTTCATTCGGATCATTCAATACCGGTTCACAGAGCATAAACATCCAGACTCACCTTAAAAGGCATCTGTTGTCAATAGGCGTCAACCGGCTGTCTTCCGATGGAGATTTTTCTTTTCAGGATGATAACGGCACTCCATTGAATCCCTCGGACGACACATGGGAAAACCGGCGGAACAACGACTTCGAATCGACAAACCTCAACATAAATGTCGCACACAGGATCTCCGAAGACAGGAATTTGAGAATCGCGTTGTCCGCATCGCTCAAGGACCAGGGCATGCCCGGGCTCGGCAACAACCAGTCCGAGGCGGCGAGACTGGAATCGAACCAGCGATTCCTGAGCGTCGATTTCTCCGACACGGGGATATCCCTTCCCGAAGTCATATCGAATTACCATTACTCGCGAAAATATGATGAAAGCGAATTCTCCGACCCTCTGGATGAAATATACCTCGGCACACAGAACAACAGAAACATCACCAGATCGGATGATTTTTCGGCGTCGTACGAATGGTTCCCGTCCGAAGCCCACGACGTTACGACAATTCTCGGCTACATGAGCGAGAGATACAATCCGCATGACGATTTCTACGTCGCGCAGGCGGGCAAAAACAGCCGCCGGTCGTCTTTTTCGTTCGCGGCGGAAGACAGGATAAGTCTTATGGACGATCGGCTTCTGCTCATACCCTCCTACCGGATGGAAAACACTTCAAATAATTTCAAAGAGGACGACCCGTTTGCGGCGGCGGCTTCGGCCCCGGATAAACATTTCAGCAAAACCCATTCCTCATCCTATTTCGGCATGCGGTTCAAGGCTTCGGAGAGCGTGACGCTGAAAGCGAATAAAGGAAGATATTTCAGGATACCGGGTTTTTATGAGCTTTTTGGAGACAGAGGAGCCGTTATCGGCAATACCGATCTTGTTCAGGAAACAGGCCGGAACACTGATTTCGGATTGATTTTCAACCTGAACGAAGTGTCATGCCTGAATGGTTTTTTCGAGCTGGGTTATTTCAGAAATGTTTCAGACAACACAATTGTTTTCATCCAGAAAACGCAGGGAACGTCACAGGCAATGAATATCGGCAGAGCCATCGTGCGGGGGCTGGAAGGAACGCTTTCTCTCGAATCGGGCAAATGGAAATTATCGTCAAACTATACATACCAGAATGCTAAAGACGACAGCGCAATATCATACTGGAGGGGAAACCAGCTTGCGGGCAGGCATGAGAGAGAGCTGAATCTCAAAATGGAATATCTGTCAGGCAGATGGAATCCTTATTACAGCTTTTCTTATTCAAGCGGCAGGTTCCTCGACAGGGCCAATTATTATCCAGTGGACGCAAAGAACGTTCATGACACCGGGATTTCTTATGACAGCGGAAAAGCAACATTTACCCTTGAAGCTAAAAATTTATCAGACAACCGCTCAACCGATATTCTCGGGTATCCGCTCCCGGGGCGGGCCTTCTATCTGACCGTTAACTGGTCTGAGTGAACTGCATTAGTTTTTTGTTCTTTTTTTTGAAAGACAATTTGTAGAAAAACAACGAGGTGAAAAAAATGATTAGAAAACGAGTAGCAGCACTGGCAGTAGTCCTTATCTTTGCAGCAGCAATAATCGCCGGATGCGGTGGTGGTGGCAGTTCGCCTGAAAACCAGATTCTCTCCGGTTCTGTTTTAACTCCCGGAGGAACAACATCCTCAAGGGTTTCAGAGGCCGGTTCGGCTGATTTCGGCAACATCTCAGTCGCTGCTCCAATCGCTGTTTACGCTGTCGATTCAAACGGAACACAGACCCTGGCCGCTTCGGGCAACACCGACACAAACGGGAACTTCTCTATCGTTCTTCCGGTTAATTACAATTATGTTTACTCCCGCCTTATAGTTTCGGCTACTGTCGATTCCACACAAATGAGGGAATTCGTGACAGGAAGTTCAGGCATTCAGGTTTCTCCCATTTCAGAAGCATCCGTCAACGCTGTGGAACAACATGTGAACCAATCCGGCGGTGGATACGGCAACCTTTCCAATTCCAACATCAGGGACATCAAGACAGTTGTCGCGAACACTCTTGCGTCTGAGGATTTCAGCGGTTTCGCGTCACTATCCGACGCCGTTGCGCACGCGAACACTGTCGCTTCACAAAACGCTTCCGTGCAGGCTGCCGTTTCAGGCGCGCTGTCTTCAACGGGCGGCACGCTCGCCGTCGTTATAACGAATGACGGAACAACCGGCGTCCTCGCGACAATGGAACTCTGCGGAGATCATACTTCTGCTCCGACAGTTAACACGTACTCGACAATCGATGAAGATTCGATTGTTGTGACTTCAGACGATTATGTTTATGTAATAGGCCGCTACAACACAAGCAGCATATCTGTATTCGATCCTTCCAACAACATGAGCCTGGTGAAGCAGTACAGCGTCGGAGACGGATCGAACCCGCACGACATCGAGATAATTTCTTCAACAAAAGCTTATGTGACGCGCTACGAGCTTGGAACAATTCTGATTGTAAATCCTAATACGGGCGACGAACTCGGGACGATCGATCTTTCAGGGGTTGATACCACGGACGGAATCCCGGAAATGGATTCCATGGTAAGAGTCGGGAACAAGGTTTTCGTAACTGTTCAAAGACTCGATAGAAACAACTACTGGTCCGCCTCCGGTCCGGGGCTGGTGGTGGTGATAGACACCGAAACCGATGAAATTATCGACGTTGATCCTTCCACGGACACAACTGATTTCATAACGCTTCGCGGGTATAACCCTTCCGTCATTTCGTACAGTGAGCTTTACGGGAAAATTTTTATAAGCTGTGCCGGAGATTACTTTAATGCAAGCGTTACAGGCGGAATCGACACGGTTGATCCCGACTCCTATGCCACCGCTCATCTCATAGACAAAGCCGATCTCGCAGGTTCGGAAGGCGACACGGTAAACCCGGGCGAAATACTCGTCATATCCGCGACAAAAGGTTATGCCGTTGTAAGTATCAACTGGTCGACAACGGTACTCGTCGCTTTCGATCCGTCGGGGCAATCTTCTCCCGAGACAATTTATCAGCCGGGCGGTTACATCAATACCCTTTCAGTGGATCCTTACGGTTATCTTCTCGTGCCGGAGAGGAATACCTCAAATCCGGGAATCGTCTTTATCAATACCATTGATAATTCCGTGACAGGCAGTATCGTGAACATGGGACTGCCGCCTTCCGGCTCGGCAATCGTAGCTTACTGATCAGCACAAAAATATGATAACCGGGAATGTCGAAATTCCGGCATTCCCGATTATTTTCATCTTCATTATTGATCTTGATTGTTATTGGTTATAATGCGAGACACCTTATGATAACAAAACGAAAATATTTTCTTTGCATTCTTCTTCTATCTTCTCTACTGACAGTTGTTTTCTGGGCGACCTCATGCAGTAACGCCGATAAAACAATTGAAGCGAAAACACATACTGCGGGGCCTGAAAGAATCGTATCTCTCGCGCCGTCGGTAACAGAGATACTTTTTTCTATCGGCGCAGGCGATAAAATTGTCGGTGTGACAAGATACTGCAAATACCCGCCGGAAACCGATTCCATTACAAAGGTCGGCGGGCTTCTGGACTTGAACTACGAGACCCTGATAGAACTCGACCCTGATCTCGCCATCATCACGGATACCAGCCTCGAAGCAAAAAACAATCTTGAGAAGCTGAATATCAATGTCCTCGCCGTGCCGAATGAAACAATCGGCGATTTGCTGGTTTCCATAGAGAAGATCGGCATGGCGACCGGCAAAATTGACGAGGCACGCAGTCTTTCGGAAAATATTTCCTCCAGTATTTCCGAAGCGGAAATTGCCGCCCGCGATATTGTCAGGAAGAAAAAAGTTATGATTGTCGTGGACCGTAACCCGGGGTCGATACAGAGTATTTTCGTAGCCGGCAAACACACTTTTTTCTCCGAGCTTCTTGAAGCGGCGGGAGCAATAAATGTTTTTGATGACTCGAATATAAAATACCCGGAACCATCGCTCGAAGAAATAATTTTAAGAAATCCGGACATAATCATAGAAACCCGTATAGGCTATACAGGAGCCGGAGAAGCCCTGATAAGAGAATGGGACACGCTCGAAGAACTCGAAGCTGTTAAAACAGGAAATATATTTATATGGACGGATAGTTATACCTCCATACCCGGGCCCAGAATAGTCAGGTTGCTATCGGACATCCAGAATGTCATAAATGGAAAAAATGACTGAACCTATTTACCGAATACAATCACTCTCATGTGCCATCCAGGGCAGAACCATACTCGACAACATCAGCCTGCATATAAGCAAGGGCGAATTCCTCGTGATCATCGGACCGAACGGTGCCGGGAAATCAACACTGCTCAAGCACATGGTGAGGGTTAACAAATCACCCGACAATACAATTTTTCTGTGTGAAAAGTGCATTAACAGTATGAGCCAGAGAGATATCGCATTGAAGGTCGGCTACGTTCCGCAGAGCAGTCCCGTTTATCTTCCTTTCACGGCATTTCAATTTGTACTGATGGGGAGATACCCTCATATGAATCCATTAGTGAGGCCCGACTCCGAGCAGAAAACCGAGGCAATGAATCATCTGGAAAAAGTGGGTATGGGCGAATTCGCATCGAGGCGCGTGGATATGATGAGCGGCGGGGAACGCCAGAAAATATTCATAGCAGCCGCGCTCGCACAGCAGCCCGACATTCTTCTTCTCGATGAGCCTACAACTTTTCTCGATCCGAAACACCAGAGCGACATCCACAAGATACTCGACGATCTGAATACGCGGAATAATCTCGCCGTGCTCGCAGTCACTCATGATATTAATTTCGCGGCGCGTTTCAGTTCGAGGATCGTCGCCGTTAAAAAAGGCTCGATAGTATTCGACGGCAAATCCTCCGAGCTTGTCGAGAACAGAAAACTGGAAGAACTTTTCGATACGGGCTTCGAGTACATAGAAAATGAAAAAGAAGGGAAAACTTACGCATTTCCACGGCGAAAATAATGGCATCGGCAAAATCCAAAAAAACTTATTTCCTGCTCCTGTTCCTTTTCTCGGCGGCGGTCCTTCTCGTTGTCCCGCTGGTGGGAACCGGTTCAGTTGATTTATCGGATATCACGGGAATCCTGAATTCTTCCGATAAATCCGCAGGACAGCGGATATTCTGGGATGTCAGGCTGCCGAGAATATTAATCGCTTTCATGGCAGGTTCGGTACTCGCGGTCTGCGGCGTTTCGTTCCAGGCAATGTTCAGGAATCCGCTTGCGACACCTTTCACGCTCGGAGTTTCAGGAGGCGCGGCGTTCGGCGCTGTTCTTGCCATCAGACTGGGTATCGTCTTTTCCTGCTTCGGGATTTCAAGCACACACATATTCGCATTCGGCGGCGCGATGGCATCCATATTCCTCGTTTACGGAATCGCCAGAGCACACAGGGGATTCACGGTCGCGACAATGCTGCTCACCGGCGTTGCGGTCAGCTTCTTCTTTTCCGCACTGATAATGTTCATCCAGTATATTGCCGACTTCTCGCATTCGTTCTCTATGGTAAGGTGGATGATGGGCAACCTCGCTGTCGTAGGCTATAAGGAAGTCGTTGAGATGGCGGTTCTGTCGACAATCGGCGTTTCTATAATATTTTTCAAAAGAAGCGAAATGAACCTTTTGACAACCGGAGACGAGATCGCGGCGGGGAGAGGCGTGGATGTCGAGCGTGTAAGAAAAATTATTTTCTTCGCAGTATCGATTTCAGCCGGATCAGTCGTCGCGGTATGCGGCCCGATAGGATTTGTCGGACTGATGATCCCGCATATAATGCGACTGATATTCGGGGCTGATCATTTCGACCTCACCCCTGCCTGTCTCTTAGGCGGAGGCGTTTTCCTTGTAATTTGCGACACATTTGCAAGAACAATAATATCCCCGGCGGAAATCCCGATCGGTGTAATAACAGCGATGCTCGGCGGTCCTTTCTTTGTCTGGCTGCTGTTTCGGCACCCGAATTGATTATTTTCCGATATTTTGAATTTTGCTACATACACAATCCTTTGTTGCAAAAAGATTGTTTTGGATTAGAATTAACTACTATTCAGCTTAACGGGATGCGCAAATGCCTGAAATCAGATTCCATGGTAGAGGAGGACAGGGAGCGGTGGTCGCTTCGAGACTGCTTGCGCACGCCGCCGCCATTGAAGGCAATTATGTTCAGGCGTTCCCCGCTTTCGGGCTCGAAAGACGCGGCGCTCCGGTGATGGCCTTCACAAGAATCCAGGAAGCTCCGATATCCAACCACAGCCAGATCTACGAACCTGACATAGTAGTTTCGCTGGATCACAAGCTGCTGGGCATCGTGGATGTCACCGAAGGCCTGAAAAAAAGCGGAATTCTTATCGTCAACACGGATAAACAGCCCGCCGAACTCGGCATAACCGGCGAAATAGTGATATGCACGGTAAACGCCGCAAATATCGCCGCGAGCAACGGGCTCGGCACAAGGATGTCACCCATCGTTAATACTGCTATACTTGGCGCTCTTGCGCGAGCCTCGGGATGTGTCAGTATTGAAAATATCTTTAAAGCCATTGAGAAAACTGTCAAAATCGTGCCTCAAAAAAATATTGAAGCATGCAGACAGGCATTTGAAGAAGCCGTGATATATAAACCATAAAAGTTGCCGACATGACCGACACTGTAAAAAAACTGCCGACCGTATACACAACCCGTGATACTACGGATAACAAGACCGGGTCCTGGAGATATCTGCGACCGGTATTTAATGTTAAAACATCTCCTTGCATGGCAAGTTGCCCTGCGGGAAACCCGATTGTGGACTTTCTTGCTTCCGCGGGCAAAGGAGAGATGAAAAAAGCCCTGGAAGCTTTAAAGTTCGAGAATCCCCTGCCCGCAGTATGCGGAAGGGTTTGCCCCCATCCATGCACCGGAGTCTGCAACAGGAACGAGCTGGACGAGCCGGTCTCCGTCAACATCGTGGAAAGACTTGTCGGTGACACCGAGATCGATCATGGTTTGTGCCTTCCACGGAAAGCTCCGAGAGCAGGCAAATCCGTCGCCGTTATCGGGTCGGGCCCCGCGGGGCTCACATGCGCTTACCACTGCGCGCTTTTGGGACATGACGTCACGATTTTTGAATCGGAAAGCAAGCCCGGTGGACTTCTGAAACACGGGATACCCGATTACAGGCTGCCTTCGGAAATACTGGAAAGAGAACTCTCATTTATTAAGGAACTGGGGATAAAACTCCACACAGATTCAAAAATCGTTAACAGCGATTTCGAAAAATTAACAGCAAAATACGATGCATTATGCATATCGACGGGCGCAGGCAAATCACCGGGATCAGGCATTAACGGTGAAAAACTCGACAGAATATTCGGCGCCCTGGATTTCCTGAAGATTATTAATAGCGGCAAAGAAATGGCCGTCGGAAAAAACGTAGTGGTGATCGGCGGCGGGAACTCGGCAATCGACGCTGCCCGCGCTGCCGTAAGGTCAAAAGGGTCCGCCGTTGTCTACTACAGGCGCGGTCGCGAGGACATGCCCGCATTCGACGACGAAATCCAGGAAGCGATTGAAGAAGGGGTGCGGTTTGAGTTTTATTGCGCCCCGGTAAAAATCAAGAGTTCTCAGGGCAGACTGCTATCCGTGGTGATGCAGAGAATGGAACCCGGTGAACCGGATGAATCCGGAAGAGCGCGACCCGTGCCGATCAACGGAAGCGAGTTTGAGGTTCCCGCGGATTCGCTGATTGAAGCGGTTGGCGCGAATCCCGATATTCCGATTGATGAAATCAACCCCGGAGAAATTGACGACTGGGGCACAACAAATATTGAAAAATGTTTTGTTTGTGGAGATGCCGGACCCGGAAATCGAACCGTAGCGCACGCAATCGGATCAGGGAAAAGAACAGCCATCGCAATTGACTGTTTCCTTAAAGGTGCCGATCTCGATAAAATCAAGAGCAGGATATTAATCGGGCGCAGCGGCGCCGTCTCGATGAAACTCTACAGAGAAAACAAATCCGCGCCTGATCCGGACAGCATTATCGGCATTGAAAATATAAATCTTGCATATTTCAAAAAATCACCCGCGGCAAAACCACATAAAATTGACATTGATAGCCGAAAGCGGGGCTACAACGAGATAAACCTTGTGGACGCCGGGGATGCGGAAACGGAAGCCGGTCGCTGCTTTCACTGCGGAAGCTGCAACGAATGCGGAAACTGTCTTCTGTTCTGTCCGGATATATCAATTATCGAAAGAGCTTATGAAGGTTCGCTGACACCGGATTATGATTCGGATTACTGCAAGGGCTGCGGTATCTGCGCCCGCGAATGCCCGCGCGGAATAATCACGATGGTCGAGGAAGAGCAATGAAAGAAGTGTTGATGGGAGACTTTGCAGTGGCGCGCGCGGTGCAGCTTGCGCGTGTCGAGGTTATCTCCGCATACCCCATAACGCCTCAAACCCTCATCGTCGAAGAACTTTCCGAGATATGCGGGCGCGGAGATCTCGATGCAAAATTTATCAAGGTGGAGTCGGAGCATTCCGCCCTCGCCTGCTGCATGGGCGCTTCGATGGCCGGGGCGAGAACTTTCACCGCAACCGCCTCGCAGGGCCTGCTGCTGATGCACGAGATTATGCACTGGTCCGCCGGGGCGAGAACCCCCATTGTCATGGCAAACGTAAACAGGGCTATCGCGCCGCCATGGAACCTGTGGAGCGACCAGACCGACAGCCTTGCCCAGCGCGACACATCATGGCTGCAATTCTATTGCGAAAACAACCAGGAAGTCCTCGACACGGTAATCCAGTCGTTCAAAATCGCAGAGCATCTGCTGCTTCCGACAATGCTGGTCCTTGACGCTTTTATCCTTTCTCACACATCGGAAGTTGTTGATGTGCCGGATCAGGAATTAGTTGACAGATTTCTTCCTCCGTTCAGGCCGGATATAAAGCTCGACACCAGCGACCCGCGCGCATTCGGCAGCATCACCGGCGCGGAAGACTACCAGAAGCTCAAGCAGATGAGACATGAAGATATGATCGGCTCGATCGATTATATCAAGAATATAGATAACGAGTACGAGGAACTATTCGGAAGAAACTACGGTGTTGTGGAACCTTACAAATGCGACGACGCAGAGATTATCCTTGTTACCTCCGGGACACTCAGCGGGACTTCCAGAAACGCGATAGATATGTTGAGAGATTCCGGTATAGCAGCCGGCTCGCTTAAAATCAGGCTGTTCAGGCCGTTTCCAATAGAAGACATAATTGCCGCGACAGGTGATTGTAAAAAGATAATCAGTATCGACAGAAACATGTCTGTGGGTGTGGGCGGGATATTCACGCAGGAGATAAAGGCCGGGCTGTACGGACATGAATATTCACCGGAGATATACGAAGTTATCGGCGGTCTCGGCGGCGGAGATTTCACGCCTGAAAATACCGCCGGCATAATTCGCCGGGGCCTTGAAGGCAAGCTGGACTCCTCGAAGATCAACTGGGAGGAGCTGTGATGGAACAAAAGCTGGACTACAACGTGATGCACAAAGGGCATGTCGCATGCCCCGGCTGCGGCGCTGTTCTCGCAATGCGATACGTCATGAACATCCTCGGCGAAAAGACGGTTATTGTTCTTCCGGCATGCTGCTGGTCGGTTATCACAGGTCGATATCCGACATGTTCCGTAAAAGTGCCCCTTTTCCACACCGCGTTCGAGACAGCCGCATGCACGGCATCGGGCGTACGGGCGGCGCTTGATATAAAAGGCGACACGCAGACACAGGTTCTCGCCTGGGCCGGCGACGGCGGAACTTTCGACATAGGCCTGCAGGCGCTTTCCGGAGCCGCGGAGAGAAACGACAACATTATCTACGTTTGTTACGACAATGAAGCCTACATGAACACCGGAATCCAGAGAAGTTCAGCAACACCTTATGGAGCATGGACTACAACCACGCCTGTCGAACACTACAAAAACCAGCAGAAAAAAAACATCATGGAGATAATGGCCGCTCACAGAATTCCGTATGCCGCAACAGCTTCCATTGCATATCCTGAAGATTTGATGGAAAAAGTAGCCAGAGCGAAAAACACATTCGGTATGAAATTTCTCCATATACTGTGCCCCTGCCCCACCGGATGGAAATATTCATCGGACCTCACGGTCGAACTTGCCCGCAACGCGGTCAGATGCCGCGCTTTTCCCCTCTACGAAATTATGGATGGTGAGAAATACAGGTTGACGCATGAACCTGAAGATATTATGGCCGTCCGAGATTACATCAAGCCTCAGCGGCGATTTGCACACCTTCAAGAAAGCGAAATTCAGTCCATTTCCCAGAGAGTCGATACGGACTGGAAAAGGCTTATGCACACAATCGAATCATGGCCGGCCTGATTCGGAAATTGTCCCTGCTCTGATCAGCTCAGACAAATTCCATTTACAACATTGAGAGATTTGTGGTATATAAAAATGACCGTAGATGTGTTTTCATTATCAACTTATATAAATCATAGGAGGGAAAGTTATGGCATTCCGCGTTGACAAGCGTGACATCCAGTTCGTTATGAAAGAAGTTCTCGATCTGGATAAAATTTTGTCTTTTGATTCATTCAAGGATTACTCGATCGAAGATTTCGATATGGTTGTCGACCAGGCGATCAGATTCGCAACGGAGAAGATCGCGCCTCTCAACAAAACAAGCGACGAGATCGGCGCGAAGTACGATCCTGTAACACAGAAAGTGAGTGTTCCGCCCGATCAGATACCGGTCTATAAAGAATACTGTGAGAACGGGTGGCTGGCCCCGACGGGCAACCCGGAATTCGGCGGCGGCGGATTCCCCGGCATAGTCGGCATCGCTGTAGGAGAAGCATTTGTGAGCGCCTGCATGAATTTCATGATGACCCCCGGCCTGACCCGTTCAGCCGCACATGTAATTGAAATCTATGGAACAGATGAACAGAAAGCGACATATATCGAGAAAATGATATCCGGCGAATGGGCGGGGACAATGTGCCTGACCGAACCGGGCGCGGGAAGCGCGGTTGGCGATCTCACCTGCAGCGCGAAGCCGGACCCCGATGGAGATGAAAACACATATCTTATTTCCGGCACGAAGAGCTTCATTTCATCCGGCGACCAGGATTTCACCGACAACATCATCCATCTTGTGCTCGCAAGAGTCGAGGGCGCACCGAAAGGGATGCAGGGCGTTAGCCTTTTCATCGTGCCGAAATTCAGGATCAATCCCGACGGATCGCTCGGAGAGCAAAACGATGTGGTTTGCGGCGGGATTGAAGAAAAAATGGGCATTCACGGCTCACCGACATGCACCCTCAATTTCGGGGAAGCCGGCAAATGCCGGGGTGTTCTCATCGGCGAAATAAACCGCGGCATCAAAGCCATGTTCGTGATGATGAACGAAGCGAGAATCGGGGTCGGGCTTCAGGGACTGTCTCAAATGGCCCTGGCTTATACGGAAGCTCTGGATTTCGCCAGGGAAAGAATTCAGGGCGTAGACATCATGGACATGAAAAACGTTGATGCGCCGAGAGTGCCCATTATCAAGCACCCGGATATCAGGCGAATGATTATGAAAATGAAAGCTTACGCCGAAGCCGGAAGAGCCTTGATATACAAAACAGCTTACTTCTCGGACATAGCGGAACATTCGGCGGACAAGGCGGAAAAAGACAAGTTCAAAGGATTTGTCGAACTGCTTACGCCGGTATGCAAAGCATATATCACGGATGTCGCCTGCGAAGCCGCCGGAGACGGCATCATGGTGCTCGGCGGATATGGATACTGCCATGAATATCCGCTCGAACAATACTATCGCGACGCAAAAATCGCATGTATTTATGAGGGCACCAACGGCATCCAGGCGCTCGACCTGCTCGGCAGAAAAGTCGGAATGAAAGGCGGAATGGTGTTGATGAGCTTCCTGATGGAAATCAACCAGTTCATTATGGCCAACAAGCAGAACCCCGCCATCGGCAAATATGTCGAAGTTCTCGAACAATGCCGCGACAAGTTCGCAGGAATTACGGCAGTTCTGCCGAAGATGGGCAAAGAAAATCCCTACTATCCGGTTCTCAACGCGGTTCCCTTCATGCACATATTCGGTGAATTCGTATCCGCATACCTTTTGCTGGAACAGGCGAAAGTCGCATCCGAAAAACTCGACGCCATCCTTGCCGACAAAGGGGCAGATGATGACGACAAGAAAAAAGCCGTTATCGAAGACAGCTCGGAAGCAGCGTTCTATTTCAATAAAGTAAAAACCGCCGCTTTCTTCTGCGCGAACATCCTTCCCGGAATTTTCGCGAAAGAGTATTCATTTAAATTCGGAGATTTAAGCCCGATTGAAGCAGTTCTTTAACCTGCATTTCTCACCAGCGCAGGTTAAAAATCGTGATAAGACTGATAATACAAGGAACAGCAAGTGAGTGGCGAGGGAGCATACTGTTGCGTATGTGACCGAGCCCGAATCGCCGCTGTGACGCAGCAGGATTGGCCTTATCGCGATTTTCCGGATTTCTCTGTGAGAAATCCGGTTTAACCTGCATTTCTCAACGGTGCAGGTTAATTAATTCGATATGAAAAAAGGGGCTCGTTAAAGAGCCCCTTTTATTTCCCTTTATCAACTTCGAGAACCGAAAGGAATGCCTCCTGAGGAATCTCTACGTTCCCCACGTTCTTCATCCTTTTCTTGCCTTCCTTCTGCTTCTCGATCAGTTTTCTTTTTCTCGTTATATCACCGCCGTAACACTTTGCGGTTACATTCTTTTTTATCGCCGGAATCGTTTCTCTCGATATAATTTTTCCTCCGAGCGCAGCCTGGAGAGGAACGATAAAAAGATGCCTCGGAATAAGCTGCTTCAAACGCTCCACAACCCTTTTTCCCCTGTAATAAGCATTATCACGATGCACGATCATGCTGAGCGAATCCACTTTCTTCTCCCCGACCAGAATGTCGAGTTTGACCAGCTTGGATTCCCGGAAAGAATCGAACTCATAATCCAGTGAAGCATATCCACGCGAACATGATTTCAATTTGTCATAAAAATCGAAGATCACCTCGCTCAAAGGTACAAGATAAACCAACCTTACTCTCTTCTCGCTTATATAATCCATCGAAACGTATTCGCCTCGTTTGTCTTTCAGCAAATCCATGATCGCCCCAACGAATTCTTCCGGATTGAGTATAGTAACTTTCACATAAGGCTCTTCCACCTTTTCGATTTTCACCCCGTCCGGGAACTCGCTCGGGTTCTTGATTTCCTTCATCTCTTCTTTTTCGACATATACCCTGTATATTACGGTCGGCGCAGTCGCGACAAGATTAATACCGTACTCCCGCTCGAGACGCTCCTGTATTATTTCCATGTGAAAAAGCCCGAGAAAACCGCACCGGAAACCAAAGCCCAGAACCGCCGAAGACTCCGGCTCATACTCCAGAGCGGCATCGTTAAGGGCGAGCTTTTCAAGCGAATCTCTCAGGTCTTCATAGTTCTCCGAATCCGAAGCGAAAAATCCGCAATAAACCATGGATTTAAGTTTTCTGTAACCGGGCAAAGGTTCAGGAGCCGGGTTGTTTTTCAAAGTAATCGTGTCCCCAACCCTGAGCTGCTCGATATCTTTTATGGCCGCAACAAGATAACCGACCTCTCCGGCGCAAAGCGTGTCAACTGATTTCATATCCGGCGCGAACACACCCACATCCGTCACCTCGTAATCCCGCCCGGTGCTCATGAGAGTTATTCTGTCGCCCTTTGAAATACTCCCGGAAAAAAGTCTCACATACGCAACCGCTCCCCTGTAAGAATCATAATGCGAGTCGAACACGAGCGCCTTTGTCGGGCCTTCCTCCACAGGCGGCGGGGGAACTCTTTCTATGATCGCTTCCAGCAAATCATCAATCCCCAACCCGGCCTTCGCGCTTACGCATATCGCGTCCTCGCTGTCCAGCCCGAGCATCAGTTCGATCTCTTCTTTCACCGATTCGATATCCGCCGTCGGAAGATCAATTTTGTTGATAACAGGAATCACGACAAGGTCGGCTTCCAGCGCGAAATAAAAATTCGCCATAGTCTGCGCTTCAATTCCCTGCGCGGCATCGACGATCAGCAGAACTCCCTCGCAGGCGGCAAGACTTCTCGAAACCTCATACGAAAAATCCACATGCCCGGGAGTGTCGATAAGATTCAGCGTATATTCATTTCCATCGCGCCGGGACCGGTGTTTCAATCTGACTGATTGCAGCTTGACCGTTACTCCACGGTCTCTCTCCACTTCAAGCTTATCAAGATACTGGGGCCTGAAATCCCTCGCTTCAATAGCTCCGGTCGCTTCCAGCAACCTGTCCGCAAGAGTGGATTTTCCGTGGTCTATATGCGCTATTATTGAAAAGTTTCTTATATTATTAATTCTTTTTTGTGACATCTAAGCAAACCTTATCTCCTTCTCAACCTGCCGGCAAACATCTGAATCATTTCGTTTATCTCTCCGACTTTCATGAACCTGCCTATCCCTATATACAGAATACAGATTGTTGTCATTCCCGCGATCATTTGTATAAACGGGTCCTGCCCCTCGGTCAGCCTGACGGCTCCATAGCAACCGGCCCCTGAAACACAAGCCGCAATCCCCACTCTCATAAACGAGACCAGTATTTCACCCATACGAATACCGGGAACTCGCCAGATAAGAATAATCAGAAGAGCGATAAAATTAAAGAGTGTTGCAAGAGAAACCGAAAGCGCAACCCCGCCGTAAGTAAGATTCTGCAGCAATCCCCCGAGATAATAGAAGGGAGATATTCTGAAAAACCACATCAAAGGACCGAGCGAAACAGCGTTCCCGAGAACATTCACCGAAAAAGTGTTTATCCCAAGCAATCCGATACAGAACGGAATCGTAATTACAAGAAGACTGAAAAGCCCTATAAACAAAGGCGTTCTCGTGTCTTTCATTGAATAGTATCCCCGGCTTATCACCTGTATGGCGGTGTGCGCCGGAAGCCCGATCGCATAAAAAAGCAGCGCATACGAAGTCGCTTCACAATCGGCGACAGAAAACTGGCCGCCCCCGAAAAGAAATCTGACAATAGGAAGTCCCAGCAAAAGAAAAACCACCATCGAAGGCAGGGAAAACGCAAATGTTGCGCTTATCCCTTTCGCAAGAGTACCCTTGAACTCATCCATTCTGCCGCTTCCGGCCTGTCGCGAAAGTGTCGGGAAAATTGCCATGGAAATGGCATTGCCGAAAATTCCGAGCGGAAGAAGCAGCAATCTTATGCCGCCCTGCAAAGCGGTCACCGCGCCCTCGCCCATGTACGAGCCAAAAGTTATCGGCATTATCAGCAGGTTGATCTGGGATATCGACAAACCCAGCATCGCAGGCAGAAAAAGCTTGAGAACACGTTTTGTCTCCGGGCTTCCCCGGCCCAGTGTGAACCTGTACCTGACTCCTTTTTTTATAATGGCCGGAACCTGGACAGCCACCATCGAAAAAGCACCGAGCAACACGCCATATCCAAGCCCCTTTATTCCCAGAATCCCATGAAGCAGCACAGCCGCCGAAATAATCCCTATGTTATGCAGACTCCACGCAACCGCAGGCGTCGTAAAATGGTTGTGGGATTGAAGAATCCCATTGCACAGGGCCGACAGAGAAGTCAAAATAACCATCGGGAAAATTATTCGCATAATTTCAACACATAGATTGAATGTTTCAGGATGGTTGTTAAAACCCGGAACAATTACTCTCGTTAGCTGCGGAGCGAATATTATGCCGAGAATGATCAGCGGCACAATAACAATAAATGATATATTGACCACCGACCCGGCCAGCCGCCATGCTTTTTCTTTTTTGTCTTTCTCGATCAGCTCCGAGTAGATAGGAATGAACGCCGCAGTCATCGCTCCGCCCGAAGCAAGAATATACAACAGATCGGGAACCGCAAAAGCGCCGAGAAAAGCATCGGTTTCCGGCCCGCGTCCGAAATAGTAGAAAATCGTTTTGTATCTGACATACCCCAGAAGGCGGCTGACTATCATTCCGCCCATTACTATCATCGCTGATCTCTTGACCGATTCCCGCGTCAATACGGATATCCTCTTCGTTCCGGTTACATCAATATCATGACCGCCCCGGATCTGCCGGCGCGATTATCATTAAAACATTCAGGATATTATAGATCAATCATCATGCCACTAATACAGAACTTGAAAAATGTTTACAATTCTATATTATTTTTCCATGCCAACCTCCGGCAGGATAATTTTACATACAATCCTGTGTCATTTTTTCCACATTTAAAAACCTCCAGCTATTGATAATTATCCCATTCTTGCTTATATTTGTTCTTTGCAAAGATAATTATTGTTATACAGGAGAAGGAAATGCCAAACATAAAGTCTGCAAAAAAAAGAATGAGACAGAACGAGAAAAGGCGCGCGAGAAATCGCATCACCAAAAAAAACTTGAGAACCAATATCAAGAAAGCAATTCTTGCCGTTGAAGGCGAAGATCAAGAACTGGCTGTACAGCAGGTAAGATTGGCCTGTAAGAAACTGGACAAAACAGCCCAGAAAGGTGTTATCAAAAAGAACACCGCCGGCAGGAAAAAATCCAGGCTTATGAAAAAACTCAATGCAATGTCTGCTACTTCCTGATTAAAAAACTCACATCGAAATAAACAAAAGCGAAAGATTTTTTAGAACTTTCGCTTTTTTCGTGTTTTAAACTCAATACAATTAACTTAAGCTTGTCATTCCGGGCCGAGGCCCGGAATCCAGGGGACAGGATGTCAGGGAGGTTTCATGGGGCGGGAGGGTTTTACCTTAAGTGAACAATATTGGTTTTAAACTGCATTTTCCACCGGTGCAGGATAAGTCTCCCCGGGGCAGAGACACCGGGGCGTCAAAATATGACGCTTTGCAACCGGTACAAACTGAGACTTTACATTAAAGACTTCACGCACAAAGAACGGCTCTTTGTACGTGGCACACAAAACAGTATTCTTTACATCGCAGCATTTTGCACCAGGATCTCACTTCAGCGGGCGACGTTACATGTGAAGCACCTTCCGCTTCATGGCTCGGGAATGGTTCCAACCGGTAGAAAGACATAAAAAAACCCGCTTTGAGCGGGTTTTTATTATCTATGAAGTTGTTTTAGTTCAGTGAAGGGCATCCATGATATAAGTTCTGGCTTTGTCCACAGATACTTTCTTGGCGCAGACAATCTCTCCGACCAGAAGACTCATGGCATTATCGAGAATCTTCTTTTCGCCCATAGAAAGGCCCTTTTTCTGCTCTTTGATGTGTAAATTTCTCAATACGTCCGCGACTTCGAACACATCGCCTGTTTTAATCTTATCAAAGTTATGTCTGTACCTTCTGTTCCAGTTTGACGGCACTTCTGTAACTTTCTTGCTCTTAAGTGCATCAAGCACATCTTTAATTACTTCAGATTTGATTATTTTCCTGACCCCAACTTCTTCCGCACTGTCGACAGGAATCATGATTCTCATGTTCTTAAGAGTTAAATCAACTACATAATACTTCTGTATTACCCCAAGAACCTCCTGATTTGTTACAGATTCAATAATCCCTACGCCATGAAGGGGATGCAAAATCTTATCACCGACTTTGTACATGAAACCCTCCTAAACTGATTTTTATGGGAATAAATCGACATAACAACATGCCACGGATTCTAACACATCAGCACAAAAAAGTCAAATTTTGAGCTCACCTTTATCAACGTCACACGCTGTGCCTGCCACGACTATTTCATCATTTTCCAGTTCAATTCGGAAAGTTTCGCCCTCTTCGTACTTGCATAGCAGAAGTTTTTCAGAAAGCGGGTCTTCAATATATTTCTGTATCAGCCTTCTTACAGGCCGGGCACCATTGACCGGGTCATATCCTTCTGATGAAATCTTTTCAATCACATCCTCGGAAACCGCCAGTTCAAGCTCTCTTTCCTGGACTCTTGACCTCAATTTACTTACGAACAGGTTCACTATTTCCTTCAAATCTATCCTGCTCAAAGACCTGAAGATCAGGAATTCATCGACTCTGTTGAGGAACTCCGGCCTGAAAGTCTTTTTGAGCTCCCGAGAAATCTTTTCCTTCATCGATTCGTATTCTTTCTCAAGAATCTCGGGGATATCCAGATCGGGAAGCGCCTGTCTGAAACCGACGGGAGTAACATTGCTTATCAACTCGGCGCCGACATTGGTGGTCATAATCAAAATTGTGTTTTTAAAACTTACTTTTCTTCCCTGTGAGTCCGTGAGCATGCCGTCTTCCATTATCTGAAGGAGGAGATTGAATACTTCCGGATGGGCTTTTTCTATCTCGTCCAGAAGCACCACTGAATAAGGTTTTCTGCGAACCGCATCACTGAGTTGGCCGCCTTCTTCATAACCGACATAGCCCGGAGGCGCTCCCACCAGCCTCGATGTCGAGGCTTTTTCCATGTATTCCGACATGTCTATTCTGACAATCGATTTCTCATCTCCGAAAAGGAATTCGGCAAGCGCTTTTGCAAGCTCTGTTTTTCCGACGCCCGTGGGCCCCGCAAAGAAGAAACATCCCATCGGCCTGGTTGGTTCTCTCAAACCGACTCTCGATCGCCTTATGGCCTTCGATATCGACTCTATCGCATGAGTCTGACCGATAACCCGCTCCATCAACTTCTTTTCCATTCCCAGCAAACGCTCTGTCTCTTCCTGCTTCAGTTTTGAAACAGGTATCGACGTCCACATATAAACTATTTCAGAAATTTCATCCTCCGAAATCGTCAGATCACGAAAATCCGCCGAAGTCTGCCATTTCTGCGATTCTTCCCCTATTTTGTTCTCAAGTTCTTTCTCATTGTCCCTCAACGCCGCTGCTTCTTCGAATTTCTGCCCCGCAACCGCCGCGTTCTTCTCTTTTCTCACGGCTTCAAGCTGATCCTCCAGGTCTTTTATATCCGGAGGTGACGTACTGTTTTTAATCCGCGCCCGCGAAGCTGCCTCATCGATCAAATCTATCGCTTTGTCCGGGAGAAATCTGTCCTGAATGTACCTGCTGGACATCTGAGCCGCCGAATACAGCGCTTCATCCGTTATCTTGACCCTGTGATGAGCCTCATATTTATCCCTCAGTCCTTTTAAAATATCTATAGTCTCTTCTATCGTCGGTTCCTCGACGAACACGGGTTGAAATCTTCGTTCCAGTGCGGCGCTTTTCTCAATATGTTTCTTGTATTCATCATAAGTCGTCGCGCCGATGCACTGAAGCTCTCCCCGCGCGAGCGCCGGCTTCAATATATTTGACGCATCTATCGCGCCTTCCGCCGAACCCGCCCCGATAATCGTGTGCAGTTCATCTATAAATAAAATGATATCTCCTTTGGACTGATATATTTCGTTAACTACTCTCTTGAGACGTTCCTCGAACTCACCGCGGTATTTCGTTCCCGCCACCAGTCCTGCGAGATCGAGCGACAATACTCTTTTACCGTACAAAATAGCCGGGACTTCCCGCTTGTTGATCATCTGGGCAAGCCCTTCGACTATCGCTGTTTTTCCTACACCGGGATCCCCTATAAGCACAGGATTGTTCTTCGTTCTCTTGCTGAGTATCTGTATTACTCTCTCTATTTCCATGTCCCTGCCGACTACCGGATCGAGCTTGTTTTCTCTGGCAAGTTCCGTCAGATCCCTGCTGAACTCATCAAGAAATGATGTCTTCGAAGACCTTTTCTTCCTTGTAGGTATCGATGTAGCGGGTGATTCCCCTTCGAGAAGCCCTATCACCTGCTGTCTGGCTTTATCTATCACAACGCCTTTTTCTTTGAGAATTCTCGCGGCTATTCCTTCGCCCTCTCTTATCAGGCCCAGCAACAAGTGCTCCGTGCCTATATGAGCATGTCCCAGCCCACGCGCCTCCTCGAAAGACAGTTCAAGCACCCTTTTTGAACTCGGAGTGAACGCAATTTCACGCGCCCTTCCCCTTCTATCCTGAACAAAAATATCCGTAAGCGCTTCCGTTATCTGATCTACGTCGATTCCCATCCCGAGAACAACCTTGACCGCAAAGCTCTCCCGGTCCTGAAGCAGCGCATAAAGAATATGTTCCGTGTCCACATAACTATGATTGAGTTCTTCGGCTTTGCCCTGTGCGAGAATGATGACTTTCCTCGCATGTTCGGTGAATTTATCCCACATTATTTTATCCTCACAAAATTTTGAGCTGGATGGCGACTTTATTCAAAGCCACGGTAATTATAGACTAACTATCCCGATAAATCCATATTCATCAGCATATCTATCAATTTGAACATCCTGCTCATGTTTCTTGTTCCTTTTTTTGCGCTGAACCCATCTTCCTTGACTTAGAGATACCCGTTTGCTAAGATTTTTTCACCATGAAAAATACGACTTTTCAAGAACTGATTTTTAAACTGCAGCGGTTCTGGGCCGACCAGGGCTGCATTATCGCTCAACCATATGATCTGGAAGTAGGCGCGGGAACAATGCACCCGTTCACTTTCCTGAAAGCGCTCGGAGACAATCCCTGGAAAGTCGCCTATGTCCAGCCTTCGAGAAGACCCACCGATGGACGATACGGGGAAAACCCGATGAGGCTGCAACACTATTTCCAGTACCAGGTGCTGCTGAAACCTTCTCCCGAGAATTCCCAGGATCTTTATCTGCAAAGTCTCGAAGCGATGGGCATCGGATTGAAAGAACACGACATCCGGTTTGTGGAAGACGACTGGGAAAATCCGTCAGTCGGCGCCTGGGGGCTGGGCTGGGAAGTCTGGCTGGACGGTAACGAAATAACCCAGTTCACGTATTTCCAGCAGGTCGGCGGAATCGATCTTTCGACAATATCACTGGAGATAACCTACGGCCTCGAAAGAATCGCGATGTATATCCAGGGCGTGGACAACGTGTATGACCTCGAATGGACCGAAGGTCTCAAATACGGAGATATTTATCTGGAAAACGAAAAACAGCAGTCCTTTTACAATTTCAAATACGCGACAGTAGAAAATCTTTTCAAGATGTTCGATTTTCGCGAACAGGAAGCGCGCCAGTTACTGGAAAAAGAAGCCGCGCTGCCCGCGTATGACCAGATACTGAAATGTTCTCACCTGTTCAACCTGCTGGATGCAAGAAACGCAATCAGCGTGAGCGAGCGACAGAACATGATAGGAAGAATCAGATATCTTGCAGGGAAGTGTGCAAAAACTTATCTCAAAGCTCTTAATAGCGTTGAGGAAGAATCAGCCTGATCGCACTATTACCGGAGAGTGAATAATGAAAGCATTGATCACAGGGATAACCGGGTTCGCGGGAAGTCATCTCGCGGAACTTCTGCTTGAAGAAAACATAGAGGTCTTCGGGACGATGAGGCCCAGAAGCCCCATGGAAAATCTGACATCCGGCGTGCAGAAGCAAATCAATCTCGTCGAATGCGAACTCAGGGACAACGTCGCCGTCAGGCACACGATCAAAACCGTGAAACCCGACGCGGTTTTCCATCTTGCGGCCCAGAGTTTCGTGCCTACCTCGTGGGGTTCGCCTGAAGATACGATTATGAACAACATCATCTGCCAGCTCAACATCTTCGAGGCGGTTAAAGACACGGGCCTGACAGATACGAAAATCCAGATAGCGTGTTCGAGCGAAGAATACGGGATGGTTTATGAAAACGAGGTGCCGATCAGGGAAACAAACCCGCTGCGGCCCCTCAGCCCCTACGCCGTGAGCAAGGTTTCCCAGGACATGATGGGCTACCAGTATTTCATGAGCTACGGGCTCAACGTAATCAGGACCAGGGCGTTCAATCACACCGGCCCGCGGCGGGGGGAAATCTTCGTCGCTTCCACATTCGCCAAACAGATCGCTTCTATCGAAAAAGGAATACAGGAACCTTCGATAAAGGTAGGGAATCTCGGTGCGAAAAGAGATTTCACTGATGTGAGAGACACGGTGAGGGCTTATTACATGTCCGTGCTCAAGGCTGAACCGGGAGAAGTTTACAACATCGCGACAAACAAAACGATCACTATCCAGGAATTGCTCGACAGATTACTCGCGCTCACCGATAAAGATATTGAAGTCAAAACCGATCCCGCGCGGCTCAGGCCATCGGACGTTCCCATACTGCTGGGCAACTACGACAGGCTGCGCGACAGGGTCGGCTGGGAACCCCGCATCCCGTTCGATAAGACCCTCGAAGATCTCCTCAATTACTGGAGAGAAAGGGTTTAAGAGAAGTGGCTAAAACAACTGAGTACCCCGTCGAAATCCTCGACACCACGCTGAGAGACGGCTCCCAGACGGAAGGCGTTTCATTTTCTCTCGAAGACAAGCTGAGAATCGCCGCCCGGCTCGACGAATTCGGAATTCATTTCATCGAAGGCGGATTCCCGAAGTCGAACCCGAAGGACAGGGAATTCTTCAAAAAGGTTCGCGAACTCGGTTTGAAGAATTCGAAAATATGTTCTTTCGGAAGCACCCGGAGAAAAGGATATTCATGCTCGAAAGACGACGGCATCCAGTGCCTGATCAAAGCCGAGCCGGACGCCATAACGATCGTCGGAAAGAGCTGGGATCTGCACGCCGAACACGTTCTCAAAGTTTCAAAAGAAATGAACGTGGCCATGATAGCCGACACCATCGGGTATCTCAAAAAGAAGGGGATTTTCGTCATTTTCGATGCCGAACACTTCTTCGACGGCTATCTCGAAAACAAAAAATATGCGATGGAAACGATTATCGCCGCTTCCGAACAGGGAGCGGACAGGATCGTCCTCTGCGACACGAACGGAGGAAGCCTGACCGATTTAGTGCATGACGTGACTGCGGAAGTGGTGTCGATCATCGGCGGCGGCGTGGGAATACACGCACACAACGACTCGGAGCTCGCGGTGGCAAACACCCTCGCGGCGGTTTCGGCAGGCGCAACACACGTCCAGGGAACCATCAACGGGCTCGGAGAAAGATGCGGCAACTCGAACCTGTGCTCGGTAATCCCGAACCTTATGCTTAAAATGAAAAACCCGCCGTTTCCCGATGACAACCTTGCAGGGCTCACGGACCTCGCCAATTTCATAAGCGAACTCGCGAACCAGCCTCTCAATTCCAGGTTGCCGTATGTCGGGAAAAGCGCTTTTACCCATAAAGCAGGTCTTCACATCGACGGCGTGAGAAAAGTAAGAAGAGCAAACGAACACATAATACCCGAAAAAGTGGGGAATCATACCCGCACACTCATATCCGAAGTGGCAGGCCGCGCCAACGTTCTTCATCTTACGGCGAGAATGGGAATCGATCTCAGCAAAAAGCCCGGAATCGTCAGTGAAATCCTTGAGGAACTTAAAGTGCTCGAATACAGCGGCCATCAGTTCGAGGCGGCGGAAGGCTCTTTCGAAATACTGGTCAGAAAAAAACTGGGCGAATACAAAAGCCACTTCGAACTCGGCGGGTTCAAAGTGACCGTGGACAAGAGAAGAAAAGGAGAAATGTTCTCGGAGGCGACCATAAAAGTCAAGGTTGGCGGGCAATGGGAGTTCACTGTCGGCGAAGGCGACGGGCCGGTCAACGCCCTGGATAACGCCCTGAGAAAAGCCCTGATTTCGTTCTACCCTTCATTGAAGGAAATGAGACTTACGGATTACAAAGTAAGGGTTCTGGACGAAAGAGACGGAACGGCTGCGGCGGTCCGGGTTCTTATTGCATCCAAAGACAATACTTCTGTATGGGGAACCGTGGGCGTTTCGGAAAACGTAATCCAGGCGAGCTGGAAAGCCCTTGTGGAAAGTATCGAATTCAAATTAATGAAAGACGGAACTCAGCCGGGTTGATATTGTCTGTATAGACTGATGTATATTTGTTTGTACGGGTGGCAGCTATTAATAAAACTTGATAAAAATAATATATGATCCGGTACCTTATAACAAAAGAGGATTGAAAGTTTAAGATTATCGGATTAGAATTTCTGATTGGTTTACGTATTGACAAATTAACAGGATGGGAAATTTTTGATGGCACGTATACTTATCACAGGCGGTTCCGGAGTAATCGGTTCTCATCTTGTCGATGCTCTCCTCAAAAAGGGAAACAAAGTCACGGTTATTGATAATTTATCTACCGGCAGGATATCCAACATAGAACATAATTTCGGTAACGAGAATTTCCATTTCCTCAACAACACGATCATGAACGAAGATTTGATGGAAGAACTCGTTCGTAATTGCGATCTGATATATCATCTGGCGGCATCGGTTGGAGTTAAGTATATTGTTGATGATCCGCTCAGTGGAATTCTGACAAACGTCAAGGGAACTGAAATTGTCCTTGACCTGGCGTTCAAATACTGGAAAAGAGTGGTATTCGCTTCGACTTCCGAGATATACGGAAGATCCGCGAAAGTGCCTTTCAAAGAAAATAATGAAAGACTTCTCGGGCCGACAAATGTCGCCAGGTGGTCATACTCCACCGCGAAAGCTGTCGATGAACACCTGTGCTTCGCTTATCACGACAGGGGATTACCGGTGTCGATAGTACGCTACTTCAACGCATACGGGCCGAGAATCGATGAATCAGGCTATGGAAGTGTTGTGGCGAAGTTCATCAGTTCCGCATTGAAGAACGAACCGCTGCCGGTTTATGGAGACGGAAACCAAACAAGATGTTTCACATATATCGAGGACACAGTAAGAGGAACCATGCTTGCGGGAGAAATGAAAGAATCTATCGGACAGGCTTTCAACATAGGAAACAACAGGGAAAGCACGATTCTCTCAATCGCTGAAACCATAATAGAGATGACGGGATCGAAGTCCGAGATTGAAATGATTCCTTACAGGGAAGCCTACGGAAACGGATATGAAGATACCATACGAAGGGTTCCCGATATTTCAAAAGCGGAAAGCACACTGGGATTCACACCCGCTGTGCCTCTCGAGGAAGGGTTGACGAAAACAATTGAGTGGGCAAAGAAAAACTACTCGTGCTAAAACAAACGGCCTTCTTTCGGCAATAAAGAAAAAGCAGGTTAATATCGGCGTTATGGGGCTGGGATATGTCGGCCTCCCTCTCGCCATAGAGTTTGCAAAGTCGGGATTCAATGTAACAGGCATAGATCTGGACGCCAGAAAAATTGACGCGATCTATAAAGGGCACAGCTATATATCCGATGTTGAAAGTGACGACCTGAAAAAGATTGTTTCTCAGGGATATCTCAACGCGACGACCGATTTTTCGATACTCTCAAATACCGATGCCGTTTTCATTTGCGTGCCGACGCCTTTTTCCAAATGCAAAGAACCGGATGTCTCCTACATCATCACCGCGGCGGAAACCATCCGGAAGTACATGAAGAAGAAGCAGGTCATCATCCTCGAAAGCACCACCTATCCAGGAACCACTGAAGAAGTCGTTCTCCCGATACTCGAAAAAGACGGGAAAAAATGCGGCAAGGATTTCTACCTGGTTTTTTCGCCCGAGCGTGTCGATCCGGGGAATAAATCTTTCAATATTAAAAACACCCCGAAGGTTATCGGCGGAATCGACGAGATGAGCACAAAACTTGCTCAGGAACTGTATTCCGGGGTGATAGCCGGCCACCTTGTAAAACCCGTTTCATCCCCGAAAATCGCCGAGATGACAAAACTCCTGGAAAATATTTTCAGGAGTGTAAATATTGCTCTTATAAACGAACTGACATTCCTCGCGGACAGAATGGACATAGATATATGGGAAGTAATCGACGCGGCATCATCGAAACCTTTCGGATTCATGCCCTTCTATCCGGGCCCTGGTGTGGGCGGCCACTGCATCCCGGTGGATCCATACTATCTTTCATGGAAAGCCCGCGAGTATGATTTCTACAGCAGGTTCATCGAGCTTTCCGCTGAAATAAACCTGTCGATGCCGAGACATGTTATCGCTAAAACGACATCCGCTCTGAACGAAGCGGGTAAAAGCGTAAAAGGAGCGAAAATACTCGCACTCGGCGTTGCTTTTAAGAAAAACATCAACGATGCCAGAAACTCGCCGGCGCTCAAGGTGATCGAGGGGCTGACCGCAATGGGCGCGAATATCGATTACACCGATCCTTTCATTCCTTCGATCGGCAACGGGAGTGAGTTTTTCTCCGTATGCAGCGGAATCGACAAGATGAAATCCGTTAAGCTCAGCGGTAAAAAACTCGGTGAGTATGATTGCGTTGTGATACTTGTCGATCATGAAGAATTCAACATCCCGTTTATTACAAAAAATGCAAAGCTTATCGTAGACACAAAAAATGTGACCAAGGGATTGCCTTCGCAAAAAGGTGTTAAGATTGTAAAAATATGATCCATCTGGAAAATGGTTATCTAATGGGTTTCGGAGCCGCGTTGATAATCGGGCTCCTCATCACACCCCTTTTCGGAAAGCTTTCCATGAAGCTGGGCATAATAGATTATCCCTCGCGAAGAAGATTCCATCTTACCAGCATGCCTATGCTGGGCGGACTGGCGATAGCTTCGACTTTCATTATTGTGTTGCTAATCATAAGCCGGGGGAAACCGGGCACACAGCTTGCAGCAATCATGGCATCATCGGTATTGCTTTTAATACTGGGGCTTATTGACGACATAAATTCCATATCTCCACCTGTAAAACTCGGAGGACAGTTCGTTGCCGGAATCATCCTCATCGCGGGCGGCCTCCAGGTAAGAATGTCCGGCGTTCCGGTTATCGATTATGTTTTGACCTTTATATGGGTGGCCGGGATCGTCAACTGCCTGAACCTGCTCGACAACATCGACGGGCTGGCGGGCGGAACCTCTGCTATTGCAGGATGTTTTTTCTTTATTGCGGCATTAATGACGGGCAAGGCCGAACTTGCCGTTGCCGCCGCAGTTTTCACAGGTTCCTGCCTCGGTTTTCTATTTCACAACTTTCATCCCGCCTCGATTTTTTCAGGTGACGCGGGCAGCATGTTCATGGGCGGAATACTGGCGGCTTTCGGAATGTCCTTCATGGAACAGGGCAACATCGTGTCGCATCTCTATCCCGGCGTGATCCTCGGAATGCTGATTTTCGACACCGGTCTAGTTACCGTTATGAGAATAAGAAGCTCCACAAGCATAACTCAAGGCGGAAAAGATCATACCTCTCACCGCCTTTGCTACCTCGGCATGAGCGTACAGGGTGCTGTAACAACTATTTTCATTGCTTGCGCGCTGTTTGGTTTCGCAGGCGTTTCAATGATCAGCCTGTCAAAAGCTTATGCCATTCTTCTGACGTTAGCCCTCCTGTTTATTTCCTTTTTCTGTTGGTATTTAATGAGAAATCTTTATGATTATACTAGGCGAAAAGCCTGATTTTTATAATTATATGAGGGTTATGAATGTATGCTGGGTACTGAGGCGTTAATTCAATGTTTGAAATCGGAAGGCGTGGAAGTCCTGTTCGGGATTCCCGGCGGCGTGATCATTCCCATCTTTGATGGGCTGTATGACTCCGATATAAGGGTAATTCTAACGAGGCACGAACAGGGCGCCGCGCATGCGGCGGACGGGTATGCAAGAGTTACGGGAAAAGTCGGTGTATGCCTTGCAACTTCGGGGCCCGGAGCAACCAACCTTGTCACCGGGCTTGCCAACGCGCACATGGACTCCGTTCCAATGGTTGCTATTACAGGACAGGTGAACACTCCTTTGATCGGCAGGGATTCTTTCCAGGAAGCGGACATTACCGGGATCACGATGCCGATCACAAAACACAATTACCTTGTAAAAAAACCCCAGGATCTTCCTGTGATATTAAAAGAAGCTTTCATGATTGCAAGAACCGGAAGACCCGGGCCTGTACTGGTAGATATCCCCCAGGATATTTCGACTGCGGAATACAGGTTCAAAATTCCTGATGAGGTTGAAATAAACGGTTACAAGCCTACCGTAATCGGAAACAAAAGGCAGATAGCAAATGCAGCCGGGTTGATCCAGCGCGCAAAAAGGCCGGTGCTGTATGTCGGCGGCGGAATAATTATTTCAGAAGCATATAGAGAGCTTTTTGATCTGGCAACCCGGATCAATTGTCCCGTGACAAATACCCTTATGGGAAAAGGGGCTTTTCCCGAAACCCATGAACTTTCTCTCGGAATGCTCGGCATGCACGGAACCTGGTACGCGAATACTTCAATATCCAACGCGGATTTATTAATAGCAATAGGCGTACGCTTCGATGACAGAGTGACAGGAAAAATCGAAAGGTTCGCGCCGAAGGCGAAAATCATTCACATTGATATCGATCCCGCCGAGATAGGGAAGAATGTTCAGGTTAAAACCCCCATCGTGGGCGATGCAAAACACATCATCTCGGCCATTCTCGATGAATTGGACGGCACACCTGATACTTCAGAATGGATCGAAACGGTTAATAAGTGGAAGAAAGAGCATCCACTTTCATACAACATGTCTTCCAGTTCGATACCGCCTCAATACGTCGTGGAAAAAATTTACGAGATGACAAAAGGCGATGCGATTATTGCTACCGAAGTCGGACAGAACCAGATGTGGGCCGCGCAGTATTATAAAATGAAATTGCCCAGGAAATTCCTATCATCCGGAGGGCTGGGCACAATGGGTTACGGGTTCCCGGCCGCAATCGGCGCACAGATCGGCGCGCCCGACAAACTGGTTATCGACATTGCGGGCGACGGCAGCTTCATGATGAATATCCAGGAGCTTGCAACAGCGGTATGTAACGATATCCCGGTAAAAGTCGCTGTTCTTAACAACGGCTACCTTGGAATGGTAAGACAGTGGCAGGATATGTTCTACAACAAGCGGTACTCCTGCACCTGCCTGAAAGGCAACCCGGAATTCGCAGAGCTGGCTAAAGCCTTTGGCGCCGTTGGTATCACAGTCAATGAGAAAGACGAAGTCGAGCCTGCAATCAACGAAGCAATGAATAATGGGAAACCAACGGTTATAGACTTCAAGGTCTCTCCCGAAGAAAACGTCATGCCCATGGTTCCGAAACTGGCGGCGCTTGATGAAATGATTGAGAAATACGAGGGATAAAATGGAAGAAAAAATATCTTTAAAACATACTTTTTCCGTGTTGGTCGCAAACAAACCGGGCGTGCTTACGCGAGTCGCGGGCCTTTTCAGCCGGAGAGGTTACAATATCGACAGCCTGGCTGTCGGAACAACTATAGATCCCGCGGTATCAAGGATCACACTTGTCGTTGAGGGCAACGAGAGAATACTCGAACAGGTGAGCAAGCAGCTCAATAAGCTTATAGAAGTTAAAAAAGTTATAGATATCACTGATGTTGACACCGTTGACCGTGGTTTGTTTCTGATAAAAGTCAACGCAGAAGCAAAACAGCGTCAGGAGATTATCTCCATAGCAAATATATTCCGCGCTCAGGTTGTTGACGTGGGAGAAAAAAGCATGATCCTCGAAGTCACAGGCAATGAAGAGAAAGTAGATGCGATTCAACGGCTTCTGAACCGCTACGGCATTATTGAGATGGTACGTACCGGAAAGGTAGTACTACTAAGAGGCGAAAAAAAGACCTGATACCAGGCAGGCCTGCCCACCAATCCCTTCGATAACAGCTTCATGTCGGCGGACATGGCCGTTAGATTGATATGCGATTGATGGTTTGCTAAAATATCAGGATGCTTTTTTATTTGAGTTTAACATACCTATAAGGACGGGGAGGTCCTAAAAATGACAAAAATGTATTATGACAACGACGCTGATCTCGGATTGCTTGAAGGCAAAAAGATCGCGATTATCGGATATGGCAGCCAGGGCCATGCGCATGCTCAGAACCTAAAAGATTCAGGATGCGACGTCATCGTAGCAGAGGTTGAAGGAAGCGAGCCGTGGAAAAAAGCGGAAGAAGCAGGTCTCGCCGTCATGGGCTCGGCACAGGCCGCAAAAGAAGCTCAGATAATAATGATCCTTCTTGCCGATCACATCCAGAAAATCGTGTATGAAAAAGACATCGCGCCGAATCTTGAGGCAGGCGACACCCTTATGTTCGCTCACGGCTTCAATATTCACTTCAAACAGATTGTTCCACCCGAAAACATCGATGTTTCGATGATCGCACCCAAAGGCCCGGGACATCTGGTGAGAAGACAGTACCAGGAAGGAAAAGGCGTCCCTTCACTCATTGCTATCCAGCAGGATGCTTCCGGTAAAGCAAAAGAAATCGCTCTTGCATACGCAAAAGGAATCGGAGCAACCCGCGCCGGTGTTATCGAAACCACGTTCCCGGAAGAAACGGAAACAGACCTCTTCGGCGAGCAGGCAGTGCTGTGCGGAGGTTGTGTCGAACTCGTCAAAGCAGGTTTTGAAACACTTGTTGATGCAGGCTACCAGCCTGAAATCGCTTACTTCGAATGCCTGCACGAACTAAAACTGATTGTAGACCTTATGCAGGAAGGCGGAATCCAGTGGATGCGCTATTCAATCAGCGACACGGCGGAATTCGGTGATATGACCCGTGGTCCCGTCGTGATCGACGACAAAGTTCGTGAGTCCATGAAGAATATCCTATCGGACATTCAGAGTGGTAATTTCGCAAAAGAATGGATCGAAGAAAACGAGAAAGGGAGGCCGAACTTCAACAGGCTCAAAGAGAGAGACGAGAATCACCAGATCGAGGTGGTTGGAAAGAAGCTGCGCGCTATGATGTCCTGGCTGAAGAAATAATTTGAAATGAACGCCAAAAAAGATAAAAACAGGGTAATTATTTTTGATACCACCATGCGCGATGGAGAGCAATCCCCGGGCGCTACGATGACAGCCTATGAAAAACTCCAGGTTGCCCATCAGCTTGCAAAGCTCAATGTCGATGTAATTGAAGCGGGATTCCCTTTTACATCGCCCGGCGACTTCGAGGCCGTAAAGATGATATCGGAGCAGATTCACGGCCCTGCTATCGCAGGACTCTGCCGAACATCTTTCTCCGACATAGATAAGGCATGGGAAGCAGTGATGAAAGCCGACAAACCCAGGCTTCACACTTTCATTGCGACTTCCGGCATTCACATGGAGAAAAAGCTTCAGAAAACCCCGAAACAGGTTATCAAAATGGCTGTAGACGGGGTTAAAAGATGCCGTGAATACACGCAGGATGTAGAGTTCTCATGCGAGGATGCAACAAGATCGGAATTCGATTTCCTCTGTGAAATCGTTGAGAAAGCAATTGATGCCGGAGCCAACACGATTAATATTCCAGATACTGTCGGCTATACACTGCCGACGGAATTCGAGTCTCTCATTCGAAACCTGATAGAGAAAATTCCTAACTCCGGCAAAGCTATTTTCAGTGTTCACTGCCACAATGACCTCGGGCTCGCCACGGGAAATTCGATAGCGGCCCTGATAGGCGGAGCAAGACAGATCGAATGCACCATCAACGGTATTGGAGAGCGCGCGGGCAACGCTTCGCTCGAAGAAATCGTCATGTCGCTCAGAACGAGGAAAAATTTCCTTGATCTGCACACGGATATCGTTACGGAAGAACTGTACCGGACAAGCAGGCTGGTCAGCAGGGTAACAGGTATCGATGTTCAACCGAACAAAGCAATCGTCGGGAAAAATGCTTTCGCGCACGAAGCCGGGATACACCAGGACGGTGTTCTCAAAGACAAAAGAACCTATGAGATAATGGACGCCGTATCTGTCGGCATTACTACCAACTCACTGGTTCTTGGCAAACATTCCGGCAGACACGCATTCATGGACAAGCTGAAGGAACTTGGATATCAGCTCTCGCGTGAAGATCTGAACAACGCTTTTTTCAGGTTCAAGGAACTCTGTGATAAAAAGAAGGAAGTTTCCGACTGGGATATTCGAACAATCGTTGAAGACGACATTATGAAGGCTCCGGAGAAATTCCATCTCGAGTCTGTCAATGTCATGTGCGGCGGGAGAGTCAAATCGACTGCAATGATCGAAATGTTTGTAGGCGAAGAACTCGTCGAAGAATCAGCTATAGGGGTTGGCCCTGTCGACGCCGTGTTCCAGTGCATCAAGAAGATCTCCGGAGAACAGATACGTCTTATAGACTTCTCTGTAAAATCTGTTACGGGCGGAATCGATGCAATTGGAGAAGTAACTGTGCAGATAGCAGGCCCCAACAGTATAGTCCTTAGCGGGCGCGGAGCAAGCCTGGATATTGTGGACGCATCAGCGAAAGCTTATGTCACAGCGATAAACAAACTTGTTTTCTGGAGAAACGCCCAGGAGAAAAAACCCGTCAAAAAGTCTGTAAAAAAGAAAGCTGTGAAAGGTAAAAAGTAATGAAGAAAATCAGGGTCGTTGTTTCAGGAGCTTATGGCAGGATGGGCCGCGAGGTCGTTCGCGCCATAACCGCGGAGAATGATCTTGAACTTGTCGGCGCATTCGATTCAGCAGGTGTCGGATGCGATACTGGTGAAATTACAGGCATCGGCGCAAACGGTATTCGCGTCGATGCCTCTCTTAATTCTGTTCTCAAAAACTCGAAGCCCGACGTTGTTGTAGATTTCACAACAGCGGATGGTTTCGAAAAACGGGCATCCGCAATCATGAAGTCCGGTGCCAGGCTTGTAACCGGCACAACCGGACTATCAGACGCAACACTGAAAAAGCTGGAAAAACAAGCTGGCGATAAAAAAACCGGTGTTGTTATAGCCGCAAACTTTGCAATTGGCGCAGTTCTGATGATGCAGTTTGCTGAAAAGGCGGCTCGATACCTGCCCGATTGCGAAATTATCGAGCTTCACCACGATAAAAAGCTTGATGCCCCATCGGGAACAGCTCTCGCCACTGCTGAAAAAATCGCGGCGGCAGGCAGAAGCACAGAAAGAAAAGAGCCTACAAAAACGGTAAAGCTGGATGGTGCCAGGGGCGGAGATTTCAAGGGTGTTTCCGTGCATAGCGTCAGGCTGCCCGGATATGTTGCAAGCCAGGAGGTTATTTTCGGAGCGCAGGGCCAAACTCTTAAAATCAGGCACGACACCATCTCAAGGGAAAGTTTCATGCCGGGCGTTGTTCTTGCAGTCCGCAAAGTTATGAGGCTTAAAAAAATGGTGACCGGACTGGAAAGCCTGCTTTAGGATTTTATTATGAGGCTTAACAAGTTTTTTTTCGCCGCAGTAGGGCTTTTATTGAAACTTAACAATAAATTTGATGTGTTTTATGATGAACTTGTTGAAAGAGGCAAGCTGAAAACCGAAAACACTTCCAGTTCACTGAATAATCTTATTAAAAAAGTGAGTGAAAAACGTAACAGACCTGAAGAAATCGTAAGAGATATCATTCAGGACTACATGGAATCGGTAGGGTTTGCAACAACAGTGGATCTGGACAGGCTGAAAAATTACATCGAGAGATTCGAGAATGATTTTAAATGTGCGGATTCCGGGGATGCGTTAATTAATAACAGCAAATCTTGAATTATTTACAGCTTGAAAAGGTAAACCTGATATGAGATTCGGACTGACCTTCAAAGCTATATCGTTTGTTTTTCTGCTGACAATTGCAATCGCGGTCATGGCTGCCAATTTTATGCAGAAAACTATTCTTTCGAGCCACATCCAGGACAGAGCTCAACACATGGCCTCTGTTTCGAACGCAATAGATGAGTCGACAAGCTCGGTTTCAACCATATCCGCGGATCCTTTTCAACTGCGCATATTTGACGTTCTTGCCTCGAACCATCCCGCGCGAATCATAATCTCGGATCTGGAAGGAAAAATTTTCTACGATTCGAAAAGAATACGTGTCAACATGATCCTTAATATAGAGGACGAACTCAGGATAAATCATCAATCAGCAAATAACCAACTCTTGATCAGAACAACCGACAATCTCAAGTCGGTTTACTACCCGCCTGAGAAACTACACAAATTCCTTAATAATCTAGAAGACATTTCCATCGTCTATTTCGCACCAATACACAAACAGTCGGAAATCGTCGGTCAGATCATGCTCGTTGAATCTACGCTTCAACTTGCTCATTCAGTTCAAAAAACAAAAATCAAATTCTATTTTTTCATGGCGGGCATTTTTCTTATCACGGCATCCATTGCCTTTTTAGCGGTTCAGTATTCTGTCGTTAAACCAGTGGGACAACTCACGTCTCTCACAAAAAAAATTGCGAGAAAAGACCTTCAGGACAGAGTGGATATAAAATCCAACGACGAACTCGGTTCGCTCTCACGAAGTTTCAATACGATGGTATACAATCTTGAAAAAATGATAAGAGAAACAGAAGATCAAAACGAAGGATTGATACACCTTTCAAGCGAGCTTGAAGCAAGAAACGAAGAAATAAACAAGAAAATGCAGTTGATCGAGTATGATCTGCGGCTGGCACACAACATCCAGCAGGAACTTCTTCCGCAGGTTTACCCAAGGATAAGGAACCTGCTGATAAGCGCGGCAAACTTCCCGGTCGGTGAGATCGGAGGCGACTGCTTCGATTTTTATAAAAGAGACGATTATATGGCAAGCGCTTTCATTGGAGATGTTTCGGGCAAAGGAATAGCCGCAGCTCTCGTTATGAGCATGGCAACGATTCTTTTCAGCCAGCTTAAAGACCGTTTCGAGTCGCCTTCTCAGATTTTTTCTCATGTAAACGAAATTATGTACAGGCACTTCGGAAGCCACCATTCGATATACCTGACCTGCTTCTTCCTCAATGTCGATACCAGAAACATGCAGCTGACTTACTCCTGCGCCGGACACACACCTCCCCTTCTGTTCAGGCCGGAAACCGGGAAAATCGAAACTCTCGAGGCGGAAGGCTTCGGGCTCGGGATGTTTAACAACGTTACCTATCAGGAAAAATCTAAAAGTGTTCAGCCCGGCGACAAGATTATCCTCTACACCGATGGTGTAACCGATTGCAGAAACAATAAGGGAGAAATGTTCGGGTTCGACAGGCTCAGAGACCTTGTTCTTCAAAACCCGGATGCCAACACTTACAGATTAACCCATTTCATCGTCGAAGCGCTTGAAGATTTCGCTGGACAGGCGCCAAGACAGGACGATCTGACTGTCCTGATCTTCGAGATTCAGGAGAACAGTAATGGGCAGGCTTAATATAGCTTCACGGCTGCTGTTTTCATCTTCTCTCGTTTTCTTACTACTGCTTTCTCATTGTGTATTACTTTCTCAATATTCTGAAAACTATGGAAATGGCCTTTCAACTCCGCTCGAAGACGCTATGCAGAAAGAATCAGATGTAACATCACCCGGCGATGAATTTGATCTGTCGGGCGACCCTTATGAAATCGCGGGAAATGAAGATCCCATAAAAATAGCATCTCAATTTTATAACAGGGCTGTTGAACTCCACCTCGCAGGAAATATTTTCGAAGCGATAACATTCTATAAAAACGCAATTGTCCTGAACCCTGAAATAGCAGCATACCATGCGGATCTCGGCGAAGCCCACAGAGCGATAGGACAGACCCGGGAAGCCATAATCGAACTTGAGACCGCTATTGAACTGGAGCCCTCGCTGGTAAACGCATATACCACTTTAGGCGTTATCCTGGACAGAGAAAACCTTCCGCACAAAGCGGTAAAGCTCCACAGGGAGGCTATAAAAAGAGACCCGACCAGCTATGTAGCCTACAACAACCTGGGGCACGCATACGATTCACTGGGCCTGATCCGGGCCGCGATTGCAAACTACGAAAAATCCATTGAACTGAAACAGGATTTTGCTCCTGCTTATGACAATCTCGGGACCGATCTCATGAGAATCGGCCGCGCCGACGAAGCGATTGATATTCTCAAAAAATGTGTTAATTATGCTGGAGAAAAACACCCTCAGCTCGGATTGTATTATAATGATCTGGGGGCGGCTTACGTTATGAAAAACGAATTCGGATCTGCATATTCAGCATTTGAAAAAGCAACAAAGCTGGCGCCGGGCAATGCAGATATCCAAAGAAACTTCGATTTCATTCACGAGCACTTATATGGCGAAAACAATTAAAAAACGAACGTTCGGCGGCGCACCACCGGTAGACTTTCTTGACCTGTCATACCTGATGCCGCTCCTTGTTTCCAAAGCAGGCAAAGGAACTTCCGAATATCCGATCAAATTCGGCTCTCCTCTCAAAATAGCTTCTTCATTTGCGCAGTCGATGGGCAGGGTTCCAAGATCCATCGTTTACGAAAAACTGTTGAGAACTTTAATGCCGATCGAGGAAGAAGCCAGAGATATCAGCGGCGAAAAATTCGCGAACTGGGTCACTTCCCTTTACAGGGGCAAAACTTATCCCTACATCATTTTCGGGCCTCCGATAGGTTCGCTCGCTTATCTTGCCTCGGTTCTCGACGCTCCTTTTCTCCCCTTGAACTTCGCTGTGAACATAAGGCGAAAACCCGATCTCCCGGATGATATAAAATCCAGCGTGGATCAGGCGAAAAAATGGGCCGACTATTTTCTCAAACGGGAAAACAACATACAGATCGTTCATGAATACGATCCTGTTCACATGCGCCATAAAATAAGGCATGGCTCAACTCTCAGATTCAGATATTTCAATCTTCCTAAAGCCTACGATGATTTTATCCGATCGCACCTCAGGCCTAAAGGATACGTCATGATCGTCGAATCCCGAATCGGGTGGAGACAATACAGGCTTGCGGAAAACTTCTATCATCAATCAGGTTTGCCCGGCGGAATCCCATGTGAAGAATATCTGTTCGGAAGCAACAGGCTGAATATATTCAGATCGAAATTCCTGCAGGGCGAAGCCTCTTATAAAATGCCGCTTTCCGACGAGATTCAACCGGAAACAAGATATGGCGTGATTCCCAACATAAGGCTGGCGCTTGTCAATTCAGCGAACAGCCACAGACGAAATATCTGCCAGCTTTTCACCGACGACCTGTACAGAATCAATCAACTGGTGTCCCAGCTCTTCGTGAGATGCGCGAGGAGAGAAGGCAAAAGGCCTCAATACTGCTACGTTCATTCCGGGAGCTTTATCGCTCCATCGCAGTGCCTCCAATCTACCACCATACCGCTCTGGGTGCCGTCTCCCAGCTACAATTCATACAGGTTCGTCAAAGATTTCATAAATAAATATCCCTTCGACATCGACGAAATAATCGTTTCGTTCGAGCCTTCCGTCGAAGGCGCTCCCGACTATCTCATGATTGAAAGATGGAAAGAAATGCTGTCACAAAAAAGCAAAGTCAGGTTCATCGGGATGAACCCCGGGAAATACCCCCGGCAGATCACTTCAATATTCAACTACTGGAATTCAGTCAATACATGGGCAAAAAGACGCGAACAGCCTCTTTCCATAAGAGTCTCAACCGACATCGTTGTTGAAGAAGCACGCAAGTGCGGAATCAATTTCCAGATAACTGAAAATGCAAAAAAACCATAATCATATCAGGACCAATATCATTAAACATTGTTCAATAGTCTCATTGCTGAGCTTAGTTTTTTTCCTCTGTTGTTCCTGTAATATTATGGAATATGACAAATACCCGGTTGTCCATGTTATCGACGGAGACACAATCGTTGTTATTTATGGAATAAGCAGGGAAAAAGTCCGGCTCATCGGCATAGACACACCGGAGATTGAACGTCCCGATCACAAAGGCGAATATTGCGCGCAGGAAGCTCTTGGTTTTACTCGCAGCATTGCAGAAGGACAAATTGCCAGAATCGAATTCGACACAGAGAAAAGAGACAAATACGGAAGACTGCTTGGCTATGTCTACATCATGTCGGATGAGAAGGAAATATTCCTCAACGAACAACTGATCAAAAAGGGGCTCGCCAGAACCATGAGCATCCCGCCCAACACACTGCATGCAGACCGGTTCAGCAGGCTCCAGAAAGAAGCAGCCTCTGCAAAAATCGGGATATGGGGATCTTCAACCTGCAGCGCCATCGTTCAGAATTGAGAATCTAATTTCTCGTCGAGCAGTGTTCTGATCCTGCCATGCAGGTCATCGACAAGATGTCTTACAACAACCGGTTCTCCAACCTTTTCTGAATTCTCCGTAAAATAATCCACCGGTTCTGAAAAATGAATCCTGAATTTCGAAGGGAATGGAATAAGCCCCGCCAGCCCCAGCCACGGGAATATCGGCGTTAAAGGCAGGTGTTTGAAACCCAGAAAATTCAAATCGATCTTTCCAAGCGTCATCGCTGCCTCTTCCGACCCCAGCACCACCGTCGGAATTATCGGGGTGTTGAACTTCAGCGCATATTCCATAAATCCCACAGTGAACCTGTCCAGATGGTATTTATTGAAAATGGTATGCACGTCACCTTCGGCTCCTGTCGGAAAAACAACAATCAGGTTCTGATTTTTAAAAACCTGCCTCACATTTTCATCGCAGCCGATTACCTGGCCGCCTCTCAAAATGAGCGTGGAAGCAAAAGGGATCGTGGAAATGGACTTGTTGATAATCGTTCTTACGAAACGTGGCTTCTCCGGCTCCAACAGCGCCGCCATGAAGATCATTGAAGCATCGAACGGCAGTATCGGCGCATGATTCGCGACTATAAGGCCCGGCCCGTTTTCAGGGAGATTCTCGAATCCGTCCGCCTCCACCCTGAAATAGTTTTTGTATAAAAACAAAAGAATAGTTGATGCGTCAGTTATGGTCCGGAGCGACGTTCCGAACATGTCATAACCATCCTCGGACAACCCGGCATCGGAATCCAATATCCGGTTTTTTATGAACTCACGAGCAGTACCGTCAAAAAAATCTTTCAGCCCGAGATCCCTGTAATCATCCATTTTCAATCACTCAACCTTGTAAGGGTCATATCCGAGCTCTTCTTTCGCTCTCGCGCCATCCACACAGAACGGATACTTCAAATAATTGAAATCAAAATTCAAATTGTCCGACCATATGAATTTCCCATTCTTATGAACAAGAAACTCCGGCAAGGGAATCGATATCTTTCCGAGGTGATCGATCAGCTTTGAAAGCGGCACGAATATCTTGCCGGCTATATTGTAATTCCCCGCGGCTTCAGGATTTTTCACCGCAAGCACAAATGCTTCGAGAACCTCTTCATCATAAATAATCTGAAACATCGGATCGAACCCCAGAAGAGTCGGAACCACATCCCCACGCATATACTTCGAAAGCGTTCCTTCCGCTCCGCTTCGCCATATCGGAACGATCCTCAGAACAACCACCCTCGGCTTCACTGATCGCGTCTGCACCAGCGCCTGGCACATCATGTCCGCTTCCACCCTGTCCCTTATCGTTGCTATATCCCGATTGCCGAGCAACGGATAACTCTCCGGGATCATCGCCGGATTG
>DAOSYA010000011.1:0-55704 GCA_035380865.1 bacterium
ATCCCTGTGAGTATGCCTCTTTCTTGTTCTGCTCGGCTTCCTGGGCCATCTGAGTGCGCATCTGCTCGGCTTCCTGGTCAACCTGAGTGCGAACCTGCTCGGCTTCCTGGTTGGCCTGTTGCAGAATAGCCGCTGCCTGATCCTTGCCGTTCTGAACAAGTTCCGCAGCTTCCCTGTGAACCCGCTCCATGTCAATCCGGTTTATTTCTTCCTGCTTCTCTTCAGCCTCAGCAATGTTTTCCTCACAATCATCAGAAGATTCCGCCGAAAAAACACCCGGCAATTCCTCGAAAGTCATGGGAATTATTTTTGCTGTGTTATTCTCTATTTCCTCTAATTTAATGATCCGCATCCTGAACCATCCAAATCGAATTTTATAGCATTTCTCCGCCTTCTGACCTGTAATCCGCAATCTCCCCGGATTCAATCATCCCGCGTATTGTATTGACAATATGCTGCTGAGCCTCTTCAATTTCACGCAATCTGACAGGCCCTGCATACTCCATATCTTCTTTGAGCATTTCTGCAGCTCTTTTTGACATATTTCCAAATACTTTCTGCTGGACTTCTTCCTTCTGATTTTTGAGCGCTGTTGAAAGCTGAGAACTCTCAACCTGTCGCAGAACCTGCTGGATATCCCTGTCGCCAATTTTAATGATGTCCTCAAACACAAACATTCTCTTTTTGATCTCTTCGGCGAGTTCCGGATCCTCTTCCGAAAGCTTGTCCATGATTTCGGATTCTGTCTTTCTACCCACCCGGTTAAGAATTTCTACTATTCCGCCTATTCCGCCGGCCTCCGTGTATTCAGGCGAAAGCACCATAGAAAGCTTCTTCTCCAGCACTTTTTCTACTTCCTTAATAACTTCGGGACTTGTCCTGTCCATAAGTGCGATTCTCTTCGTTACGGAAACTTGCAGAGCCGGATCGTTCAGCGCTTTCAACACATACGAAGCCTGCTGTGACTGCAAATATGAAAGAATGAGAGCGATTGTCTGCGGATGTTCGTTGCGAATGAAATTCAGTAACTGATTGGGGTCAGTCTTCCTTGCAAAATCGAACGGAGCGACATCCAGGAAAGTGGAAAGCCTGTTGATAACGTCCATTGCCTTCCCTGTTCCAAGCGCCCTTTCGAGCACTTCTCTCGCATAATCAATTCCACCTGCGAGAATATACTCTTTGGCCATCGCCATGTTGTAGAATTCTTCAAGCACATCGGACTTCATTCCAGGCGTCAGCTTATTCAGACTGGCGATCTCAAGGGTCATCCTCTCGATCTCGTTATCCGACAAATGCTTGAATATTTCTGATGCGATCTCCGGCCCAAGTGCAACCATCAACATGGCTGCCTTCTTCAAGCCATTGTGTTTATCTTCCTTTGCCATGCCATCCGCTCCCGTTAGGTTCTTAAATCGACAGACATGTCTCGATCTTATGTATCATTCATCCTGAAACAGCCATGATCTCACGATAAGCGCCGCCCCTTCCGGATCGTCGTTTATCATTCTCAACACTTCGTCTTTCATCTTCTCTCTGGTGCGCTGCTCGTCACTGAGCTCCGGAACAAGCAATTCTTCCACCGGTATCGCTTCTTCCAGATAATCATCATCCTCTTCCGGCTCTTCGGGAATCTCTTCCTTTATAACCGATGACCTCAGCGCCATTATTCCAAGGATCAGAACCGCAATTATCGATGCAATGATCAGCCCGAGAAAAGTCCAGAATTTCACACGGGCCATCTTTTCATTGAATTCGTATTCCGCCTTCGGCCCATCTACGCCCGGCCTGAATTTGATCGGGATAACCGATACCTTATCGCCCCGGGTCTCATCGATATTCGCCGCGCGCATAACATTGTCACGTATCTCGGTGATTCTCCTTCTAGTAAGGTATGATTCGCCGTCGTCTCCATAGCTGATATCATCATTCAGCATTACTGAAACAGACATTCTCCTGATATCGCCCTGGTTCTTCTTTGCCCTGTCTATCCTTCTTGTGATCTCGAAATTTCTTAACTCTTCCGATCTGACGTATTCGGCATTACCCTCGGCAAGCCCTTTGTAGCCGGGGATATTCGATGTCGTTCCGGGAACTCCGATTTCGGGGACGGTTCCCGTACCAAGATATTTTTCTTCGATAAGCTGCTCGGACCTTACTATCCCGCTGTCGCCGACCACGGGAGAGTAAATCTCATCTTCCGTTTCCCTGACATCGTAATCCAGCTCTACCGATACTATGACGACACAGTTTTCCTCTCCGAAAACTTTCGAAAGGGCTGTGAATATTTTCTTCTGATAGATATCTTCAAGAAGTTTTTTATGCCTTAACTGCAACTCCGAGAGCTTCAGTTTTTCCGCGAGCCTTTGTTTCTCGTCGAATTCGGAAAGTATGTTTCCTTCCGAGTCCACGACTATAACATTCTTGGGATCGAGCCCTTCGATCGACGAAGCTACAAGATGAACAATCCCCCTGACCTGTTCCTCGCTCAAAACCTCTTTTTCTCTCAGCTTAATAGCGACAGAAGCAGTAGGTTCCTTTTCGCTTACGACAAACAGGCTAGGTTCGGGTTGAACCACCATGACACGAGCCTGTTCAACCGCTTCAAGCCCCATTATGGTGCGTGACAATTCGCCTTCTACCGCACGCCGAAGATTAACCTTCTGCGTAAAATCGGTAATGCCGAGTTGAGTGGCATCAAAAAGCTCATAGCCGACAGTACCCCTTGTCGGAAGGCCTTTGGCTGCAAGCTCGAGTCTTTTCTCATATACATCCCGCTTGTTAACCAGTATTGCCTTACCGCCATCAGACAGCTCATACGGCGTATTGGTTTTTTTCAACTCGGTTACAATTGCGTTGGCATCTTCCGCCTCTAACTGAGTGAAAAGATTTTCCATGTTTGGGCCGCCGCCTCGAACAATCAGCCCGATAACAAGCGCAACGATTCCGAGAAGAATCACACCGCTGACCGCAGCCAGAATAATTCTCTGTTGCTTATTAAGCTTGTCCCAGAACTCGACCGCGCTGTCTCTCAGTTTTTCAAGCCGTTCTTTCATTCGCAGGTCCCCTGAGTTTTAAAGTTTACATTGCCGTTTTCATCAAGGAATTAAATCCTTCGATGACTTTATTTCGAATTTCCATTGTAAGCTGCATAGAAATGCTTGCTTTTTCCATCGCTATCATTACTTCATGAATATCCTGAACTTCACCCAGAGCCATTTTGTACATCTGGTTATTCGACTCCACTTGAAGGTTGTTAACTTTCTCGATCGCCGACTTCAGCATTTCTCCGAAATTCTGATCCCCGATCTGCACCTTATCGGTCTCGAACACATGAGGCGAACTCGGTCTTATCGGCCCGACTGACTGTGTGAAATCTATATCCATTTATTCAACCCTCTTGGCTTCAATTCTTTTTTACTTACCGATCGACATGGCTTTCAGCGCCATGTTTTTCGCGGAATTTATCGAGGTGATATTTGCTTCATAAGCCCTTGAAGCGGATATCATATCGACCATCTCTTTGACAACATCAACATTGGGATATGCGACATACCCTTCGTTATTTGCATCCGGATGACCGGGTTCATAACGAAGCCTCGGTGCCGATGGATCCTTCATGACTTCAAGAACTTTCACACCATCTCCGGGATGCTGCATTTCGGTTTTGATTTTCATCGGCATGAACGGGAATTTGCGCATCGTCAGATCTGTTTTGGAGGCAAAAACCGCCAGCTGCCTTTTGAACGGGCCACCCTCGGGAGTCCTGGTAGTATCAACATTAGCGATATTACCCGCAATCAGATCCATCCGCAGCCTTTGAGCCGTCAGACCGGAAGCGCTTGCATCAATCGATGTAAAAATTGAATTGGTATACATTTTTTACCCTTACCCCTGCCCTTTGATAACTTTCTTGTATTCGCTCATTTTCCTGTTCAAGCCTTCAATCAGGGCATTAAACATCAGTTGGTTTTTGGCAAGTTCCGCCATCTCGACATCTATATCAACGTTATTGTCGTCTGCACGGCTGAAAGTGTCGTTCTGCCTCCATATGGTCGGCTGAACTGAATTTATATCCGTATGTGAATTAATATCGAAGTGCTGATGGTCTGTTTTGAATCCCACAAGCCTCCTGGGATTCTTTTCCAGCGCCTGCTTGAAAGCATCTTCGAAATTAACTTCGCTTCGTTTGTAATGCGGGGTATCAACATTGGCAATGTTGTTCGATATCGTTTTTTGTCTCAATGCCGCTGCATCAAGAGCCTTCCTTGTTGCGATGTACTGAACGCTTGAGAAAAATTGGTTGAGCACAGATTTCCTCCAAAAGAATATTCGGAAACTCAAACTAATCTATATTAATTTATATATGATGTCAATATAGAATAATTAAAAACAGAAGTTCTATCAGCCCTTTCTATCGAAGAATTTTGGGTCCTGTTTAGGCGCTTTTACAAACTTATCAAATATATTTTTAGCTTTTCCTATCACATGCATTCGATCACTGCTCTGTTGAATATTTGTTTTTAATGCCTCAATCATTATCCGATGAACTTCAACAACTTCTTCCAGACAGGATATCAGTTGAGGCATAATTTCAAGAGCTTCTTTTCTCTCTTTTTCGCTTATTTGAACGGCAGGTTCGCCGTTTTCCAGCGGAAGATTTTCGAAAACACTCTTAATTTTATCGAAATTCGAGAGGAACCCCCTGATATCATGTACAAAACCTTCTCCTATCTCACCCATGCTTATTTTTTCTAGGATCGGTCGAGCCTGGGACTTCAGGTTTTCTAACTCCTGTATGCATAATAACATTGGCTGAACTAGCTTTTCCGATTTTTGCATATATCATCTCACATAATTTAATCCGAATATTATATCCTATGATACCGAGTTATGGAAAGGTCTGTTAATACTAAATGAGGGCATGATATCATGTGGAGAGATAACAAAACAAACAAATGTTCATTCTCCCACTATCAAGGAAGCCATATCGGATTTTTTAATCTTTGGACAGGAAGGGACAGAGGAACTCTGCGGCGATTCTCCGAATTCATGCGTTATACCTTCCTCAATAAACAACCATTCCTGGTCGAATTCAGGTTCCAGCGGCTCAAGAAACACACCTGCACTATCTTCCGACAATTTAAAATCATCCGTCAATACGTTGCCCGAAGCAAAGTATGTCTGTTCATACGGTCTCTTGGGCAAATGCGCCATTAATTCCACCGGCAATTCAATCGCGGCAAGCCTTTCTCCCTTTTCTCCAAGGTATTCCTGTAGACCGTTGTATAATCCTCTTGCCGCATTCTCTTTAAAAATATCGTTTTTAAGCAATTCCATGTCATCCGGATGTGTCATGAATGCCAGTTCGGCAAGAACTGCTTTCATCCGAGTCTCTTTCAGCACCACAAGATTCTTTCTTTCGAACGTCCCAAAATCCGTCAGCGCTTCAGCGCCGACCAGTTCTTTCATAACAGTTTGAGCAAATTTTTTGCTGCTGCCGGAATAATGCATCATCTGCGCGCCCCTGCAATGAAGCCTTTTCTCATGATTTTCCAGTGCGTTTGCATGAATACTTATAAACAACTTCGCGCCTGCGCGATTTGCGATGGATGCTCTTTCCTTCAACAGGACATATTCGTCTTTCGTCCGTGTCATGACAACTTTCACGCCAGCCGCTTCCAGCAGCTTTTTAAGCCTCATTGCGACATCCAGATTTATATCTTTTTCATCTATCCCACCCTTCTGCGCTCCCGGATCCTTCCCGCCATGCCCTGCATCCACCGCAATAACCTGCTTGTATAAAGACGATTGAAAAACCGTCAACAAAATCGTTCTGCCTTTGTTCTGAGTCGTAAGCGTTATTTCCGCAGGCAACCTGGTTTCCACAACAAATCGCGTAACATCAGGGTCTGTCTTAAAACGTGATATTCTTATGCCTGATACGAGACCTTCGTTTATACTCTTCTCAATGAGATTCTGTTTTGTCGAATAATTCGGAAAATCCAGCACAAATCTCGGCGGATCCTGAACAATCTCGCTGGAATATTGTGGTACCGCTTTGAACGGAAGTTTGATTTCAACCCTGTTATAATATTTTTTTATCGAATATTCCGGGAATGGGATCGTGGCATTTTCATACACCTTGATTTTCCCGTTCTCTCTGTCAACTTCAAGGTTCATTTTCTTCTTTTTCGTCAGATCAAACACAATCCTGACAATATCAGGATCTCTCTGGTTCTGAGCAATCCTGACAGCCGATATAGAATCCGAGTTGACCGTTATGTTTTTCTTTTTAGAAGCGAAATATGCACCAGTTACATCAATTACAAGCCTTTCGGGGTTAGATAGATAGAAAGACTTGACTTCGATGCCGCCTGAAAATTCAAATGTCAAATAGGCAGCATTGTTTTCGCTGATTTTTTGAAAATCAATTTCGGGTCCTTCTACCGACGCCGATGCGGACACGCACAAAGATAGAATCAAAAAAATGCACGAAGAAACAAAACTCGCCTTTACGCCAATATTTTTTTTGAATTGATTAATTGTCATTTCGCCTGAGGGATGGAGGCGGCGGGAATTGAACCCGCGTCCGAAGAATCCAATCAAACCATATCTACAAGCTTAGTTCGCTATTTGAAATTCGGTAAATCAATCCCCTGCGAACCGGGTATCGTTTTACCTATCCCGAAAGTCTTTCGTCTCAATAACGGGAGTCGAGAGACGGCATCCGATCTAGCGTCGCCGGGTCCAGATCCGATCGGTGAAATCAGGCCGACGTCGCTGACTTATGCAGCGAGAGCTAATTCTGTGTTTGCACTTAATTTGTAAGTTCCGCCTTTTTAACGAGGTTGCGGACAACTCGGCTTGCAACAGTAGGATTGTAGAAACCCCGTCGAACCCTTACGCCCCCCTTCCTTGTTTTTTTTCATTCCCCCAGTACGAAACTCAACGTGATCGAATTTTTAAAATTCGTCCCGCCTCTTTTTCATGCTCTTTTTTTATAATGTCCTGTCTTTTATCATATTTTTTCTTGTTTTTTGCCAGCCCGATTTCAACTTTCGCCAGATTCCCTTTGAGATAAACCTTCAGAGGCAAAATTGTCAGCCCGCGTCTTTGCACCCTTCCGGCTATCGAATCAATTTCTCTCCTGTGCAACAACAGTTTCCTTTTCCGGAAAGGCTCATGGTTGAATGCCTTTCCTCCCTGCTTGTATTTCTCTATCTTCGCCTGCATCAGCAACGCCTCTCCGTCAATGATGCGAACATATCCTTCTGAAATATTAACCGAGCCGTTTCTCAGCGATTTTATTTCCGAACCGGTCAGAACTATACCCGCCTCGAATTTATCGTATATTTCATAATCGAAATATGCTCTCTTGTTCCTTGCAACTATCCTGTATTTTTCTTCATTCCCCATAATCATTCACCCGGCATCCCATAACGCAAAAACTCGTCCGAACCTACCTGTACATATTCAGAAATAAGCTGCTATTTAAGCTTTTTATGCGTGAATTTCCTTGCTTTCGGACCCGAATAGTCGTCAACAATCTGTCCGCTCCCATGCAATCTGTAGTTGTATATGATAAGTCCTTCCAGACCGACCGGGCCCCTTGCATGCGTTTTGTTCGTGCTGATTCCTATCTCGGCGCCCTTGCCGAACCTGAAGCCGTCTGAAAACCTTGTCGATGCATTGTGAAAAACACATGCGGAATCAACCGATTTCATGAAAACACCCGCTGTCTTCTTTGATTCTGTGACTATAGTATCCGTGTGTTTTGATCCATATCTGTTAATATGATCTATCGCCTGATTCAAATCCTCGACAATTTTTATCGATATAATCATATTGAGGTACTCGGTCTTCCAGTCCTTTTCGACAGCCGCTTTTATTCCTTTTGCTACTTTTCTAGTTTCTCTGCATCCCCTGACTTCGACTCCATACTCTTTATACCATTTCACTATTTCCGGAATAAAAGCTCCCGCGATGTCTTTGTGAACAAGCAAAGTTTCCGCCGCATTGCATGCCGCCGGATACTGGATTTTCGAATCTATCGCAATAGCGAGAGCAAGATCCATTTTTGCTTTTTTATCTATGAAAACATGGCAAATACCGTCGGCATGCCCCAGAACAGGAATCCGTGTATTGTCTTTGATAAATCTCACGAATTCATTGCTACCGCGCGGGACAAGCAGATCGATATACTCATCAAGCGCCAGAACCTGCTTCACCTGCTCCCTTGTTTCTATAAGCTGCGCCCAACCGGCAGGAACACCTTTCACTTCCTGCGAAGCCTGTGAAAGAATCTCATGCAGCACCCTGTTCGATCTGGACGCTTCCGCTCCTCCCTTGAAGATAACAGCATTCCCCGATTTCAGGCAAAGCGAAGCGATCTGAGGCACCACGTCGGGCCGCGATTCAAATATCGCCCCGATAACACCAATGGGACACGTGATCTGATCGAGAACAAGACCTTTATCCATCTCCATTCTGCTTATCACCCTGCCGACAGGATCCGGCAGCTTTGCCACGCTTTCGATACCCACGGCCATGCCTTCAACCTTGCTTTTGTCGAGCATCAGTCTTTTCAGCATAGCTTCTGTAATAATTCCCTTAACAACAAGCTTTTTTGCTTCCTTAACATCAAGCTCATTGGCTTTGAGGATTTTTTTACAGTTCGTCCGGATTGCTCCAGCCATTGCTTTGAGCGCCAGCCTTTTTTTAACATTGCTCAATCCCGACAACTCAAGAGCAGCAGCTCTTGCCTCACCCGCCATATCAACAACATTTCTTTTTTTCGTAGCCATATCATCATTCCCCGATGCGGATTTACTCAATTACTTTGTAGCAGAAATAAATTATCGAAGCAATTTATATGGAAATATTTGTTTGCTTGATTAAAAAAACGGCAATTTCTCAGTGGATTATATTAAAACCAGATCATCCCTGTGAACTATCACATCCGATATTTTGAAGCCCAGCAATTTGTTTATCTCGCTGGATTGCTTTCCCTGCAACCTCACAATTTCATTGGAAGAATAATTCGAAAGCCCCTTGGCGAAAATCCTCTGGTTCTCACCGCAAACCTCGACACAGGTGCCATGATCAAAATTCCCGTCCACACCTATGACCCCACTCGGAAGCAAGCTTTTGCCTTTGGTCATTATCATCAGCTTTGCCCCGTCGTTAACAAAAATCCTGCCTTCCGTCTGGCAACCGAACGCAAGCCATTTCTTCCTGCTGTTCAATCCCGAATCATGAGGAACAAAAGTGGTTCCGATCTTCTCGCCATCCAGAATTCTTTTGATGATATTCGGTTCCCGGCCATCGGCGATAATCATTTTTGTTCCGCATTCCATCGCAATCTGGGCGGCTTCGATTTTTGTAGCCATCCCCCCGGTTCCACCCCCGTTAAGCCTTGGGCCTCTCGCCCTGTCGATAATCTCCTGGGTTATCTCGTTCACTTCATTGACAAGGTTAACTCGCTCACAAAGCTGAGGATCATCACTGCACAGCCCAACCACATCGGATAGATTTATCAGTACATCGGCCTCGATTAACAATACTGTTATTGCAGACAACTTATCATTGTCACCGAATTTGATTTCTTCGTAAGATATCGTGTCATTCTCATTAACAATCGGAATGATCTTCATATCGATCAGTGTTCGAAGCGTATTTCTGGCATTCAAATACTTCTGCCTTTCGTTCACAATATCCGGAGTCAGCAAAATCTGCGCGACGGTAATATTGTGCCTGCTGAAAAGTTCATTATATTTTGCAATCAACAATCCCTGCCCGACAGCCGCAGCCGCCTGCTTCTGTGAAATGCCGACCTTTGTAAGATCCAGTTTCAAAATCGGAGCGCCGGTTCTTATGGCCCCTGATGAAACAAGAACTATGTCGAAACCTTTCTTGTGCAACTCGGCAATATCCCCGACAAATCTTTCGAGGAAAAAATCATCTATTTTACCGCCGGATCCTGTTAAAACCCTGCTGCCAATTTTTATTACTATTTTTTTCACTTTTCTCGACTTTCTCGCCATTTTTTCTCCGACTCCAAACTTTCTGCAATAGTCCCAGTTAATTCCTCAATTCCCTCACCAGTTGTAGCGGATATACTAAGAACCGATATTTCAGGTCTCCCGGTCATATCAATATTTTTCAATTTCGCGACCGAATCTATCTTATTTATAAGCACAATTATTCTTTTTTTCACGTATTCAGGGTTATATTTTTTTATCTCGTCAAATAACACATCGAACTGTTTCTCGAGTTCGATGCCGTCAGGCTGAGCCGCGTCCAGCATAAACACAATCACGGAAACTCTCTTCAGATGATTGAGAAAATCATTTCCAACGCCACGTCCTTCGTGGGAACCCTCAACAAGAGCAGGCAGATCGATAATTCTGAATTGCATAGTCGGATCTACTCTGCAAGTGCCGAGATATGGCTGGCGGGTTGTGAAAGGATAGTCATCGATAACTGTTTTGGACCTGCTTAATGCACTGACTAACGACGATTTACCGGAATTCGGAAGCCCCACCACTCCTACATCCGCAGGAATACTTAAAATTATTCTTATCTCTCGTTCCTGACCGGGCAACCCTGGTTCGCATCGTTGAGGGATTCTGTTCTGAGGAGTTGCAAAGTGACAATTGCCTCTTCCACCGTCGCCTCCGTATGCAACAATCAGTTCCCGATTCAGGTCAATCAAATCTCCTATCAAGGCACCTGTTTCCGCATCGAAAACCGAGCAGCCTGATGGCACACCAATAACAAGGTCTTCTCCATTGCGACCGAACTTTCTGGAACCCTCGCCAGGTTGAGCAGATTCTGCTTTATACATTGAGTTGTTTCTAAGGATATCAAGTGAAGAAAGTTTGTCTCTGGCGACAAGAACAACGTTCCCTCCTCTACCGCCGTCGCCGCCGTCCGGTCCGCCCCGGGGAACAAACTTCTCTCGCCTGAAACTGGCGATTCCGTCGCCGCCTCTTCCTGCTTTAACCCGGATATTAACCTGATCACGCATCAGTAGTTCTCACAGGCAGATTCTCTATTGAGTTAATCCATCTGCCCTTTGAGTGCCTCGTTAACTGCTTCCGGGATAGAACCAACTATGTCTGTTACACGGAGAGCGTACTTGCCGTCAAGAACCATCACTTCTCCACGGGCAACCAGTTTTTTGTTTACCAGAAAATCAATTCTGTCGCCCGTATTCGTATCGAGCTCAACTACCGTTCCCGGCTTCATTGCAAGTATGTCCTTGAAAAGCTTTTCAGTACGGCCCAACTCGACACTGATGGTCATATCTACATCTGATAATAAATCAATTTTTTTGTCTGTCACAGATCTCCCTCCGAATTGCTATTAATGCTCTTTTCGGAATCATGAGTGGTTTAAAATTAGCATATAAATTCTTCCTTAGCAAGTACCTTATAATCATAATCAAAAATCTACAGAAAGGCCCTGCCGTCTCAATGATTCCACATAATTCTTAATATTTCCTGCTGTTATTGTCTGAATTCCGGTGTCTATTATCCCGTTTTCAGGAATGCTTTTTCGAACCGTTTCTATACCTCTTTTTGCTATTTCATTCAAATATCCGGCGACCCTGAATCCAATTGTATATGGCCGCTGCGCTATAGTCAGATCAATAATCCCTTTTTCAACATACCTCATGACATAGGGATCCGCATCAAACGAGACAATACTCACTTCTCCCGCTTTCCCCGCTTTTTCGATCGCTTCGGCGTTAAATCTGGCAGTTGTCCCGGTTGTACAGAAAATACCTTTCAGCTCCGGGTACTCAGTCGCTGTAACCTGTGCCGCCTCTTTCATTTTTTCTGAATTCTCTTCACCACAAACCGTTTTCACTATGTGGATTTTTTCGTATCTGTTTATAACTTCTTTAAAACTGCTGAGCCTTTCCACGCAACTGTAAACATCGAGCGAAGGCGTATCGATTATCAGGCCGCCTGAAAAATTCATAAACTTCGCTATCTGATAAGCGCAAGTTTTCCCTGCCAGTTCATTGTTGGTGCCAACAAAAAAAGACCTCCCGGAATCCGGCGCATCAGTATCAAAGGTTATTACCGGAATCCCTGCATCCACCAACTTCTTTATTGCGGAGACCGCTTTCTCGTAATTCATCATTGCAACAGCAACAGCTTCAATGCCATCTGTTTTAAGCAACTGTTCCACGGCTCTCAGCTGCCAGAGCGATATTTCCTTTTCAGTCAAGACATCATTCGGAGCCATGTATTCGATTTCACTATCGAAATTTTTGGCCGCATTACGAACCCCTGCCTCAATGTCCCGCCAGTAAGGATCAAAAGCTCCGTCCAGCATTGATAGTATTGCAAACTTCATTTGAGCATCACCGATATGTTGATTTGCTGTCCCTTCAATCAGGACATTTATACTATTTGTAACTAACTGATTTCACCGAAGCGACTCAATAAGTATAACTATTGTTTGATGTTTCACACACAATATTAATGATTCTTTTCAAATCCCCACCGGGCCGTTTTCGCCCCATTTATTCAGCAGCGCAATCAAGGGTATCAGGCTTTTGACGAAATTACCGAAACTCTCAGGCTCGATTGAGCACCTCATAAGAACTTCCAGAAGAGAATTCATCTCAAGCGCTTCCTCAATTTCCTCCTCATACCCCTGATTGCTGAGATTGTGCAAGAGATCATTTATCTTATGCTTCAAACTGTCTGCAATTCTGAAAGCTTTTATTTGGAGATCCTTAACGGCTTCTCTTGAAGAATGGAAATTTAGAGTATCGAGCTCATCCGCCAGATTAAAAGACAATACCTGGATTTCATCATTCAGTTCGGCAATTCTCGATTGAGAACTCATAAGAAACGCTCATCCCCTTATCGACTGCAATATTTTATATAAATAGCTTAAGGGCGAATATTCCATATACAAAAACAAGCAGCAGCATCTCGGCCAGCGACAGTCTCCTGTCTAGCAGAACAGCAAATGCAATAAGATTTATCACAATGCAAAACGGCATTATCAAATACAGGCCAAGCGATGTTACCGTTAAACCGGTTGCGGCCGGAACCGCAAACACACATATTGAGGGAATCACGAGAGCATCGAATATGTTAGAGCCCAGTATGTCTCCCATAAGCATATCTATATTGTTTTTCGAGGCCGCCACGCATGCCACTGCGATCTCCGGCACCGAGGTTCCAAGCGCAACTATGAATCCCGTAAGCCCATCACTGTCGAGCCCAGTATTCTTTGAAAGCTCCAGTATCTGTTCGATTATGAAAGGTCCTGATATATACAAAAGGTAAAGAGAGGAGGCAAAAACAAATATCGAAAATCCGAACACCCATTTGAACGGTCTGTTCTGTTTGCCGATCCCGAATTCTTTTATTGCATCACTGAAGTTGTCTCTTAAATCTGTTTTACATTCTCTTGTCTTCCTTGCCTGCTCGATCAGTATCGGGATAATGTAACCGATAAACAGCATTATCAGGCAGCCTCCTTCAAGCAGAGTAAGCTTTTTATCAATGAGCATTATCGCAGGAACCAATACCGATGCAAGCATGAACGGGATGTGAACATTGTCGATCCTCTCGAAAATGATCACATCAGAAGGGTATTTCTTTTGTTTATCAAGATGCTCCGTGTACGCCCTGTCAGTACTGCAATCAGGATGAGCCTCAACATTTTCCTGAATATAATTCGAAAACCTGAAGTAAGCTGAAATCATTCTCAGAAAAGCAATTCGATTAATAATATTTTCTTTTAAAGATTCTTTTTTATATTCTTTCTGTTTGCTTTTCCCATTCCTCTGGATCGTAGATACCACATAATAAACAAGACTTGCCACTCCTATTCCAAGACAGATATTTGCTACTATCGTCCCGTATACATTAGGTATCACCAGAGCACCGTTTCCGGTTGCGGCAGCAGCAAAAGATGTAACCACTTCAGGCGCGGAAGTTCCTATTGCTATTATCAGCACTCCGATTATGAATGATGGAAGCCTGAGGTAGTATCCTCCTATCACACACGAAGAAGATATGAAAAGCCTTGCGGAAAATACAAGCAACGCAATTCCCAGGAAAAGAAGTATCAAATTTACTAATATCTGCATACAACCCTCATCATCAATTTGTTTATTTATCCAGATAGCTTACATCACAGATATTTTCAAACTCAGCAAATTTTGACAGACACTTATTTGGCTGTCAAATACTCTGCATTCCATTGTTGTTAAAAACCGGTCTCTCTACAATTCATATTTCCTTTTAATACGTTATACTATTCGGTGGAGCAATTAAACAGATGGAAATGACAGCGACATGAAAAGATATAGATCATTCAGCGAATATCTCACTGGAAAGTACGGTTGCAAAGTATATAAGGTTTCGATTGACGCCGGTTTTACATGCCCGAATCGTGATGGACATCTCGGGAAAGGCGGTTGCATCTATTGCAACAACAAGGGATTCAGCATGAACACCCGCAAAGACTTGCTACCTGTTGCCGACCAGATTGATAACGGCATGAAGGCTATGGCCCGGAGGTACAAAGCAAGAAAATTTATAGCGTATTTCCAGGCTTATACAAATACATATGCTCCCGTCGAGAAACTCAGGGAACTATACCTTCAAGCGATCAACCCACAGGATGTTATAGGCATTTCCATTGGAACAAGGCCGGATTGCGTTCCTGATGAAACAATTGAAATGATTGCCGGGATAGGTAAAAAACGGGAGACATGGATTGAACTGGGATTGCAATCCGCTCATGACATTACTCTCGATAAAATCAACCGGAAGCACGATGTCGCGGCATTTATTGACGCTGTTGAGAGAATCAAAAAATATGACAATATCAAAATATGCGCGCATGTAATACTCGGTCTCCCGGGCGAATCTGAAGAAATGATGTTAGATTCAGCCGATCTTGTATCTGACCTGGGCATTGACGGCATAAAGATTCACCTGCTTCATATTCTGAAAAACACCCCTCTCGAAAAAATGTATGAAAATGGCGAGATTTCACTTTTCAGTTTTGATAAATATGTTAAGTTTGTGGTCGAATACCTGGAAAGGCTGGATGAAAACATGATAATTCAGAGGCTTACCGCGGACGGGCCGGCGGATGTCCTGATTGCGCCCGAATGGGCAAACGAAAAAAGACGGACAATAGATAAGATTGAAAAAACGCTGCTCAAGCAAAACACCCGGCAGGGCGCAAAACGAGCCCTTTTCGAGGGGAAATCGAAAATACTCAACGAATATCTCAAAAAGTAATTTTTTCTAAATCGTGAAATCCAGCTTGAACACCCTGATGCTGTCAAAAAATCCAAGGATACGGTTAAGATAATTCTGAAGTATATTTTTGTCATTTCTATCCATCGTGATTTTATCGAGGGCTTTATCAATACTCTCCAGCGCTTTCGAAAAATCGTCTGCTGTTCCCAGCGGAAGATCTTTCAATCCTATGCCTTCCGATGTCAATTCAGGAAACCTCACAGTCAACCTGTCCGACGATTCCGGGCCGATATGGATTAATCTGTCCGAGGTCACCGATACACTTGCACCTCGCTTCATCATGAATTCGACTATATTAGAAGCAATCCTGCTCATATTTTCTTCATAAGGAACCGCGCTCATATTCAAATAATTCCCGCCGGTCTGCCTTGCAAGAGATTCATAAACAGCTATGGGCAATCCCGTCAAATGCTCATTCTCACTCAAAGCAAATATTGCCGCTCCTGAATTTCTCGCAAGCTCGGCAACATCATCCCGAGCGGCACCATAATCATCGTGAGCCTCATCATCGGTGAACAGTATCAGGAACTTGAAAGAACCCGGCCTGAAACTTTGATCGGTGAGCGCCTCTTTTATTGCAGTTAGAGAGTTTCTTGTCTTTCCGTTAAAATAAATTGATTCTATGTCCGATATAAATTCACCTATTTCTGATCTCAATGGGCCTGAAGGCTGGGAATTACGCTCATACGTCTGAAGCCCCATCATCACATCTACACCACGATTCTGTAGCCCCCGGTACAAAACATGAACGGTTTTTCTCAGCATTCCGATGTCTTTTTTCATATCTGTGGATCTGTCAACGATGAAAACCACATCGGCCTGATTTTTGTTTTCATCGTCTCCGGGAAAAACAACCAGTTTCTGGAAGGGCTTCAGGACAGGTACGGACCGATGTTCGGCAGTATCTATTATATAATCCACCTGTTTTTTCAGCAGGTCTATTTCACCCCTGATCGCTTCTCTGCCTATAACGCCTATCGAAAGTTCATCAACGCAATTTCTCATCCTGACAAGCAACATCGTTATTTCATTGAGAGCAGCCTGCCTTGCGGAGAAAAGATCTATATCCTCATATACGTTGTGCAACACATCTTCAGCGGCGGAAATCTCATCCTTCAATGCTTTAAGATGCTCCCTGCTAAGTTGAACTTCAACAGGAAGCAAAGAAGGAATCATTATCTGCGCCATGGAACGGGTCGGCTTTTCGACACCGCCTGTCTTTTTCTTGACAACTTTCTCGATAACAGACGGGTTGACCAGTATCGGCGGAACCGGGGTACTGAATGTTTGTGCTATTCCCATGGGCTTATTTTAATTCAATTCAGAAATTATTGAAAGTGCTATTGAGTATTCTCAGTCCCATAATATCCTGAACGCCGGATATTCCTTGAATTCTCCCCGGTCGTTTTTTATCCTGACCTTCAACTCATGTTCCTGCATTTTATATTCTTTGCCGACCTCTCTCATGGTATTATATCCCGCAACTATTTCACCGGGACCGGCTATTCCCTCAAGCTTGGCGGCAAGATTAACGGCCTCCCCGATTATCGTGAACCCGCTTATCTCCTTTTCAGTAGTCGTAAATCCCGCCCGGACATCTCCCGTGTTCAAACCTATCCCGATGCTCAGCCGCGGCAACCCTCTCGCCTCGAGCAAATCATTAACCAAGGGCATCTGCTTCTGCATATCAATCGACGTCTTTATCGCCTTCTCCGAACAGGCTGTAGGGTACGGCAATCCGAAGTATGCCATGATGCAATCGCCTATTATCTTATCAATGTAACCGCCATTTCGATCTCTTACCACATCGATCATTTCATTTAAAAATATATTTAACAAAGTGAAAACTCTGTCCGGAGGCATAGTGCTTGAAATATAACTGAAACTTCTTATATCCGCAAAAAGAACCGCCACCTTTTCTTTTACTCCGCGGGTAAGCTCTTTGATCCTTTCTTCATCTTCCACAAGCCTGTCATAAACATCTTTGTTAGTGGCTCTTGAAAAAAGATTTACCCACTCATATTTCGAAACCATGCTCATCGGTTTTCGAGGATATGTTTTTTCCGCATCTGCATAGGTCGGCAGGTTAACCTGTTGTTCCGCGCCGGCCTGTCTGCCTGTCTGAAGATTCTTTTGGATAAATGTTGCATCCGCGCTCCGGTCAGCTTTTTGAGAGCCGGTATTCGAAGCGCTTTTTGCCGCTTGTTTTGAAATCTGCTGTCTCAGCGCCTCGAGCTGTTTTCTGTTCCGGGAACCGCTGAACAATTTATCCAGAGGTGGTAATTGATCCATTCGAACCACCTTCTTCCATGTTTTTGTTGGATGTTTAAATTATACATTATTTGCTCAATCAATACACTCGATCAGGTTTATTCCAGTAAACTAAATCAAAAAAAAGATCATTCAGAATTCCATTGATTGCATAACAAATAAAAAACGGCCCTTGCCGGGCCGTTCGGATATTTCAGTTTTTATTTTTGTGCTATCTTTGAAGTGAACTCTCGGCAGTTTTGAAAAGCTCGATGATTTCATTCTGCTCAAGTCCGGATGATTTCTGCGTTTCTTTCTGCGTTGACCTGTTCCTCATGGAAGAATTACCGACAGGCGTGTATGGTAAAACTTCAGGTTCTGCTATTACGGTAACGGCAACAACTGTCTTTTCAACAGCTTTTTTCAAATCTACTTTTGCAGGTTCGCTCTGATTTACTGTCTTCTGTATTTTCACTGCGTTTGATTTCTTTGTTACAGAAACTTTTTTGGGTACGGGCACACTTGTTTCCACAACAGCCGGCTGTTCTTCCACTACTTCAGTTCCAACCTCTTCAATAGCCGGTGCTTCCTCAGGTATATTCTGTTCTGTCATCGTCTGTTCTATAGATACAGGCGCCACAACCTGGTGTATCCTTCCGGGTTCCGGAACCTGCGAGGGCGTAAATTTGATCATGAGGAAAGCAATTAGAAAACCACTTGCAAGAAGCCCAAGCGATGAAATAGGCTTCCAGTTGGATTTTGCCTTCTGTGGTATTTTCGAAACCATCTGGGCTTTGATCTGCATAGCTTCTTCCCACGCAGCCGTAAGCTCGGCCCGCGCGAGATTCAAAACCACACTGCCATCCGAAAACTGTTTGTCCTGGAAATTACTGTTTGCCTTGTCAAGCCAGTGTTTCGTGTACTTGATATGCTTGACAATCTTGTCGGTATCGACAGATGACTTGCTCATCAGATATCCCCCGTACTGCCAACTCTTTATTATTAGTTTTCGTAATTAATATCAACCGAAAAAAAATAAATTATCCTTTAAACAAAAGCTTTTATGAGCAACCCTGTCGTGTTATTTATGTATTGCTCCCGTTTTTTAAATATTCCTGCCTTTAAAGGATTATTTCATTTCTTTCATCAATCTCGACAGCATTCCGCGAAGCCGTCTGATACCTTTTTTCTGTAATCTGCTCAGATATGAATTACTGATCCCGAGCTCTTTTGCAAGATCGGTAGCTTTTTTATCTTCTATATATATACCGGTTACAACCGCACGCTCTTTATCAGACAATCTTGAGAGGCTTTTTAATACAACACCGAGAAGCATCTGATCTTCAGCGATCTTTTCGACATTCTTTTTCGTATCTGTTGGATCCGCGAACATGCTGGCCATGCCCATAATTTCCTGCATAGCCTGCGCGCCCTGATCCAGAGTGACATTTTTGGTATTATTCTTTTCAAGATAATTGATGATTCTCCCCCTGATACGAAAGGGAGCATAGGTCGTAAACTTGATGTTCTTACCCGGATCGAAACGCTCTACAGCCTCGATGAGACCTACTGTTCCTTCCTGAATAAGGTCAAGCATGACCTCACTTTTCGCTTTTGTTCCGGACACAATTTTGTAAACAAGGGGTTGATAGGATTCTATTATCTTGGCCCGTGCTTCAACATCGTCACCGTACTTGTACCGCTTCCAAAGTTCTGCTTCCTGGTGTGGCTCAAGACATCGAACTTTGGAGAGCTCGCTCAGATAAGCTTGTATCATAACTCTCCATCAAAACCGCAGGCGATATTCGACCTGGTAGTCGGTCTCGCTGTCCTGATCAATTCCCCACTTGAGGAAGCTACGCTGACTGAATTTAAAGCGAACCTCAAGTAATTCTTCTAATTCTTGCGAGAACAGTCTTTCGTATCTCACAGAAAACTTATCAAAAATTCGTTTTTCCAATTTTACAAGGACATCTCTGTTAGGGTCAAGGTTTATTTCAAAGTTTTCAAGATTGATGCCACGCTCAATAAACGACCCGAAGTAAGGAGAAAATGCTGAAAATGCCATGGACTGCAATACGAGATCAATGTTCTCTCCACTGCTTACCACATCTAAATATCCCAGTTTCATAAGGATTTCTTGCTGAGTCAGCGCTTTCCCCGAAGTGTTGTTATCCTCATACGCGACGAAGCTGTGCCTCGGACAAACCGGGACATTTATGCCGTCTCCAAGCGTAATGGTAGGTATATTCACTCCCAGAGAAGTTTGCGTTTCGGAAGTACTGATTTCAGAAACTCCACACAGTTCCCTATAGGCAGGATACAAATTTATATCCAGCATTGGGCCGGAAACATACATTGTTATGTCTATTCCCTCCGCCCTCGTTTCCGCAACCGCATAGAATATCGGCACTACTCCAATACCCTGCAAAGTATTAAATCCGATTATCGTTTTATCCGTCAGCTTGAAGGATGTCGTGTAAAAATTTATATAACCGCGCTTTGCTGTAAGCAGCCCTTTTATTTCAGGTTTCGCCAGCGTTCCCGCAAGCTGAAGCTGCCCGCTCGGCTGTAGATATAAATTCCTGCCCGCGTTCCTCACTGCAAAATTATCCGCGACGATTATATTGAAGTTTTTGTCCCCGAACCCTATTTCCATGCCGGGTTTCTTTGTCGAGGACCCTTCCGTCAGAGTCGGTATCGTAAACACTCCGTCATGTATAGTAACTTTTGTGGTTTTGTTATCATCGCCCTTGATCTTTAATAATCCGGGCACATATTCCACCATGAAATTCTCTATGCTCAACTGCCCTTTGTATATGTCTTTGTATTCCACAATCAGGCCTTCGATATCTTCTATCCCCAGCGAGACGGAGCCCGGCGTCAGCCCTTCAAACGCAACTCCACCTTTAAGCCCGATATCTTTCTCTCCCATTTTTCCCGTAACAGATTTGAAATCCATCTTCTGACCATCGAAAACCAGTTCCCCGTTCAGTTCCGTCAACGGAGGATTAATATCCACATGATTGAATGAGGCATTTTGAAGCTGGATACTGCCGGAATAATTCGGATTATCAAAATTTCCGCTCAATCTCACTTCATGAATGCCGGCGACTCCTTCAATCTGAATACCCGAAGATTCAAAAACAGGGTTCAGAAATGAAAGATCCAGATTTTCGGATTGTGCAATAATATCAATATTTTCTTCGCTTTCCCGGCTTACCGGAATCTCGGCGTAAACCGATATGTTGTCGGTGCCTCTCAACACCTGCATGTTTATAAGTGAAAACACTTCCGAATCCAGCTCGAACCGACCTCTTGCCCTGTCGAAAGCGACATCATACACGGATGGATTATAGGCTTCTATCGATCCGATCATTTTCTGGCTTCCTTCATCACCTATAACATCTATAGTGACATCAGCCATTCCTTTTACAGGTATGGATATCAAACCCATCTGCTGAAGTCTTTCCAGTTCCACCCCATATGCCGCCACATTAAGCTTCGAAGTTGCTCCCTGTTCAAGATCGAGCTTTCCGCTTGCTTCGACAAGAAGAAGTTCATTCTCCGCCCTGAACTCAGATATGTTCAGTTCGCTGCCGACAAAATTGCCGTCGAGAACAAGTCCGTCCACCGGATACGAACCGAAAGTCAACCCTTCACCTTTCAGAGATATAACCCCTGCCAGATCCTCAGCATAAGTAAAAATTCTGCATTGACCGTTAAGGTATCCGCTTGTCCCTTCGAGAAAATCGAGCGGCATGAAGCTCACAAGCGTATTCAACGCGGAATTTTCAAGGCTCATCGTCAGGTCGAGCCCCGAGGAAGCCAGATCATATCTCGCCTGTATCGAATAATTCTCTTCGCCTTTTTTGATATTAAGTCCATTTATCTGAAAGAGATCGTCCATGTAATCGACCGATCCGTTTGCTATCTGAAAATCCACGCCTCTGAACGATATATGATCGGAAGAAAAAATCACTTTAACGACAGGCGATTCCAAAGTCCCCGACAAAGAGCCTGAAATCACCAGCAGTCCTTCAAGATTCAGGTCTGAAGCTGCCGCAACTTTTTCGGGCTTGATGCCTTTTGTTTCGAAGATCAGATCCAGCGCTTCCGGATCCAGTATCCCCGATACGCCGATCTCACCTCCTGCAACTTCCAGTGTCGCTTCATCGATCTTGAGGAACTTGTCATATTCCATTGCGAGTTTAATGGCGCCTATGTATTCACCATACATGTTTATGTCTCTTCCATTGAACGTTAAACTCGCAACCGGTTCTTCAAGCGTGCCGCCCACATCGAGATCAGCATCGAATCTCCCGCTGAAATCCTCCGGCGTCTCGATCTCGACCCTCAAAATATCCCTCGCAAGGCTGACAAGGCTCTCGATCGACCCGTTCTTTATACTCGCGTTCGCGTCTATCGAATTATCCCGTGTATTAAGAACTCCCTGTATGATGTTTCTGTCATCTCCGCTATAGAGGGAAAAGTTGGAAACCTTAAGGAAACCGTCCTCATAATCCACGCTTCCTGTAAACCGATCCAGTTTTACATCACTTACAACAATACTTTTCCCCTCGATATCTCCGTTGAATATCGGTTCAGCCGGCTTGCCTCTGATAAACCCTGAAAGTTTTATTGTTCCGCTTCCCGGCACATCTTCCCTGTCCGATAGAGCGAGCACGGTCGCCACTTCTCCGATCGCGGCATCGATGGAAATATCCATATAGCCATCCGGTGATATTTTCCCATCGGCTATTACGAGCTGATCACCGCACTCCGCAAGCAGATTTTCAATAATAAACTCTCCCTTGCTGTACCTGAAACTCGCGTTGGCTGAAGCATTGTCGAAACCTTTTGTATATATGCCGCTTACATTGATACTGCCGAAAAGATCAGGTGGCTCGCCGGGTTCGCCGTTCGCCAGAAGCACTTCACCGCTCATGTCACCTTCAACAGGTCTCGACGACTCTATCCCGAATTGCTCTACCCATTCTCCCAATTTCAGATTATTGTATTTTGCGGCAACCCTATACTGGGCATGTCCCTTTTCGTCTACATAATACACACCCATCGAGTCAATTCCGCCCTGATCGGAAAATAAAGATATTTTAAATTCTGATTTTCCATCTCTGTATTGCAGCAATCCTTCGTACTCGTTAAATCTGTTCCCTCTTGCATCCAGATCGTTGCCTGAAAAAGCCAGCAATGAATTTATTTTCGAGTCCGAATATTTCAATATTCCGCTTCCTGAAATATGGCCACGGGGAATATTCTCCTCTCCCGGATCGAACCTGCTCGTAAGACTATAAAGATCCACTTTTTCAAAAATCACATTCGCGTTGACTACCGGGTCGGAGTAATCCAGAATAGTTGAATTCCCACGTATAATTCCTTCACAGAATTCTGCTTCAATGTCATGAAAAACCGTCATCGTTTCAGAGAAATTGATTTCTGTTTTTATATTTTCCGCTTTCCATAAACCGTCTCTGCTAAAGAAGCCCGCTCCGTTTATCTCCGCCTCGCCGCCCCATGAAAAATTCGGCGGATTTCCGATTCTGGTGAAAGCTGCTACCGCATAAAAATGAAGAGATTCAGCGGAGCCGGTTAACCTGTAATCATCCAGTGACAGAAACTTTTCCGCAAGATCGAGCGCCACATTCCCTGCCTCAACATCCAGCTCCCATCCCGCTCTCAAATCGAAATACAAATTTATGCCGAGATTATCCGCAATGTTTGTTTTATCCGAGGATAGTTCAAGCTTAAGCGCTCTTTCCCGCAGCAAGCTGAACGTCCCGGAAAAATCGGATACTTCGACATAATCCAGCGGATACGGGGCTTCCGCGTGCCTGTCTTCGAATAGAATCCTGCCTTTTTTCAGGCAAACCTTCAAAGAAGGCATGCTTGAGCCGCCACCGCCGGATGAACTTTTCAGGATCGGGTCATGATTATAAGAACCGTCCTGCAAACGAATAATATGAAAAACCGGGGTGTCGATAATTATTTCTTTTATAATGCCGCCCGGATCAGTCTTTATCCGCAGAAGCTTCAGCAAATCCAGCCTTACATAAAGTTTTTTCGCCGTCAGCAAAGGCTCCTCTTCATTGCCGAGCCTTATATTTTCAGCGACAACCCGCCCCCATATATCCACCTCGAGTTCGCCCATGAATAATTCCGTATTGAGCGCATCAGTCGTTCTTACCTGGATTTCTTTTCTTACATATTCGGATACGTCTGAAGAAAGCAATATGAATCTTAACGAGAAAAGCAAAGCGGCAATCAAAAATATGAATAGTAAAACCGCCGCGCATCCGACTCTTTTTCTTTTCTCTTTTTTATTCAAACCAATATCTCAGTGCTTCGTTATCTGCCCTGTTAATTATAAACTATTGCAGTTAATTAATGTATTAGTATAGTATAGACTTTTACAAATGTGGTTATCAAAACAGCTTTATTTGAAATGCATTCAATCTATCACACAGCATGAAGGTCCATTATGAATCCCGAAGAAACATTCAATTATGAAAAATGCGAGACATGCGGAACATGCCTGTCGAAATGTAATTATTTCAATTTCACGCAGGATGAAGCCGCGCGCGAAATTGCAAACATTAAAAACGGTTTGCACAGCATTGTGCTGGACAAATGCGCGGGGTGCTGGTCCTGCGATGTTTATTGCCCTAACAATTGCAGGCCATATTCTCTCATCCGTTCACGATGGCACGAGCGAATAGCCGAAGAGGGATTCCCCGAAAGAGCTCGTTTTCTTATGCCGACCCAGTTTCCGAATTTCAGGTCAATCGTGAAACATGAACCGGAAGAAGCCAGGTTCTTGGAAGAGATAAAAGAGCCTCCGGAGGGAGAGACCGTTCTTTACACGGGCTGCAACACCCTTGTCATTGCAAAAACTCTTCAATCCGGCATTCTGGACGGGCTTCCCATATTCGGATCGTTTGATGCCTGCTGTGGAGAGATGTACTACAGGATGGGCGCCTTCGAAAGCGCCCGGGAATCCGGTTTGAAAATGAAAAGGATTTTCAGCGGCCTGAAGGCGAAAAAAATCGTTTTTGCGTGCGCCGCCGGAATGAACATGCTGACCAATGTATATCCGCAGGAATTCGGCATAGATTTTGAATTTGAATCACAGTTACTTACACAATGGCTTGAAGAGAAAATTGATTCGGGCCAAATCGAAATTAAAAACCCACTGAACAGGAAAGTTACCGTTCAGGACTCATGTCATGCAAAAGTCATGGATCCCGACATTCATGAATCTCCGCGCAGGCTGCTGGAAAAAATCGGCGTTGAAGTAGTTGAAATGGAAAAGACAAAAGAAGATTCAATGTGCTGCGGCGTTGCAGCGGGATGTTCGAGATACAGCATAGTCGATCTCACACGAACCGGGTTTATACGGGTTGCAGGAACCCGGGTGCCCGGACCTGACATTACTGTTTCATACTGCAACGGCTGTCTTCTGACAATGGCGATAATGAGACAGTTTATGATGTGGGCTCCGCCGGTTTTGCCACTGATACAACTGGTTCAGCTCGCGGCGGGCGAAGAGGTTGATCTCGGCCTTACAGCACGAAGAGCGAGACAGGTTCTTTTTGGAATCGCAAAACATTCTCTGCCGAAATATCTTTCACGCAGAAGATTCCAGATAGATCCCATTGGCTGAGAAAACTTTATTTGATCACAACGATATCGCCTGATTTTATCGGTTCAACGGGTATTTCCGTTGTTATGCAATGTGAATAAGTGTCCTTCGCTTCAACGACTTTTATCGTACCTATCCTGTCTCTTATTCTATCAATATTTTCGCCGGTGATCGGATCAACAAGAACATCGCCCAGCCTGTAGACAGTCAGTACGCTTCCTTCCTCAATCCCATCGGCCCGTGTGAAGCTTATATAAATCTTGTTCCCCACAGCCTTCAGCACGTATCCTTCGATAGGGAACGAAACTCTTATCATTTCTTCCATTTTCGCGATAAGTTCATCGAACGCTTTATAAGCAAGCCCCTCCGGATTATCAAGGTTTTTCATGCTTATAAGTCTTTCGGCATCATCAGCGCTTTTCAATGTGAATGTTCTGTCATTGACTTCGACCGGGATCATGTTGAAATACAACCATCTTCCAGTCTCCGCATCGAGGATTTTGAGATCGGCCTCAACCATGAAATCCATCTCAAGATAGCCTGTTCCACCTATCCCATGCTTTTCTGTTTTATACTGGTACTTCGTAATTTCACCAATAATAAGCCCGTCTATTCCGTCGATCTTAACCCTTGTATTGACATCAGCTTTTTCAATATCTTCGAACTGGATTCCGCTACTTTCAATAAGGTTGATAGCCGACAATCCTGAAATAATCTCAAACCTGCTATCCCTTCCGAACCTGTCTTCCAGCCGCTCGGAAGCGATCGCTCCAAGATTAAGATCCTGAAATTCAGAACTGTTTGAAAACTCGATTATAGCAATTTTGTATGTTCGGACTACATCGTCGGGATCTCTCGGTCCTATGGACTTTTTCAATTCTTCCCTCAGATCTTCCTCATCCATTACCCCAATATTTCCCGGGCCACTCTTTCGAATTTCAGAAAGCGTATCACCTGTAAGCCTGTTTACCATGGCCTTGTAACCATCCGGGCCTTCTATCGGCAGTATCAGAGTTATTTCAATATTCTCTCCTTCGATCTTCTCCTTGAAAGCAATTGCCGAATCAAGAAATGATTGAATGACAATTCTCCTGCCCGGATAAGTTTCGAGGTAATCCCCGATAGTCTTTGTTTCAAGCGACTGCAAATCCATCGGCTGTCTTTCAATCACTTTTTCGATGCTCGTTTTTGCCCTGTCAACAGCAATCATACGGGCATCTTCATAAGATGCGCCCGGGGCAATCACAGCCTCGCCTCTTCCTATGATTATGCCGCTGTCGAGATCCATATAAGCAGGAAGCGCAACTGCCGCCGATATTGAACAAAGCACTATGAAAACCAATACAAGAACCGTTGATCCTGTTTTCCTGTACATGTGAAATTCCCCCATAAAAACTGGTGAACACAATTCAATATTAAACCAAGGGATATTAAAAAACAATATTACTTCTCATTGACTTAAATTATTAACGTTCAGAAACAATCATTCTTCAGGCTCGTCAACATCAAGCTGATCGCCCAGTAAAGCCTTTGCGAACTCCAGCGGATCGAATCTCAAGAGATCATCGACCTGCTCGCCCACGCCTATATACATTATCGGCATTTTCCATTCGTAAACGATAGAAAACACTATCCCGCCCCTCGCGGTTCCATCCATCTTGGTGAGAATCAGCGCATCCACCGGAACAATATCGTTGAACAGCTTCACCTGGCTCAGTGCATTCTGTCCGACCGTGGAATCCAGAACCAGCCATGTTCTGATCGACGTCGCGCCGGCCTTTTCCACGGCAACTCTTCTGATTTTTTCCAGCTCTCTCATCAAATTGGACTGGGTATGGAGCCTTCCCGCCGTGTCTGCAATCAACACATCGATCTCCCGGGCCTTCGCCGACTGAATCGCATCGAACATAACCGCGGAAGGATCCGTCCCCTCTTTCTGCGAAATAACCGGGACATCATTCCGCTCGCCCCAGATTTGAAGTTGCTCAACTGCTGCGGCCCTGAAAGTATCACATGCCGCGAGCATAACGCTTTTGCCCTGCGCTTTGAATTGAGAAGCGAGCTTTCCTATGGTAGTGGTTTTTCCTGAACCGTTCACGCCTATTACCATTATCAGGTTCACGCCCCTGTCGAAATACATCTCTTCTTCAACGCCGCTCTCTTCCAGCATTTCAGACATCACTTTTCTTATGATCGACTTGAGGTGTTCTTTATCCCTGGGTTTAACTTTTGCCAGTTTGTCTTTGCATCTCTGTATAATCTCGCCCGAAGTTCTGGCCCCTACATCCGAAAGCAACAATGCTTCTTCCAGGTTATCGTAGAATTCTTCATTAATCTCGATAGAGTGGCCGATTGCGTTCGAGACTTTTTCCTGAATGCTGCTCGTGGTTTTCCTGAGCCCTTCTCTGAGTTTCTTAAACATGGTTACATTCCTCGTTCAGATTCTTTATTGGTGATCAGTCAGTTTTCATGAAATAAGGGATTTCAATCAATTGATACGGATAATATTTTTGTATACCCTTCATCGGGCCTCATTGTTATCCCAAAGAAATGGTCGGCCCCTTCAATCGTTCCCTTGTTATGAGTAACTACGATAAATTGCCCTTCGGTTGAATACTTCTTTAGCATATCTCTGAACCTTACGACATTCGATTCATCCAGCCCTGCATCAACCTCATCAAGTATATAAAACGGACTCGGTTTAACTTTAAGAATAGAAAACAACAGAACCAGCGCGCAAAGCGCTTTCTCGCCTCCCGAAAGCAAGGTGATGCCCCTTTTTCTCTTTCCGGGTATCTGAATCTCTATATCCACGCCGGCTTCGAGCGGATCGTCATTCCCGGTTAAAATCAGGTCTGCTTCTCCGCCATTGAACATCTCGAGAAACGTTTCGTTGAACATTTCTTTAATCTTCTCGAAAGTGTTGACGAAATTCACCCTGCACTGTCGATCGAAATCTTCGATCACCCTCAGAAGCATCTCCCTGGTTTCTTCAAGATCAGCCACCTGTTCGTTCAGCAAATGATACCTGTTGGTTTTTTCCTCATACTCCCCGATCGCAAGCTGATTGACAGGCATCAGAGAATCCCGCTCTTTCCTCAGAGAAATGAACTTATTCTTATGAACCGGTTCGCCTTCCGGTATTTTTTCAAAAGCCTGCTCTTCCGACACGCCCTGGAATTCCTCTTCAAACTGCCTTCTGATCTCCTCCAGTTGCGTCTCAGCCCTGGCGTGCCTCAATTCGCACTCGAGAGATTTCTCTTTTATATCCGTTATCTGATTCTCCAGATCTTCAAGCTCGGCCCTTAATTTACCATGCTCGGAAATCGACTCGTTCAACAATGATCTCTTTGAATTGAGACTCGCGTTCGACGCTTCCTGCTTCGCTTTCCAATCGGAAACCTCTTTTGAAGAAGCTTCATATTCCCTGCCGCTCTCTTCTTTCCTCTTCTGCAATATATCGATTGTATTAACAAGATCTTCGGATCTCGTCTTCAACCTTATCAATTCGTCTTCCCTGTACTGAACAGACTCGCCGCCAGCCTCTATTTCTCTCCTGAGTTCTCCGATTTCCACCCTTCGATCACTCTTTATTATGTCCTGCTTCCTCCAGTGATCTATAACAATGTTCAGTTCCTGTTGAATGGAATCCAACTCGCTCTGAACGCCTGCTCGCTCTTCTCTCGCTGTTTCAAGCCTTGCTTTTGTCCTGTCCTGGGAAACATGAAGCTCTTCAACAGATGCTTTCCATGTGTTCACAGCTTTATCCAGACTTTCCTTTTCGTTTTTATAGAATTCGGCCTTTTCAGCGTTTGATTGAATCCGCTCTTTTGCTCCCGCGTATTCTTCTTTCAATTTCTGCAATTGATTGCCGACATTTTTATCTTTCGCTTTTAAATCTGCAATTCTATTTTTAATTCCTGACAACTCTTCATACAGCGACTCTTTTTTTGCCTCATTTTTCTTCAACTCGTTTCTCAGGTCTTCTATCCTATTCAGCATGGATTCATGAGTCGGAAGAGCCTCGCCGACTCTCAATATTCCATCCGAGAAACAGGCATTGCCATCAAGCGAGACAATCGATGCGCCATTCTCCGACTGATCAATATATTCCCCGATCAGCTCCGCCGAATCGATAACGGCAAATCTCTCGAACAGCGACCCCGGCACAGCGCCCTTCTCTGTTTTGACTGTGACTTTTTCGCCAAGAATGCAGTTAAAACCCTTCATTCCCTTTATACCGGAAAAATCCGGCGTACCCTTGCCGTCGATCCATTCTTTTATCAGGTAAATTCCTGCTGATGAAGCTCCTTCACTCACAACCCTGTCCAGGCCATCTTTATCGACGGACCAGGCATTCATAAGATCATTGAGCGCCCGGCGGGCAGCCGCTTCATAACCTTCCTCCACCTCGATCGAATCTGCAAGCTTCGAAAGATTATTTGTATTATCAGAATCCGAAAGGAGACCGGCCATCTTCTCGAGCATGCTTATTCTCTCCGCCAGTGAACCGCATGCAGCCTGTGAGCCGTCATACTCCGCCTGTTTTTTCTCAAACTCTTTTTCTGAATCGACAAGTTGACTGCTCAATTCCTCTTTCGATTTCTCGTATTCCGCGATATTCTTTTCATAACCTTCTATTTCCGAATCAGCTTTTTCAATTTTAGCCCCAATGTTCTCTATCTGTTTTTCTATATTCGCCCTGTCGCTCTCACGAGTTTTGATCTGCTTTTCAAGATTGGCAAGCCTGTCCCTTGTCACGGCAAATTCCCGTGATATTTCCGTCTCCTGAGCAGAATATTCATCAACCTTTTTTTGAAGTTCCCGGCTCTTTTCCGAGAGCTCTTTTTCACGCTTCCTGTAATCCTCCATCGACTGGCCGGAAAGATCATCAAGCTCTTTTTGAGATTCCAGAAGCCGTTGCTTTTTCTCTTCTGATCTTTTCTTCAGCAACTCTATGTCGTTTTTTATGGATTCTATTCTATCCGTATTGTTTTTTTTCTGGTTCAGCGCATTGATAATCTGTCTGTCAACGTCCTCGATATCCCGTCTGAAAGACCTCATGGCCTCTTCTGCGCGCCCCAGCCTGTTGCCCAGAACCGCGAGTTCCCTCAAATCATGATCGACGACATCACGGGCGGAATCAATCTCGGAATTGAGCTGTGTCTGCTTATCGCGAATCTTCCGGCCTGCCGCCTGTTTTTCCTCCCGGTCTTTCCGGAATTTTTCCTGATCGGTTTTATGTTCTTCCAGACGTGCGCAAAGCCGTCTTATCTCCGATACAAACACACCCAGCTTAAGCCGCTCGATTTCCTCTGTAATCTCTTCGTATCTCTTCGCCTTCTCAGCCTGTTCACTCAACGGCTCAAGCTGGCCCTCGATTTCTTTCAGGATATCTTTGACCCTTGCGATGTTCTGGTCCGTATCCTTCACTTTTGAAAGCGTTTTGTTTTTTTCGATTTTGTATTTATTGACACCGGCGGCTTCATCGAATATTTCAACCCTTCTCTGCGCCGGGGAAAGGTTGATGATATATTCGACATCGCCCTGATTTACAATCGAATAATGATTCGCACCAAGCCCCGTATCCAGGAAAAGGTTCTGAATATCTTTCAGCCGGCAGGATTCCCTGTTTATCTCGAATTCGCTCTCTCCGGATTTAAAATATCTTCTTGTAACGGAAATCTCGCTGTGAGGCAACGGGAAGAAGCCGTCTTCATTATCGAAAGTGAGTATTACTTCAGAATAACCGAGCGGCTTGTGGGCCTCGCTTCCATGGAAAACAACTTCTTCCATTTTACGTCCCCTTATGGAACGCATACTCTGCTCGCCCATAACCCAGATAATTGCATCCACAAGATTGCTCTTACCACTACCATTGGGCCCGATAATCGCAGTAGTGCCCGGCTTGAACTCAAGGACCGTTTTTTTTGCAAACGTTTTGAACCCGTATATTGATAGTGATTTCAGATACATATCTTGCCATATCCCGGGACTTTTATTTTCCGGCCAAACACACACCCGGAAGAAAACTATTATACATTCAATTTCCTCAATGCTTCTCTTGCGGCGGAAATTTCCGCTTCTTTTTTGCTGAAACCTGTTCCGGTTCCATAATATTCTCCGTTTATACATACTTCAACGGTAAATTTCTTATTATGGTCGGGACCATCCTGAGAAACCAGCCTGTATTTCGGAAGGCTTCTGAATTCCTTCTGAACAAACTCCTGCAAAGTTGTTTTGTAATCCCTGACGCCTGATTCTTTCACCGCTTTCAGCTCTTCAGTCATCAGTCTCAGCACAAGCTCGGCGGCAAGCTCGAATCCTTTATCGAGATATACAGCGCCTATCACAGACTCGAAACAATCCACCATAAAAGACTTGTGATCTCTGCCGGCGCTCTCCTCCACGCCTTTTCCTACCCTGATATAATCATTGAGATTAATTCTCTTCGAAGCTTTCAAAAGAGTGCTCTTGCTCACAAGATGCGCTTTTGCCTTGCTCAAAATACCCTGGTGGTCGTCGGGGAATTCCCTGAAAAGGAATGTGCAAACCGTAAGTGCGATTACAGAATCGCCAAGAAACTCAAGCCTCTCATAACTTCTTTCGAGCCTTTCCGACTCGGAAATCGCAAATTCACCCCAGAAAGACGGATGAGTCAGAGCCGCCCTGAGCTTTGATATATCATCAACCCTGACTCCAATTTTATCCTGAAACTCATCCAGTGAGTTTGGGAATCCTTCTTCTTCCTGAATCTGGAGGTAAGATGTTCTCAAACACTCACCCCAATTTCTTTTGCAGATACTCCATAGCATCCGCAACGGTAGTGATCATCACCGCTTCCTCATCAGGAACTTCTACTCCGAATTCATCCTCAACGGCTAGAATCAAATCGAATATCTCTACCGAGCTGGCTCCGAGATCATCACGAAAAGAAGCTTCAGGAACTACTTTTTCCTCAGGAACATCGAGTTGAGCAACAACGACTTTTTTCAACCTGTCAAGATAGTCAGCCATTCAAAGTTCCTCCGGGTTTATCCTTCTACTTTCGTCGCTATAACAGTCTTGCCTTTGTAGTAACCGCAATTCGTGCAAGCACGATGAATCATCTTTTTCGAAAAACATTGCGGGCAATCAACAAGAGTGGGAGCCTGAAGCTTGCTCTTCCAGTTAGCCTTGTGACTTTTTACGTTCGATCTCGATCTTTTATATTTCGGCAGCGCCATTTCCTTTCACCTCCTGCTCCGGACACTGTGTAAACATCCTCTTTTTATCGCGAACAGCGATCATCATTTTTTGCAACGTTTGCTCCAAATTGTCAAGCACTTCAACCGCATAATCTCCTGAATCCAATTCCTCCGCCATCCCCATCCGGGCTCCTTCGCCCTCCAATTCACCTTCCAGATCATGCTCCAGATCAAATCTTAAAGCTCTCAGTTCACTTAATACAGAATATATCTTTTTTTCATCAACCACAACTTTGCCTACAAGCGAAATAAAAAAACCATTGTCCATATGAGACTCCAACAGGTCAAGCAACCTGTTGAATCTGCTTATGCGGTCTCTGATATTTGCTTTTTGATCCTCTTTCCAGCTCATCCTATCGTCTATCCAGCTTAACGTTAAGTTTCTCCACTACTATCGGAGCGACCAGCGAACTCACATCTCCGCCATACGAGGCTATTTCCCTGATGATCGAAGAGCTTAAATACGAATATTCGGCACTGGTCACAAGAAATATTGTCTCCATTTCCTGGTGCATCTTTTTATTCACAAGAGCCATCTGGAATTCCATTTCAAAATCCGTAACAGCTCTCAGGCCCCTCACAACAACATTAACCTGTTTCTCGCGAACATAATCGACCAGTAACGTATCGAAATATTCTATACGAATATTTTTAATGTCACTTGTGAGGCTTTCTATTATCTCGATGCGCTCATCGATCGTAAAAAGATGTTTTTTGTTCGGATTGTTCGAAACGGCAACAATAAGCTCATCGAAAATCGAAGCCGATCTTCGGATTATATCCATGTGACCATTTGTTACAGGATCAAAACTGCCGGGATAGACTGCTCTTCTCATTAGATGCTTATCCTTTCTGTTTGTAACTCCACAACGATACCCAGCTTCTGCCATATTTCCTCAGGTCGTTACATGTGAAAGAAACAATCTCCATTTTTTCAGGGCTTTTTCCATGCTGCCCAATTATCTTTGCATCGATTGCAAGTAAATTTCCCCTGCCCAGCAATCGCATCGTTTCTTCAAACAAATCCGTGTTATACGGCGGATCAATAAATACTACATCAAACCTTTCAGGCCTTGGAGGCTGTCGAAGATATGACCTCACATCCATTCTGATCACATCAGCCCGATCCGAGATATTCAGTGATTCAAGGTTCTTTCTTATCAGCCTTACGCTTTCCGGCTGATTGTCCACAAACACGGCTGTCCTCGCCCCACGGCTCAAAGCCTCGATCCCCACACTGCCCGACCCACCGTATAGATCAAGAAACGACTTACCTTCCATCGGCCCGATGAGATTGAATACATTCTCTCTGACCCTGTCGTACGTTGCCCTGATAGACATGTTTTTTCTACCGGGCCCGATCAAATTAGATCTTTTAAATTTTCCGCCTATTACCCGCATTTCAAGTTACCGAACCACATCTTCTTCTGTACAAACAGATTAGTAATATAGCACATTAATAATTAATAGTCATTTGAGATTACGGAAAAGCACTGAACCTGTATTTAATTTATGTTTTTCCTGTTATTCACGAATCGCCTTGCGGAAGCTATTAAAGCACCTGTGGACATAAGTATTATCCCCAACCAGAACAAATTAACATAGGGTTTCACACTCGCCTGAAAAACAACTCCTGTCTGAACCGGCGTCATTTCTTCTTTTTCTTTTTCGGAAACATTACGCCATCTCAATATAATTTCTTTCGAATCCGGGTCTATGCTTACAACTTCAAACGCGATGGCTCTTTCTTTCATTTGAGTTTCCCGGGAAAACATTCCATCCTGTCCGGGTCCATAGTAAATCGTAAATTTCTCTTTTTTCTCTCCGGTTTCCGCTCTTATGACAATACCAACTGTTCCCTGCTGCATTTTTTCGAGATCATACCCGTCAAAATAAACTTTTACGTCTTCGGCCATATCGAAACGGCCCTGCCCGATCCTGAGATATTTCTCCTCTTCCGAATCTCCGCCGCTTCTAAATACCTGAATGGGAGTAAGATAAAGATCGCCGGTCAAAAACCTGCTGATAAACGGTTTGTTCACAGCCATCCTCTGGGCCTGCTCGGCAACAAATTCCATTCGGGCAGTCAGGCTCTTTTTTCCTTCAATCGTCAGAAACGCCCTGTGTCCGAACTCATACTCCCTGACCCCGGACAGTGTGATATTGTAACCCTGAAAATCTTTTGACCCTCCCGGCACCATTACAAATCTTTCTGTTTTCGAACCCAGTGAAGATGCGATTATCCCGAACAGCAGCAACGCCACCCCTGCATGCGCAAGATATGATGCGAAACTCAACCTGCCAGAGAGCAGGTGTCTGCCAAGCTGCAAAGCATTCGTCATAAGAGCGGCTCCGGCGGAAAAAACAAATACCAGAGCAGCTACGTTTTTCACACCGAGAAACACACACACTATCGTCGAAAAAGCTCCGGCAAACACCCCGGCTACAAGATCGCCGACAGAAAATGGTTTTTCTTTTCCGCCGCCAAAAATGACAGGGCAAACAAACATAATCAAATTCAACGGAATCCCTACCATCAGCGAGGTTAAATTGTAAAACCTGCCCGGGACGGTCGACGGATTTTCAGCTATGTAACTTGAAATTATCGGCCAGTCTGTCCCAAGAAAAACAAATCCGAAAAAGATCCAGAAACAGTATATTGTCGCATTCAACAACGCTGATCTTGTTTTGCTGTTCTTAGATTGCTCCGCTTCCGCCGGAAGCCTCTTAGCCTGAACAACAAGCATCGAAATCCCTATTAATGCAATGAAACCAAGGCTCATCATCAATGGAAGGTAAAGATCAAGACCTGTAAAAGAATGAACAGAGAAGTTGCTTAATACGCCGCTTCGAGTCAGGAATGTGCTGTAAAAAACCATCAGGTAAGCGACAACAGCCATAAATGCATTCCAGAAAATATATCTTTTGTGATAAGCCTGTAAAAACAGCCCGTGAACCAGCCCGCCCATTACAATCCATGGAAACAAAGAAGCGTTCTCCACAGGGTCCCATCCCCAGTAGCCGCCCCAGCCAAGCACTTCATACGCCCAGTAACTGCCAAGGAATATTCCTATCCCGAGGATTCCCCACGAAAACACCGCCCATGGTCTTGCGAGCCTGGTCCATGCTGTTTTATCGCCCCTTGCCATAGATGCAAGAAATATTACAAAAGGCGCTTCCGCGAGCGCATAGCCCGCAAAAACTATTGGAGGATGTATCACCATCCATGGGTTTTTCAACAGCACGTTCATCCCGAGTCCATCAGACACCGCGCCCGGCATAAGCTCGAACGGACTCCGCTTCAAAAGCAGAATGCAAAGCATTATCTCCATTACCGCCGCGAAAATCATTGTCCAGTCTTCAAGATCCCTGATCGTGTAAGCAAGGACAAGGTTCACAACAGCAAGCATCAACAGCCATAGGAGAAATGTGCCTTCCTGCCCGGCCCAGATCCCGGATATTTTGTAAAGAAACTCCTGTGCAGATGCGCTGTTCTCATATACATATTTGAAACCGAACTGATCATGAACAAAAAGCGTCCCGAGATAGAAAACTCCCACCGTGGCAATCGACACTTTCAGCCACTGGACGGTCCTGCCCGCAAGCTTCCAGTTACGGGACGAACCGATTGAAATCAGATAAAAACCGAACCCGGCTATATTCAGCCAGAACAGAGCGTTTATTAATATGTTGCCGAAAGTCAATTGGATACCTATCCTTTGTCCGCCTCTTCAGCGGCCTTTTTTTCATATTTCGAAGGACACTTCACCAGAATTCTCGATGCGTTGAAATAGCCATCGCTGTAAGAGCCGATCGCTACCACCTGCGTCGAATGCTCGAAATTCGGAGGCAAACTGTCGGATGTCTTAATTTTCATTTCAACATTAGTTTCTTTTTCTTTTACGGAAAAAACGAACTCGCCGGACTGCTTATCAAAACTCGAAGATTCTTTGACAAGGTCGCCGATTATCTGCACATCCCGACCCGTGATCTTCATTGCTTCGTCGAACGGCACATACGGAGTCATGGATGTTTTCAGGCTGTAGATTCCCACGGCGAAACATGCGATTATTACAATAGTTCCTACTATGTATTTCGATTTCATTTTTTATCCACCCGATTCAACCTGATATTGAGATATACCATATAGGCGAAAATGCCGATCAAAACTATCATCGAGCATGCCAGTACTGTTTGCCATTCAGACATTCCAACCTTCCTTTCTGCGAACCAGTTTCTCGATACGCGCCGATATCCTGTACATCCACAAATATACGAATGTGAATCCTGCGAGGGAGAAGAAAAACACCATTCTCATCCTGCCGTCAAGAAGCTTGTTTTCACCCTGCACATTAATTATCGTATCCGGATGAAGACTTGAATAAATCCACGGGACAACAAAAATCAGAAACGGCATGAGCACGAAAGCCATTATCGAATAAACAGCCGAGAGCTTCATACGCCTTTCCGGGTCCGGGACAGACGATCTCAATCCGAAATACGCCATATATACGAGCAGAATTACTGTTATGGAAACCTCCCTGGGATCCCAGTTCCAGTACATGCCCCATGCCGATTTTGCAAAAACCGCCCCGGTGATCGTGGCCAGTATGCAGAACCAGAGTCCCAGCCGGGCTGTTACTTCGGCGTTGACATCCAGTTCCGCCCTTCTCGTCCGCAGATAACTTATGCTGAACCAGAAAGACATGCAGAAAGCAAGCACGCATATCCATGCCACCGGAACATGAAAATATATTATCCTCGATGTCTCGCCGAGAATTTCTGCTGAAGGCGAAAAGTAAAATGCGCCTGCCAGAACACCCGCCATCCACAAAAAAGATATTAACAATCCTATGTATGCCAACTTCATCTACTCCGTAAATACATATTCGAAAAGATAGCTTCCGCCGATAACCGACACCACCGCATAGCATCCCAGAAAAACCAGCATCTGTGAATTCGCCCATGGCGAAGGCTCGGAGATCGCCTTTTCAGTCGCTTTCACCGCTACCATGAAAACAGGTATCAGCACCGGGAAAGCAAGCACCGGGAAAAGCGTTCCGCGCGCGCGCGCCTGCGCCACAACCGCCGACAGCAAAGTGCAAACTGCCGACAGGCCCGCCGCCGACAACACCATCACCGATGCAAAATAACCCACATGTATATTCTGAATATTCATCAGCACAATAAACAGTGGCGTCACGATTAACATAACAACCACAAGCAAAATGAAGTTCATCATCATTTTCCCGATAAAAACCTGTCCCGGCTCGCACACCAGCCTGAGCGTGTTCATGGTTCCGCGGTCCTGTTCTTTTATGAAAGCCCTCGATAGCCCCATCATCGCGGAAAAGAACAGTATCACCCACAACAATGAAGCCTGAATCCCAGGATCCTTCACTGTCCCGCCGAGAGAAAAGCTGACAACCGCAAGGCTGGTGACACAGAACAGCAATACGGAATTAACCGCATACCTCGCCCTGTACTCGGCCTGCACGTCTTTCTTTATCACCGCTAATATTTTAATTGCATAATTCAACGTATTCGTTGCACCAGTCTTTCTCTTCTGGATCATTCGTCGCGATAATCAGAATAATCTCCGACTTCATTTCATTGATAATCCGGCTTATCTGCTCACGCCCCGACAGATCCATGTATGATGACGGTTCGTCGAACAACAGCGCGGACGGCTTGTGCGCAAGCGCGGAGATAATATGGAATTTCTGTTTCATCCCGGATGAAAAATTCCCGACCTGCTCATGCCGGGCATCCTCCAGATCAAACCTCGCAAAAAGGCTTGCTTCATATTCGGAATCCCGCTTGAAACCTCTCGCGTTCATCGTAAACTCAAGGTTCTCTTCGGGAGTTAACTCTTCATACATCAAAACGTCAGGCGCGACCACGCCTATTGTATTCTTATACATTGCGGGAGGTCCGGTTTTTGTTCGTGAAGCATACTTCACTTTTCCCGCCGACGCGCTTATCAGTCCCGCTGTTATTTTCAACAGCGTGCTTTTCCCGGACCCGTTCGGCCCCCAGAAACAAACGGAATCTCCTTTGCCGACCTCGAAGCTGACTCCGCTGAAAATCAAGTGTGGACCATATCTTTTTTCCACCGCTTCAAGACTGATTTTATCTAGCCTGCTATTCATTAACCCTTCACTTGCAAAAAATATTCTGTCTGATCGATTTTAAAAGTAAAAAATTCACATATAAGGTAAGTTATATCTGTCTTTAATTCAAGTCGAGTCAAAACTCAGCATTTACTCGGACAAATATATAATCATGATCAAGGTATTGCATGAAACGAACCGTGCATTTGATGCTTTGGTCGATTGCGAAGAACAACACCTGTCAGACCAACGTCACCGCGCCCTCGGTATTTCATTCTGCTCAGCCACATTTGTTCTTTTCTCGGGGGAGGGGCAAACCACTCTGCCCAAACGAGCGGGAATGACAGCAAAAAAAGGATTTCAAGTACCCTGCAACCGTAATACTACATTTTTTCACAACATCTGAATCCAATTTCGTTTTTGTTGAGATGCTTAAATTGATCACTGTATACATATGAGATGCTGGAACACAGATAATGCTTGTCGTAAGATCTGCGTGAAGACCTGCCCATGATAGCTATTGTCAAATCATTCCCTTCCATATCCACTATCTCTCTGACATTTCTCATCATATCGAAGACACCGGCCTGATTGCGGCACCCGGGTTTTATTCCGGCTCTATTGTCTATTGATACCAACTGGTTTCCACATATCTCATTAACATTTTCTCTCGCCGACTTCATGTCGCCCGGCACATAGAACGGTGTGCTTCCTCCCATACTGCATGCAAGATGCCATTCCGAAGCTGTACACAAATGTTTTCCCCGGGATTTGCATATATTCCTGGCTTCTTCGAGCCCTTTCCCATATTCCGCAACTGCTCCCATCCTGTTTGGATACTCATACATGTCCACCAGAAATGACTCTTCTTCTCCAATAATAAGAATCCTGGATTCCTCTTCGTCTACTTCGAAAGTAACATTCACATGATCAATGATTTTCATATCACGATTATCAATAACACCATGCATGGAACCCGGTATCATCCGAGCGAATATTAGATACGGCACAAGTACGAATATTATGGCGATTACAGCCGTATTAACAACAATAATTGATACAGGATAACGATATTCTGCCATTCCTGAATATTCTTTACGAATTCTGGCAGCTATTGCCCTCAGGTTGAAAACACTATCGACAACTCCTATTGCCGCAAACACCCAATACACCTGTGAGAAAAAAAGAGGTGTCGCATAAAGAGCAAACAGCATTCCGCTTGCATGTAATTTTTTATTCAAGAGAATGAATATTAATGTAAAACCATTCAATACAAACAGACTCAGGAGTATAGACCATAAAGAGGTAATTACATCAAGCGTGCTGTTGTGAACCCACAGGAAAAGAACCGGAATAGCCGCAACGGGAACAAGAAGCAGAGCCGGAACTCTGAAAGACAGAACCGATGGCGGCGAGGGAATATCTTTCGACAATTTCGATGCGAATTCAAAAAACAAATAAGTGAAACCAATTGAGAAATACAATAATATTCCTGCAGTATATTTGTAATAGAAAACCGACTGGCCGCATGCATAATTATTGAGGTAATAAACTATTGCATGTCCCAGATTTCCATTTTCCCGGGGCAACAATCCTGCCGGAACTGTAAAAAAATAATTCCAGAAATCCATCATTGTTACAGAGTCATGTTTTATGGGAAGCGGCACGGACACCAATAAGTTTATATACAGAAACATAAGAGCCAGACAGTATTTCGTCCTGCGGCCCGGGCGTCTTGACAACAATGGAAGCAAAACCACGAAATCGACGAATCGCGGAACTGACAGAAACAGTGATTGGCATGATTTAATCAGAATAAGAATGGACAAACAAAGCATTGTCTGCACCGGCCAGGACAATTGCAGTTTTGAGTATCTGATACAGATGAATACAGCGAAGAAAAGAGCAATTGTAGTAAGGTATATCAGAGTGAGCGCTATTATGTTGTCACTATGTAACAATTTTAACCAGCCCTTTTCCGGAATCCAGCATTACCGTGTCGCCGTCTTTGATTTTGGTTGTGGCCCCGGCCACGCCGGTTATGGCCGGAATATTTGCCTCGCTGGATAATTGGACAAGATGAGCCAGTGGACCGCCATTCTCAATAATTATTCCTGAAATGGTTTTCAGGTGTATGCCATATTCTCCACTGGGACGTTTTATGATAAGTATGTATTTTTCCGAATCCATATTCGGCGGCGGGCCTTTCTCCACACATGCTTTCCCATATACAACTCTGTTCCCGGTCCCTATTCCCGGCATAAACTCCTCTAAGTCATTGAACAGTGATACCACCACCTCCGGAACGTGTATTACCGGGGGCACATTCGCGTCCAGATTATCGAAATATTCATTTTTTCTGTCCGTGATGACCTGTTCCGGGAGACTTTCCTTCTCAAGCTCTTCGACCGACATAAAAAAAGAATTTTCGTCATGCCTGCCTGCCGCGACTTTTTTCCCGATCTCGTACAACGTATGGTTCAGTCTGTCGCGTATGAACTCCCTGAGGGACAAGATATTTTTCAGTTGTTTAAAATAATATTTGAAAACAAGCTCAAGAAGAACGACCGGAACACCACTCCTGTCCCTGCGCATTTCATCACAGACAGTCCGGCAAATACCATCAGAAGAGATTTCCTGAAATACCTCTTTCTTCAAACTCATCTCCCCGGGCAACCATGAAAGTGGATTATCAGCGATCCTGTCTGAATAAACTTCGAATTCCAGATTCCCCCAGTGCCCGAATTCCCGGGCGAAATGCATTACGTCTATTTCGTTGCAGGGATCAAGTTCCCCGGCTGCTTTCATCATCTTCCTGTAAGGCGTGTCCTCGGGCGGCACAATCAATTTCCGCATCAGGTTCTCAACCTTAGATTTATCTTTTATTGCGATTGAGATTATGTATCTTATTTCTCTCGCGAGGCTATCCGACAAATAAAAGAGATCAAACTGCGTTTGCAAAAGCTTGCTGATAATGCCATCCCGTATATCTGCTACAGCCATTTTTTCAACGCTGGAAAGCCTGTTCGCAATGGAGTGGATCTTTCTTTTCGTAAATGCCGTCATAAAAACATTTGTGCTGAACAGCATCCATCTCTTTATCCCTTCAAGGGACATTCCCTCTCTCCGAGCCAGAGTCGGATTCAGACATTCATAGATTGCATTGTAATGAAGATATAGCCTGCCCTTAAACTCCCTGGTAAATTCTGTCCCCGGCTTCATTCCAGCCGCTGTCAATTTTTTCTCAAACAGCTCTTTGATGGAATTCGGGAACTGAAGAAGGCTCCTGCTCAATGGAGTAAGCGGAACCGAAATCAACTCTGCAACGTATGAATTAATGAAAGTTTCTCTCAGCCCTAATGCATTGTGTGTTCTATATTGAAAATACATAATATCTCCGCAGTGTATACACGCTTCCATCTGAACAGGCTGTCTTTCTTTCAATTCCAGTTCTAAAAGTGTGGTTTTAACAGCTCTGAGCAAATCTTCTTCCACAATTGAATTCCATTTGTCATCTGCTGAATAGAAACTGTTGGTCAACTTATTGTATGTTACTATCAGAACCTTTTCATCATCATGATTGCTTATCTCGAAAAGCATTTCTTCCAGAACGCCGCTCACCGGATTTGCGGACGAGCACAACAGCGAGACATCGTTCTGTTCATATTTTTGAATGATAACAGGAAGATAGGCAGCCAGTTCAGGATCGCCAACGCGATCTCTTGCAGCTGTTGCTTTTTCGCTGAAATATGAAAGCCATATTTCCAGGAGCGCTTTTTCCAATTGATCCCTGTCTGTATTTGTGACAACGGAAGCAAATACCCCGGCCATGCTATGATGTTTTCCATCTTCACCCGGGAACGAAGACCTGATAATTATCTTTTCACACTTCAGCATATTTACACGACGGCATATAGAGTCAATCAAGCTGCGGGGGATAGTATATTCAGAAACTTTTTGGCGAACTTTTTCACACAACGTCGAATCGTATGCGCACCTGCCAAGCAACTCTTCTGCTTTGTTCTTAACAATCAGCTCATTGAAAACCCTCCCGTTGACAATAAACCCCGGCGCCACTCTTCGCTTCATTTGCATTAAAGCTGATATGCTTTTTGCTTTTCTTCCAATTATTTTTAAGTCGATATGAACAGCAACTTCAAGAGGTATAATTCTTGCTCTGGAATACAATATCCGGCTCGTCCATTCATCGAGTAATATCTGGAGATTATTCAGACTCATTAGAACGGCCACGATAACCGGCAACATCACCAACGAAATTGTTTCTAAGCCGATAATTGCATTTATCAAGCCGGATACAAACAGTATCGCAATTGACATCATTATAAAAAGAATAAAACCGGCCGACACCGGCAGGCTCATGAATGTGGCCAGGAAAACCATTATGCCATCTGTGAAATATGAATTCAGCATAACATAAAATATTTACAATCCTTTCATTCCGGATTGAAATACATATTCATATAATTGGGATACCGCCTCCGTTCATTGCAACCAGTATCATCTGCGGCGATATCCATATTAAGCTCTGCCTATTATCTTTTTTTCGCAATTATTCAACTGCGCCGTCCCGATGCACGATCGGGAATCTGGAATCAAAGTAATCTTCTATTCAGCCTTGTTATTCTCTATAAATATCTACTATCCCGCTCCGGAATAGTTGATTACTCTTCTATCAGGTAATTATTCAGAACACTCTCTCTCCAGATTGTACCATACGGCATATATTTGTGAAGTTTTATTTTCTGGAACATTCATGGAATATCCATTACAAATTCTGTCATTAGTGAAATAAAGATCCCTGAAACGATTGTGAACATCAATCCAGTAACTGCGACTTGAATCTTTCCAGATGAAAATTCTTTGATAATCCATTAAACTATTTGATATATTGAACTTATCAATAGGAGTTGCACATGAACAATAATATTCAGGAAACACCGGAATATTTAGTGACTGATGGAAAAATGAATTTCGGATTGTTCAGTGAACCGTTCAGGAATATTAATTTCCATGACCTGGCGACAACGAAAGACGGAAAAAGAAAGCCGCTCAAAAAGACACGGCTCAAGGAATGGGTTGGTTATGGAGTCGAACACCCGGAATGGTTTTTCACAATATTCTTTATGGATTCAAAAATACTCAGTTCGGCTCTTTTTTACGCATACAACCGTGTAACCGGAAAAACAATAAAAGCATCACCTACTGTACCGGGTTCGAGAAAATTACCTGAAACTCTATGGGCTGGAAAATACAAATTCAGAGTGCCGGGCTTCCAGATGTCGTTTGATATAAATCTCGACCGGGGCACACACATAATTGATTTTGACATAAAGAAAGGAATATGGGGTCCCGGGATAAATGGCCGGATGATCTTTCACGAGAATCTTTCGAAGCTCCAACCGCTGGTAATCAACATGCCACTGGTCGATTCAAACAATATGTACTCTCATAAGGGCGTTCTTCCGGCTGAAGGGAAACTATTTATCGGCAGCGATGAAATCAACCTTAAAGCGGACAGAGATATTTCCATTCTGGACGAACACAGATCGCAGCTCGCTTACAAATCGAAATGGAAATGGGGAACATTCGCCGGGCGGGACTCCCAGGGCAGGCTGATAGCTCTGAACATCGGGGACCAGGACACTGTTGAAGATCAGGATATATGGGGAGAGAATTGCATCTGGGTTGACGGGAAATTATTCCCTATCGGTCGAGCTGAATTCGATTTTTCCAGGACTGATAGGATGGAACCCTGGCACATCACCGAAAAAACGGGACGGGCGGATGTGAATTTCTTCCCTGAAGGCATCAAAGAACAAAACACTAATGTCGGAATAGTAAAAGTCAAATATTTCCAGCTATGCGGCAAATTCCGCGGCACCTTGCTCGATGAAAATGGAGAAAAATTGGAAGTCAAAGACTATTACGGAGTTGCGGAATGCATGGACGCAAAATTCTGAAACTTAACAAATAAACCTGCTAATATTTTTCCTTAATCCGGATTTCTCATAGAGAAATGCAGGTTAATTGAAACATCCGTCATCGGCATGTGTCTTATTTAAATTTCAGCGCTATGAACCGGCCAGATATGTTAAAATATATGTGATAGGCTTTTTAAACATTTTCATATCTACATCTCTGCCACACGCATCACCATTTTATTAAAAAGGAGCGTGTTGTTATGGATGATATCAGTGAAAAATACAAAGGTTTTTTGAAAGAACATTTCAGGCCGCTGAGAGTCAAAGAGTTTCCGAATGTGAAAATCGGAAAATTGACTTATCAATGGTTACTGGGAAAAGAAAACATAAAGCGGCTGTCCCACATGACTTCATCAAAAATCGAAAAACTTATAGAAAAACACGGCATAAGGATATTCTGCTTTGAAGACCGAATTGTTTATATAGTTAAACCGGAAGTCGAGAGGGATATCCTGGTCCATTTCTACCAGAACCTTGATCAGCAGGAAAAGGATTCCATCTATGAAATTTTTGATCTTGATAATACAAACAAAAGACTCTTCAACAATTACAGGGTAACAGAATCAGCTATTGAAACACTGACCGGGGACAGGGTCGATGAGATCGAAATGACCTCGGATTCGCTTGTTGATTTCATATCATCGGACAGGATAATTCAAGCTCTTGAAAATGATGAGGTGAAAATCTTTATTGGAGAAGAAAACATTATTGTGATGGATTCCTCCGAAGAAACGCCCGAGTTCGAGACATATCAACTGATACTCGACAGGCCTCTGCCCGGAACAGAAATTTCCCTCACGGAGCTGGAACTCAAAGAGCGCACTGCAATAGAAGGAACATATCGTGATGACGTAAGCATGTCGGATCATGGTTTCGAGCATAATATTACGCGAATGAACGATTGATTTAAGTCCCTCTATTTTATGTGACTTAATAATGAAATTCTCATATAATAACCCATACGTTAAATATTTTTAGCTTGCGAATGGAGATCAAATGAAAAATTTCACTTCAATTTTTATCGCCCTCGTTATCATCGCCGGTATTTATTCCATCGCGGAATCAACCGAGCTCACAAAATCTGAATACAAAACAAGAATCATCGCGCACAGAGGCGCTTCCGCTTACGCACCGGAAAACACCATGGCCGCTTTCAAGGCAGCGTTAGATCTCAAGGCTGAAATGTTCGAACTAGATATTCATAAAACACTCGATGGAAAATTCGTGGTTATTCACGATGACACGACTGAAAGAACCACCGGCTTCATAGGAGCTGTTGCGTTTATGAACTACAGCACGATCAAAAATCTGGATGCCGGCTCACTGTTCAACGAAAAATTCAAAGGCGAACCCGTTCCGCTGCTGAAAGATGTTCTGAAATGGGCGAAAGGGAAAATACAGGTCAACATCGAGATCAAGTCCGCGGGATGCGAAAAAGCAGTTGTTGCTTATATAAATAAAATCGATATGAAAAATGATATCATCGTGACGAGTTTTCATCATGAATATCTTAAAACCATCAAAGAAATGGATCCCGACATAAGAACAGGAGCGCTTGTAAAGGACATAACAAGCCCGTCTCAACTCGACGAGATAATCGAAGCCTGCCATCCCGACGCAGTGAATCCCCGCTACATTCTTGTCAATAAAAAAATAGTCAAGGAAGCACACAAAAGAGGGCTTGCCGTCAATCCGTATACTGTCAATGATGCGATAAGCATGAAAAAGCTTATCAGCGCGGGCGTTGATGGAATTATTACAAACTACCCGGATGTCCTGAGAACTGTGCTGGAAAACATGAACTCGAAATAGAACTGAAGAGGCAAATGGGCATGAGCGGCAAACCGGAACCCGCGGAAATCATAATCGACAAGAACTGCAACTGGACCGCAAACGGAATGCAGATGGTCAACGAAAAGATTTTCAAGCTTTTCTGTGAATCTCTCGTAAAAGAAGGCGACAGTTATTTTATACGGATAGGAAACCAGGAAAATCCGGTTATCGTAGAGGACGTTCCTTTTTGCGTGAAACACGTTTTTCTTGAAAATACCGCTGAAGGAAAAGATGTCTTGAGGCTATTGTTGAACGATCAGCGCATGGCAGACCTCGAGCCGGAATCTCTCCGGTCGCTAAACAAGGAATCCGTCTATTGCAGGATCAACGGTTCGAACATGGAAGCTAAATTCTCCCGCGAAGCAATCACTCAACTCGGGAATTTTATCGAACTGGATCCCGAATCGGGAGAATTCTTCCTTGAGTTAAACAGTAAAAAATACTTTATTCGACAAAAATCCGATGGCTGAGAAAAAGAATATCCCCACGGATTCCTGGACAGACAAAAAAGCACGCTGGTTCCAGGAGGCGATTTCTTACTCGACATTTCCCGAAAACGCAGTTAATGCGATTCTTCCTTATCTCAAAGACAGTGTTGATATTCTCGATATAGGGGCCGGTGTCGGAGCGCTTGCCATCCCGCTCGCTTCAAAGGGATTTAAGATTTCTGCTGTTGAGCCTTCTGTGAATATGGCGGATATCCTTCAGGAACAGGCGGAAAAAACCGGCAATAAAAGCCTGATCCGCATAATAAGAACCCGGTGGGAAGAAACCTCGGTTGTTCAACACGACGCTGTTATTGCAAGCAATCTGCCGCCCGGAATGCTCTCGAACAAAGAAACTCTTGTTTCCGTTTTTAATTCCGCCAAAAGAAACGTATTCATCATAAAAGGCACTGGAAGCGGGCCGAATAAATTCTTCTATGAAGATTTGTACCCCCTCATCTTTAGAAAACAATGGATTCGAAAAGACGATTCTGCCGAAATATACGGGAATCTACGCGAGATGGGGATAACACCGGACACGAAAATCATCTCCCACAGATTCGATCAGCGCTTCGAAGACATGGTTGAAGCTGTCGAATTCTGGAAAGAACACATGAAAGTCACGAACGACAGCCATGACGATTTGCTGTCGGACTATCTGGCCGGCAAGCTGAAAAAAATCGACGGCGGCCAGCTTCTACTTGAGGTAGAAAGAAAAAGCGAGATTATTATATGTAATAAATAATATTTATATGTACTTAGTCGGGATGTTGAGTTATTTGAGGATTATATAATATACTTTTGCAAAATAGTTATTTAAAGGGTTCAGCAATGCGTCAGATGATATACAGTCTAATTCTTCTTAACAAACCTGTTATTAATTCGGACAAGAACGAAAAAATGGGACGGGTCAAAGGATATGTGATAGACGCCGACAAAAAAAGCGTTATTGCGTTCATCCTTGCGCCCGATGTGGATAAAGGCGCCGTAAACGCCATCCCGTTCGAAAATGTTCAGAGCATATACGACAATGCCGTCATTGCACAGAACATTAACTCGGCGATTCCCATGGCGGACTCTCCGGATATTTTAAATGTTTTCCTGAAGGATATAGCTGTTATCGGCTCACAGGTCATTACTGATTCGGGAATGCTTGCCGGATCGGTAAAAGACTTCGCTATCGACATAAAAACCGGTGAACTGGCACAGATAAGCCTTGTTCCTGAAAACAAAGACATTGTTAGAATAGACTCGAAGCATATTATCAAAATCACCCAGTCGAGAATCATGGTTTCGGCAGCATGCCTAGAAGAACAACCGCCGGAAGAACCAAATACTATCGAACTCAAACCGCCTCCGAAAAAGAAACCGGAAGTGAAAACAGCCGAAGAAAAGGAAGTTGCTGCCGGTGAACAGCCTGAAAAAGAACAGGAAATAGCAGAAAAACCGGAGATTGAAGAAACTGAATACCGCGATATTCAGGAAAACATTATCGAGCCGGAATCTTTATCCTCCGATTTAAAATCGACCCTGAACGAATCTTTTCTCGAAATGACCCGGATATTGATGGGCAGGCTCAATTCCATCGATCAAAGTAAGACCATTGCAGAACTGAGCGAAAAAATAGACGCTCTGTCGGAAAAGAAAGAAGAAACAGCAGATGATGAATCTTTCGATTCCACAGCCGGGCTTATCTTAGAGGAAAAAATTAAACGAGCGCTGGAAAATCCGATCAAAAGCATCCAGGAAAGCATTGAAAAACTGAAGGATACCGCACTTTCAATAAAGGAAATAGATTTCAGCGAGTTCAAAACTCCACCCACAGACATGGCACCGCTTCAGGAAAAAATGTCCTCGATCGAAAACAGGCTCTCATCGAGCGTAGATGTAATAATCGACAGGATCGCGAATATTCAAACAACGGATATTGATTCCATAAACAATTCATTTTTAAAGCTGAAATCTGAAATTGAATCCATTAAATCTCATGTGCCGTCACGCGAAGACATCAGACAACAGCTAGGTGATATCAACTCCGTAGCGGAAAAAAGATACGTATCCATAGAGAAAATTATTGAAGCAGAACTGGACAGGCATGTCGAATCACTACGTGAAAAGATAGGTTCATTCCCGGAGATAAAAGATGTTGATATTTCCGCCGATCTGGATAATTTCGAAAAATCCATGCAATGCCTGTTCGAGGATTTCAGAGACCAGTTTGCATCTCAGCTATCAGTGGAACTCGACGAGCGTTCAAGCGAAAACCAGTCTTCATTACAGAACGAGATTATGGAAAGAGTCAAAAATGAACTTCAACCCGCCCTGGACGAAATCATGAAGTTTAAAGACAAAATCCCGAGCGTTGATTCTTTTGAAAAAATATCAAAAGACCTTGTGAATACTTTTAGCAAAAAGCCTGCTCAGGAATTAGAGCCGGAATATTTCAAAAAACTGGCGGAAGATATTAAAAAAGCGACTGAAGCCTCGAAAGCTTACGTGTCTGAAGAAATTGCAAATCAACTTGATGTTAAACTGAGCAAAATGGGTTCTGATATAAAACAATCAATTGCCGACAACTTTGCAGACCTGATTGGTTCATATACCTCGAAGCTTAAAGAACTTGCCGGCCCTGATTCGAGCTTGTCCGATGAAATAGAAGGAATAAACCTGAAAATCGAAAACACTTTAGCTGAATGGGTTAAAAACTACAGTGCATCTTCGGAAAGCATCAAAAGCGAAATAAGCGATCTTAAAAATTCAGTTAAAGACATATCGGTTGAAAAAATCAGGGAAGCAACGGCGGAAAACGCGGATTCAGTATGGAAAGATCTGAACCGGAAACTGGAAGCTTTGCAGGCCTCGATAACAGATTCTTTTGAATCCAGATTGGTGAAACGAGCGGAAGCGGAAAAAGCTTCATCTGAATTTCTTCATAACCTGATCCGACAGCTTGATAATCATGTAATCGAACTGAGGGAAAAGTATTCTATCCAGGAATCCGAGATAAGCCAGACAAGAAAAACGGTACTTGATGAACTCAGATCCTATTCAGATACAACGCTGAAACCTGAAGATTTAATGATAGTGCATGAATGGATGAGAGAAATATTTCCTGAATTTTCCGATAAAGTATCCGAGAGAATCGATGCCGGACTGAAACCCCTGATCGATGGAATGCAAAAAACAGGTAAAGAAACGGGCGAGGTTCTGGAAAACGCATTTGTAAAAATGAGAGATCACCTGGCGCACGGGATAGAACTGTCTCAAAGCGAACTGGCAGACATTAACGATATCGAGCAGTTCAAGGATCGCATAGAAGAAAATTTCGGCAGCCTCGTTGACGGAATGGTGGAAAGAATTGAAGAAAGGCTGGACCAGCGCGACAGTTATTACGAAGAAGGCGTAAGGTCGATAATAAATAAAGTTGAAAAACTTTTAAGCAGAAGAAATCCCGATGCAGATGGTATATTTGGAGGGTCCGGGCTTATCAGCAGTATTTTCAGCCAGCGGCAGGAGCCTCCAATGAAACTCACAGGGAAAACAGGCTCCCGGAGCCGTCAATCAAAACCCGGCTCTTCAGAAGACGCTCAACTCCGCAGATTCGCATATTTGCTCGGCAAAAAGATTTGCAGGGATATCACAGACGACGAGGGGCATGTGCTCGCTGAAGAAGGGGCTATTGTAGACGAAATATTGATACGAAGATTGCGGGATAAACAAAAAACACTTGATTTAATAAGAAGCGTTGAATTCAATGACTGATTTACCGCCTTCGGCGATGCTACCTGAAAAATATTCTTTTTTCTGAATCGTAAATTAATTATGCTTATGTTATGCTGACTTACTGACTTTTGTTTTGCTAACCTGCATTTCTCACCAGTGCAGGATAAAAATCGTGAGAATGACTGTAATACAAGGCGCGGCGAGTGAGTGGTGAGGAAACATACTGTGCCGTATGTAACCGAGCCCGAACCGACGCCGCAACGCAGCAGGACAGGTATTATCACAATTTTCCGGATTTCTCTGTAAGAAATCCGGTCTAATCCAATTTTACGGAGAATGCTTCTAAATGGAACAGAAAAAAAACATCTCGCTGCTGGGAATGGTTTTGCTGAACGTTATCAACTTCGGACTCGTTGGATTCTGGAGCTTCGACGGCGCAATAATGCCGCTATTTCTCACTTCAAAGTTCAACATGTCCAACACCCAGATAGTGTTTATAGTGGGAATCGGGAAAATCATGATCGCTCTCTCTCTGGTTTTCGGCCTTTATTCCGATATAACAAGGACAAAAATGGGAAAGAGAAGACCATTAATGTTGATCGGTGGGCTCATCGCGGCACCATTGATAGCGCTTATTCCTTATATTCCCAGCATACCAGTGTTAATAGCGGTCATTACGCTCGTTTATTTCGGAATTCAATTTGCAGCTGTTCCATATTTCGCGCTCGTCCCGGAAGTCGTTCCGAATGAAAAGCTCGGAACGGCAAATGCGTTTTTCAGCGCATTCGGCGGGATCGGCACACTGGTCGCTTACGCGGTGCTTCTCATGGTCGTTTACAGCACCAACAAACCTCTTGCCTTCCAGATCATGGCCATGATTGTACTGTTCGGTACGATTGTTTCCGTGGCATGCACCAAAGAATCTATTCCTGAAACGACAGGACCAAAACAGAGTAAGCTGAAACAAATCAAAGATTTCACCGTCAGCATTTTCAAGCAACTTCCCGAATTACCCGAACTCATGTGGTTCCTATTCTCGAACCTTTTCTTCTGGCTCGCGCTTGGCGCCTTCCTTATCTTTTTCACCAAATTCTTCGAGTACTACGTGAATATCCCCGGGACAAAAGGCGGTTTGATACTCGGCATCGTTATCATTGTTTCTGTCCTTCTCGCGGTACCGGTTGGAATGCTTGGTGACAAAATCAGCAGAAAAGGGTTCCTTTATGTCGGCATGGCGATAATTTTCGTAGGCCTGAGCATCGGGTACTTTACAATCGGCCCAACTTCCAAGGCAGCCGGTTATGATATTTCCTCAGAAAAGCAGGTTAAGCAACTCGCCTCCGCTTATGGTTACAATATTGATTCGATTGACCTTTCCGGTTTCTCTAAAGATCCGTTCGATCCACCTGTGGACGTGAATCAGGATGAGATGTTTGATAAGAAAGTCGATGTGATGAGATGGTGTCTTAACGGTGAGCTCGAGCCGGAACAATGCGAAAATGCAGTTCCTCTTGTAATGGGAACAGATCATCCAGACCTTGCAAAAGTTCAGGAAAATTTCAAAGCAATTCAGGGAGAAATGGCGACCGACAGCAAAAAGGTTCTTATCCTGGCTTTTGCCGTTATCATATTCACTGCCGTCGGTCTGACGATTTGCTTCATAATAATGGCGACAATCCTGCCGACACTGATGCCTGAAGATAAGATGGGGCTTTATATGGGATTCTATTCCACTGTGACGGGAATCGGACAGTTCCTGAGCGTTCTTATTGCCGGTTTTGTTATAGATCTCACTCTCGCAAAAAACATCGGCGCAGTCGGCTACAGATGGATATTCATACAGGGTTCGGTATTCATGCTGTTCGCGATTGTCATGCTCTATATCGTTCCTTACATCCCGAACGCAACCGATCCAACAATTACGGATAAACTCAACAGAAAAGAAAAGTAATTTTTCATGATATTGAAAAGCCCGGTTTATGCCGGGCTTTTTTTTTATTTATATTAATAAATACAAGTTGCTGTGATATTTTTATATTCTGTATCTAGATAAATACGTTTCAATAACCACCCTGTTTTCAAGGAGAAAAAATGGACGGAACAGCAATTATTCTATGCGAAGGCAACCTCACTCAGCCGACAGGGAAAACAGCTCATGGACTGATCAGGGGAACTGAAAGATACCGGATTCTGGGTGTTATCGACAGCGAGAATGCGGGCAAAGACGCCGGGCTGGTCCTGGATAAAAAACCGAATGGGATTCCCATTTTCAAAAATCTCGAAACCGCGATTGAAAACCTTGGGGGAAAGCCGGACTACCTCGTGTTCGGAATAGCGCCGGATGGCGGCATGCTTCCGGAGGAACTCAAACCGGCAATCATCACCGCGCTCCAACTGGGGATCAATGTTGACTGCGGGCTTCATCAACCTCTCGGCGATGATGCTGAACTGGCTGAAGCCGCAAGGGTTTCAGGCGCGACAATACGTGATGTGAGAAAATGCAAACCGGTTTCCGAACTCCATTTTTTCGAAGGGAAAATCGAGCAGGTGGAATCCATAAGAATAGCAATTCTCGGAACGGACTCCGCAATCGGAAAAAGAACAACAGCTAAGATACTGCTTGATTCACTGAGAGATAACGGAATCAGCACGGAAATGGTCGGAACAGGACAGACTGCATGGTTCCAGGGCATTCCATACTGCATGCTGATGGATGCGACAATCAATGATTTTGTAGCCGGTGAAATAGAACACGCGGTTTTCGAGGCGTGGAAGAATAAAAAGCCCAAAGTTATCCTGATCGAAGGACAGGGATGCCTTACCAATCCCGCTTATCCGGGCGGGTTTGAAATACTTGCCGCCGCAAGACCACACGCTGTAATTATGCAGCATGCGCCGAAAAGAAAAGTTTATGACGGTTTTCCGGACTATCCTCTTGCGGGTCTCGAAAAAGAAATCAAGCTGGTTGAGATGTTATCAAACAAACCTGTTATGGCTGTTACCATAAACCATGAATCCATGGATGAAACAGAAGTCGAAAACTGCATCAAAGAATATGAGCTGAAATATTCTTTGCCCGTATGTGACGTTTTACTCGATGGAGCTGATAAAATAATAAAAGAACTTGAAAACAGATTCCCGGAGGTCACAAAATGATAGATCTCGTAGATATCCAGGTCGTTCATACATTTAAACTGACAATCCCGCTGAAAAGAAAATACACAGAGGCAAAGCAGGACTATGAAACGGTGGAAAATATCCTTGTCAGCGTAAACACCGATCTGGGAATCGTGGGATGGGGATGCGCAGCGCCGGATGAGATTGTCACAGGAGAAACAATTGAAAACACATATCAATTGATTCGAGAAAAAATCGCGCCGGGTCTGATCGAATGCCCGGCAACTCACTTGAATAAGTATTTTCAAATGATAGAACAGCTTTCTCCCGGCGCACCCGCTGCAAGAGCCGCTATCGACATTGCTATATATGACTTCTGGAGCAAGCATTTGAACTGTTCGGTTTCGGACCTGATAGGCACATACAGAAGTTCAATCCCAACGTCTATCACTATTGGAATCGAGGATGTACAGACAACTCTGGATAGAGCAAAAGAGGTTGTGGAAGAAGGGTTCAGAATCATTAAGCTAAAATGCGGACGGGATCCGGAGGAAGATATTGAAAGAGTTAAAGCTATAAAAAAAGAGCTGGGAGAACAAATAACGATAAGAATTGACGCAAACCAGGGATACGATCTGAAGCAGGCAAAAAAGGTCATTAAATCTCTCAAGGATGATATAGAATTCATCGAGCAGCCTGTTGATGCAAAAGACATCGATTCGCTTGCAAAGCTCGCTGCGGAATCGACGCTGCCGGTCATGGCGGACGAAGCCGTGTTGAATACAAACGACGCTATTGAAGTGTTTAACAGGGGCATACCCCTTATCAACGTAAAACTTATGAAATCCGGCGGCTTGACGGAAGCAAGGCGAATCTGCGATCTTGCATACTCGCTCGGCAAAAAAGTGATGATCGGTTGCATGGACGAAACACATATTTCCATGGCGGCTGCGGCGCACCTTGCGCTGTCGCATCCTGCGGTCGAATATGCAGACCTGGATGGGCATCTTGAGCTTGATCAACATATTGTCGGAAACGGCATCATTATCGAAAAAGGCAATGTTTATGTTACAAAAAACCCCGGATTAGGTGTTGAAGTCAGAAAAAAACTATTAAAAGATTATCAGGATGAATAACATCCTGCCCGTGACCACAATCAATTATTCGGACAAATTATTTAGATCTTTAAGGTCGCCACTTTATTCGGAATTAGTAACTGCAAATCCATTTTATCAGGAATCAATAATTTTAAATTATAAATTATCCATTTAATAAAGCATTTTTTGTGAATTAATAATAATTGATTGCTTTTTAAAAAATATTTTTTTTAAAAACTATAAACTTTTTCTAAAGATTGCCGATATGAATGATAGAAGAGAGAGGATGTAGTTATGGAAATCGGAAATATCCATAACATAGGTCCGCAAAAGACCGACGAATTAAAAGAGGCAAAACCTGTCAAGAATCAGGCTGCCGGTAGTTATTCAATAGCGGATCGTGGCGATAGCGTAGACGTTTCTTCGAAGGCCAAATTGATGCAGAACCTCAGGAGCAAATATGACAAGCTCCCCGAGACCAACACCGATAATCTGGCTGAAAAACTCGAAAGCGGCGTCTATAGTCTCTCTGCTGAAGAAATTGTCAGTTCTATTTTGAGGGGTACCCTCTTCGAAGTAATCTGACAAACCGCTACAGCCGGATAGAACGTCAGGGCTGTATTTGCGTATTTTAAATAAAATCCCAGATGTGCCCTATAGTGCTTATTAGTATCGAATAGTGCGCTATGGCTTTTCTCTCGGATTTATCTGCAATGGATAAAAATCCCCATGATCATTTAATTCTACCCGTGAATCCGGATCCATTGTAATAAAGCTCGTTTGAGCGGGTTAAGTAACAATGTTATAATTAACCTGCATTTCTCACCAGTGCAGGTTAAAAATCGTGAGAATGCCTGTAATACAAG
>DAOSYA010000012.1:0-55161 GCA_035380865.1 bacterium
TTCAATTCTACCCGACGGGCACAGGCCGTTTTCCCTCGCTCTTTTCAGGAGCGCGCCCCGGCCTTCGGCAATAGCTTCATACCTGTCGAGCTCCCTGAGTTTGGTTTTAATCTGTATCTGAGCTTCCAGAGTATTGACGCATTCGAGCCACTCGACCCGCGGCGAGCCGGCGGGATTCGTTTCAAAAGAAAGCTGGTCGAACCTTTTGGGAATATAATCAAGCGTGACTTCCTGCCTGTTTATGAAAACCGCTGAAATATGATTGCCGATTTCCGGCCCGATGGAATAAGCGAAATCCAGAACGCTTGAAGATTCGGGCAACTCAACAAGTCGGTTTGCGTAGAAGACGAACGTTTCTTTTTCCGTCAATGTTCTGGACATGATATCCACGAGGCCCGCCTGGTCTTTTTCGCCTACCAGTGCACGGTTTTCAGTGATGGTTTTCTGAAGCCAGTTAACTCGCTCTTCAAGAAAATCCGATCGTTTAAGCGTATGTTTTTCAGCGATGAAAGGAACAATGCCGTAACGGTTGATGTGTTTCATCTCGCGGGAGAGTATTCTTGTAACCATGGGCAGTCCGCCCGGCGCAAGCACGACGGTCTGAAGCATTCTTTTCATGGCGGTCGACGGGAAAGCGATAATGTCCTGGAAATTCATAGAGAAATTCCGGAAGGTTTTATGTACCGCCCTGAGCGCGAGATAGCATTCCTCGTCATCGGGAACGGTTATTTCGATCAGCCCTGTTTTTATCATGGTCATCGGGTTTGTTTCGTCCATTATCCTGTTGATATGGGAATGGCTGTAGTAAAAAGGCTTGATCTGATATTCGATATTAAGAGCCGATAATGAGGGGCGCAGTTTCTCGATCGATGATTCCAGTATTTCGCTTTCGGAATCTATTATGTTGTCGATGTATTCTATGAGATTCGAGTATTCATTCGGGTGAAGGTATTGAAAGCAAATGTCCTGCATTTCTTCGACAAGGGCTTCCATTCCCAGCCGCTCGGCGAGAGGGATAAATATTTTTTCGGTTTCAATGCAGTTTTTGATGGTCTTGTATCCCGGCATGGATTCAAGCGTGCGCATGTTGTGAAGCCTGTCGGCGATTTTGATCAGGGCTACCCTGATGTCGCTGGCGGTGGCAAGAAATATTTTCCACATGAAGGCGGTGTCCGGGTTGGCTTTTTTCGGCAGCTCGAATTTTTTCAGCTTCGAAACGCCATCGACCATTCTTGTAACCGCCTCGCCGAAGGTGGCATGGAGTTGAACCGCGTGAACCTCGGGATCTTCGATCGTATCGTGGAGTATTCCCGCTGCTATCGTATCGCTGTCGAGTCTCCATTTGACAAGTTGTTCGGCGACGGAAAGCGGATGGACTATTGAAGGCTCGCCGGAGAAGCGAAGCATGTCGTAGCGTTTATTGCTTTCCACGGTGAACTCGTAAGCTTTCCTGATCCGTTCCAGACCGTCGTAGTCTATATACTCGCTGGAAGTGATTAGAAGGCTCTCAAGACTGTCTCGAAAAACTACCGGCATGCTCTGTGCTCCATTACTCTCAAACTGCAATTATGAAATATTCTACAGCAGGCGGATGAATTTTTACACTGTAAATTGTCGGGGAGACGAAATCGTGAAGATGAAAGAGTGCGCGGCGCGATTCGATTCCCTTGAAGCGCTATGGATAATCTGTTAAGATTTGCCGTTGAAAAAAGTATCACCGAATTTGGAGATGAACAGACATGGGAAAAGTGGATGTTTTGATTTTAGCAGGCGGAGATCTTTCCGACGAACTGAAGAAGTACAGCAGCGGATATGACAACAGATCGTTCCTGAAAATAGGCGACAGATACATGATCGAGTATGTGGTTGATGCAATCCGTGGCGTGCCTGAAGTCGGGAGGATACTTGTTGTTGGAATGAAGCAGCCGCTTGAAGAGCTGTTGGGAGACAGGGTTGACGAAGTACTGGAGTCGAAGCCCGGAATGCTGGACAATCTATCTATGGGGATAGAGAAATTCAAAGATAATGACAGGTTAATGATATCCACGTGTGACATACCGCTGATCACAACGGAAATAATTGTTAGATTTCTGGACGCTTGCAAAACTCAGGAAGCTGATTTATACTACCCGATAGTAGAGAAGAAATTTAACGATAAAAAATTTCCAACGACCAAGCGAACTTATTTTCGCTTGAAAGAGGGTGTGTTCACCGGGGGTAATATATTTATATTGAACCCTGCGGTGCTTGCCAGCAATTGGGGGTACGTTGACAGAGCCATAGCGGCGCGGAAATCGCCACTCAGGATGCTGGGAATCATCGGCCTGGGTTTCATCCTCAAGTTTGTCTTCAGGCAGCTTTCGCTTCGGGATATAGAAGAGAAAGTCGAGAAGATATTCGGCGTGAAAGGCGGCCCGGTTCTTGTGGAAGATCCGGAGATAGGCGTCGATGTGGACAAAGAAAGCGACTACCTTCTGGTGAGAGATGTCCTCGAAGAGAGGCAATAAAAAAATTATTACTAATAAAACTCAATAATATTTGATGTCCGGTGGATTCGCGGGCATTAGAAAAATTACTTGAGCGCGCCGGTTAAAAAGGGTGCATCAGGAGGGTGATCGTAATGGAAATCACAGAAGTCAGGATCAGAAGGCATCGTTCGGAAGATGGAAAGCTGAAGGCTTTTGCATCGGTGGTATTTGACAGTTCTTTTGTTGTGCATGACATGAAGATCATTGAGGGCGCAAGAGGTCTTTTTGTGGCGATGCCCAGCAGAAAACGACCGGATGGATCGCATGAGGATATAGCGCATCCGGTGTGCCGGGAATTCCGGCAGAAGATTCAGGAAGCGCTGATCGAGAGGTTTCAGCAGGACGAGAGCGGAGTGGGAAATATTCAGGTTTCCCAGGTTTAGACTCCGGTTTTTCCCTGTAAATCGACGGTCGGTTTAACCTCTGAAAAAAACCTGCCCGAAAGGGTCTGGTTTTTCCCTGCATTTCGATATAATATATAGAATCTTGGGGCGTAGCCAAGCGGTAAGGCACCGGCTTTTGGTGCCGGCATTTCGCAGGTTCGAATCCTGCCGCCCCAGTTTTTTTATTAATCAATGGTTATTTCAAACATAACGGTGTAATAAAAGGATGAGAAATATGCAATGGTTTTCCAGCAATGAACATGGAATGGGAACTATGTACGGTACAACCGTTATAGCGGTCAGGAAAAACGGGAGGGTGGCGTTCGCCGGTGATGGCCAGGTTTCGCTTGGAAACCAGATCATGAAGCACACGGCGCACAAGGTAAGGCGTATGTCCGGCGACAGGGTGATATGCGGATTTGCAGGTTCTGTCGCGGATGCTTTTACGCTACTTGAAAAATTCGAGGCGAAACTCGAGACGTATAAGAACAATCTGCCGCGAGCGGCGATGGAGTTCGCGCGGGAATGGCGAACCGATAAATACCTGCGGAAGCTGGAAGCCATGTTGCTTGTGGCGGATACGGAGCATTTGCTTTTCCTTTCCGGGAACGGAGAGGTGATAGAGCCTGATGACGATGTGGCGGCGATAGGGTCGGGAGGCCCGATGGCGCTTGCGGCTGCGCGGGTTCTGCTGAAGCATACGGAAATGACGCCGGAAGATATCGCGAGAGAAGCGCTGGTGGCGGCGTCTGAAATATGTATATACACGAACGATAATATAACTGTGGAAGCGATAGGATAAAAATGAGCGAGAACAGCAGGGATGATAAAAACGTGACACTTGCCGTGCTTGTAGATAAAGATGAGCTTGCGCCTGAACTGACGCCCCGGCAGATAGTGCAGCAACTGGACAGGTATATCGTGGGGCAGAAAAGCGCCAAGAAGGTTGTAGCGATAGCTCTCAGGAACAGGACACGGCGGTCGAGGGTCGGCGATGAGCTGAGGGATGAAATAATTCCGAAAAATATCTTAATGATCGGGCCTACGGGAGTCGGGAAAACGGAGATAGCCCGAAGGCTTTCATCGCTTATGAATGCGCCTTTTATAAAAGTCGAGGCGACCAAGTACACCGAGGTGGGGTACGTCGGGCGTGACGTGGAAAGCATGGTGAGGGATCTCATGGAAGCCGGGATCCGGATGATAAAGAAATTGAAGGAAGAGGAAGTCAGGGAGAAGGCAAGGGATATTGCGGACGAGATGATTCTGGATGCGCTGCTTCACGATCAGAAACCGTCCGGCAGGGCCACGCTGCCGCCACAGGGGGAATTCGCCGATTACGAATCGGCGGAATCCACACAGATGTCGCGGCTGCGGGACAGGTTGAAGAAGAAGCTGCTTGCGGGTGAGCTCGACGGGAATGAAGTAGAGATCGAGGTCCAGGATTCTCAGCCGAAGATGGTGGAAATATTTTCGAACGCGGGAATCGAGGAGATGGGGATCAATGTTCAGGATATGCTCGGGAACCTGATGCCCAAAAAAAGCAAGAAGAGAAAAGTGACCGTTCAGGAAGCGAGGGAGATACTGATTTCCTCGCAGGCGGAAAAGCTTATCGACATGGATGTGGTGACAAGAGAAGCATCGAAGCTTGTCGAACAGTCGGGGATAATATTTATAGATGAAATAGATAAGATAGCGGGAAGGGAAAAGGGCGGTGGCGGCCCCGACGTATCGAGAGAGGGCGTTCAGCGCGATATACTTCCGATTGTTGAAGGAAGCACGGTTATGACGAAGTATGGGCCGGTGAGAACGAACCATATCTTGTTCATAGCGGCCGGAGCCTTTTCGTTGAGCAAGCCTTCGGACCTCGTGCCTGAGCTGCAGGGCCGGTTCCCGCTGAGAGTGGAGTTGTCCAGTCTGTCGACAGACGATTTCAAGAGGATTCTCACCGAGCCGCGCAATGCGCTTGTGAAACAGTATGTGGCGCTGCTTGCGGCGGACGGCGTGGATTTGAACTTCACTGAAGATGGAATAGAGGAACTGGCGAAAGCGGCGTCGATGGTAAACCAGCAGACAGAGGATATCGGGGCGAGAAGACTGCATACGCTGCTGGAAAAAGTTCTGGAAGATGTTTCTTTCGATGCGCCGGACAGTGCATCCGGGCCGCTGGAGATCAATTCCGGCTATGTGAAGGATAAATTGAAAGATATTGTTGAAGATGTTGACTTGAGCCGTTATATTCTGTAAATTCTTCTTGGAGAATTTCTAGTCTGATGGACGAAAAAAAAGCAGCCCTGGTATTGAGGCACATAGATAGAATGCCGAGTTTGTCTCCTACTGTGGCCAAGATACTTCAGGTTGCGAATGATCCCGGCTCTTCCGCCAATGATCTCAATAAAGTAATTTCACTTGATCCAGTTCTCGCCGCGAAGGTTTTGAAGCTTGTGAACTCGGCGTATTTCGGATTTTCGGAGCAGGTTACTTCAACTGTGCGTGCGATAGTTATGCTGGGGCTGAACACGATCAAGAACCTTGCGCTCAGCACGGCTGCGATGGAAACGCTCAGCTCGGAGATCAAGGGCGGCGGAATGAACATGGACAATTTCTGGCAGCATGTTCTCGCGACAGGAGTGCTGGCGAAACTTATAGCGAAAAAGATAGATGTAAATAAAAATTACCTTGAAGATTATTTTCTCGGTGGGCTGATGCACGATATCGGGAAAGTTGTTCTGAACCGTATGAACCCGGGCGGATACGGGAAGGTTCTTGCGGCGGCGAAGAGCAGCGGGAAACCGTTGTATCTATATGAGACTGCGGTTTTTGGGATCAACCATGCAGAGATCGGGAAATTGCTGGGTGATAAATGGGGGCTGCAGCCGCAACTCGTGGACGCGATGTCCCTTCACCATAACTCTCAACAGGTGGCCGCGGAGAACAGGAAACTTGTATATACGATAATTATTTCGAATAATTTTGCCCGGAAGTTCGAGGTGGGGTTCGGTGGCAGTCTTTATTTTGAAAAGATTGATCAGGCTGTCTGGGCAGAGGTCGGGATAGAAGAGCCTGCGGTTGATGCGATGGAAGGGTTCCTGTTAGAAGGAGTGGAGCGCGCATCAGTTTTCTTGCAAACGGCAAAATAATATTGTAAACTTTTTCACAATTTAAAATATATATGTGGTTGAACCTGGAGGGTGTTGATGTACGTCAAGTTCTGGGGCGTTCGTGGTTCGATTCCCACACCCGGGCCGAAAACAGTTCGTGTTGGAGGCAATACGGCATGTGTGGAAATACAGCCGGGCGGAGGACAGCTTTTTATTATTGACGCAGGAACAGGAATAAGGGAACTTGGATTGAATATGATGGGCAGGGGCAATATCGGGAAAGTTAATGCCCACATATTTATGACGCATACCCACTGGGATCATATCCATGGATTCCCGTTTTTCGTGCCGGCTTTTATTCCCGGGAATAAATTTGTAATTCATGGCCCCGTACATCATAACGAAAGCCTCCAGCAGATAATTTCGGGCCAGATGGAGTATTCTTATTTCCCGGTTCCGCTGGACCACATGGCGGCATCGATAGATTTCGTGGAGCTTAAAGAAAGCTCTTTTGAAATCGATGGCGTGCATATTACGGCCCAGTACCTTAATCATCCGATACTTGTGCTTGGATACAGGTTCGAGTACAACGGCAAAGTGGTTGTAACAGAGTTCGACACGGAGCCTTATTCGAACATGTTCAAGAAAGACAAGGCGGAAAAAATTGACGACATGGACGATTTTCTTTTCGGCAATTCGGAAAGCGAGCAGGCGGAGAAAAACGAAGAAGCTGATTCGGAAGCCGAAAGAGCAGTTGAGCAGATGAACCAGAGGGTAAAGGATTTTGCGGTGGGAGCGGATCTGCTGATATTCGACGCGCAGTATACCAAAGAGGAATATCCTTCAAAGGTCGGCTGGGGTCACAGCACGATCGACGATGCTGTCGATATAGCGGAATATGCCGGCGTGAAAAGACTGGCTTTTTTCCATCATGATCCGACTCGAAGCGATGATGCTATAGACGAGATGGAAACATATTGCCGGAGAGAGCTTGATAAAAGAGGGGTGAAGGGCCCGCATATTTTCGCGGCGCGAGAAGGCATGGAAATCGACGTCTGACGGAATCGCTTTTTGAAAGTGTATCTGCCCGCATCCTGACGGGATTACTCGAATTGTATTGAATAAAGCAATTCTTCTATTTCAGGCCAGAGTTCTTCGGTTCTTATTTCATCAAACGTGAAGTCTATGATGTAGGTTCTGTTTTCTTCGAAGGTCAGGAACAAGAAATTTCTTTTTTTGCCGCGCCTTTTTTTTATGTTTCCTTCAATCCATAAAGCATCCCTGTTGTTGATGAGAAAAGACGTAAACTGGAGAAATTCGTATTCACGGCCCGTAGATTTCATGAGCCTGATAATATAATCTTTAAAATAGTCTTCCATGAGTGCGAGATCGTTGTCTGAAAAGAATTCCGGAACGCCGTTTATCGGTTCACTGTAATACAGTGTCATGAAGAGATCGGGCTTTCTTTTTTCGCCTTTGAAAAAATAACCTATTGCATAATATGAACCGGTTTTACTTGTCGGATTTTTGTTTATATTCCAGCCTTCAGAAAGGAACATGCTGTAATTAAAGTCTTCGTTAACATATAGCCCGCTGAAGGGTTCTCCCTCGTTGAAGTTTGATACCCGGTGTGCGGATAATGCTCCTGAAACGGCGAGAATCACAAACACTATCGCCATATAGGGTTTAAAAACCCAATCTCTGAAGATCGGCTCGAAGCCGCCGCGCCCGAAAGATTTGCGGGATTTGTTTTCCTGCATGCCCGCTGTTTCATTTTGAGGCAGGGGCGGCGGGTTTGCTATCGATGCCGGTACGACAACCTGTCCGGCGGGAGTCGTGTTCGGCACGGAACCGGGTTTTTGGGACTTTGCGTTTTTGGGTTTCGAAGGTGTGGCCGTTTTCCCGGCTTGCAGTTTGTTACCGCAGCCTGCGCAGAATTTAGCCCCATCCGGTATGTTTTTTCCACATGTTGGACATTTCATGATCAAGAATCATTTTACCATAAGTGCAAAAATAATGAAAATTGAGATGGAATGGTATATTATTGGCTTTTCCCGATGAAATATTTACTAATAGAAGACAAAAGTGCCGATAAATATTATTGAAATCCTGTTAACTAATTAATTTTACTGCCGATATATGGAGTAGCGTGTTAGTATCTCGACCTTCGGATTATCGGGGTCGGACTTTGATGTATTTAAACATACTTCCGCAAGGAAGCGGAAGGCACGAATCTTCTGCAGGTGTCTGCTACAGGGGTGCTTTTTCCAGGGATGGACACTGATATTTTAGGGTACCCTGAAAATCGCACAGGCGCATTTTGTTGTTTGTGTGGTGATAAGGCAGGCAAAGTTTGCTATGGAGGAAGTACGCTTTGTGGCGGTGGCGACCACCTAAATCGCGCCTTTGATAGTTCAGGGCGCGGGTTGCATGGAGGTAGCCATGAAGATAAGTAATGTATGGAATCTGGTTAATTCCAACAATCTGAGGATGCGGTTCCTTGATAGCAGTTCGATCTCGGAAAAATTGTCGTCGGGCCTGAAGATAAACAAGGCCGCGGATGACCCGTCGGGTTTGGGGATTTCGACTAATTACAGGTCGGCCATCGGCGGAATCAATCAGGCGATAGCGAACATACAGGATGGTCTCAAGCTGCTCAATACCATGGATGCTTCGCTAAACGAGGTGCAGGATTTGTTGATGCGGGGAAGGGATCTGGCTGTTCGCGCGGCAAGCGGAGCGCTCTGGACCTCGGAAGACCTCGACAGGATGCAGGCTGAAGTCGACGGATTGCTCGGCGCCATAGATGAGATTGCATATAGCACGAAATACAACGGGAAAGCGTTGATATCGGGCGGCAGCGGGCCGGCGTTCGATCAGACGACACAGGCCGACTGGCAGGCGGGGACGTATAACGCCGATGAGATAGATCTTGTGACAACTCCGGGTGACGTGAAGCTTCAACCCGAGGCATGGGATACGCAGGCGACGTTTAACACAAGGTACGGCGGAAGCAACGAATATTTTTTCAACATATTTCTTTCGAGTTACAGCGATAACGGCGACGGGACGGTAGATGTAACGCTGAACCTCGACGCCTGCAAACAGGGCGCGGGTACGATTAATTACAAGGGTTTTGTATATCTTGATGCCGGTATAACAAATGTCACTGTCACAAACGGAGCAGGAACGAATGTTGTTTACACGGGCGGCGGTGTTTTCGATTTCAACAGCGCCGGAAGGCAGATTCAGGCCGGCAGCGCGGGAAACACTACGGAATGTCAGGTTACCTACACGGTGGATAAAGATGCGGCGATGTGGCAGGTAGAGCTGGCGGGAGGACCCGGGCAACAGGTCGAATTTTTCCATGGCGACGTATCTACCCGGAAAATGCTTCTTTCATATACTGAAACAGGATATTTCACCGACATGACGCAGAACGCCACGTTCCAGAGCAGCGCGGTGGACACGGGACAGGAAGGCGGAACGGCGACGTTTACATGGAATGCGACGACGGGCGGCGGCACGAATATCGTGATGCAGCTTTTCGAAGCTTCAGCGGCGGGTGGCCCGTGGACGCCGCTCGGCCTTTTCGAGAACGGTGACACGTTCGAATATAATTCCCGTTATCTCGCGGTACAGGCGGTGCTTACGAGTTCGGGTATTGCTTACGGCACGCCGACGCTCGAAGATTTTCAGATCCAATTGAAACAGGGCGGCACTCTTCAGATCGGCGGGGACAATAATGTCGATATTTATCAGAAAACGATTCAGCCCGTGGATGCCAGGGCCGCCGGGCTGGGGATATCGAACATCGACATAACCGCACTTAACAAAGCAATAAAGGTATATGATACAGCTTCGGAATGGCAGTCCGGAATTGTCAGTTCCACCAATATCGATAATCTCAGCAGCCCGGGCAATGTTCTGTTGGAAGCTCCGCTTATTTCGAAAATCGGGGTTCAGCAGAACGGGTTCCCGAGATGTTACATTAACGTCGAGAGCGCGGTGGCGCGACCCGATGGAAAATATGATGTTGTTATGAGCGTGAACATGTATGGCCTCGATCCCGATGGGGCGGGGCCTGATGATGCCTTCAACTGGCTGGGTTCGTTCAGCGCATCGGATGGTAATGGAGCGATTACCTTCGATCAGGCCTGGACGATTGACGGCGATTCGGGAACGCCTGCCGGGATTCCTCTGGGAGAAAATGCCGGGACATACAGGGACGGCACGGCAGCCGATGGTGTAATGCTGAACAATGATGGCACGGTAGCGGCGGGCGCGTTTTCGACAATCCAGTTCGACTATTCGACAGGAGGCGCGAAAGACGGGTTCGGTGTTAAGTTTACATGCTCGCCGGATGCAGTATTTTCGCTGGTTTTCAATAATGAAGGGCTTGATGCACAGGGCGCTGGAGGAAACAGAACGCATTCGGGGAATTATTATACTGCGGATGTTTATTTTGGTTCCGATCTTGTCGCCGACGACGTTGGCGCGGGCGCGGGATATTTCACCCTGAACAGGCGGCTGGAGGAGTATCTGCCTAACGGATCGTTCACCACCGGCGGAGTGTATTTCGGCGCAAGCAGCAGCGGAATGCTCTCAGGTGTTACAAATGCCGGGAACACGCTGTTCGAGGTCCAGGAAAGCGAGGATGGAATCGGGGGTTGGACTACCATTCTTGCGAACGGAGCAGGCAATGATTTCACGACGAGTTCAAGCGGGAATTATGTCAGAGTCGTAGCGACGATGAACGGTACTTCGGAAGTGTGGAATGCAAACCCGTATTCTTATTCACAATCATCGAGCCCGGTTATCAGCGCTATGACGATAGAAAAGAATATTTCGCCCATAACGGAGTTTAACAATGCAATAAACGACGTGTCGGATATAAGGGCGGAGATCGGGATATTAGAGAAGGAACTGCAACACGCGCTGGAGACATTGAATGATCAGAGGATAAATCTGACCGCCGCAAATTCAAGGATACTTGATGCGAATTATGCGAAGCAATTCGTGGATTACACAAAGAGCGACATTCTTACGCAATCAGTCTATGCGGTAATCGCGCAGGGAGATGCTGTTGCGGAGGGTGTTCTTGATCTTATAAATGATCAGGGGATAAATCCAGGTCTGAAAACAGCGGGAGAGCTCGCTCCGACTGAAACATAAACAAATCGGGAAACAGGGATGTTTGAGATATCCATATAGAATAAAAACCCGCATGGATGCGGGTTTTTTTATTTGATCGATTTTAATAATCATGGACTAAGGCAATTGCTTTATACGCATAATCCGTTCTTTTTCAGAAAACGCTTTTGATAATGGTCATCGCTTCATCTATCTGTTCTTTCGTTATGATCAGCGGTGGAGCAAATCTTATTGTGTTTGGCCGGGTGTCTTTTGCAAGCAGTCCCGCATCCAGAAGGGCAAGCGCTTTATCGTGGGCGCAGTCGGTATCGAATTCCATGCCTATCAAAAGGCCTTTTCCTCTTACCTCGACCACTCCGTCGATGGCGAGTCCCCTGAGTTCCGCCATGAAATAGTCACCCATTTCAGATGCGTGGCCGGCAAGATCATCCTCGACCAGGATGTCCAGCGCGGCGCCGGCGACTGCCGCCGCGAGCGGGTTTCCGCCGAAAGTGCTTCCGTGTGTTCCCGGCGTGAAAACGTCGAGAACCGCGCTGTCGGCGCAGGCCGCCGAAACAGGATAAACACCGCCGCCGAGCGCCTTGCCGACGGTGAGAACGTCGGGCCTGATGCCGTAATGCTCGAAGCAGAACATTCTGCCTGTCCGCGCGAGTCCCGTCTGGATTTCATCGAGACATAAAAGCACATTGTTCCTGGAACAGATTTCGCGAACGCGGGGGAAGTAATCATTGTCGGGAACTATTACGCCGCCTTCGCCCTGGATCGGTTCGAGCAGAACGCCGGCGGTTTCATCGGTGATGGCTTTTTCTATGGCTTCAACATCGTTGAAGGGGACTGTATCGACCCCGGGAAGAAAAGGCCCGAAATGGGTCCGGCTGTCTCCCTTTGTGGCAAAACTTATAACGCCGAGCGTGCGGCCATGGAAGTTGTTTTCCGCCGCGATTATTCTTGCTTTCCCGTCCGGTACTCCTTTAACCTCGTATGCCCATTTCCTGATGGCTTTAAGCGCGGTTTCGACAGCTTCCGCTCCGGTGTTCATGGGCAGCGCTTTCTCGAAACCCGTTACGCCGCATAACTTTTCCAGAAAGGGTCCGAGCGTGTCGTTGTGAAAGGCTCTTGACGTGAGTGTTATCCTGTCGCACTGGTCACGCAGCGCTTTGAGAATCCGAGGATTCCTGTGCCCGTGGCTTACTGCCGAGTATGCGCTCAGCATATCTATGTATTTTTTTCCGTCAACATCCTCAACATATACTCCTTCACCTTTCGAAATAACAACCGGAAGCGGCTCGTAATTGTGCGCGCAGTAGCGGTTGACCATGTCGATGTGTTCCCTTGAATCCATTCCTTTTCGCCTCATTTTTGATTTAAAAAAACTCAGCGGCCAGAAAAGACGACCGCCTGCTCTCAATATAATCATTCTAAAACTGAAAATCAACAGAATAATAAGTATCTTGTCCGCTGCTTGTGATTCGAATCCGAGTTGATATAATGAATCAGGTTCGGGAGGCGGATTTTGGCTGAAGAGAGAGTTCAGAAAATACTTGCAAGAGCAGGTCTAGGGGCGAGACGGAAGTGCGAGGAGATTATCGCTGCCGGTCGTGTCACGGTGAACGGTGAAATTATTGAGATAGGGGCAAAAGCGGATTCCGAGTCTGATGAAATAATGGTTGATGGGAAGAGGCTTCGCGGCTCGGAGCCTGTAATGTATGTGGCGTTTAACAAGCCGGTCGGATATATCACATCGGTAAAGGATAACTGGAGCAGGCCCACGGTGATGGATTTTTTCCGTGATTTCCCGGTCAGGCTTTTCCCGGTGGGAAGGCTGGATTTCGACACTGAGGGTTTGCTGCTGCTGACAAACGACGGCGATTTCGGGCAAAAGGTTCTGCATCCGAGCCACAAGGTTTTTAAAACATACCATGCCGTCGTAATGGGTGTGCCGGATGAATCGGCGTTGCAGATGCTTCGAAAAGGGGTGGTTCTTCGAGATGGGAAGACAGCGCCTGCGAAAGTGAGGCTGATTGGAAAAGAAGATGTAATTATGCCGGCGGAAAAGGGCGGCGGGAAAACGAAAAATATTAGTGCCGGTGTAGTGGAAATATCGATAAGGGAAGGCCGCAAAAGACAGGTGCGCCTGATGCTGAAAAAAGTCGGGCATGAGGTCCTGAAACTCAAACGCATAAGAATAGGGTCGGTAGAGCTTCCGGATATTCCGGAAGGAGAGTGGGTGGAGCTTACGGCGCAGGAAGCGGAAAAGGCGCTTGTGGACATCGAATGAGGCTGGAATTTTGAGCGAAGCATCAGTATATACGCCCAAGGGGATTGTTTTCGCGCCGACATATCAATGTCCGGCGCGTTGCGATCACTGCAATATCCCGTTTAATACTTTAGATACGATGGTTAAGCTTGGAATAGATACGGCAAAACGGGTTCTTTCGGAAGCCGTTGGAATCGGAATACATGCTTTTCAGTTTGCGGGAGGCGAGCCGACGCTGTGTGAAGATTTCATGGTCGAGGTTTTTGAGGAGGGCCGGAGGCTGAGCATGAAAATGCACAGGCCGCCGACAAACTGCCTGCTCGGCGGGACACCTGAAAAGCTGAGGGTTTTCCTGGAACGTTTGAAGAAGGCGGGGTTCACCGCCGGGTTCAGGTTGAGTTGCGATACATATCATCACAGGATTCCAACCGACTGGATTGCCCGTTTCATTTTCGAATCGGCGTCAACAATCACGCTCAGGCATTTTTCGATCGGGTGCTGCGATATTAATGAACGGCGTTCGAGGATGCTGTTATCCGAATTGTGCGAAGGGCTGGAAAGACTGGGCATGAAAGCTGTACTCGAGGAGAAGATCATAAGCACTGATGCAGGAAGGATTAAGCTCGGGTTCTGGGCGCCGACAAGGCCGGCATGGAAAACTTTGCCTGACGATGCGGTTATTGCGAGAGACGTGACCGCCGACACAGCAGATTCGGACAGACGTGACCGCGCCGCGCCGATCTCCCCGTTCGGGTGCGTCGGCCCGATGGGTGTCGGGTATTTCTGGGTGGACCCGGACGGAAGCGTGAGGGCCTGTTGCGGGAACGCTAATATATTCAATGAATCGCTGGTGATAGGAAATGTGAACCGGGAATCGCTTTCTGTGATACGTGAGCGGGCGGCGCGGGATCCTCTGCTCGGGGTGCTTGCGGAGGGCGGGCCGGTAGGGCTGGCTCTGAAAATGGGACGGGAAGAGGTTTTCAATAAAAGATACACCCACAGATGCGAGCTTTGCCATGAACTGCTGGCAGGCGGCAAAGCAAGAAGCATGTTCTCTTTGCCTGCGACATGAAAGCGGCGACGAACCGGATGTGATATAAAACTTTCGATTGTTGTTTTTGTCCGTTTTACAGTTTTTTATATCGTATTCTTTTTTCAACTTCCTTGATGCTATTGTATGAATTCTGTTAATATATGAAAAATTGATATTTTATAGGCATTTCGAGGTAAACATAATAACACACGAGGGATAACATGAAAGTTAAATTCTGGGGCGTAAGGGGCAGCGTCCCGACACCGGGTCCAACAACGGTTAAGTACGGAGGAAACACTTCCTGTGTCGAGATAATAACAAAGTCTGGAGATTCGATTATACTTGATGCCGGTACAGGCATAAGGTCTTTTGGGATGGATTATCTCAAGAGAGAAAACACCTCGAATCACATACATGTCCTGGTATCACATGTTCACTGGGATCATATACAGGGTTTCCCGTTTTTTATTCCTGCGTTCCTTGCGGACATGAAGATTGATTTGTACAGCGGCGGCGAAGTCGAGAAATGGCTGAAAGCTCAAATGACCCCGCCATATCATCCGGTAAAATTTGAAGACCTGGATGCCGAAATAAATATGCACATTATAGATGGACGGCAAATCGAGGTAGCGGGTTGCCTGATAACCCCATTCCCTCTCAATCATCCGCAGGATGTATTTGGCTTCCATATATGGGAAAACGGGAAAACAGTTGTATATTCAACCGATACGGAATACGACGAAGCGAGCCTTCAGGAAAATTATATTGAAACGATAAAAGGGTCCGATCTTTTAATGTACGATGCTCAGTACACGCCGGAAGAGTACAGCAAAGGCCGGATAGGATGGGGCCACAGCACTTATGAAGGGGCTGTGGAAATAGCGAAGGCGGCGGAAATAGACAGGTTGGTGCTGTTCCATCATGAACCGAACCACGACGACGCGCTGATTGATAATATTGAAAAGGATGCGAAAGCTTTGTTTTCAAACACTGTAGCGGCGCGCGAGGGGATGGTTATCGAGGTTTGACCGCGAGATGCCCGGGGTATAGTAATTAACATGGGAGGGCGGTCGTTGCGTCACAGGAATAATCCCGAATCAGGTTTTACTATTGTCGAGCTGATGCTGGTGCTTGTCCTTATAGTTATACTTGTAAAAATGTTTGTGCCGCACTATGACAGGGGCGCCATAACAAAACACGAGATTTATTCTACGGCTCATGATCTTGGCGCCGACCTGAGATACGCGAGAAGATTATCGGTAGGCGGCGGGGTTGCGGGCAACACCAACAAGGTTTACTATCTCAAGTTTTACACGGTCGGGTCGGCAACAGATACATGGAGAATTTATGAAGACGGCGATGAGGCTAACCCGATAAAATCGGTTACAGTGCTGAATGGAGTGAGGCTTTTTTCAACCGATACGCCGAGTATTTATTTTGATTCCGCCGGATCGCCGGGAGCCGCAGTCGGCGGTAAGATAGATGTGTTCGATGAAGATGATCTGTATCGCTGGTCTGTATCGGTGGTTAAAAACACGGGCAAGGTCGAGTTGCACGAGATTCATTAGTGCCGGTTATAAACAACAGTCTTCCCCACAAATGAAATTCAGGGTAAACTTAATAATAGTGTGATCTATACGGGGTGCTTTTAACGAACGGGAAAGCAGAACGGGATGCGAGAAGTTTATGAATAGAAAATGTGCCGGATGCGGAAACCAGTCCGGGTTTACCATTGTCGAGATAATAGCCGTCATCGGTTTGTTGCTGGTTGTCATATTGCCGCTCGCGAAAGTCATCGCTTCTTCGCTTGAATCGACAAACGACGAGCAGCATCTCACGCACTGCGCGTTTCTCGCCCAGCAGAAAGTGGAAGAGGTGAGAACAAGGGCGAACTGTTACACAGATCTCGCGGCGGGCTGTCCTGTTTCGGCGGGCTCGGATGATTTCAGCCAGAATTTCAATCAGTCGTATTTCCCTTCGGTCGCCCCATGCAGTTTTCCTTCTCCGTTCGATGATTACAAATGCACGGTCCAGTATGACAGTATCAATGGTACCGGCGGAAGGCAGAAGACTATTCAGGTACGTGTGTGGTACGACAAGGACGGAGACAATATTTTTGACGCTGATATAAGCGAGCCGGATGTTTTCGTCGAAACGAGGCTGACCCTCAGGTCGCCGGCATGGTAAAGGAATGAACGGAAAAAGCATAAAAGGCCTTACGCTCATAGAAATACTTGTGGTTGTTTTCGTGATGGCCATACTTGCGCTTGCTCTTTTCCCGCTTATAGAAACAACGTACAACTCGTGGAGGCTTGCGGATCGCAGGGTCGAGTCACTGATGGTCGGAAGGACAGGAATGGATAAGCTTTCGAGGGAAATTAGAAAGGCGTTCGATCTTGCCGAGGCGTCCGACCCGCTTTATATAGATTTTTACCCGGACTGGGCTTCCGGGACAAAGTACAGGTTCGATTATGATAACGTGTCGGATTTCAGGTTGATTCAGCTGGGGACCGCCACGGATTCACTTGCCGCTCCTATCGATTCATTCGAATATGTAACATATACGCGGAGGCTTGACGAGGACGTGACCGAACATCGCAGGGTGAACGCATTCAAATTCAGGTATGATGTCTCGGATTCGAGGTCTATCCTGCCGGACACGTCGGGGACAGCGTCGAACCTTAATCCCATGACTTTCAGGACGCAGGCGCAGATGCGGGTTTCGCGCGAGGGATACATGTATGCGCTCACAAGTGCTTTCGCATCGCATACCTATGCTTATCACGATAATCCCGGAGAGGATATTTGTGTGAGAGCTCATTGCGACAGGGTTGATCCCGACGATATGGCGCAGGCGTCGGCATCGTTCAAATGGAGGTTCGGTGGTGCGACGGTTTGGGTCGATCTCACGCATGTTGCGGACGGTGATTACTGGGTGACGAACCCATGCCCGAATATCAACGCTGCGGGAATCCATTCAGGGTTCGGCGGCGCGGGATCGATGGATACGGCTTATTTCATTTTGCAGGATAATAACGGGGAAACATGCGAGGCATACGACATGCTCCAGGTGTTTACGAACTGATGAAGCGGATTGAATACAAAGCACAGAAAGGCTCCGTCATCCTGATGGCGATATTTCTGGTATTCTTCATATCCGTTCTGATGATTACGGTCGAACTGATGAGGCTTTCGGACCTGGAAATAGTGTCGAATCAAATAGAAGACATGCAGGCTTATTACTGCGCGGAAGCGGGAATAGAGCAGATGCTCTGGCTGATCAGGTCGTCATCCAATCTTGTTGGCGGATGGCCTTCGAAAATGGGTTCTCAAAACCTTACGGTTCAGAGCGAGTGCAATCCCGATGCCATATCGGATTATGACACGGACTGGAATTACATCGTGAATGTGAGCAACGGGAAGATGGACCCCGACTACCTGTATTACAATGCTGTTTATATCGTTTCGACCGGGTATACCAATCGTTTCAAAAGAGCGGTCAGGGCGGAACTCAGGAGAACGATATACAGCGCAACTCCCCGGTATATACAGATTTTGAGGTGGTGCGAGGTAGATACGGGCCTTTTGTATTGTTCGCCCGCGCCGTAATAACTTATTCGCAAAAATCAAAACTATGTTTATGAAGTTGCACATTGTTATTTGTGTGTGTTAGACTGAGCGCGCATTTGTCCCTGTTTGAAAGAACGCTCTATTTAAAATAGAAAAAATATGATGAAAATCGGAAGAGGAAGTTTTAATATAATTTCTGAAAATGAGTGACGGCGGAAAAGACAAGGAATTTGTTCCGGGCCACGGCGCATATCTCGAAAGAGTGAATAACATGTGCGTGGTTCTCGTAGGCACGGTGCATGACGGCAATATCGGATCGGTGGCGAGATCGATGCACAATTTCGGCGTGACGGACCTGCGGCTAGCGGAGCAGCGGACGCAGATAGGGGAAGACGCGAAACGCATGGCGATGTGGTCGGGCGATATTATGGAGCGGGCCGGGGTGTACGGGAGTCTCGGCGATGCGCTTCACGATATAGATATCGCAATCGGCACGACACGGCGGATCGGCAGGAAGAGGAGCAGGTTTTATTCCACTCCCGAGATGTCCGATGCCGTAGCGGACCTCGAAGCCGGCAAGAAAGTAGCTCTCGTTTTCGGACCGGAGGATTTCGGGCTTTCAAACGAGCATCTCGATCTTTGCAACTGGCTGGTGACGATAAATACACGGTCCGATTTCGATTCATTTAACCTTTCGCACGCGGTAACGGTTATCCTGTATGAAATCAACCGGCGTTTTCATCACCACAGGTCCGGCGGCGCTGAAGATTCGGGGATGCAGGACGCGCTTTTCAGCCACATGGAGCACGTTTTGAAAGAAGTCGGTTTCATTCCTGAAGGAAGGGACCCGAGAAGAACCATGCTTGCCATGCGCAAGATGATTTCCCGGGGGAAATGGACCGGGAGCGAAATAAAGCTGTTCCATGCGTTTTTGCATCATCTCGAGAACGTTTCGGATGATTAGAGCGGTTTATCGTAATATTTTTGAGTTAAATCATCTTATAGGGTGAAAATCGTGGAATGTCCTTGCGGAAGCGGAAAAGATTACAAAGACTGCTGTTACAAAAAAACACATTACGCAAAGCATGAAAAGAAAAAAAGGGCGAGTATTATTGTTACTGTAGCTCTGGTATTTGTGGTTTTGATATCGGTCCTGGTACCTTCCTTCATTATTATTCAGAAAAAAGGAAGGGAAAGTCTGGCGGAATGCCTTGCTGAGAAGGGTTTTGTGCTTTATGGATCGGAATGGTGCGGTAAATGCGAGGAACAGCTTGAACTCTTCAGGGCCGCTGCGAATAAACTGAAATATGTGGACTGTACAACCAGTCAGCCGATGGTATTGAGTTATTTGTGCATTAAGGAACAGATAAATCAGGTTCCAACGTGGAAAGCGCCGGATGGCCGGATGTTGAAAGGCTATACTTCGGCCAGGCAACTTTCCGCCGAAAGCGGCTGCCCGTATTTCGGAATTTAACAAATACTCGAAAATAATTGTAATAATGTTAAACAAATAACCCTTAGTTAAAAGGGTATTTTGTTGTAACTGTGGTGGAATTTCTACATATGTTATAATTCGTTGAAAAAGCTGAAAAGCAGCTCTCAGACATTAGAATATCAATGTAGTTAATCGTATTGACAAGGATGATGAATTGGGTTAATCTAACATGTGCATAAATTCACAAAGCAAGAGGAAGTCCCTTTAAACAAAGGAAAAATATTTCAAAATAGAGAAAAGGAGGGAGAGCTTTGAACATCATCGCATTAGTGAAACAGGTACCGGATACGGAAACACGTATCAAGGTGCAGCCCGGTGCGAAGGACATCGACAGAGAGGGCGTAAATTTCGTCCTTAATCCTTATGATGAATTCGCAGTCGAGGAATCGTTGAAAATCAAAGAAGCCCAGGGCGGGAACGTGGTCATAATGACTATGGGAGCCCAGCAGGCGGAAGAAGCTGTGAGAACAGCACTCGCGATGGGCGCGGATCGCGCTGTCCGGTTGGATGGTGATGATTTTTTAAATGCCGATAATTTCGCAACAGCGAAAGCTCTCGTAAAAGCAATTCAGAATGAAGAGTACGACCTGATTTTCTGTGGAAAACAGGCAGTGGATGATGACGGCGCACAGGTTGGAACACTTGTGGCGGCCATGCTGGATCTTCCCTGTGTAAACCAGGTTGTAAAACTTGAAGTAGCGGGTGCAACGCTCAAGGCGACCCGTGAAATCGAAGGTGGAAGTGAAACCATCGAAGTTCCGACTCCCTGTGTGATTACAGCACACAAAGGGCTCAATGAGCCGAGATATCCATCACTTCCCGGAATCATGAAAGCGAAAAGAAAAGAGCTGAAAGCAGTCAGTTCCGGCGATCTCGGACTTTCGGCTGATGAAATCGGAGCAGCCGGTTCCAAGACGGAAGTAGCCGGGCTTTCAATGCCGCCCGAACGCAAAGCGGGCCAGGTATTCGAAGGCGAGCCGGCGGAAATCGTTCCGAAAGTGGTAGCACTGCTCAGGGACGAAGCCAAGGTTATCTAAATTTGAAAAGAAGGAGGTTCGAGATAAATGGCTAACGTATGGGTCATTGCCGAAGTCAAAGAAGGCAGTTTGAAAAAAGTAACCCTTGAGATGCTCAGCAAGGGACAGGAACTGGCGTCGAAGGCCGGCGGCGCTCTCGAAGGCGTTCTGCTGGGTTCCGGCGTGGAAGCTCTTGCCGCTGAAATGGGCAAATACGGCGCTTCTAAAGTATATGTTGCGGACGACGCCGCTCTCGCGGATTACAACGGAGAGGCTTATGCCAATGTTCTGGCTAAAATAATTGGTGAAAACAAACCCGGTATCGTTCTGCTGGGCGCATCAATAAATGGTAAAGATCTCGCACCGAGACTCAGCGCAAAGCTGGGCGCGGGACTTGCTTCAGATGTAACTGAACTCGATGTCGAAGATGGAAAGCTTGCTGTGACAAGACCGATATTTGCCGGTAAAGCTTTCTCGAAAATCGTTTTCAAGAGCGATATTCAGATCGCGACAGTTCGCCCGAATTCCTGCCCGCTCGCTGAAGCGGCTGGAGCAGGCGAAGTGGTTAAGGTTGCCGCGGAAATCGGCGACGTGAAGGCGAAAGTTATCAACAAAGAGCTGACGGGAGCCGGGAAGATCGAGCTCACGGAAGCCGACATCATCGTATCCGGTGGCCGCGGAATGAAAGGCCCCGAGAATTACAAACTCATCGAAGATATGGCCGCTGTGCTCGGCGCCGCCGTCGGCGCGTCACGCGCTTCGGTCGATGCAGGCTGGAGACCGCACGCGGACCAGGTGGGGCAGACCGGAAAGACCGTCAGCCCGACCCTGTATGTCGCTGTCGGTATCTCGGGCGCCATCCAGCATCTTGCCGGTATGAGCTCATCAAAGTGCATCGTCGCCGTCAACAAAGATCCGGAAGCCCCGATCTTCAAGGTTGCGGACTACGGCATGGTTGGTGATCTCTTCTCGATAGTTCCCATTATGACGGAAGAGTTGAAAAAAGCGACTGCGTAAAACAGTCATTGATTTGAATTATGAAGGCCCCGGGTTTCCGGGGCCTTTTTTATTGGTGTCGTTGCCCGGCGGCCTCCGGGCCGGCAGGCACCGCCTGCTTTTTGTCCTTTTTCGAATTCGCTTCGTGATTATGTAGCTGTTTGTGAATATATCTTAATGTTTCTTGATCAGTTATTACTGTCACTGTCGCGCTGCTGCCATCACTACATATTATCGTCATTCCCGACGGAGATCGGGAATCCAGGGGGCCAGGATGGCCAGGGGGTATTTCGGGGTTGGACAGATATTTAATCTGGAGTGCAAAAATTCATTTTCGCTTTCATAGCCGGGAATTCATTACCGGCACATAATAAAACAACGCGGCGATGAATCGCCGCACTCCAAAAAAGGTTTGTTTTATACTCACTTTGTGGATGGCTCAAACTTAAATACACTCTGGTGTGTTTTTTGTCATGTTGTTGCGAGCGACGCGGAAATCCCGACAGTTCTTTTCTCACACGCATGCCGGGGTTGAACGTACCTCCCGAAATCTTAATTCGAGATCAATAATTAAGTATTTACCACGAGCAAGACTATTTTCTTAGTGCGTGTTTTATCAAGTTGATTTTCGTTAAATGGTTAATATCAGGCTTCTTTATCGAGTGCGCATGAAATTTTACTTTTAAGATCCATCGGAATCTCACAGTTGAGAAAATCACGATAACTTTCAATGATAAGTTTTTCGAATTCAATTCGGTTCAGGCATTTGCTGCAGGATGATATGTGAGCCTGCATCCTGATGCGGTCACTTTCGCTTATCTCGCCTTCGATAAACTCGTTGAGAATTTTTATCGCTTCATGACAATCCATGTTCACCATCTCCCTGTTGTTTATAAGGGAAACTCTTCTAATATCATAATAATGATCGATAATGCAAAGTGTCAACTATTGTTGTAACACCGGGTTGAAGATGTTGAGCGTCGGGGTTACAGATACTGCCGCTTTAGATGTAAAATTAGGAAAAGCGCAATGGAATGATGAATCAATAATGATACCGGTGATACCAAGAACGCAGACCCGCCATTTTTCCGGGCAGACGATGTCGATAATAAAAAACATCATTGCCGGCGGGAGTAGGGATTCGCTCGAAAAGTTCGAAAGCGAGATGGCAGGGTATACAGGAGTCTCCCACGCGGTGGGATATTCGTCGGGGCGATCTGCTTGCAGGGCTCTGTTCGAGTGCCTCGGATACGCCGCGGGCACTTCCGTGCTTGTGCCTTCATTGAATTATCCGGCGATTCCGCGGACGCTTGAGTTGCTGGGGCTGAGAATTATCTGGGTTCCGTTGAAAGTGCCCGGGCTGGAACCGGATTATGATGGGATCGATGCCGCGGATGCGGAGTCGGCGAGCGCGTTCATATTGCCTCATTACTATGGTATTCCTTCAGATGTAGAAAAGGCGCTGAGATTTTGTGATAAGTATGGAATAGACCTGATTGAAGACTGCGCGCATGCACAGGGTTCGTTTTACAGGGATAAGCATGTCGGCTGTTTCGGCAGGGCGGGCTTTATAAGTTTTGAAACATCCAAGCCGATGAATACGCTTGGTGGCGGGATGCTGCTTACGGGAGATGGCGATCTTGCAGAAAGACTAAATATATCGAGGCCTGAAAGCAGGGGTATTCCGATAAAGGGTATATTGAAAAGTTATGCGGAAGCTGCGATAACGTCGAGGTGGGTATATACGGTTTCGCTGTTTCCGCTGTTGTATGGCCCGAGGCTGAAGGGCGTGCCGGATTTTCTGGAAGAGGGTCTGGAAGGGCCTGCCGCCCGCGAGGTGCAGGCGCTGTCGGATTTGCAGGCGGAACTCGGTTTGAGGCATCTGTCCCGGTTCGAGTGGTACCTGGCGGGTTTGAGGCGTCAGTTCGATCTTATACATGGACTGCTTGTAAAATCGGGACTGGCCGTTCGTGTCGCGGATGGAGCGCAGCCGAACGGTTATATGACGGCTGGATATCATGAAGATGCGGGCGGAATTGCGGCGGCTTTTTATAAAAAGGGCGTAGATGTGAAGCTTCGTTATATGCAGGATTGCCAGGATCTCGGAATCGGGGCGGGGGGAGCGCGATGCCCGCGGATTGCGGGCGGGATGTTCCATCTGCCGCTGAGGACGGGGATCAGTGACAGGGGTATCGCCGGTTATGCGAGTGTTGTCAGAGACGTGCTTCGAGATTTTTCATCGGAGGTTTTCTGATGTCGTCCGGCGGTTTTTCACATTTGCTCGGCATGGCGGGAATGTGTTGCTCGGTATGGAAGACGAGGCATACCGGCTCCGCATGCAGATATCTGCCGCTGGTGCATCTCGACATCGAGCAGGGCTGCAATTCGAGATGTGTGACGTGTGATTCGTGGCGCAAAAAAGCGCGTGACTCCGGGCAGCTTACGACCGATGAAATTTTATCGATGCTGCCTGCGATGAAAAAGCTCGGAACCTGTATTGTTTCCATCTCGGGGGGCGAACCTGCGCTCAGGCCGGATCTTGAAGAAATAGTTTCCGGATTCAGTGAGGCGGGGATCGCTGTTCATGTGGACACGAACTGTCTTTGCATTGATCGCGCGCGCGCGGAGTCGCTGGTTCGCGCGGGTTTGAAAATCGTTTATACCTCGATCGACCATTTTGAGCCCGCCGGGTTCGAAAAGATACGCGGGGTTGACGGGCTTTCGAGGGTTATTTCGGCGATAGGCTATTTCAGGTCGGTACCGCAGCCTGTTCCTGTGGGGGTTAATATCACTGTTTCGAGTTTGAACTGCGATATCATACCCGAGTTGGTCGATAACGTCATCGCGCTGGGAGTGCAGAAGATTCAGTTTCTTCCGGTCCATCGAAGGCATGGTCAGTTCGAGACCACTGCCGGCGGCGATGAGTTCAGGCGGTTTGTCCCGGAAGATACGGGCAGGGTTGTTGAAATGCTTAAAAGAGAATCAGGAAAAATAAGAAAGCGCGGCATAGCAACCAATTCCCGGCTTTTCATCGACAATTTCGAAAATGCTTATCGGGCAGTGCGGACGGTTCCGTGCTATGCGGGTTATTTATTTGCAGTGATTGATCCTTTTGGGTTTGTCATGCCGTGTTACGAGCATAAAACAGGGATGAATGTCCGCGATATGGAACTCGATGAGATTTTCCGCTCAGGTGAATTTGTTGAAGCGAGAAAGAATGTGAAAGAATGCAAATTGCCGTGTATGATCGCCGGAAACGCGGAGCCGAGCATCAGGCTCCACCTGCCTTATATCGTCAGGAATCTGCCTGAGGCTTACAGGCAGGCCAGGATGCACACGGGCTGAGGAATATAGCGCGGTAAACAGCCTGCTATTTTATTCCGGAGATATTATTTATCGTGATCTCGAATATGCCGCCGCGGCTGACGGCGTAGAATCTTTCACCGTCTCTTGAGACCGTTACTCCCCTTAGCCTCGATCCGATGTTTCTCGAATATACGACTTTCCCGGATGATGCGTCAAGAATATAAATATTGCCGTTCAGGTAATTTCCCGACGCTATAAGGTTATGTTTTTCGGAGAACGCAAGATGCCGGAGCCCTTTTGAAAGGTGAGCGAAGTCTTCAACTTCGAATTCGCCTGTGTTCAGTTTATAAAGTTTGCCGGTCGCAAAGTCTGATATGATTACGGCATTCTGCGATTCTATATATCGCAAATGGTTGAAAACAGGGCCTACGCCTCTCATGAAGATGGATTTTCCAATGTCGGGAAGGTCTGCCTGCCGTATTGTTTTTATTTCTCCTGATGCGGAGTCGAGTTTCATGTGGTAGGCTCTGCCGCTGAACGCGGTGATGAAAGACCCGTCCGCAAGAGGCACTAATTCTTCGATCCGCCCGACTTCGAATTTTTTGAGTATATGTCCTTCAGCATCCACGATGTACCATGGGAAGGTTTCCTCGTCGCCGTTGTAAAATGTCAGGCCTGAGTCTGGATGTTTATGTATTCTTACAGGAAGATAAATGTTTTCCGGCAATATCTCGGGCTCGGATTCGAGTTTCGTGTCGTTGAAGACAAGAATTTTGCCGCTGGTGAATTCGGTCGTGTAAACACGGTTCGAGCCGCATTCAAAGAGAAGTTGTTCGGATGCGCCCCTGATATCCATGTGGAGATTCAACGCGCCGGTGTTTCTGTTCCATGAAACGATGCCCGGTCTCTGGAACAGGTTGGTGACATAAAGGGTTTCCCCGTCGCATCCCTCGTAAACTGAATAAAAGGATCTGGGGTATCGTGTTTTGAGGACGATTTTTTCAAGGGCTGTTATGTGTGATAAGGCGCTGTCTTTTGTAACATTGACCGGGTGAACCATTCCGGGCCAGAGATACCACACTGATACGTAAAGGAGCGTTCCGTACACCATGAAAGCCGCAAGCCTGAACACAAGGGAAAAATGGAGCCTGGTGTTCCTCAGGAAGAATGCCGCCGGAACGAGGATAATTGCGCAGGAAACGTACATGTAATAATTGGCCCATTCAAGAAAGCGCCAGCCGGTGAACATGCACAGATATGCCGGGAATGAAAGGCACAGAACGGGAAACCAGATCGAGCCGTTTGCAGTAAGAAAAGTTCCAAGAGCAGCAATTGAGATAGATAGAAACAGTGCGCGGATGCCATAGTTGCAGAAAAAAGTTGACATGAATATGCAAAGGGCGATGGAAGGGATAATCCACATTATTCTTCCGCTCCAGAGCAGCCACCACTGGAGTTGGGGGTTCAGTTTTTTTCTTTTTGCATATCCGGAGAGAAGAAGCAGAATTGCTCCTATGCCCCAGCCGGGCACGATGAAATCGAGCTCGATCAGTTTGTACAGGATTAACTGCGATATGAAGATCGCCAGTATCCCGGCGACCCTGATCAGGCGGTAAAATTTCGATTTTGTGATATTGTCCTCATATGCCATTACCGATACTCCACTAATATTTTCCCCCAACATCAAACTAAAAAACAATCCAAAACGGAAAAATAGTTGATGAAAAGGAAATGAAAAAAGAGTTTTCTGATATTATCAGAGGTGGAAAAAAGGCAGCCGGCATTGAAAAAAGCGCGGGAATCTGAGAGAATCATGAGACGAAGGCTGTGATAAAAAGCTTTGCGGCATGCGGGGGGTAAGTTTATGTTCGAGGGCAGTATAGTTGCGTTGATAACACCGTTCAAAGGCAATGGCCTTGATGAAGATAAAATAAGAGAGCTTGTAAACTGGCACGTGAAGCAGGGCACATCGGGGATCGTGCCTGTAGGAACAACGGGTGAGTCGCCGACACTGAGCCATGAGGAGCACAGGCGGGTCATCGAGATAGTTATCGAGGAAGCGAGGGGGCGGGTCAAGGTTATAGCCGGGACCGGCTCGAACTCGACACAGGAAGCAATATCGCTGACGCAGCATGCGGCGGAAGCCGGGGCGGACGGGGCGTTGATGATAACGCCATATTATAACAAGCCGGGGCAGAAGGGGATTTACGAGCATTTCAAAAAGGTTTCACAGAAGGTGGATATCCCGATTGTTCTGTACAATCACATTGGCCGGACGGGAATAAGCATCGAGCCGGCGACAGTTGAGGCGCTCTCGAAAACCGGCAGGTTCGTGGCGGTGAAGGACGCCAGCGGCGGGATCAATTATTCAGCCGAGATTCTGGAAAGAACGGGCGGAAAAGTCGCGATACTGTCCGGCAACGACACCTGGACGCCCGCATTGATGGCTCTCGGGGCGTCGGGTTGCATTTCCGTAGTTGCGAATATCCTGCCGAAAAAACACGCTCAGATGATAGCTGCTTTCCTGAAGAGCGATTACAAAAAAGGCAGAAAGCTTTATTACGATATTCTGCCCGCGATGAAAGCTATGGAGCTGGATGTCAACCCGGTTCCCGTTAAAGCGGCGATGGGCATGATGGGGATGGCTTCAGCGTCACTGAGGCTGCCGCTGGTTGCTCTCGGCAAAGAGAATAAGGCCGCAATGAGAAAAACCCTGAAGTCGTACGGGCTGATCAAGTAATCTTCGATTTGTGGCGGGGCGTTGTCCTGCATTAAATAAATAAACCCGGAGAATTTATGAACCTGAAAGCGATTCGCGTTTGCGTGTTTCTGTCTGTTGTTGCGTCAATTGTGTTTTTTTGCCGAACTTCCGTTCTGTGCGACGATGCCTTTTTTCTGAGATTCGAGTCGCGCGAGCTTGTTTATGATATTTCGCGTGAGATACTTCATTCAAAATCAAAAACGATCGTGGAGAGTACCGGCTTCAGGGTTATAGCTGATCGTGTGCAGTTCGATTTCAGTTCGAATATAATGCGCGCATCGGGTAATGCGACTCTCTATTTCAGCGATGCGGGATATCCTGTTTATGCAGGCGATATTGTTGTAAACGTTGAATTTTCAGAGGCGATGATCCTTACTGAAGGCTCGGGAAACAAACCGCTGTTCATCGATCTCGACGAAACCTTCAGCAGGTTTGTTCCGGAGTTGAGCGGAATAAATAAAACGCCGGCGTTCATCCCGTTGCCTGATAACAATATGATTACATGCGGCGAGCTTACTTACAGTTCAACAGACAAAATCGTGTTTTACGACGCGGTTCGTAAAGATGAAAACGGCGATGAGAAATACAGCGCGGTGATTGTTGCGGACGGGCCTTCTTTGAAAAGAAACAACACGATCCGCACATTGACTGCCACGAACACCAGTTATTACACAAGGGCCGGGCTGGAGTCGACGGGCTGGGTCGATTCGACGGGCACGGCGCTGACTTATGTGGATGTCGATTATCTTCATTCGGGCGAGGAAGGTTTTTCATACGCGGTTCCGGTGATTACGCAGACGCTTACGATGAGTGACACCGGCCTGATAGCGCGTGTTGGCGCCGACGAAATTTCAGACACGGCATACGCGCAGTTTTTCGATTACACGGGCAGCCGGAACGAGTTCAGCGTCGAGTATAACCGAGTGTCTGGTGAATACTCGAGTGAACTGGACGGCATTTTTCGAAAAGCGGGTTCGACTTCTATGGCGGCCAACGCGATGGTGTGGAACGATGCGTACCGGGTAAGCGCTTTTTACGAGGATGCGAGAAACGTGGCGCTGAACGAGTCGGCTTCCATGTTTTATAATTCAAATACGCATTCGAGATACCGCTACGGCCATGTCTCGCTTGCGGTCGATCCGTTTGTTACTCCGCTGAAGGATTACAGGCTCGCGATGGGCGTTACGGCGTCACGTTATTACAACTGGAACAGGTACCAGATCGACACCCCGGACGATTTCAAGAACACCGGCTATGTATACAACAGGGTAACGCTGGAGCCTGAGCTTTTTTCGGGCTATATAGCTCTGCCGGGCGGCGCGGGAGCGGTTCACAGGGTTTCATATTCCATGACGTACTCGAACTACGATTATAATTATTACAATATGTCGGGTGGTTTTATCGCCGATGATTACAATGCGCGGGCGCATGATTCGGCTTATGCGTTCAACTCCAACCTGAATATAATAATGCCGTTCAGCAATAGAACTCTTTTCGATATCGAGGTTGCAAACAATGTGAGCGGCGGAGACGAAACGGCGACGGTGTTCCCGCGGATAGTTCACAGTTACAACGGCAGGGATTATGCGCTGGCCGGTGTTCTGTATGATTTCGAATCGGATGAATGGGAATCGCTGAGAGTGGATGTCGTGTCGAGGAGGAAGGGTGATCTGCGTTTTTCTTATTCGACGAGCTACGATCTTGTGGATGACGAGACGAGCAGCGAGAGCATGAGGCTGCTGATAGACAGGCCGTGCGGGACGTTTGTGATCGAGTATGAAGATGTTAATTCCATTTTCTCCATTTCTTTTTATAATTAAACCCTGCGAATGAAATTAACTGGCGGGAAGGCTTGCCGGGTGGCGTTATGGTTGAAAGCCGGATGGCGGACAGGTTGTTCATGGAGGCGATGCGCCTTGCGCGTGCGGGCGAGAACATGCGCGCGTTCGATATGTTCGGCAGAATTCTGTCGCTCGATCCTTCGCACAACATGGCCGCGTACAACAGGGGCGTGATTCTTCTCAGGATGGGCAGGCTGAAAGAGAGCGCGGAGGTTTTTCTGAACCTGTTTTCCAGGATCCCCGATGATCCGGACATATTTATCAATCTCGGGAAAATTATGGACATGAGCGGAAAGCCGGACCAGGCGATGGATTTTTTCAGGAAAGCCCTCGAACATGATCCCGGCAACCCCGAAGCGAACTGCATGGTCGGGGTGCTGCTCGGCAGAAGCCACGGCAAATACGAAGAAGCTGTCGAGTATTTTGATAAGGCGTTGAAAACGGCTGCCGATATGCCGGAGGCGAGGCAGGGGCTTGCGATCTGTTATCACCATCTCGGGGATACAGATAAGGCGATGATAAATATCCGCGCGGCTATCCGAATGGACCCTGAGAACGGAGTGCTTCACAACCACCTCGGCATTATGTATATGAAGATGGGAGAAGAAGAGAGGGCGGATAAGCATTTCAGACGTGCGCTCGAACTGAATCCCGGGCTGAAGTTGAGGCACCAGAATTTGTGGGACATGAAGAGCAGTCTGCACGGCTGATATTCTTGCCCCGGAATTGTAATGCTGTTATGCTTCTTTCATGAGAAACTTTTATTTCGACATTTTTTCAAGGGACGTTAAATGGACTACATAAGGGAATTACTTGCTAACGAGATATCGGGAATAAGAATAATAACCCTGCTATATGCGTTCATCGCGATACTTGGCGGCTTCGTTTTGAAATCGCTGATGGTGTCGTTCATCAATCGTGTGGCACAGATGGCGGAGAAGTCGGGAGCGGGCTGGCTGATGCTGATCCTGAAGTCGCTGCCCAGGCCGGTCGGCTGGGCGTGCGTGCTGGGCGGTATTTATGCCTGCACCCTGGTTCTTCCGGTCCCGGTCGAGCCTGTCGATGTGAGAAAGTTTCTTGACGCAATGATACGGAGCCTGTCTGTGGCGCTGATCATCTGGCTCACGTTTATAATTCTCGACAGTCTCATGGATATGTGGTCTGAAAGCGCCGGACGGACAGAGACAAAGATAGACGATATGATGGTCCCGATAGTGAGGAGCAGCGCAAAAACGTTCCTGGTGCTGATCGGCGTTGTGATGTTTTTGCAGAATCTCGGGTATTCGGTATCGAGCCTGCTTGCCGGGCTGGGGATAGGGGGCATGGCGGTTGCGCTGGCGTCGAAGGATACAATCGCGAACCTTTTCGGCTCGATCGTTCTGTTTGTGGACAGGCCGTTCCAGATCGGCGACTGGATAGAGATGGACGGCATCGAGGGGACGGTCGAAGAGATAGGGCTGAGAACGACGAAGATCAGGACGTTCGCCAATAGCCAGATAATCACGCCGAATCACATTTTTACGACCACCGCGATAAACAACTGGTCGAGAATGAAAAAGCGCCGGATAAAAATGACGATCGGGGTTACGTATCAGACCGACCCGCAGAAGCTGGAGGCGGGGGTCGAAAAGATCAGGCAGATTATCCGCGAGGACGAAAAGATACGCGACGATTTTTTCCTTGTTAATTTCGATAATTTCGGGCCGTACAGCCTTGATATCTTCGTTTATTGTTTCACGGTGTCGACTGTGTGGGGCGAGTTTCTCCAGGCGAGGCAGGATTTTATGCTGAAAGTTATGTACGCTTTCAAGGAAATGGGGATAGAGTTCGCGTACCCGACACAGTCTCTTTATGTGAATCCGGTGCCCGGTTTGGGCGCCGATGTTCAAAGGCCGCAGTGAGCGGGAAGGGGGCGCTGTAGGGATATGAGACTCGAAGAGATTACAGGTGAATCGATAATTCTTCGTCCTCTGTGCGAGGATGAGGCGGAGCAGGTTTGTGAGTGGCGGAACCAGCCTGAGCTTGACGGGCTTTTTTTCAGGCGCAACATAAGCGCGGAAGAATATAAAAGATGGCTTAAGGATGTGGAAGCAAGCGCCAATCGTGGAATCTACGCGATAGCAACGAGAGATGAATCGAAGATTCTGGGAACGCTGTCATTCGAGTTGCAGCGTCACACCGGAAGGGAATCGGCTGCGGAGATTGGAATAATGATAGGCGACAGTGCGCAGCGCGGGAAGGGCTTCGGCGCGCAGGCCATCGAAATCCTGTCGGATTATTTGAGCGGGAAGCACGGCGTCGGCGAGATCAAGGTGCTTGTTTTCAAATCAAACTCAAGAGCGATTTCTTTTTATGAAAAGCTGGGTTTCAAAACCGACATGCTGATAATGAGCAGAAAGACCGGGGAAGCCGGCGGACAGACTTTTTAGTTGAAATCCCCTTCGCAGATACCTTCCCCCATGGGAATATCTCGCGCGGCTTTTTTACCTTCAATATCGATTATGTTTTTCGGATGCAGACCCGGTTTCCGGTTTCCGGGTCGCAGGATATCATAATTAGTTCCTTCTTCAAGGGTTTCCCCCCGTCTTATGTTACGCGTTGCCTGAACAGCGCGACGTGCGAAACTGCGAAGCTCATTTTCTATTTCCTGCACGTTCTTTTCGCCTGAGCCGAGAGCTTCTTCCGTTTTCCTGATCGCTTTAACCATCTTTTTCAGTTCATCGGGTTCGAGCGCGAACGCATGGTCTGGCCCGGGAAGCTTTTTATCTATCGTGAAATGTTTTTCGATTATCGTTGCGCCGAGCGCAACCGCCGCGACCGGCGCGGTTACGGGGTCGAGACTGTGGTCTGAAAAGCCCGCCGGGACTCCGAATTCCCGCATCAGAAAAGGAATGACTTTCAGTTGAAGCCCGGACATCGGGGCGGGGTATTTCGCCGTGCATTGCATTAGCGCGATTTCTTCACCCCCGTTTTCCCTGAAGCAGTCTATTGCCCATTTTATGTCTTCGGTGTTTGCCGCGCCTGTCGAGAGTACGAGTGGTTTGCCGGTTGACGCGACAAATTCTATGAGCCTGAGGTGTGATATTTCGTAAGATGCGATTTTGTGAATCTCGACATGGGGGTCCACTTCGCGGGCGTCGTCGATTGAAAAAACGGACGACATGAACCGGATGTTTTTTTCGGAACAGTGCGAGGCAAGTTCCGGGATCATGTCGTATGGCATGGAAAGGTCGTCGAATATGGCGGAAATCTCTTCCTTGATCCCGGCATCCGAAAGGTAGCTCGATTCGCCCGCGTTGGGAACATATACGGATTCCGCCCTGTATGTCTGGAACTTCACTGCATCCGCGCCGGCATCCGCGGCGACGTCGATGAGGGTTTTTGCCATTCTGATATCGCGGGCAGGAGTGCCGCATCTCCAGTTGGAGCCGGCTTCAGCAATGATAAACACTTTTTTGTTTTTCAGCATTTCGAAAACCTCAGTAATAATTTTCCATCATGGAGGGCTTATTTGCAAGTGAAACGTCGCCCGACCGGTTACTATACAACGCGGCGTGGAATGCTGTAGAATAATTCCCATGTTGAGACAGATGATCAGGCGGGTAGGATTTTTTTTCACGGTTTCACTCATGTTCATGGTAACCATGCTCATGGTGTTTTCGGCATTTTATCACTACGTGGAAAAGCTCGACTGGCTTGATTCGTTTTATTTCACGGTGATAACGACTCGAACGATAGGTTTCGGCGACATAAGCCCGCAGACAGTTGCCGGGAAAATCGGGACGATAGTCAATGCCGTTCTGCCCGCGACGGTTTTTCTCGGCACGTCACTTGTTGTGCTGGAGACCGGGATGCGATACCTTGAGAATTATTGGAAGAGGCTGCGAATGAAATCGAACAGGAATCATGATTTGATAGTTGCTGATGCGGAAATGCTGGAGAGCATTGTTACCGAATACACGCTGAAGAACAGGAAATTTGTTGTTGTATCTAATGTAGAGGGCGGAAGGCTCCCGGCAGGTCTGGACAGGTATTTGAACGAAGGAAACCTGCTTTATGGAGATGCGACACAGGACCGGATACTGGAAACGGCGCAGATTGGGCATGCGAAATCAATCGTGATAGCGACAGGCGATGACAATTTCAATATGTATGTGCTTGTGACGGCGAAGGCGCTCAACCCGGGGATCAAAGCGGTTGTCCAGGTGAACAGGCGCGAGACGGAATCGAAATTCCGGTCTGTGGGAGCCGATATATTGCTGCCCGCGGCGACTGTTCTGGGCCGGATGCTGAGCGAAGCTGCGGTGAGTACGATTTCGCATAATTTTCTGGTTGCGCTTCACACATCGACAAGGGACCCGTTTTTTCAGGAGATCAGCGTGCGTGAATCCGATGCGGGGAGAAAAGCGCGGGAAGTTTTTCCGAGCGCGATTACGATATTCAGAGACAACAATTATATTTTTGATCTTGAACGGAATGTGTTGTGCGAGGATGATGTCGTGCTCAGTTTAAAATTGGAATATGAAGGTTGACGTAAGAATTATTCGGCGATAATTCTTATCGAGCGGCCTTCTTCGCCTTCTTCCATGTAGAAACTCAGTGGTTTTCCGGATTTAAGCTTTGAAAGAATCTCGTTCAGGTTGGACCCGGAACCCGGAATTGTCGAATCATCCGGGATGAACCTGAAGAATAATTTCAGGATCGAAAAAGGAATTCTTATCGGAGTCAGGCTTTTATATTTGCCGCCGGTGCGTGCGCGCATTTCGATATTGAGCCATTTCGGTTCGCCGGTTTGAGCTCCGGAAGATTTAGCTTTATCCGATTCTGAAACATCGAGTGCTTCCATCAGGCGCATTCCCTGCTCGGGTGTGATCTTGCCTTCTTTTATCATGTTGAGAATTTCTAATTTTTCTGTCGTTTCACTGCTCATGTCGGGCCTCTGTTAAAGTTCTTCTATAAGAGATGCGCCTTCTTCAGGCGATAGCTCGCCCCGTTTAATTGATTCAATTATCTCAAGCCTTCTCATGCTTCGTATGTCGGGGTCCGCTTTCTGCATTCTGTTATCGAGTTTCGCGACGATAGTGTCCAGTTTGTTCCTGACAGTGGGATACGAGATTCCGAGGCGTTTTTCCATCTCTTTAATATTTCCACGAGATACCACGAAAAGTTCGACGAACCTTCTTTCCTCATCCGTAAGGTCTGAGAAGAGGCCGTGCCCGAACGTTCCTTCGATGGCTGTATTGCATTCGGGGCAGGTGAGACGGGATATCACCAGTGAACTGTTGCATACAGGGCAATGGCTTACGGCTCTTTTCATTTTACTCTCCTACGTTTGTTTTTCCGATCCAATCCTGTTCGGCGAGTTGACTTTTCGTTGAATATCTTACAATATATTTAAGTAAGATTAAAGAAATCATATTAAATCATGAATAAAAAAGCGAAATTGACAAGAGTACTTATTGTAGAAGATGACAGGGATACAAATGAGCTTGTCGCCCTGATAATGAAAGATGCGGGATTTGAGACGGTCTCGGCGCTCGACGGCAGGGAAGGGTTGGACAAAGCAAGGGATGACGAGCCGGATATCATAATTCTGGACCTGATGCTGCCTGAGATCGACGGCCTTGAAGTGTGCAGGCGGCTTAGCGCCGATGAAAAGACTAAATCGATTCCCATAATAATTCTCACGGCTAAAAGAGAGCTTTCCACAAAGCTCTCATCCTTCGTAGCAGGAGCAAAGCGTTTTGTTACAAAACCTTTCGACAGTAATGATCTTTTAATTGAAATTAACAGAACGCTCAGGCAAAAAGAACTCCAGGCGAACGACGTGAGATCATCTATTGAGCCCAGGGATTGACAATATCCTTTTGCAGACGCCTGTACTGATTAACCCTTCGAAGATTGCGATTAATATTTCTTGTTCTTAAGATTTCATCAAGTAATGCCGTATATAATATATAGGGGAGATGTGTGGTTATTAATTGTATGGTGAAGGAGATATGAGGACAGGATGTTATATACGCTTGTTAAAGACAACGAAGAAATAAGAATAATAACGGTTCTCGTGGAGGTTATTCAGTATAGCAATCACGAGGATGTTTTTACTAAGATAAAAGCTGCAATAAGTGATATGAATTCATTGATAGTGCTTGATTTGACGATGGTGAAATTCATGGACAGTCTGGCGATGGGAATGCTCATCCCGCTGTTGCTTTATACGCGTCGATTAGATGGAGATATGGCGGTTGTTACTAAGGACGCTAAAATAACCGAGCTTTTCAGGGTGCTTCAGCTTGATAAGGTTATGAAGGTTCTCGGCGAAGTTGATGCTGCTGTTGAGTATCTCAGAAAAATGGAGGCCAGAAAAAATGGCGGCGATTAGTGGGGCCTGTTCTTCCGTGATACCGTATATGGCGGGAAAGCTTTATGAGAGCGCTACATGGATGAGGGTGATGACTGAAGCTTTTGATGAGACAGACAGGCAGACGGAAGTGTTGAATGCGCGCGGTTCATGGATGGGCCGAACAGGAAACATAGCTACTTACTCTCATGTCGATCTTTATTATTGAGGAAATAATTGGAAGAATCATTTGAAAAGATGGAAATTCAAATCGGGTATATAGACGATGTAAAAATCGTATGTCCGGTTATTGATGAAATAACATATAAAAACACCAAAGATTTGTTGTCTGAAATGAAAACGGAAATAAAGCGGGACAGCCGCAACATTGTGATGGATATGAGGCATATCGAGATAATCGACAGCGTGAGTCTCGGCACGCTTGTAACCATTCTGAAATATGCCGGTTCCAAAGGTTCGAGCCTGGCGATCTCCAATGTTTCCAATCAGATCAAAGAATTATTCAACCTTCTCAACTTTACCGATGTGTTTCGGATTTACAGTGACTCTGAAACTGCCGCAAAAGCGTTGTCGAAAAGTGTTGAACCTTCGGCCTGAATATCCGTGCCTGAACGCAATATATCATGTTTATGACAATTCTGCATGGAAGCAGGTAAGGCAAAATTTCTTTCACATGTTTGCCCGGATGAGATCACGGGTGAATATCCCCAATTGTTATTTTGAGAAGTTGGGCTGATCAGATATCCGGTTCCTGAAGCGGTTGTTCGCCGGTTGCATCTTCTTCAGGCTGATCCGTCAGCGGTGTTTCCGAGGGCCCGGATTCGGGCACCCGGAATGAATCGGATTTATCCTTTTTGATCGCTTCCGCCTGTTCTCTTTCGAGCCTGATTGTTTCTTTTGTGATTTCCGCTTTTTTCATCAGTTCTTCAATGTTGATTTCCTTGTCTTCCCGGTCCCATTTGGCAAGCATTTCCTCGACGAGTTTTTTAAGGTTTCTGAATTCCATTTCGAGTGCCTGCCCGTCACCTGAGTTCGATGTCCGAATGTACTGTTTCAAGGAATTTATTGAGGAAGTGAGATAACCCGAAGTGCTTATGGTTTGTGTGTGAACTATATAATAGAGTTCGTTGGTTGGTTTTAGATTCTTATAACATTCAGTGATGATTTCGGCGTCCGACTGCATCATATCGAGTTCGGGGATGTTTTTCCCCATGAAGGCATTGGGGTTGATGTTCATGCGGTCTATGAAAGACTGAAGGCCGGAGAAAACAATCATAAAATTTCTGTCGCACTCTCTCCTGTTGATTACATAATCGATTATTTCCATCTGTTCTGAAAAACGGTAAACGTTTTTCTTGAGTTTTGCGATTCGCTCGTCATCCGGGGCTATCTCGATTACCCTGTCAACTTCCTGCCGTGCTTCTTTGAAGTTATCGGTGGCTATATAGCATTCTATTAATTTTGAAGCCACGTAAACATCGTTGAGGTTTTCTTCCAGGGCGGACAGGAAGTATTTTTCAGCATCTTCAAACTGTTTCCTTTCGAAATAAATCTCCCCGATGTTTGTGTTGATTTCGATCCTCTCCACCCTTGCAGCTTCGTTTTTTGCAAGCTCCAGAAGTTCAAGCGCCCGGTCATACTCTCCTTTTTGCTTAAGCAGCAGTCCGAGATAATGGCCGGCGATTCTATTGTTCGGGTTAATCTCTATGGCTTTATTGAGATTTTCTTCTGCTTTATCCTGGTTTTCGTTTCGGTAGTACATCATTCCGAGAAGCGAATATGTTTTGTCTCCCGGTTTACACCATTTCATGGAATCGTTCAGGGTTTCGATCGCTTTTTCAGCTTGATCGTTTTCTCCATAACATTCCGCGAGAGTTGTCCATGCGCTTGAGAGGCGAGGTCTTTTCTGAGTCACTTTTTGCAGACGCTGAATGCAGACGCTGGTTTTACCTGTTTCGAGCATCATCTGGCTGTACTTGATATCGGATTGTACTTTGTAGGATGTGTAGATTATTGCAGCGGCGTAAAAAATTATCGCAGATACAATAATATAAATGAAAGGACGCCATGTTTTGCTGTTTGTGGCTTTCCTTATGGGTTGACTGGAGGCTGGTTTCTGTGCCGGCTGGATTTTATGACCACATTTTGAGCAGAATTTTCTTCCGTTTTCCAGTTCTGATCCACAGTCAGGGCATTTCATATTGTATTCTCGTCCGCTTTTATGTATTAGTGACGCTGATAAATAAAAGGGCCCGGTGCCATATCGGTCCGGGCCCGTTCCCGCAATGTTGCAAAAAGTTATTTAATAAGCCTTATTGTTAAGGCTTCTGTAATTTTAATCCAGAATCCCGTACCTACAGGTATGTTCGAGCCGTAAGTGATTTCCTGGTAATTCTGTTCCGCCGCGTTGAACCTGAACGCTTTTTTCACTATTCCTTCACTGACAGCCTGATCGAGGTCGATGAAACTGGTTCCATCGGTGGATATCTTGACGTTGTTTTTATGCCAGTAGATTGTTTCTATGAACGGATTTCCTACAAGGTTCCATCCTTCATGCAGTGAGATGTCCTGAATCGGATCTATGTTGATGGTGCCCTCGTAAAGCAGTGTCGATCCAGATTCGGCGGAGTATTTCCACATTCCTGTCGCGCCGGATATCTCGATTGAGGAGCCTGTATCTGTGGTTGAATAAGAGTATTTAGCAGCGTCTCTGCCCATTGTCCACAGCGGCTGATCGTCGCTTTCATCAGTCTCGACCGTAGCTGTTTTTTCGCTTGTGGATTGCGGAAGCGCAATCAGGTTCCATCCTTTTTCAAGCGGTAGCATTAGTCTTGATACCGAAGTCGACGTGAGATCGGAAGGAACGGTGCTGACCGGCGATGAGCATTCGCTCTCATTGGGGATGTTCGGGTAACAGGTATTATTTGAAGTGCGTATCTCGTTGTCGATAGATGTCACACAATACCAGTACCCCTGTCCGTTCGTGAGATTCGTGTCGGTGTAGATAGGAACGGTAACGGTCGCCGTATTGATCTTTGTATAATCCGAGTTTTTCTGACCTGATCTGTAAACGTTGTAAGCAATTGCTTCTATGCTTTCATTCCAGGTCAGCTTGATGCTTCTGTTCGACGGAATAGCAATGAGGCCGGTTGGCCTGGATGGCGGTGTGAGATCCTCTCCGGGAACACCGCAGGTTGTAACGCCTGCGCTTTCAGCTCCGTCGGTGGATACGGTAATAATCATGTAGCAGTAAGTTTTACCTGCAATCAGATTTGTGTCCGTGTAAGCAAGAGTTCTCATTTTTTCGACAGAAGTGGTTGATGTATCCGGATCGATAACCTGCCAGTTATCGCCGGATGTAGTTGAAGATTTATAAAGCAGGAATCCGGCAATGCCGGAGTCTTCAAGCAGGTTGGCTCCAGACCATGAGAGGAACAGTGAGTTGCGTTCGCTCTTGCTGCTTCTTGCGCAGAAAGCGCCGACTTTATCCGGCGCTTCCGGGTTTGGAATCCCGTAGTTCCAGCTTGATTTTTCGCTTTCATTGCCGTTAACGTCGAACGCGGAAATTTTGTAATAGTAGCGTGAGTCTTCTACCACGCTGAGATCGAGATAGCAGGCTTTCGAAGAGTCGGCTTCAGCGCAGTAGCAGGGTGATTTGCCGGCCATAGTGCAGTAATTCAGGTTGCTGAGATCGTTGAATATAGCTACCTGAGTTTTGAACTCTCCGGTAGGACGTGTATCTCGATATATGATGTATCCGCTGAGATCGAGATTCGGATCCTCCTGCGGAAGCTCTGTGAATGTAATAACAAGCCCGACAGCGTGTGTAGTTGGATCTACGCCCGGTTTATCAGGTGCATCGGGTGAAGTGTTATCAGCCCTGTTAACCGGGGTGGCTGCAACGGATTTGGTCTTGTCAAGCTGTTGTTTGTTCCCGTTTTCATCCACGGCGAGAACGGTGTACCAGTACCTGCAATCGGGGCAGAGGACGACTTCCGATGAACTTGAATCTTTGTATGAACAGATATTCCCGCCAAGAGTATTGTCGGGTCTCGGGATTGTTTTGCTCGGGTCTGCCGCCGGGCATGCAGAGACAGAGGTTTTCGTGGCTATCAGTTCATAGCTTCCAAACTGGCTTGTATTCGGGCTGAGAGGTGTGCATGGGCATGCCTCGTCAACCTGATTGGTGATACCGTCATTATCGCAGTCTCCAAGGGGATCGGCGACTATATCACATTCACAGTATTCCAGTTTCTGAGGTATGAGCCTGTAGATTTCGTAAGAAACGACATCAGGGTCGGTCACTCTGGACCAGAATATCTCGATTTCATCGGATTGAAGCATCTTGTCGTCGATGAAGCCGTCGTTGTCATTGTCAAGACCGTCCTTGTCCGCGCCTGAGCCGCTTTCCTTGAGATCAAATCCGGCTCTCGCCCAGAAATCTTCAGGATAGGGCGGTGCAATTGTGTCGACATTCACCGGTACTATCGAAACATATTCTGATTTCTGGCTGATATTGCCGTGGTCATCGACTGCGGAAATCTTATAGTAATAATTTATACCGGCGATTCTGGCCCTGTCATCTATGAAACTCAGGTCATCGATACATTCCACATCGTCGCCTACGTTGTTCGTTACGGTTGTATATCCCTCGTCAGATTCGAGAAGATCAATCATGCTGAAAGTATTCTCACCGGTTGAAGTACTCACGAAAACCTGGAAGCAGGCGAGATCTTCGTCTTCGGGCATTTCCCAACCGAGTCCGATCTTCGAGTTGTCCAGCGCGGTAGCGGTGAGGTTTTCAGGCGCGTCGGGCGCGACCATGTCAACCGGCACACCGAGAGTTGCGTCGGAGTACTCGCTTTCGTTTCCTTTGGTATCCACGGCTGTGAGACAATAGTAGTACTGATGGTCTTTCTCGATATTCGTATCTGTATAAGAAGTGTCGGTGATCTCTTCCGCCAGTAGTTCGGAAGGCTCACAGATATCGTCTTCCTCGCTTTTATAAAGGTTAAAGTGCGAGAAATCTATCTCTCCGGGGGAAGTGGGATCGGGCACGTAATTTTCATGATCTTCCCACGTAATTGTGAGTTTCAAACCATTGATATCAGAAGAAATGCCGCCGCTTGTTCCCCATACGGGGATGGTTGGCGCGATAGTGTCGGCTGCCTGCACAGGTCTTTCATATGCTTCGCTGAACTTGCTTTCATTGCCGTTGATATCGACGGCGGTTACAACGTAGTAGTAATTCTTTTCGTTCTCGATATTGGTGTCCCTGAAGCATATAGTGGTGGTTGCGAGGCCTTCCACAGTTTGCGCAATCAATGTCTGGTTGAGGCGGACGTATGAGGAATCCGGTGGTTCAGCAACATCGCTGAATGACCTGTATACATAGTAACCTGAAACGTCTTCCTCGTTGCTTCTTGCCCACCATATTGAAATCTGGTTTCCGTAAAAGTCGCTTCCGCCGTAAGCCGGGCAGAACTCTGCGTTCATTCTGCCGGCGCAGGGTCGAATGTTATCTGTGCCGCAGTATCCCGCAACCTCTACCGGCGGTTTGGTGTCGCGGGCTGTTATAACAACCGGGTATGACCTGATTCCCTCGTATGGGGGCGGGGGATCGGGGTTGCCGTCTACGAATTCCTCCTGATCCGGATCGTCGAATATCTCGTAAACGGAATTGTCTACTCCGGCTACCCGGTAGAAGTAAGTATTTCCTCGTTGTACGGTTTCATCCGTGAAAGTTTCATCCTGCACTCTTTCCTGGCTGTACCAGTTTTCGTGGCTGTAATACGGATGTTCAGGATCGGGGCATTTTCCAACCAGCCAGCTGGAGGTTGTGCTGCCGCTCAGATCCTCGTCAACAAGTCCGTCGCCGTCGTCGTCCTCGCCGTCTGCGATCTCTTCGTCGATAACACCGTCGCCGTCGTTGTCTCGCCTGTCGTCTGCCGTCATCTCACCGAAAGTACATATGGAATACGGGTAAGTACATGAGCGTCCGGTGTTGCACTCGGTGTCGTCGGTGCATACGCAGCCGTCGTTCAGTATATCTCCGTCGCAGCCGTTTGTTTGAGTCTCGATCGTAAAGAAAGGCGGATTAGTGCAGATCTTTGCCGGCATTTCACATGTCCTGCCGGGTTTGCACTGGTTTTCAACCGGCTGGGACGGATCGCATTGACAACCATCCACATATGGGGCTTCATCACAGCCTCCGTGTACACAGGCATACTTTTTATCTTCAATGTAAGACCTGTAAATATTGTAATGATCGAAGGTTCTGTCCTCGATCGACATATTCCAGTCAAGCTTTATGGCGGTACCACTGTTCTGGACTGTAGCAGAGAGAGAAGTGGGGCGTGCCGGTGCCTGTGCGTCGAGTGGAATCCCTTCCATCCGGCCTGAAAGCACGCTGCAGTTTCCGCCGTTTTCCCAATCGTATTTAATAGAAAGATCGTCGCAGTCCCTTTCCACGATCGGGTTGACACAGCCCTGTTGGGTCTCTGAATCGTAAGGAGTTATACCGTAATCGCAGGTGTCGGCGGTTGATCCTATGGTATGCCATCCGTCACCAGCGTAAGGAGCATCCACTGATTTCATTTTGTAATAATACGTGTAGCCGTCAACCAGTCCGTTATAGAACAGTACCGGAGGATGCCTTAGCGGGTCGTAATTCTGATGTTGAGTCACGTCGTATGTATAGAGGGGTTCACCATCTTCACCGAATAGAGTGGTTGCGGATGCCCACCATGTGTCTGTTGCTGCGAGGTTACCGCAATACCAGAGGTCTTCGTTGAAAGAGGTTCCCGTGGTCAGAGTCGAACAGTCGAAGTACTCATAAGCGCCGTCCTCGCCCGGATACAGGTCTCCCGCACCGTTGATTCCGGGCGATGGCCTTTCGTCGCCTTCGCCAAGCATAACTCCGCCAGCCTGTCCATCAACGCCGTAGTCAACACTTGGTTCCCAGTTTGTTCGTTCGTCGACAAAAATTGTATCCGTGCCAACGCCGGTTTCCATGAAACCGAAACCCGAGTCGAGGAAATATCCGTGGAATCTATCGACGGGCGTTTTTGAGATTCTGCGGTAATGCGAGTCGTCCTGGCAGTAAAGATCGAGTCCTTCACGCCCGCTGTCCTGGGTGATTTTTACGGCATCGAGAGGATTTGCCGGGCATCTGTATATCACGTAGCCGCCCACGTCTTCTTCCTTGTTCGGGCTCCAAACGATTTTGAGCTGCTGACCGTTGTTCATAGCGTATGCGTCGGTGACATCAGTTGCATCAGGTTTGTAAGAATTTTTCAGGAGAGTTACCGACTGAGGCGCCGTGAAATCACTGAAGTTGAAATAAATGGTATCTGACCCATGAGGAAGGTCGAAAGCCCTGATTTTGAACCAGTAAGTTTGCCCGTCGGGCAGAAGCGCCGTGCCGTCGTCCTTACAGTTGGGTGTCCAGCATCCTTCGTCAACCGAACCGTCTTTGTCCTCATCCACAAGATTGTTTTTAAGGTCGCAATCCACGTCTACGATGCACGTGATCGGTTCGCCCGGGAAACCGTACCCGGTGTGTGGTCTGGAGACATCGAACGGTCTCGGGTAACGTCTTCTGTTCTGGATCCAGTATGGTTCATCGGATTCAGGATCATCGCGGGGCTCTGGATTGAGTCCATAGCAGTCGCCGTTAACATCCGTGCTTGCAGTGTCTTTAGTACACATAGTGTAAAAGAGTTCATATTTTGTACCGCGGTCGCGTGAAATGTATATCTGGTAACCGCCGAGATCCTCGATGTTGGACTTCAGATAATCCTGGTTGAAAACGACCTCTCTCCATTTTAACTCAACCTGTGTTGAGGTTGGATCGTATCCTTCATCAACTCTGTTTTCCGCCTGCGGATCCATGATATCGGAATCGCCGTCATTATCTATGCCGTCTTCTAAGTTGGCTTCATCGCATCTCCCGAGGCAGAGTTCTAATGCCGACGGTGTTTCAGGGGGAATGTAATCTTCACGAATCTCCACATCGAAATTCGCAAGTTTTCCTGTCGAGTAGTAGTTCAAGCGCGGCGTGCTGTCCTGCGCGAGGGCTGTCATGTTGAAGTTTTTCAGGCATACGAAATACAGCAGGCAGTCGATGTCGAAATCATGCAGTGTCAAATCCAGTCCAAGGGCATGAATCGGCGCATCCCCTGTTGATCCGATAGTATCCTCGCGGCTCATCGTAAGGAACATTTCATTGCCGTCGACAGTTACCTGGCAGGAGCCGCAACTGTAAGCTGAAAAATCGTCGCCTGTTTCCGGATCGGGGGGTTTGCAGCCGTCTTCAGATTCAGATCCGCCGTTTTTACACGGGCAGGCATCATCGCAGTTCAGGTATCCATCCTCATCGCAGTCGCCAAGCGGATCGGCATCGCAAGGATCTTCCGCGCAGCCGAGTTTTTCACAATCACTCGGTCCGGGTGGTTCTTCAACTCCACATGGGAATGCCGTACGGCAGTCCGACCCATCCGCGTATTGTTCCAGCTCTTCGCCGTCATAAGCGTTTGCGAGACCGCCGGAGAGGAGAGAGTTGATGTCCGCCCATAGCGAAAGGCTTCCGTATACCGGAACGTCTGCAACAACAACGAGGTAGAATGTCGAGTTCGAGTCAACATTAACCATCTGCCATGCGTATCCGGCGAATTTACTTCCCATTTCTCCGAACGTGTATTCACAACCGATGAGAGGGTACCAGCTTCCATAACATCCCCAGGTCATCTCACCGGTGGTCTCCATCTTCAGGTATATATCCGCTTCCGAGTGGCTGATTTTGAATTCACGGATTTCGGCATGATCCATATGGGGTTTCTGAGCATTCAGGAACCCTCCGTCGCTTCCGAATTCCGGTCCGCATCCCGGCGGGTTGCCGTCGTCTCCAACATCGTGGCACATGGTGTCGTAGTCGCCGAGATATTCACACCATGTGTTGCTCACAACCGCGCCGTCATCCAGGTATTTGCATTCGTTAAAGCAGCATTCGCATCCCGGGTCGTTGCAGCCTCCGGTTCCGTTGTCATAGAGTTGTTCTCTGGTCTTCGGGAAAGTCGCCGGACACCAGTCGTCTGTCGCAGAACATTGTGTTGATATTGCATCCGCATTTTCCTGAACTGTCGGATCCTGGTCGATTGGTATTCTGTCGAAGTAAAAGTCTTTTATGCCTATGTAAGCGTCCGTAAGATCGGAGCCGGATGACGGGTATGGCGGAACTGTCGAACCGGATGCCATGTTTCCACATGTGTCGTAGACTTTCGGAAACATTCTGAATCCGCCGCCGATATGGTTAGCGAAGGTGTTGAACGGTTCCTGTTTAAGATCTATGTTCGCTGTCCACACTCTCATTCCCATTGAGTAGAATGTCGCGTCTACAACATCGACGGGAGTGAGGGCATTTGTAAATCTCACCATACCGTCGAGAGGCGATATTTTATATGTTTTGATCCCGAATTCTTCATATACGGCTTTAACTTCATCTGTTGGGTTATCGCACATAGGATGAAGTTTTTTTAATGTATTGTTCTCTCCGTTGTAAATATCGCAATCGATTCCGGGAATACCGTTTACTCTGACTAGCGGATGCCCGGTGACATTAGGATATCTGTCGAAAGGAAATGGATCCAGGAGCGGGAAAGCATCGAGAATGTCTCCACCGCCCTCGGGGAATCCCTCTACATTGCAGAGTCCTTCGCCGTCGCCCTTGCTGCACCACGGGTCCGGCCATCCCGGTTCGCCCGCAAGCCCAATATTTACACCTGTGTTGGGTGGCCATGTGTCTTTGGTTTCACACATCAAGCCCCATGGACAATCGTAATCATGAGGATAAATGTAGAGGCTTCTCAGTTCAGCGCCGCAGAATTCTTCAGACCACGGACATCGCCTGTTCGGGGCCGGTCTGTCTCCCTCCGGGTTGTAGGCTGATGATACGGGGGAAAGCGCCCAGGGTTTTTCTTCTGAAATATACCATTTGTATCTGATATTTCCTTTGTTCTTCACAACAAGAACTTCACGGGTGAAAAAGTCCATCGATATACCGGTGCCAAGCCTGGTATCATCATAATTATTCATATACCAGGTTCGGCCATCGTTGAGCGTGTATGCCATTTCCGCCCAGAGCAGTCTCTGGGCTCCGTTCGGCAGGTTGTCATTACCCGCTCCGTTTGTGGCCGCTTTTATCCTGACCGTTATTTTCTCGTCGGGATGAGGATACTGACGCTCTATCCAGATGTCATCCAGGGACGGCGCACTCGCGGCTCCCATAGGCCAGTCACGATTGAAGTTTTCTACATTCTCACAATATTTACACTCAGGGTCTGTCAGAGACGTGTAGTTGCAGTAACTTATAATAGGCATCAACCAGTGCGCCCTGACCGACAGCGGTGATATTAATATGGCTGCAATTGCGAGGAGGAAAATCAGTTTAGTTTTGTTGTGAATCATCTTGATCCCCCGATACAAGGTTATTTCTATTTTACTATATATACATTTTTGTTACAAATGAAACATAGCAAAATATATACCTTTTAACAGTTCATTTATGTGGATATATATAACATAACTAATTAGTTAAATTCAGCGGTAAAAGGCTGTATCGCTTTGAATTTGAGCAGGAACCGGGGTTAAGAGGATATTTTATGGGAATTACGTAAGATTTTTATGATAATTGATATTATTGGACGTGCTGTATGTGATAATATTTAAATTGCCGGATAAGAAGTGTTACATTTTTGCTGCAGGTGTGGCAGAAAAACAACAACATTTACATGTTTATTTGATACTTTATTTGTTGGCAGCGGATGTTTTATCGGTTTCGGTTTGTTATATTAAAAAAAACGGATGATGGTGACGAACATGAAATCCAGGGTGATATTTTATGTGGTTATATTCACATTTATCTTAATGGGATCGAATGCGCCGGCAGATGAGTCCGACGGCGATAAATACATGGAGCTTTCTCAATACAGGAAAGCCGTCGGAGAATATAAGAAAGCAATAGAGAAAAACGGAGAGACGGCGGAATTGTTGCTGAAAATTGCCGGTGCCTATGATTCCGAAAAATGGTACGGTCGATCTGTACAATATTGGGAGAGATACATACAGAATTATCCGGACGGGCCAAAAGCCGAATATGCGAGAAAAAAAGCCGCTGAGAACAGAAGATGGCTGGGCATCAATTTTTATAATCTCGGCGAAGGCATGGACAAAGTTATTCATCAACTGAAAATCGCAATCAGGCACGATCCCGGTTTGCTTGAGGCGTATTACTGGCTGGGTAGAATATACATAGAAGACGGGAAGTTCGATGAAGCGGTGGAGATACTTGAGGAACTTGTAACAAGGGACGGCGGGAACCCGAAAGCTAAATGGTTGTTGAAAGAAGCCAATGGGATGAAAGAGATAGGCGGGGAAGCGTATGTGGCCTACAGGGAAGGGTATAAACTTTATGAAGAAGGGAAATACAACGAAGCAATAAAGAAATATGAATCGGCGATTGATAACAATCCGAAGTTTGTGAAAGCTTACATGTGGATAGCAAGAATAGAGCAGGAGCAGGAGTTGTTTGAACAGTCTGCGAAGACATGGGAAAAAGTTCTTGATCTTGATCCCGGCAACAAAAGGGCGGAATGGTTTTTAAGGTTGTCTAAAAGCAAAATAAAGGAAGGTAAAAAGTAGGATATGAACGTATATCTCATGAGGCATGCGGAGGCGGAACCGGTCTCTGAAACTATTGAAGATAAAAGCAGAACACTTACCGATAAAGGTATAAAAACAGTAGAGTCTGAATTGCCGTCGATACGAAAGCTTGTGGGGCAGGTAGATTATATCCTCACAAGCCCGTTTCAGCGGGCGTTCAGGACGGCTTTGTTGCTTGGGGAGTATTTCAGGGCGGAGAATTTTATCCAGGTGGTGGAGGAGCTTGCTGTCCGGGGCGAGGAAAAGGCAATCAGTGTTATTCTCAATAAAGTTATAGGCAAAGAGAATGTTTTCGTGGTGGGCCATATGCCGCATTTGAGCGAACTCGCGAAGTATTTTACCGGCGATCCCGGAGAAGATGATATAAAAATACAGAAAGCCGGAGTTCTAAAAATTACTTTCAGTGGATTCCCGGATATGGGGCAGGGGAAAATCAGGTGGTCGATGTCACCGGAAGAGTTGTTGAAGATATAGCAGGTATATGCAATAATAGTAAGGTATTAGTAAAATATGGTATTCGCTTCTAGTTTTCAGCAAGCATATCAAGATAATCATTGACATTTATAACATATTCAGTTGTAACCGGGATCTGAGATATCATGAGCCGCCAGGATGGTTCGCTGTCCGTTCGTGCGAAATAGCATGAAAATCTCGCGTTCATTGTTTTTCTGTTTTCTCCGGTTCCAGAATCAAGCTGATAGTGGATATGCGGGAACATGGATATGCCGCTGTCGCCGACCCTTCCGATAATTTCGCCCTGTTTGACAGTGTCGCCTGCCGATACTGTGAGGCTGTCTTTCATAAGATGATAGATGAGACTGTGTTCATTCTCGGCATGTTCGATAACTACGTAATTGGCGCCGTCCATTTTTGTTGTCATCGGTCTGTGATCCGGCATGTCGGATCTGCATTTAACAACCTTTCCCGGAGCGGGTGCTATTACATTTGTGCCCCACGCATAATAATTTTTGTTTTTGTGAGTAGCTCCTTTGTACATGAAGCCGTCTTTCATTATCACAAAATCCCAGGCGAACTCATTGCTGGAATCCTTGAAATGCGAAATATTTCCTGAATTCCCCTGGACAACGTAATAAACACCTTTAAATGGCAGAGACAATGGTGTAAGCTGGATTGAACTTTTGTCTGCCTCTACTATCGGAAGATAGTCGGTAGATAAAATATCTTTTTTCGTTTTGAAACAATTCAGCAGTTTTAAGGAATCGTCGTCGTCCAGCGCATCAAGAAATTCATTTATCCTTGGGTATTTGTTATCGTCTAACCATTTAACCATTCGTATCAGGGCGGATTGTGATTCCACTTCCATATACCCTTTGCCATAAATGATTCTCTGGATTTTTTTATAGAAAGGTCTCGAATGTTGCTCAATGTTTAAAAATAACTGTGTTTCATAGGAAGAAGCCGCAGTGCCGGCAGAGCGTGCCGGGAAACTTAATGACAACACAAAAATAACAGGGAGTAATAAAACGAAAAAGTTGTAATTGCCCGGCCGATTCATATTTATCACTCCGAGCCGATTTTTCCTGATTATACCATATTCTGTTTTCCGTGTGGAAAAAACGTTTACTAAAGTGGTCATGTGACAATGCAAAAAGATATTTATCTGCGCAATTTATTGAAGCAACTGAGATATGTCGCATTATAAGGTCATATTGTAGACAAAGAGTGAAGGCATGTCGCCGGATGCAAATCGGCGGTATGGAAATAGCCGTTGGGGGTGTAACTGTAGTTATATTGCCGGAGTCTAATTCGGGTTTTTATAATCAATCCACGTGAGATGCAATATAAGCTTTGAATTCTTCCGATGCGAATATCTCATCGATTTCATTATCGATATCATGCATTTCTTCGGTGTCGAACATCGACCTGAAATTGTCCAGTATCTCTTCGATTTCATCCGGGTAGGGTATTCCACCCTCGATAATTTTCAACGCGAGATAAATTATTCTTACATCATATTTTGTTAATGCCATTATTAGTTCTCCACGGGCACAACCGACGAATTTAAAATTATTTTACCATGAACATGTTCAAAAAAGAAGTATGTTTTGCCGGTTGTTGATTATCGTTCCTGTTCATTGCAGGCAGCCGGTTTCGGTTCTCCCATGAGGGAACACAGTGTAGGTTTTATTGATGAGTAAGAATTATAACCGTTCATTCTCATCGAGCAGTTGAAAATTACTGTCGGTGAACCGTTCACAGAATACTCTAAAGTTTTATCGACGTCTTTCAATATTAGCTGTTCGGCTTCATATTTTACGCAGTTACTCAGTTCGCCGGGTTCGATATCCACGTATCGAGAGCAGTATGTCCAGTCTCTGCCTGCGGCGGAAGTCTGTCGCGCTGTGATTTCCCTGTTAAAACAATCCACGTATCCGAGCCATTGTTGCAGTCCCCATTTGTCCCTGATGCATACCTGGCGAAGATTTTCTGATAGTTCGGATTCGCCGTGGAGTGCTTTCAGTTTGCCGTCGCCGGTTTTGTGAACGATATAATGAGGTTGCCATATGACATAATCGCTGAAGTCGTTCAGGAGCGAAAAAAAAGTTTCTTTCACGAATTTATTTCCGTGCGGGCAGCCCGACATTATAAACAGTTCAATATTAAGCTTTCCGTTGATCGGGCAGGTCTTTCCCGCGATGTTTGTAAGGAGTTGTTTCCCGTGAGGGAAAAGGCCCGCTATCAACTCAATGTCGGCGGCGTTTGTTTTGTTGTTTATGATTCTTCCGACCAGTTCGATGAGCCTGTAACCCTGGGGGCAATCCAGTCCTGCCTCTTCAGCCTGCCTGATGCTGATGTTGATATCGGGACATATATAAGTGTTCCTGATGTTCTCTATTGCATCGGTCTCGCTCACATCTGTTTCCTCGCTGTGAATTTCGGGCGGGTGGAAGAAAACGGCTGTGGCCGCCAGGGCAAAGAATATCAGGAATATTCTCAGCCGGCTCAAGTGAAAAAATATTGTATAGACCTTCAAAAAATGACTCTCCGCGAACCAGCGTGTAGTTATGATTCAATTGTAATATTACAACAGTTAAAATTGAACTAACAGGTTGTTTCTGATATTATGATCATTACTTTGAATCTGAATGATTGATATATGGACAGGCTGCTGACTGGTTTTCACAAGATTGTTATTGTTGCCGTGCTCATAATGCTTGCCGGCGGAGCGGGCGTAAGGCTTTATTACACATACAGCGAGTCGGATCGTGTGGGAACTGAACTGGAGCAGGAGAGCGGGCAGGATCCCGTGATGCTCGTGCATGTGAAAGGCGCGGTGCGTCATCCGGGTGTGGTGGCGGTGGGGAGAGAGGCGAGAGTACTGGATGCGATACAGGCGGCGGGTGGATTTGCGAATGGAGCGGACCGCGATGCCGTTAATCTGGCCGGATTTGTTGATGACGGACAGGAAATATCAGTACCGTACACCGAAATAAATGCACCGGAGTTTAAATCAACGCTGAAGCCCGGTGAAAAGATTGATTTGAATATTGCCGGGCCGGGTGAGCTCGAACGTATTCCCGGAATCGGGCCGGCTTATGCGGACAGGATAATTGATTTGAGGAACAGGCGCGGGCCGTACCGGAGCATCGAGGAAATCATGCTGGTCCAGGGGATCGGCGAAGGCAAGTTCAAAAAGATATGCGAATTTATAACAGTGGGTGAAGATGAGCAGGGGAAAAATATTGATAATTCATCGGACTCCGGCCTTATGTAAAAGGCTTATCGAGTCTCTTGAGAATTCAGGGTTCGAAGTGGAAATAATGCCGGATACGGCGGCGGGCATGAGGCAGCCTGTTCTGTATCGCTATTCGATGATTTTGTTGGGGGAAGACCTGGTAAATGTTTCGTTGAAAGGGCTTATGCGAGGTGTAGAATCCGATCCGATGACCTGTGGATTGCCGGTTGTTATTATTGCCGGGAAAGATCCCGCGCCGGAGATGTTTGTCGAATGGAACAGGCTTGGGATTTCACTTGTGATTTCGGATTCCGGCGGTCCGTCCGGGATAGCGGAAGCGTGTGTGTGCCTGGATGAGCGCCGGATGAATTGCCGGCTTGATCCTGTGACGGGTTTGATTTCGGGACCGGCGCTTATGAAAACGCTTGACAGGCTTTGTTCGGATGCGAACCATGAATGGTATTTTATCGAAGTGAGGATCAGGGGGCTGAAGGCATACAGCCTGTATTATGGTTATGACGAAGGCGATGAGCTTCTTGCGGGTATCGCGGGGATGCTCAAACAAACTGTTGAAGAATACGGGAACGATAACGATTTTGCGGGCAGGATCGGCGGGTCGAGATTATGTATTGTAACTGAATCGCGCTCGGTTGATACTATTTGCAGAAGCATGTTATCGAGGGCGCCCAGGATCATATCGAAATATTATTCAACATTCGAGTGGATGAAGGGATATATAACAATTGAAGATGGGAAAGAGGCGGGCAATTACTTTCTGTGTGAAGCGATTGCGGGCGCGTTGTTGATTCCCGCCGCGTGGGACTCGAATGTTTATTATCTTCTGGATATTGCCGACCAGATGATAAAGAACGTGATGAAATCCGGAAAGGGTTATATAGTTGCGAAACCCTGATGAAAATATGGGAGCGGAATAATGAATAGAAAATTCACGGTGTGGTTTGCAGTGTTCTTTGTTTGTGCCGGTATCGCGCGGGCGGCGGAAGAAAATTATCTGTCATATTACGAGTATGATAATAAAGCGCCTTTGAAAGAACGCTGGGCGGGAATGCAGGGCCATCCGTACTACAACTTGTACAAAGTGATTTATACCAGCGTGAACGATGAAAGGGTGCCGGGTTTTTATTTCGAGCCAAGAACCGGAAGCAAGCCGTTTCCCTGCGTGATTATGCAGCATGGCTATATGAGCAGCAAGATGGATTCAAAGTCGATGGGGCTGCTGACTCTAATAAAGGCGGGCTATGCCGTTTTTGCTATCGATGCGCAGTATCACGGTGAGCGCAGGGTGCCCGGCAAGGATATATTCTCTCCCGATATCGAGAACGACGCGCGCGCGATCGTTCAGACGATTATCGATTTAAGAAGGGGAATAGATCTTCTGGAAACGAGAAAAGAGATCGATAGTGACAGGATAACGTATATCGGCGTGAGCATGGGAGGAATACTGGGCAGCATTTTTTCCGGTGTCGATGAGAGGGTGAAGGCGCCCGTGCTTGTGGTGGGGGGCGGTGACTGGAAGACGCTTGTTTCACAGAGCGAGATCGGCCCGGCGCGTTTGCTGAGAAAAAGAATCAACTCCGGCCGGCTCGAAAGCATTGATGAACTGGCGTCGATGATGAAACATGTCGAGCCGCTCAATTTCATCGGACTGGTTTCTCCGAGACCATTGCTGATGATTAACAATAAGCATGATAAGATTGTGCCTACGGATGCTAACAAGCTGTTGCATGCCGCGGCTGAAGAACCGAAGAAAATTGTCTGGCTTGATGGGATTCCGGGTGATCCCACCGGGCATATTCCGCCGATCAACGAGGTTACGGCGCAGGCTATACAATGGTGGAAAGAAAAACTTTGAAATTGTATTCTGAAAAAGAAAAATTGTGCAGCACGATAAATAGTTTCACGTCGGTTTTTACGCGAAATGTCACGGCGCTGTTATTGTTCGTATTGCTTCCGGTTTTCGCGGCGGCGCTTATGTTTTGCGGTCCGTCATGTGCGGAACAGATTGAGAAATACAGTTCGGAACCTGAAGTTAAAATCGGGGTGGTTCAGAAAACAACCCATGCGCGGCTGTCTTTCAAAGGCTCGTTCAGGATTTATAAGGCTTCCGAACCGGTTGAGCTTTACAGGGGCGATGGCGAGACGATCCAGGTCGAGCTTTACACCGTGAGGCTGAAAGAGCTGCCGGCGCGGTTCAGGGTTTCGGTAGGTCAGTACAGAAGTTTCGAGCAGGCGGAATTCACCCTGATGGAAATGGGCAGGGTACCGTATGAATCGTTGATAGTTCAGCCCAGGCAGTGGAGCCTGTGGTTCGGCCCTTTCAATAATTTCAATGCGGCTCGTTTTGCGCTTGAATATTTCAGGGGCAGGGGGTATCTCGATTCGAGGATAGAGCCTGAGAGTACGGATATTCCCGTGCTGACGCTGTATGCTCAGGATGGATCTCTGATTCATCTCGGCAACGATCCGGTTGTGGCGTATCCGGAGGATGAGCGGTTCAGGGTCAACAACCGCGAGTACAGGGGCAGGGCCGAAATGAGACTGGACCTGTACGGCACTTTCTCGGTGATCAACAGGGTTAAGGTCGAGGATTATCTTTACAGCGTTTTGCCGAGGGAGATGCCGTCCGCATCGCATCCGGAATCGCTCAAGGCACAGGCCGTTATTGCGCGGACGTATCTCATGAATAACCTGAGGCGTCACATGGCGGACGGCTTCAGTTTGTGCAACACCACTGATTGCCAGGTTTACGGCGGTGTCAACGATGAGGTGGCGTCAGGCAACGAGGCTGTGAAGGCTACCCGGGGACAGGTTCTGGTTTATGACGGGCGGCTCGCTAACGCGCTGTTCCACTCCACATGCGGCGGTCGAACCGCGGCTTACGACGATGTGTGGAGCGGCGGCGGGCATCCTTATCTGACGACGGTTGACGACGGCACCGGGTTCCCGGTTGCCAGGCTGGACACCGAAGACAGGGTGCGCAAGTACCTTAAACATAAAAAGGCACATTGTTCGAAATCCAAGTATTTCAGATGGGAGAAATCGTACACGCACAGCCAGTTGCTGAATGTCTTCAAACAGACGATCCCGGAGTTCACGAACAATCCGGAACTTCAGATAGAAAAGCTGCATGGCGTGAAGGTGCTGGGTTATTCGGATTCCGGTAGGGTGACCGCTGTCGAGATCAGCACGGACAAAGGAAAGTTCGTTTTCGAAAAAGACAAGATAAGATGGGTGATGGGAAACCTAAAGAGCACCCTTTTTGTGCTGGATGTAACCGGGACCGGGGATTCAAGGAAATACGCGCTGCTCGGAGCGGGCTGGGGACACGGGCTCGGTCTCTGCCAGATCGGCGCCATGCAGATGGGCAGGGACGGCTATAAGTACGACCGGATACTCAGCCTGTACTACACCGGAACAAAGATATTCAACCTCTGGGATTGAGCACTGATCCCAAACTGCGTTTTAAACCGGATTTCTCACAGAGAAATCCGGAAGATCGCGATAACACCTGTCCTACTGCGTTGCGGCGTCGGTTCGGGATCGGTCACATACGGCACAGTATGCTCCCTCACCACTCACTCGCCGCGCCTTGTATTACAGGCATTCTCACGATCTTAACCTGCACTGGTGAGAAATGCAGGTTAATTCCACGCTTACAGATTCGTTTTGTGCGATTGAGTAAAAATGGCACACAATTGACCGGGTTTCTGACCGCGCGCGGGGAAGGCGGAGTAAAGTCGGGATTGTGCCACGTACAAAGCGTCGTTCTTTGTGCGTGTTGTCCTTTGTGTGTCTTTTCAGTTGTTATAAGTAATTCTCATAATAAAAACAGATTCACAACTCGATCAGAACTCACAAATACAAAGATAGCATGCCATGCACAAAGCTATTTCCTTTGTGCATGTATTCAAGTTTATTTTTGAGAA
>DAOSYA010000013.1:0-53965 GCA_035380865.1 bacterium
TAGGATTGGCCTTATCGCGGTTTTCCGGATTTCTCTGTGAGAAATCCGGGTTAGTCAGAGATTCTTCGGTCACTGCACTTCCTCAGAATGACAAAAAGGGGCGTTTTTCAACAGCCTCGAAGGCAGGCATCCACTCCTTAACGTAAAAATATTATCCGGTGTGCCATGCACAAAGCGCCGTTCTTTGTGCATGCGATCAATATAATATTCCGTCGTTCCGGGCCGAGGACCCGGAATCCAGGGGACAGGCATGTCGGGGAGAACTTCACTGGTAGGCGGGGGGAAATTTTGACTCAAGTTAACAATATCGCTTCTTGACCACTTTCTTCACAGAATGATAGAATGCTCCAATCGGGCGGCGGTCCGGCGATCATGATTACACGAAGGCATCGCAAACACCGCTGCTATATAAGCCGGTTCTCCGGAACCGGTTCTCCGGAAGGGGAAAGAACAATGAAGCTGTCAATATCGGAAATTTTCAACCTCGACTACGGCATCAAGAAAAGCATCGCTTCGACCGCACTGCTCGCGCTCAGCGTGACGTACGAAATGGTGTCGAAAAAAAGCAGGGAGCTCAAAGACGAAATATCTTCCTGGGAAGACGGAAGAACATTCGCGCTGGGCGTGCTTAAAGACGGGCCGTCGATCACTCTCATGAAGAAAGGCGACCGGATAAAGTACCTCGGCAAGGGCATCCAGGGCGACCCCGCGATCACGATTTATTTCAAGAACATCGACTCGGCGCTGATGGTTTTCATCGGCCTGATCGGAGCGCACACGGCATCCGTGCAGCGGCGCGTGATCGTGCATGGCGACCTGTCGAAAACGATGGAAGTCATGCGGACGATGAACATCGTGCAGATGTACCTGATGCCGGGCATAGTCCTGAAAAAGACGTTCAAGCGGCCGCCCGAACTCAGCGGCAAACAGCTTGCGCTCAAAGCGCAGATTTACGCCGGGCTGGTCCCCGGCCTCATCCTCAGCGGTTCGAAATAAGCGAGGAAATTCTACGGGGGAAGGTTAATTGAAATGGGAACACCACTATTCGAGTTTTATTGCCCGGTAAAAATAATCAGCGGCGACCTCGCGCTGGCGAACGTGCCGCACGAGATGGAACAGCTTGGCACGAAGCGTGCGCTGATCGTCACCGACAAAGGCGTCGCGGGCGCCGGCCTCATCAAATACGTCGAGATGGCGTTCGAAGGCTCGGGCTGCGAGATCGGCGCGATTTTCGATGAAACGCCGCCCGATTCCAGCAACAGAATAGTTAACAAAGTCGCTGAACTGTTCAAGGAAAAGAAGTGCGACTGCTTTGTGGCGGTCGGCGGCGGAAGCTGCATGGACACCACAAAGGGCGCGAACATAGTCGTCAGCGAAGGCACCGACGACCTGATGAAGTTCCAGGGCGCGGACAGGATCAGCAGGCAGCTCAAGCCCTTCATGGCCGTGCCGACCACCGCCGGGACTGGCTCGGAGGTAACGCTCGTCGCCGTTATCTACAACGAGGACAAGAACTGCAAGATGGCGTTCACATCCGACAGGCTCCTGCCCAACGCCGCGTTCCTCGACCCGCGCATGACCATGTCCCTGCCGCCGAAAATCACCGCGGCGACCGGCATGGACGCGCTCACACACGCCGTGGAAGCATACTTCTGCCTCCAGAAAAACCCCGTCTCCGACGCGTTCGCGATCTCGGCCATAAAACTCATCATGGCAAATATCGAAAAAGCGACTGAAAAAGGCGACGACGTAACGGCGAGGCTGAACATGGCAAACGGGGCGCTGCTCGCCGGGATAGCGTTCTCCAACTCGATGGTCGGCGTGGTGCATTCTCTCGCGCACGCCACCGGCGGCGTCTGCCACGTCCCGCACGGTGTCGCCAACTCGATATTCCTGCCGTACGGCATGGAACAGAATCTCGAGAAATGCTCCGCCACAATCGCGGAGCTTTCGCCGCTGCTCTGCAAAACACCGCCTTCCGGCGGCTCGGTGGAGAAAGCGAAATGCTGCATCCAGTCGATACGCGACCTCGCGGACAGGCTCAACAAACTTTGCGGACTGCCCACCCGGCTCCGCGACACCGGCGTCAAGGAAACCGACCTGCCGGAAATCGCAAAACTCACCATCAACGACGGTTCCCTGGTTTACAACCCGGAAGAACTGACGTTCGACGAAGCGCTCGAAATACTGAAAAAGGCGTTCTGATATTAAGCGGCAATAACGGATCAGCAACCTGAATCCGGCCCGAATGGAAATCCACCGGAGAGGCGGCTTGCCCTCCTCTCCGGTTCTTTAACAAAACATATTGCATCTTCGCGGTTCTGAAATTTTCGAAATAATTTTATAACCAGGCATCCATGGCAACCAACCCATACGCTGCTTTCTCCCGCGATCCGGGAGGACCGGCCGCATAACGACTGTAAAAGAAAGGAATCATTATCATGCCGGTATTCAACGACACGGAACATCTGTACTCGATACTCATGCCGTATTTTCAGGAGCTGAAAGACAACCCGAAGATATGGCCGAAGATCAGGGCGAGCGGGCTGGTCATACAATTCCGATACAGATCGCCCGAGGGCGTCATAACGATAGACTGCCCGGGAGAGGAGATCATACGCGGCGAAGAGGGAGTAAAGCCGGTGCTGACAATGAGCATGACCGCCAAAACATCGCACAAGTTCTGGCTCGGCAAACTCAACCTCGCGACCGCGCTGTTGACGCGCGAGATCGTCGCGAAAGGCCAGGTCGCGGCGGCGCTCAAGCTCATACCCGCGCTCAAGGACGCCTTCCCCGCATACCACGATTTTCTGAAACGCAACGGGATGGGCGACAAAATTAAAAACTGGAACTGACCCGCCCCGGAGTCGGGACGAAACAGTTTCAGCGATATGCAACAACATTCACACTTGATTTGAATATACTCACTCGTATCAGCAAACCATAGTGATTGCTGCTGTAATGAATCGTGAGTGATAACGGGTATGGTTTTCTGAAACTTGTTCGGCATTATTATAGAAATCATCATCAGATCGACCTTCTGAAGCGAAGGCTATTTCAAGCAGTTAATGGAGTTACGTGTGGTATAATAAGAAAAATAGATTTCTGAGCAAATTGGGAAGTGTCTCAAGATGAACCGGTTGATACAAAAGTTGTTCACTGCGAATCAATATGATACAAGATTGTCCATTCTGGAAAAGCTTTCAAAATATGACGATACATTGGTAACGGATGCGATATTGGAACATATGGGAGATAGTAACGAGGCTGACAGGATAATCGTTGCTGAGACGCTATCAAGATATAACAATATAAAATCAAGAAATGCATTGAAAAAATTACTGAGAGATAAAGAAATATTAGTAAGGTTGTATGCCGCTGAAAGCCTGGGGATTTTACAGGATAAATCAGCAATAAATGATTTGATTGAATTGCTGGCTGATAAATCTGATATTGTAAGAATAGAATCAATTGACAGCTTGGGAGCAATGAAAGCGAAAAAGGCCGAAGATGCGTTGATAAATTTACTGTTGAACGACAGGATCGCCCTGGTTCGTGGATATGCAGCCGAATCGTTAGCGGAAATTGGAAGCAGAAAAGCTAAGAAAATAATTCAGGAAAAGTTGTTAACAGAAAGACAGGGACATGCCAGGCTCAGAATGTATAGCGCTTTATATATGATGGGAGACAATGAAAACATACAAAAGGTGTTTGGCTTTTTAAAATCGAGGTATTATCGAATCAGATGCGCAGCAGCAAACACTCTGCTTTTTATAGTGAGAGAAGAAGATATGGATGAAACCGTGAAAGTGTTATCCGAAGCGCTTAAGAAGGAAAAAACAGTTGCTGTTCAATCCTCAATCAGGGGATTTTTCAAAGAATATGGTATCGATACATAGCACATATATCGCTCCCGCCGTCCCCGGTATAGACCGGACGGGCAGGAAAGCACATGCCTCTTAAATGTGTTACCCATGTCCCCGAACACTTGCTACTCACGTCTCCGGTCTGTAGAGTCCACTGAAGGAGCACAGAAAAGCAAGGGCCTTTAATCACCCCCCTCACGCCGTCCCCGGGGTCAGCTCAGAGAGCGAGATCCTTCGCATTTTTATCGCTCCCATCGTCCCCGGTGGGAGCGCAGAGAACGGACGCTCCCGCGTTCACATCTTTTCTCTTCCCTTCAACGGCAACAGCCCTTTAATCCCCATATAATCCCTCGCGCTGGAATATCTCCAGTGTTCAGGTTTATCCACATATCCTCTTCGAACGGGATTAAAGTGTATGTAATTCAACTTCTGTTCCAGCATCTCTAAATCCAGTATCACCTCCGGATGAGAACCTTCCTGCCACACCTGGTATTCCCTGTCTGCCTTGTGTGCAACCTTATTCGCTGTCAACTGCTCTAACAATCCTTTTTTGTATCCGGATTTCAGATGTTCCACTATCTTATGTGCCGTGTAGGATTTGAAATCATGCATCGCCGCAGAAAGATTGTCCGATGAAGCAACCAGATGAATGTGATTCTCCATTATTACATAACCATTCAGGAAAAGCCTTTCTTGCTCCTGGAGATAATTCAGTGAATCGATAGTGATGGATACCACACCGGGATCGTTGAAGACCGTTATCCAGCCGACAGTTGTGCATGTCAGAAAATGAGGGGATTTACCAACAACTTTGTACCTGTCTCGTCCCATGGTCTGCAAGTGGACGGAAGACCGTCCGGTCCCGCGCTCCCACCGGAGACGATGGGAGCGATCAGCGTTACTTGTTTTTACTGTACGGCACATTATATCATATTATCGAAGCTCCACGTTTAACCCGATTTTCACAGAAATCACAACCCTCGCCAATAGCAGCTTTCGATTAAAAGCAGTGAGTACACAAATGGAAGAATCTCTTACGCCTGTAATTATAATTCGTGTTAATCGCTCCCGGCATCCCCGGCGGGTGTGTACAGCAATGCCATTTACCTGAGGGGTAAACCTACCCTCCAATGAAGCTCCTCCCCTGACATCCTGTCCCCTGGATTCCGGGACTCGGGCCGAAAGGCCTCGGCCCGGAATGACAGGCTTGATTAATCGTCCCCCGCCGTCCCCGGGGTCAGCTCAGAGAGCGAGATCCTTCTCGTTGCTCTGGATGACAGATATTATTCGACACACTCATCTTCCCTCCGCCGTCCCTGATTTTTTCAAATTGGTTTGCCCGCCGATGCTTTATACAATATCATTTGGGTAACACTGAATGGAGGTATCCGGCGGGAATTCTTTTCCCCATGATTTTGGCGGCGGCGATCCCTTATCTCATAATGCTCATAATCGGGTTCACCGGGAGCGCGTTCTGGTTCCCCAACTGCGAGATATCGCTGCTCGCGATGGCGAACGTCGAGCACGTGCCGGAATTCAAGTTCCTTGCGTGGCAGATCAACCTCGCGAACTACGAGGCCGGCATGCTCTGGCTGCTCGGGCTGATGACGGCGGTTGGAAGCACGTTCGGGAGCGGGTTCCTGTATTTCATGGGCCGCGGCGCGCTGAAAGTCTCCAAAAAAGTCCAGGCGAAAATCGAGAAGGTGGACATCACGAAGTTCGAGAAACTCGGCGCCGCCGTACTCTTCACTTCATCGGTCTCCAGTATCCCGCCGCTGACGCCGCTCTCTTTCGCCGCAGGCATCATCAAATACGACATGCTCGAATATTTCCTCGTCACTTTCGCCGGTAAACTCATAAGATTTCTGATCGTGGTTTATGCTTCCGAGGGAATGGTGAACTTCATTCTCGGCCTGAAACTGTTCTGACCTCAGCCCTGTTCGAAAACAGGATGTCCCATGGCATCGCGCAGCAGCGTTTTGAACGCGGGCCCTTTCTCGGCCAGAACCGCAAACCGGGGCGCCCTGTTCTTCGGCATCCGCTTCATGCTCCTCGACATCCTTTCGAGCAGGTTATTGAAACTGTTGCTCGGCACATACTCGCCCCACAGCGGCATGACTTTCAGCACATCGAACCCCATGCTCCTGAGCTGGTTTTCAACGCGCTCGATCGTGAACGCCTTCTGCGGCAGGTCTTCCAGGTCATACATCTCGCAGATTCGCCGCCGGTGCGGATTGTCCCAGTTGCGAAACTCCAGCAGCAGCGTCCCGCGCGGCCTCAGCACACGCGCCATTTCATACATCGACTCACAGATGTCCTTCCACGACGGCATGTTGTGAAGCGTGTTCACGGACAGCGCCGCGTCGAAGCTGTCGCGCGCGAACGGCAGCGACTGCGCGATCGACCGGACAGGAAACAGCGACCGCCCGAACTCATGACCCAGGTTCTTCTCCAGCTCTTTGAGCATGTTCCACGAAAAATCGACGGTGTAAACTTCGTTCTTCCCGGGATTCAGATATTTTCCGATCAGTGTCCCGGTTCCCGCGCCGACATCGAGGATTCTGCCCTCCCACTCGCTAACCAGCGGCGCGAGCAGACAGCGGTTGACCTCTTCCATGCCCTGCCTGAAACCGTATGAATCGGCAAGCCGCTCGAACGTCGCAAGTATCGGTTTGTAGCTCGGCTTCATCAATCATTCACCTGTAAATCAGAACGGGCCGGCAGACATGAACTCCCGGAACCCTTCGCCGGACAGAAGCAACCTGAAGCCGCCCTGCCGAAAGCGTAATCAAACGTTTTATATATGATATAACATGAATATGCAAAACACATCCCCGGGAACAGCAGAATCAATCGCGATCGCCACGGTTCACTTTGATATCGGAAAGTAATACAATAAAACAATCGGCATTAACGGGTAGTTGCGAGTTCGGGATAAATATTATAGAATTCATTATGGCAAGCCCGGCGATTCGAGTTCTCTTTCGATAACCCGGGGTCCATACCGGTTGAGCTGCCTTATTTCCGGCAATCATGTGTTCATTATATAATAGGTATTACATCCAGATCGTTTAAAAGAACCTCTGGGGGTATCATATTGAAACTCAAAATAGTAATTTTATTCATTGTCTGCATGCTGGCGGCGGCGTCCGCGCCGCTTTACGCAGCCGGTAGCGGGCAGTCCGCGAAAGACAAAGAGTACCTGATCCTGGTACCGCTGTTCAATATCGGGTCGGGTGCGGGGTTCTCCATATCGGGATACATGTCCGTGTTCGATCAGCTTGTGGGGATCATCGAGACGGAACTGGGACTGAAAGTATCTTTCGAATTCGTCGGTGACGCGGATATGTCTTACGACGAATTGAGCGACGTGGTGGGAGAAGCGCTGGTTGACAGGGGCGACCTGGCTTTCGTCGGTTACAATGCCTACGAGAAAGTTGTGGAAAAAGGAGCGCCGCTGAAACCTATTATGATGCCGGCCCTGAACAGGTCGAAGACATATAACTGGTGCCTGTACGCGCTGAAGGATTCGGAGTTCGAGTCGACAGACGACCTGAAAGGCCGCAAGTTCGCCGCGACAGCGGGAGTTGACCCGCTGGGATTACAGGAATTCCGCCGCATGGGGCTTATCGACGATGAAGGAGAGAATTACGAAATCATCGACGTCGATAATTTCCAGTCGCAGTTCTACGCGATCATGATGGACGAGGCCGATTTCGCGTGGGGTCCGGACTATGCGGTCAAACTCCTGAAAGTGATGGATTCCAGGTTCAAGAGGCTCAAAACCATCGAGTGCAGCGGGGACTACTATTTCGACGCGATGATCTTGTACAGGACAACGGTCGAAAAGGAGATTATAGATATCGCAGTCGATACGCTGAAGAATTTCACGAAAATGAAAGGATTCCAGAAAATCCCTTATTACTCCGTATTTAAAAAGGCCGGGCTTTCGTTTATCCCGTTCGATGAAAATGATGTGAAAGCATTGAAGAAACAGTCTGATAATTTCATTTTGTGGAATGAAGAATATAAAGCCTGGAAGAAAGAAACGGGAAAGGAATAAATTGAAGAGCAAGCGCAGGTTCAGTCCCGGACTGGCAGTGAAAGCGACGGCGTTCGTGTTCGCGCTTGTCGTGGCACTGTCGCTTGCGGCGGCGCTGATCGACACATGGCGCATGGAGACTCTGGTGTACGGGCGCCAGCAGCGCGCCGCTCTCAAACACCTGCTCCAGGCAGCCGCGCCGGGCGTCAAACAGGAAATCACAGGCCGCACTTACAGCAAGATCGGCCCCGTGCTTCAGAGATTCTTCTCCGGTCGCCACGAGGTCGAACATTACCTTGTTACGGATTCAGAAGGCATAGTGCTGTTCGACTCGGAGGGAAAACTCGATGAACAGAAATTTGACACCGACGCATTGCGCAAAGACCTGTCATACCTGTCCGAAGACGTGGTGGAGAATGATTTTCTTCTTGGCAAACTGTGGATAGGCACCCGTTTTTCTAGCATGCTTGTTACGGAACGCACCGCCGAACTCGTGGGGCTGGGCAATACCATTTCGGCGAACATGAGGCAGCATATTCTTTCGTTCAACTTCGGGGAGCTGCTGAAATACACGAATGACATAATGGCGGGCAACCCGGATATCCTTTACTGCATAGTCGTGCGAAAAGACGGCAAGGTGCTGGTGCATACGCAGGAACGCGAGTTCGAGGGCGGCAGCCTGGAAGACGAAGTAAGCGCGCGCGCGTTCGAGGCGTCACTGCAACAGCCGGTCGTGATCCAGGAACACCCCGGCGAAGCGTTCTATGAGCGGATACGCGACATATCGGTGGTGATTCCCAACAAGGGAAAAAAGCTCGGCGTGGTCAGGCTAGGGATATCCAACAAAGGGATAATAGCCGAGGACCTGCGCACGCGGTTCCTGATAGTGATGATATGGCTCGGGTTCGCGGCGGTGGGCCTTGCGGCGTCGTTCTTTATCATCCGGCGCATCGTGCGCCCGATAGTTCACCTCGGTCAGCTCGCGCGGCGCATCGGCGCGGGCGACCTGGACGCGAAAGCTGAAATCAGGACCGGCGGCGACGAGATAGAACAGCTCGGAGATGCGTTCAACGAGATGGTAGACGGGCTCAAGGAACGCGATTTCGTGAAGGATACCTTTGGCCGTTACATGACGAAGCAGGTCGCGGATGAGATACTCAAAAACCCAGGCATGATTACCCCCGGCGGCAGAAAAGATGAAGTGACGGTACTGTTTTCCGATATCCGTGGATTCACCACTTACGCTGAAAGCAGGCCCGCCGAGGAGGTTGTCACGCAGCTTAACGAATACATGTCGGCTATGGTCGATGTCGTGATCAAGTATGAGGGCGTGGTGGACAAATTCATCGGTGATGCGATCATGGCTGTATTCGGATCGCCCGTCAAGCACGGTGACGACACGCTGCGAGCTGTGAAGACGGCGCTTGAGATGCAGTCGCGCCTTGCCGATCTGGACAAAAAATGGGAGAAAGAGGGCAAACAGCAGTTCAGGATCGGCATCGGGCTGAATACCGGCGACGTGATCGTGGGAAACATAGGCGACATCCGCAGGATGGAATACACCGTCATCGGCGACAACGTCAACCTCGCGTCGCGCATCGAGGGCCTGACCAAGGAGTACAACTGCCCGATAATTATCAGCGGCAGCACATACGAAAAAGTGAAAGACAAAGTCGAGATCAGGAAACTCGAGTCGGCGACCGTGAAAGGAAAAACGCGGTCGGTCGATATCTATCAACTTCTCGGGCTGAAGGAGTAATCCGCACTCCCCGCCCCGCCGCTGAATCTTTTCTCTGATTGGCAGCGCTTCGCATAGCAAACAAAACCCGGTTTTCCTCGTTTTCAGATTCATGCCGGACGATGTTCATTTTTCATGCAGCGTTCTTATATAATATTCACGAGGTATGCATCATGAACCGCGGCGTGAGAATTACAACAGTATTCATCCTGATCCTGATGGCGGCGTTCGGAGTTTTCGCCACCACAAAACCGCTTCTCAACATCGTCGGCTATGAACTCGGCGCGGTGACCGCCCTGCTCATGGCAGTTTTCGGCGGCCTTCTCGGGACCGTTTCAGGCCGCGCATCCATGAATCAACACGGGGCGATTTCGAAAAAGGTCCGGCGCGGCTGCTTCTACGCATGTGCCGCAGGGCTCGCCGCGATTCTGCTCCCGCTGATCATCGCATCATTCTCGGCCCACTTCATACAGAAATGCAACATCGGCACCGGCCTGCCGCTTTTCCTGTGGCTCAGCATCCCAACGATGTTCAACTACACTGCCGCCGGGTTCGCCGCTGGACGCTGGTTCAAATCCCGCGCGGCCGCCGCCGCATTCCTCATACTGTATTTCCTCGCCACCTCCGTTTTCACTTTCGCACTGTACATGATGGGCTCGCGCTGGACCATACCCAACATGACAATCGGGCTTTTCTCGACAACCGGCTTCTACGGGTTCGAACTGAGCATCCCGCTGTGCTTCTACGGTTCGAGAATCCTGACCCTGCTCATGTCCGCTTTCTTCATCGGGCTGGCGATGCTCAAGCCCGACCCGGGAACACGGCCCGGCAGCGGCAATTCGTCCGCTGGGGCGGCGCTCGCCGCGGCGGCGGCTCTCATCTTCATTTTCTGCCTCACCGTTCTGCCGGACCAGACCGGGCTCGGAACCGGCAGGCGGACGCTCAACCGCGTGCTGTCGCAGAAATTCGAATCCGCAAACGCCGTGCTGCATTTCGAGCCGGGCGCGATGTCGGAACAGCAGATTGAAAACGCGGCAAGGTACACCGAGTGGTACATCCACGAAATCCGCGAGGCTGTCCCGATGCAGCCGGACTGGAAGATACAGGCCTACCTGTACACCGATGATGAGCAGATGGACAGGCTGATCGGTGCGAGCGATTTCTACTTTTCCGCGCCGTGGCTGCACGAAGTGCATATCGAAATCAGGTCGATCGAAAACAAAATATACAAGCATGAGCTGACCCACGCGGCAATGGCCGCATACGGAACGGGAATATTCGGCACCCCGTACAACATCGGCGTTGTGGAAGGCATCGCGGTGGCGGTGGAGGACGACTTTTTCAGGGACGGCGATTTTCAGGAAGAGTTCGCCGCCGCGCTGAAGGCGAAAGTGCTCGCGCCCGGCGGGCAGACCATGAACATGCTCGGGTTCGGATCGACCGACACATGGAAATCATACCAGATGGCGGGCGGGTTCACCGGTTTCCTCATCAACAGGTACGGCGCGGAAAAATATTCGGAGTTCTATGCTGAGCCTGACGCCGCAGCCGTCTACGGAAAAGACATGGCCGCGCTGAATTCCGAATGGGAGGAATGGCTCGGGAAGATTGACGTTTCAAACCACGAACTCAGAAAAGCGGAACTGCGATACAACGACGAAGAGTTCCCGGCGTTCTACAACACGCGCTGCCCGCGGGTCGGCAACCGCCCCGATCCGAATAATCCATACCAGAAAATCAGGCTCCTGAAATCGGAGAGCCGCAATGTCGAACTCGCGGACCTCTGCACATCTTTTTACGAAAAAGACTCGAATCCCGAATGGCTGGTTAACCGCGCGGATGCCCTGCTGGAAGCAGGCGACCCGGAAAAGGCGTTCGATGCGATAGAAAAAGCGGTCTCCGCGGAGAGAATCAAGAACGAGACGTTCGACCGCGCGCTCGCGCTCAGGGCGGCGATTCTCATCGCCCGCGGCGACCTGGTGGAGGCGATTCTCACGCTCGACCGCCGGGCGGAGTTCGGACTCGCCGACCCCGAATACGTCGAATTCCTCATCAGGATCGTTCAGCGCGAATCGGTTCGCGACATTCTCGTCGATCCCTTCTTCAGAAACAAAGGCGACAGGATAAAAGCGCTCGAAGCCGCGATAAAAGAAGACTCCCGATTCGGCGAGGCACAGGGAAGACTCGCGCTGATGCTCAGCCACTATAAGGCGGAAAGCCCGGAGGCGTTTCTCGCAAGGATCAAGCCGTTGATCGAAACATTCATTTCACGTTCGAGCGGCCTGCCCGGGATGAAAACCGCCGCGCTGGTCAGGCTCGGCGATGCATATCTGCGGGTCGGCAGATACGCGGACGCAGAATCCGCCTACAGACAGTCCGCCGGATATGCCGCGCCGGGGAAAGAAGTTTTCACTGTCGAACGTCGGCTGCAAAGGGCGGAATTCTTCAGGAAAACCAGTTTCTGATCCCGCGAGTGAAACCGATTGAACGTTCCATTACTGTTCTGTTAGAATATGTTCAGGCGCGTCCGGATGTAAGATGAAACGGCCCTGCTGCATTATTATTAAACCTGAAAGTGGAATAGTTATGAAAAAAGCATTGATCCTGTTTACAATATTTCTCTCGCTCTGCTCAGCCTGCCTCGCGGCGGAACAAAACACACCGGGCGAACCGGCAGAGCCGGAAAAAAGAACGATCCTGACAGTCGATCAGTTAATATCCGAGCCGGGAAAATATGTCAGGCAAAAGGTTGTGGTGGTCGGAATGTTCATGGGATGGGACGGCAAATGCCGGAAACCGATGCCGAAATCAGGCGACTGGATGATCCAGAGCGAAACCGGCGCATGCGTGTGGGCACGCGGATTCTTCCCGGACAAATGTGACGCGAGAACAAAAATCGGTGAGGGGACAACCGTTTCGGTTGAAGGCTATTTCTATATCCAGAGCAGGAGAAAAGTTCTGTTATCGACCCGGAAACAGAAAATAATGCAAAAGCAACAAGAGGAAAGAGAAAAACAGAACAAAGAAAAAATTGATAAGGCGAAGAAAAAGCTCGAACAAATCGAGATAAAACAACAGCAGCTTATCTTTACACCCGGAGAGATTGCCGGGAACCCGAACCTTTTCAAAAAATTGCAATTTTTCGTCAAGGGCAGATACTACCCGACAAATGAAAGCTGCCTTAACAGGCCCGCCGGTTCCGAATCGTTATGGGCGCTCCAGGGAACCGACAAGATATGCGTTTTTCTGGAAGCCGGTAAGCCGGTCATGAACGGCGAAGAACTGAAACCCGGCTCGATCAAGGGTTTGAATGTGATAATGAAACAAAAAAAGATCGGTGAATCGGATTTCTTCTATCTCGTTCCGGCGCAGATTCCGATTCCTGAATCCAATGCTGAATAACCTTGATTTTTTATGGTCATTAACAGCTACAGTAAATATAATTGCTTTTAAGATCACAACTGAGGGGAGATTCACATGCATCGCATCACAGGAATCTTAATAACCGCAACACTCGTCTTTTTCGCATTCGCGGCCTGCGCTCAGGACACGCCTTCCGCTGAAGATTTAGTCGGTTCCATGCTGACAAGATACGATACGATAAAAAATTACAAGGTCGCCGTCGACCAGCAGAACCTTAACGAGAAAACAAAAGAGCCTGAACAAAGGACATGTAATTTCTGGGCGAATATGGAGCCTTACGCGCTCAGGCTCGAAGTCGTCGATGGCAGCGACAAGGGCTCTGTGGTTGTCTTCAATAAAAAACGCAACGCGAAAGCAGTCCGGGCTAAACAGTCTTTCATGCCGGTTGCAATTTCGGTCAGCAAAGACGACCCCCGGCTGAAAGGTTTCACGGAAAGCAACTGGGAAACCGACGCGAAAAACGTGATTAAGAACACCGGCGAAGCAAAGCCCGTCCTCAAAGGCGGCAGCAAATCGAAAGACCGCGCCGCCTGGAAAATCACATACGAAAACGTCAAAGGCGACTACGACAATATTCAGATCTGGGTAGATAAGGAAGAAAAAGTAATGCTCCAGTTCGAGTATTATAAAAACGGAAAACTTATCGAAAGAAAAACCTGGTACGACTTCGAAATAAACACAAAACTCGACCAGAAACTGTTCAAGCTCTGAGTTCAGGCATTGCCCGGGCTGTTACTTTCCTGCTGATTCGCGGCTGCGGTTCCGGCAGCAGGTATCAAGCCTGTAGTCGTTATAACATCCCTGCCGGTGATCATCTGGAAAAAGCGCGTCCTTATCCGGGCAAGCTCGCTCATGATAACTTTTTCATCATCCGTACCGAGAGCGACACTGCCTCCGCCGATCTGCCCGTGGCCGCCCGCCATGCCATGCTTTCCGACCACCTCGCGGATCAGCCTGCCCGCGTCGCGCTTCCTGTCCCTCGTTCTCACGGAAATAAATATAACGCCGTTGCGGTCCACGCCCAGCACAAGCACCCACCGCACCGTCTTCAGAGTATAAAGCCAATCCGCAACTTCCGCCGTGATGTCGGGATACTCCATGTCCCTCAGAACGGTCATCAGCGCATCCCCGGAAATCTCGACATTTCTCAGTGCGTTATGGATCTGGACGAAATATTGCGCTGTGTGCAGCGGTTTTTCGATACTCGCGAGCGCGGTTCTGTTCAAGCGTTCCTTGAGAAAATCATACGAATCTATATCCTGCCGTATTATGCTTCTTCCGAGATCATACGTATCCGTTTTAATCCCATAAAAAAGCGCCGTAGCAACATTGCGGGGTATTTTTATGCCCGATGCGCGAAGATATTCGAGCACGATAGTCGAAGTCGCCCCGTACCTGTCCCTGACATCGTAGTACTCCGCCGAGCGCGTCTTTTTGCGGAGCGGCCTGTGATGATCTATCACGATATTCGGATTCACCTTTCCCGGTAATTCATTGTTCCCCGCCGACGGCTGCGTGTCCACAAGAACCACCGTCCGGTACACCCTCAGGTCCAGCCCTTCGATTTTTTTCAACGGTATCCTCAGAAGGCTGACCATCGCCCGGTTTTCCGCGCGCCCGATTATACCGCCGTAAAACATTTCACACTCCACCTTGAAATACTTCCTGAACAGAAGTGACATCCCGAATGCCGCCGCGATCGAATCAGGATCGGGGTTGTTGTGCATGATCACGGCCACCCGCTTCGAGTGAATAGCTTTCCCTATTTTCTCAAGCGCGGTTTCCGAAACATTTTTTTCCATCAATTCCCACCATCTTTTCGCGCCCGGTATTTCTTCCGCTCTTCAAGCACCTTCTCCAGAAACTCCGCGCCGATCTCTTCCTTCATTTCCTCGTATACCGACTCGGAGTTCTTAACGAAAACCTCGCGCTCGGATTCCGTCATCTCGCCGACGTGATACCCGAGCTGCGCGAGATGCGAATATGAAGGCTCTTCCGCTTCCGCGAGTTCCTCTCGCAGTTTTACAGTGAATTTATCCAGCTCTTCTTTCAGTATTTTCCTGTATTCCTCAGGCATCGAGTTATAGTAATCCCTGTTCAACACCAGCAGGCCGGCATGATAGGTAAAAGCTGACCGCGTGATATATATCCTGTCTCTTTTAAGCCCCACGCCGAACAGCTTGTCCCACGCCATCAACGCGCTTGCCGAGTTCGCTCCGCTGTCCACCATGCCCCTCGCGTAAGCGTTGAACACCTCTGTCGCCGGAATCGGGATCGGCACGGCTCCCTGCGATTTCCAGAATGCTATATGCACGGGGCTTTCCCACGACCCTATCTTCATCGTCTTCAGGTCCGCGGGCGTTCTCACCGGCCCGCTCATCACGAAATCCATGAACCCGTTTTCAATTATCGACGAAGCAACTATTCCCTTCTTGTTTAAAAGGCTTGAAATCTCCGGCATGATTACATTGTCTATCAGAAAGTAGGCCTCTTCCCTGTCGCGGAACAGGTAAGGCAGTTCAAGTATGCTGACCTGCGGCACCATCGTCGACAGAATCGCAGTCTCGACACCCGCGCCCTGTATCCCGCCGATCAGCACCTGGTCGAGCATATTCTTGCCGCTCCCCAGCATGCCCGAGTGCAAGTGCTTAACTTTCACGTTGCCGCCCGTCCTTTTGTTAACCGCCTTCAGCGCTTTCGAAACCGCCTTGCCCCACACGCTCTGCGGCGTTACATACGAACCGACTTTCATATTGTACTGCCCTGACTTCGCGCTCATCACAGGCGATGCCGATAAAACTATCACAACCGCAATAATCACTGCCGGTAATGTCCTGATTTTTCTCATTTCAAGCCGCCTCTCAATGTGACAATAAAAAATAATCCCGGTCGCTTACACGTCTTCAGCGGATCACGCCCCCGGATCGCAATTCTTCAATCTCTTCCGGCCCCACCCCCGCCTCGCAGAGAATCAGTTCCGTGTGTTCCCCGTAAGCCGGCGGAGCGCACGGCACGCCAGCCGGCTCGCCTGAGAATTTGAACCCCGCGCCCGTCTGCTTCATCGTACCGCCCGTGCCCGTCGGCACATCCATCAGCAACCCGCGCGCCAGCACATGCGGATCCTCCATCGCTTCCCTTAAATTCTTCACCGGGCTCACGCAAACATCCTCCGCTTCGAGCAGCCCGCTCCACTCATCCCTCGTGCGCGTTTTGAACAACCGCTCAAGCTCCGCTTCGAGCCTGTCGCGGTCTTTGCCCGACGCGAAATGGAGCGGTTCGAGATCCTCCCGCCCCACCAGCTCGCAAAACCGCTTGAAAAACTTCGGCTCGATCGCCCCGATGCAGACATACCTGCCGTCTTTAGTCTCGTATGTATTATAGGTTGGGCTGCCGCCTGTGAGAACGGTTTCCCCCCTGCCCTGATTCGTTTCCCCGCCCTCGAACTCCGCAACTGAAAGAGCCGCCATCGCGAACGCAGAATCCGCAAGCGAAACATCCACGTGCGCCCCCGCACCCGTGCGCACCGACCGCACCAGCGCCGCCAGCACACCCGCAAGCGCCGACATCGCGCCGCCGATGTCCCCGGCCTGAATCCCCGGCGGAACAGGCCGGCCGCCCCTCGGCCCCGTCATGTCCAGCACTCCCGTCAAAGCGATGTAGTTCAGGTCGTGCCCCGCCCGGTCCGCATACGGGCCGGTCTGCCCGTAACCCGCGAGCGAACAGTAAATTATTTTCGGATTGATGACACGCGCAGTTTCGTACCCGATCCCGAGCCGGTCCATCACTCCCGGCCTGAACCCCTCCACCACCACGTCGAAACTCTTTATAAGCTCAAGAAATATATCACGCCCGCGCGCGTCCTTCAGGTTGAGCGCAACACTCTTCTTTCCCCTGTTCAGCGCGAGATACCTTACGCCTGTCCCGTCAATATACGGCGGGAGATTCCTGACATAATCGCCCATCACGGGATCTTCGACCTTGACCACTTCCGCGCCCATGTCGGCCATCATCATCGTGCAGAACGGACCCGGCAGCAGACGCGACAGGTCCAGCACACGTATTCCTTCAAGAGGTCCCGCCATCAGATGCACCCTTATTCAATTTTTTGGAAACCTGTATCCACCCGGCCCGGCCCGATAATATTTCTCGAACAGAACCCTTCCGCCGGTTCATCAAAACAATTCATTCACTTCGCTGTTGACGCTCAGTCTTCCTCGGGTTCAACCTGACCGGCAACGCCCTTTTCAATTTCCTGGCCGCTGTAAATAACAGCAACTATCAGTGCCGGTTTGTCATCAACACACTGCACCTTGTGAGGAATCGTGGAATCATAATAAATGCTGTCACCCGGCTCAAGAACATCGGTATGGTCGCCGAGCTGAACCTCCATCTTTCCCTCGAGCACAAAAATAAATTCTTCGCCCTCGTGAGCGTATGCGTGCTTATCCTTTGATGTCGCCGGCTCCAGCGTCACAAGAAACGGCTCCATGTGGCGACCCTTCTTGTCGAACGCGAGAGACTCGTACGCATACCCGTAGTTTTTGCCCATCTTCGACGCGACGCGGGAGATCTTTTTCCGCTCGCTGTGTCTCACTATCGTGTACGGAGCTTCGCGCACATCCTCGAAAAACTCACCGATCTCCACGCCGAGCGCCTTCGCCAGCTTTATCAGCGTGCCGAGCGGCGGCGACACCATGTGATTCTCGATCTGCGACAGCAACGCGGATGAAAAACCCGACTTCCCGGCAAAATCCTGCAACGTTATGCCTTTTACTTCTCTCAACTGTTTAATCTTCTCACCTACCAGCATTTCTTTAGGTTCTTCGCTCATGCGCATTTTCCTCATCCTGATTAATTACAATCCACTAATTATATTTTTGTTTATGCCTGCAACGCAACTCGATTGACAATACTTACTATCCCCCGTTAACATTATCATTGTTCCATCATCAACTTTATAGCGAGGAATTAACATGAAAAAGAAGCCCGAATCCATGTCCGATATAATGAGAGGAAAAGTCAGCGACTACGTTTTAGACCGGATAGACCGGCTTCCTTTCCAGACATCGGCAAGCGAGGACCACGATGAGTTCGGGTTCAGCCGCGACGCGCTGAAAAAAATCGCGCCCGCGGCATACTTTCTTTACGAAAAGTGGTTCAGAACAGAAATATTCGGAATAGAAAACATCCCGTCCGAAGGCCCGGTGCTGATTATCCCGAATCACAGCGGGCAGATTCCCCTCGACGGGCTGCTCATCGCGACGGGCGTTCTCAGCGAAGCCGAACCCCCGAGGCTGCCGCGTGCAATGGTCGAACGCTGGTTCCCGACACTGCCGGGACTCAGCATTGTTTTCGCGCGCTCGGGCCAGGTGGTCGGCGTAATGCGAAACGCGGAAAAGCTGCTCGATCAGGAGCGTATCGTACTGATTTTTCCTGAAGGCATCCGCGGCTCCGGCAAACTATGGCAAAACCGCTACCAGGTTCAGCAGTTCACTCTCGGGTTCATGGAACTCGCCATAAAATACAAAGCCAGAATCGTGCCCGCCGCCGTCATCGGCGGCGAGGAACAGGCGCCCGCTTTCTATAATATTGAATGGCTCGCGAAAAAAACGGGCATGCCCTACTTCCCGCTCACACCCACCTTCCCATGGTTCGGGCTGCTCGGACTCATTCCATATCCGTCCAAATACAGGATTTATTTCGGCGAAACCATGGATTTCTCCGAGTACGAAAACGAGTTGAACAACCCGGACAAGATCAGGGAACTCGCTGACCTTGTTCACGACCGGGTGCAGGAAATGGTCGATGAGAAAAAAGACGACCGGCCGTTCCCGGGCCTGTAAAAAAGCAGCGAAATATCGAAACAGCATAATGCCGCACATAAATTGACCCCCTGCAACCCTTTGTATACAATTAACCTGTATTTCTCACCAGTGCAGGTTGAAAATCGTGAAGCCGGATTCTCCTGAGGAGAATGTCTTCCGGCGGGGCGAGGTCTCCCGAGACCCCAATCCTTCGTTTTCGAAGGCGCGGCGAGTGAGTGGTGAGGAAGCATACTGTGCCGTATGTAACCGAGCCCGAACCGATGCCGCAACGCAGAAGGACAGGTGTTATCACGATTTTCCGGATTTCTCACAGAGAAATCCGGGTTAACCATACAAATTTCAGAGAGGTCGAAATGGCCGTTCCCGGCAAAGATTCGTTGTCACCAACTCAACAGATATGGCTTGTCATCGCAAGCGGGGCATTGCTTGCGGGCGTCAACAGCTACGACAACATACCGTCGCTCGGGAACACTGATTCATCGCTCAGCCTGTACGCGGCATCCGGGTTGCTCAGGGGTGCAATTCCTTATAAAGATATATGGTACGACCGCATGCCCGGCTCGATTCTCACAGATGCCGCGGCGCTCGGCGCATGGAACTCGTTCATCGCGGTGATGCTGCTGGAAATCTGCTGGATCACGCTCGCGGCTTTCCTGTTGAAAAAAGCCTGCTCATTCGCCGGAGCGAATAATAAAACCGCGTCAGTGACCGCGGGCTGGTTCTGGATGCTCACGATGTCGGTTTCATGCCTCGGCGGGCCGAACTCCGCACAGGTGTGGGCGCTGCCTTTCATAATCGCGTTCGCGATGCTGGTTTTCAGGCCCGGTTCCGGCGACTCTCCGGGCGGCGTCTTCATTGCCGGTGTCTGCGCGGGCGCGGCGGCCTGCTTCATCGCCCGCGAGGCCGTCCTGCTCTTTGTCGGACTGTTCGCCCTGAGAAAAAACACCGCTTTCTTCGTTATCGGTTTTCTTTCCATAACAGCAACCCTTTTTGCGGCGCTTGCGGCATTCGGATCGCTCTCCGCGTTCGGAGATGCCACACTGCTCTCGAACTGGTCGGCTATCATCGGCGGCGGCTGGCTTCCCTATTTCACAGGCGATTTCAGGACATTTCTGAAACTCGCCGGGCTTCTCGCGCCGCTGCTCATTCTCGTCATCCCGGCAGTATCGCCCGGACAGGAAAAACCGGTCGCTTTAGCTGTACCGGCCGCTTTGAAAATATGGCTCGGGCTGGAGATTCTCGCGCTCGCGGTCAACGGCCCGATCGGGCCCTCCACTATTATCAGTGCGGCTATTCCGGTTTTCCTTATATGGGCTCTCTCGGCCAGTCTGTATATGACCCCGAAACACCATAACCCGCTGTCGCGCTCGGCTGTGATACTTTTCTTTATCGTTTTTCTCAGCATAGCATCCGACATCAACAGCCTGATCGGGACCTCGGCGGGCAACGAAACCGTGCGCACCACACGACAGTCTCAGTTCATCGCACAGATCGTGGACCGGCACTGCGGCCCGTCTGAAAAAATCCAGGTCTGGGGCGGCTCGGCGCTAACATACGTGCTGTCCTCCCGCGCCGCCGTGTCACGTTTCCCGACCGCAAAAGCGCTCATGATCCGGGGCTACTCCGATAAAAACGCCGGCGATTTCATAAACGAAATCGACCGGAACCCACCTGCAATACTCGTGCTCGAAGCATCGCTGCTGCCGGAAGGCACTCTCGAAAAACTCCCCCGCATGCCTTACTTCGACACAGGCCCGGAACAGGACCGGCTCTTCGCTTTTCTACAGGATATGGTGAGACTGAAATACAGGATAATAGCTACCCATCTGGGCGTCATTATCTGCCGGCGCTCACAGGATGGGTGACATTTCCATATTTCTGCTATAATCCTGTTGACTATTACATACGCAACTTGCAGAGGTGATCAATTTGTCATTCGGACCATTCAGGGAAATAAGAAGATATGAAAAAATGATTCGCAGCCTGGATCGCCTTACATCCCGGCTCAGAACCGCTATAGACGGAACCGTAAATGTTGTCGAACAGGCCGACCACTCGATGGCCAAGATGGACACCACTATCGATAAAGTCGACGTCACCCTCGAACGAGTTAACACGACTCTCGACAAAATGAACGGGATTATCGAGAACTTCGGCGAGATGTTCGAGAGGATAAACGTGCTCGCCGGCGACATGCAGAAACTCGTCGATAAAGTCGACGAAAACGTGTCCCAGATGGAAAAGACCGTGGACGTGACATCCAGAGCCGTCAACGCCATCGAAAAGCTGCCGATTGCACGCAAATTATTTGAATAACTGATTATCAATATTCACAACTGGAGTAATTATAAAAATGAAAAGACCGGCAACCATCGTAATAGCAATGCTGATATTTTTCGCAGTTCCCGCGGCGGCGCTGAACATGATCGAGATGAACGGATCGGACCTCGGGCTGGGGGTCGGCGCACGCGCAATCAGCATGAGCGGCGCTTTCACCGCGCTCGCGGACGACGCCTCCGCGATGTACTGGAACCCCGCGGGCCTCGCCGAGATGGACAGCAGCGAGGCTATGCTGATGATGGACACTGACCCGGCTCGATACAGCTTCAAAGCGATCGTTTACCATCCCGAAAAATGGCGCAACAGCAAAAGCAAACTCGCGATCGGGTTCGCGAGAACCAACAGGCTCAAGTACATCGCCGACGGCGACTGGTCGCAGGGCAACGCGAGCCACCTTATCGACCTGAGCATGATCGACGTGCCGCTCAATTACGTCGGCGGCCTCGACTCACGGACAAATGATTACCGGATTTCAATCGCCGGTCGCGTCCCGGGCAGCGAGAAACTCTCGGTCGGCATAACGTACATAGATTTCGAGTGCATCACAACCACCTACAATGCGATCGCGAACACCGATTTCTGCCAGATCCAGATAGTCGAATACGACGCGCTCGATTTCGGGCTGCTGTACCGTAAAAGCGACAATCTGCGATTCGGGCTGTCAATGAGAAACCCGTTCGAATCAACCAAGCCGAAATATCTCAACATAGGAACGGCATGGTTCAGGGGACGCGACACGTTCACCTTCGATATCGAGCACATTTACGGCGAATACAGCCAGGAATACAGGAAATGCAATTTCATCATGCTGCGCGCAGGCTGGGAGCGTGACGCGGGCCGCGGATGGAAGTACCGCGCCGGGCTGATTGTCCCGGCACGCGCCCGGACCAGCACGCTCGGCGATATCAGGAGCAAGCTTCCCGACCCGAAATTCGGCGGCACCATCGGCGCGGGCTACACCCGAGGCTGCACCACGATCGACCTTGTCGCTTTCGGCGATCCCGGCCAGAGCTACGTCAGTTCCGAGGCGGTGATCAGCTACGCGCTCACTCTCAGGCTGAGATTCTGAATACTGTTTTCTTGTGGCCGAAGTAGTTTTACGCTAAACTCATTTCAACGGCGCGGCACCTGTGCGCTCACCCTATAATAAGAAAGCGGGGCGATCCAGATAGCTATCAAAGGTCAGAAAATATTCATAACAGGCGGCGGCGGTTTCATCGGGAGTTCTCTGGCATGCAAACTGGCCGACTCAAACAAGGTTGTTCTCTACGACATAGACTTCTCGAAGAACGCCGTCGGTTACACAAAGCTGCCGAAAAACAAAAACGTCACCATGATCAAAGGCAGCATTCTCGACTATGAAAAAATGAAAGAAGCGGCCCGCGGCTCGAATTACATAGTACACGCGGCGGCTGTGGTCGGCGTGCAGAACGTGCTCCGAAACTCGCACAAAACCATCGAGACCAATTTCATCGGGACCGCAAACGTTTTCCGCGCAGCGGAAGAACAGCCTGATCTTAAACGCGCCGTATATTTCTCGACCAGCGAAGTTTTCGGCATCAACGCTTTCCAGGTCGACGAAGAGGCCCACACAGTTTTCGGATCGAACAAGGAACCCCGCTGGAGCTATTCCATCAGCAAGATCGCCGGCGAGCACCTCGTCCAGAGCTACAACAGGGAAAACGCGCTCCCGACCGTTGTGATAAGGCCCTTCAATGTTTTCGGGCCGAGAAGGATCGGCGAACACGTTATCAGAATATTCATGCTCAAGGCACTTCGCGGCGAAACCATAACCGTACACAACGACGGCTCACAGATCAGGGCGTGGTGTTACATAGACGACATGACGCAAGCGCTCATGGCCGCCCTCTCCCGCAAATCCGCAATCGGCGAGGCGTTCAATATCGGCAACCCGCAGAACTCGGTCAATGTTTACCAGCTCGCCGTTAAAATCCGCGACATCTGCAAAAGCAAATCGAAGATAGTCACCCGCCCGATAAATTTCCCGGATATCGAGCTGAGGGTTCCCGATATCCGTAAAGCGGCAAAACTCCTCGGATACAAACCCGAGTTCGAGATCGACCGCGCGCTTGAAATCACACGTGACTGGTATAAAAAATACCTTATTTAAACACAGGCGGCGCGTGATAAAAATACAATCCACTTTTTCAGGTCCGGCAGATTACCATGGCGCTTGAAATAAAAACAGTCGAATCAGACCCGGCGCTCGAAGCCGACTACCGCGGCGTGATCGACTGCTCGCCGGACAGCACCGCGCTGCACACCCTCGAATGGAGAAACATACTCAAAGACACTCTGCGAGACACCAGCGCATACTTCGTGTGCTACGACGGCCCCGACCCCGCCGGTGTGCTCCCCACCTTCACGAGAACGACGGGACTGGGCTCGGTCATGAACTCGCTCGCCTTCAGCGGCAGCTATGGCGGCGCCTGCATATCGAAACACGCCGGCGACAAAACCGCAGTGTTAAAAAAGCTGCTCTCCCATGCCATCGACTATGCGCGCGCATCCGGCTGCCTCACCGCGACCTTTATAATGTCGCCTTTCAGCTATGGATACAAAAACTCCTATATCGACATCCTCAAGCCCGATTTCATTTACGACCGGTTCACACAGGTATCCTGTCTTTCAGAGCCGCTGAAACCAAAACCGAGCGTGCGGAATCACGTGAGCAAAGCCGAGCGGCTCGGAGTCCGGCTCGATACCGAGCTTACCGATTCGAACCTGGCCCGGTTCTACGAAATCTACTGCTCGAACATGAGGCACCTGGGCTTGGAGTCGAAGCCGCTTTCATTTTTTCAAAGCCTCGTTAAAAACATGGCCTCCACGGGGCTTGCTCGTTTCAGGTTCGCTATGGCGGGCGACGAAATGGTTTCCGGGCTTCTGACCCTCAACTACGGGAACGGCGTAATGAGCCACGAAACGGTTTTCGACAGGAAACACTCAAGGTTCCAGGGCAACAGCTTTCTTCTCGACATAGCCCTGCGCGACGCCATGAATGAAGGGTATTCATATTTCAACTGGGGCGCTTCGGAAAACCGCGAGAGCGGCGTGTACAAATTCAAGGCCGCATGGGGAGCTGGAGAAATGCCCTATCACTATTTCACATGCAAACTATCCGATTGCTCCTCACTTTCGGTCGCGGGACCCGCGGGTATTCTCGGCGCATTCTCGCGATTTTACTTCGTAATTCCCTTTTCGGCAATATAATTAAATAGCTGGACATTCGGTTTTTTATACGCTATCATTAAACAACATAAAAGTAATATTATTAATATTATCCATAAGAGGCGTTCACGATTTAATTCAAAGCCTGTTTATCATCGGCTTTAAGTCTGATAGGAGCTGTGCCATGACCAAAAACAACAGCTTTATTAAGTCTTTGCTTTTATCTTTTTGCTGGAGCATTTCAGCTTCTCCGGCTGTAGCTTCCGATGCCGCCGGTCCAGCATCCCCGAATATCAGCATCTCGAACGCAGTAAATCAGTTCTGGCCATATCTCGCATGTATTATATTTGTCGCACTCCTTGTCTTTGCCTTCTCTGTCTTTGTCGTTCAACTTAATCGGACTCTGTCAAAATCACGCGCTCAACTGAAAAAAGAACTCGAAGGGAAAAAGGAGCTGGAAGCGGAATTGCTTCGCTCAAACGATCTCTTCAAAACTCTTGTCGACGCGATTCCCGATATCATCTTTTTCAAAGACAAGGACGGGGCACACCTTCTTGCCAATAAAGCCTACCAGCAAATGTTAGGGCTCAATGAGGAAAACATCATAGGTAAAAGCGATGCAGACCTTTTGCCCCCCGATCTTTGTGAAAGCTGCGCGGACAGCGACCGCAGGGTTTTCGAATCCAGGAAAACATTAATGTCCGATGAGAATGAAACTGATGAAGACGGCAACGTAACTTTTTACGAAACCCTGAAAATCCCTGTTTTAAATCACGAAGGTGAAGTTACGGGATTAATCGGCATGGCTCGCGATATCAGCGAAAGAATGCGGGCGGCGCAAACTCTCGCTGAAAGCGAGGAACGTTACCGTTCGCTGTTTGAATTCTCTCCCGATTCCATAACCATCCTCGACATGAACGGAACGATTGTCGATCTGAACCGGGCCGCGCTTGCGATCGGCAAGGTAACTAAAGAAGAAGTTGCGGGCCGATACTTTCTCGATCTCTCGCAGCTCGACCCTCTCGATATATCCTTATTTCAGGATCTTTTCGTCAGATCATCGTCCGGAGAAGTCATCAAGGGACTGGAAATCAACGTCAAAGACAGCGAAGGCGAAGAAAAGGAACTCGAACTTTACGTCTCGCCTATAACCAGAGGCGGCAAAGTGGAAATGCTTCATGTCATAACAAGGGATGTTACGGAACGGAATAAAGAGAAAAAGGAAAAAGAATTGCTGCAAAAGCAGTTGTTCAACACAAGGAAGCTCGAAGCCGTAGGCCGTCTCGCAGGCGGCATGGCCCACGACTTCAACAATATGCTCGCAATAATCATGGGCAACGCCAACCTCGGAATCCAGGATCTCTCTCCCGATCAATACGGCTATGAAGAATTTTCCGAGATACTGAATGCGGCGGAGCGGGCAAAAACACTTTCCATGAAACTGCTTACGCTCGCAAAAAAGGAGAAGATGGATGCCGCGCCACATTCCGTCAACAGTGTTCTCGAACATGTGATTTCGTCCCTTGAAATAAGCCCGGATAAAAATATCAATATCGAAACGAGCCTAGATAAAAACTGCGCTTGCACATTTATGGACGTCAACCAGATCAGGCAGGCCATTTCCAACATCATAAGGAATTCATGTGATGCGATATCAGGCAGCGGAACTGTTTATGTGCGTTCAAATTCCGTCATCATCGATGAAGAATTATACGACGGAATCGCCGGGATGAACCCCGGCAGATTCAACGAAATAACAATAGAAGATACAGGCTGCGGGATGGATGACGAAACCATTGAAAAAATATTCGACCCGTTTTTTACCACAAAGCGAAAGGATAAGGGCGCCGGGCTGGGGCTGACCATTACCCACAGGATAATCAAGGAACACAAAGGCAGGATAAGCATTATCAGCAAACCGGGAGAAGGAACAACTTTCAGAATTCTTCTTCCCGCATTCGAGAACGAGCCTGAACGCAAACCCGGCAAAAAAAGCAAACCTTCCGATGCCGGAGATTCTGAGACGATCCTGCTCGTCGACGATGAAATGTCATTTCTGAAAATGGCCGAACGGATTCTCACACGCGCCGGGTATAAGACTATTGCCTGCGATTCGGGCAAAGAAGCCGTCAACATCTACTCCGGCAACCCCGGCGGCATAGATCTCGTCATCCTCGACATGATTATGCCCGGGATGGACGGAAACGCTGTTTTCGACGCCATAAGAAAAACTGACCCCGATGCGAAAATTGTCATTTCTTCCGGTTATTCGAGAAACGGACACGCTGAAGAGCTTGTCAAAAAAGGCGCGAACGGCTTTGTTCAAAAACCGTTTATGATAGAGGAAATCTGCGGCACCATAAGGAGAGTTCTTGACTTCAGAGCGTCTTGAATATGAAATTTAATATTACTTTCTGATTTCACCACAAGTATATTATAATAGTTTAATTCTCGGGCCGCTTTCGCGGCTCATGAGCCCGGGTTAGAAGCAGAAACCCGGTTAAGTCGCAAAAAGCCTGTTTACAGGATATCGGAATAAAGAATTTCCCGGTTATGATTTCGGTTCCGGGCTTAAACAAGAATTAAACGGTTGGAAGGGAACAGGACATGGAAAGCTTCAACATAGGAAACGACGCTGAAGAAAATAAAACACCCGTCGAGTCTGGCGCTGAAAAAAAGCAGCCTGCGGAAAAAAAGAAAAAGGGATTCTTAGGAATGGGCGGCGGCGACAAAAAAGCGCCGAAAGAAAAGAAAGCGCGCGAGCCCAAACCTAAAAAGGAAAAGGCGGTAAAAGAAAAACCGCCGAAAAAAGAAAAAGCCAAAAAAGAGAAAGTTAAAAAAGAGAAACCGGTTAAAGAGAAAAAAGAAAAGCCTGAAAAGGTTAAAAAAGAAAAGGTCAAAAAAGAGAAAGTTCCGAAAAAGAAAAAAAGCGATATGGCGCTGGAAGCGCCCGCCGCAAAGATCAAGCCGGAAGGCCAGGGCGACAAAAAGAAAGTCGCATTGTTAATAGTACTGGTTCTTATAATAGTGGTTGCAGCGGTATCGTACTTCATGAACAATAGTAATCCGAAGCCGGCGGTAGCGGTAAAACCTGCTGTTGCGGATAAAGCCGCGAAAAAAACCGCCGCGAAAAAAACAAGGCCGGCGCCCAAAAAAGCCGCGGCCCCGGCAGTAGAAGAAACCCGGAAACCGAAAGACACCGGTGTCGCAAAAACGCCGGAACCTGTGAAACCGGCTGCCGAAGCACGCACGACGGAATCGAGACCGGCAAGGCCCGCGCCACGCACACCCGCGCCGGCGGAAGTTTCCACGCCGGCTCAAAAACCGCAACGACCCGCACCACGCACAGCATCAAGTCCCGCGCCCGCGCCGAAAACCACCGCAACCACCGCAACGATAAAAACCACGAAGAAAAAAACCGCGCCACGCAAAAAAGCGGAGCCCACCAATTTCCCGATAGATTCGCTCATGTCCGAAGAATACATCGAAATCCTGAGAGCTAAATCCGCCGAACTGAGGGCCGGTACAACCAGCACGGATGATATGTATTCGATATACATGGACGATATGCACCCGCAGGCACAGATCGAAGTCTCCAAAGTGCCGAGAAAATATCTGGACGATTTCTACTCGATAGACCAGACACCCGACAAGGGCAAAAACAAAGACCTTCTCAGCAACGCACCGACAAAACTCAAACGTAAAGAAACGGAAAAAGCGCTCGGTGATCTCACTTCAACCAAGCAGCTCTACATGGTCCTGATCATGGAATCGACCGATCCCGAGCCGCTCAGGAAAATAGGAAAAACTCTGGAGCTCAACACGCTGAGTCCCGAGATCAAGAAAACAGTAAGCCACGGGCAGGAAATATACTGGCTCACGGCGGGCCACTATACGGACAAGGAAACCGCCTACAACAAAGCGCAGATCATCAAAAGAATGGGTTTCAATGCCAACGTGGTGTCAGAGAAAATTTACTACTAAGCTCTATAAGACAGAGACCGGGGAATAACAAATGAAAACAGCCGCAACCATAGTTGTAGTTCTGGCGCTTGTAAACCTTCTTCATAAAGACAAAAAGCCCGAACCGCCCAGGGACATCCAGACAAAAACAAATGTCGAAATCAAGATCGACTACTCGGCCATCGAACGGGGCGATGTTGTTGTCGACAAAACCCAGAAGGAAAAAATCGTCAGCTTCGGCAAAACGCTGTATCGACAGCCGATCGTCACGAACGAAGTCCTCGACAGCGTAGCCGAAAACATCGTCAAATACGCCGCACTGTACGAACTCGACTATGCGCTCTGCGCCGCGTTCATAGCCCGGGAATCAGGCTACAACCCGAGGGCAGTATCGCGGACCGGAGCGAAGGGGCTCGGGCAGCTCGTCGATTCAACCGCGCGCGAAATGGGCGTCAACGACCCGTTCGACATAGAGCAGAACCTCCGCGGCTCACTCGGCTATTTCAAAAGAATGCTGGAAAAATGGAACGGCTACCCGGACCAGACCGAGCGCGCGCTGGCTTCCTACCTCGTAGGGCCACGAACTGTCGAGAACTACGGCGGGGTCCCGAATTCGTCAAAAAAATATATCGCCGATATCATGCAATACCGCGAAAAAATCCTGGGCATGTAACACCCGCCTCAGGCCAGTATCAAGAACCTCGGAATGCATTCCCGAACACTCCAATAACTCTGCATACTGCCGGCGGATTCAGTTTGTTTTACTTGTGAAATTTTTTATCAGATCATACCATTCGTTGATATTTGCAGATTGTATATGTTGTTTATGATATTTTCCCTTTTTTTTGTACTTAATTACAATTTCAAATCCCTTATTCCTTGCTAAAACTGAACGTTTGATTTTAGCTATCCATATATCTTCAATATCATGATACATTATCAGGAATGGTTTATAAACAAATGAAGGTTTTGCAACAAACAGATATTTTTTCGTAGCAAATATTGTTTCGAAACCAATTACAGAACCCGACATGAATTTCCCATCTGTTTTAATAAAGAGGTCTCTATCGTCACCAGACTCTTCAAACAGTCCTCTTTTCACAAGTTCATTTCTGAACTTGTCTGCCATAGTATTCCCAATCCGATCAGTTCCCAGCGCAAATATATAAACCAGTTCCCAATCCTCAAGATCATCGATTTCTGCGTCTGATCTTCCAAAATACCCGCCATAAGCCAAAACGTTTTTATAGCAATTATAGATTCTTATTGTATATGCAGCAGCAGGTATAATAATATACAATAATGCCAAACAGTAACGAATCATATTTTTCAACGGACAAATAATTCTATCGAATAACGGCAGTGGTACTGCAACAATAATTGCAGCTCCGATAAACAGCGATAAGATTGAAATAAGTAATATATTGAGTGTTGTCTTGAGTTGCCTTTGTATTTTTATTCTGTATTGCCTTCCTTTGCCTTTTTTTACTTACAACATCCCATCTCTATTTTTTTATGTTGAAAGAAGTTCTGTTTGCTGATATCCAGAACATAATTCTAATAATCCATGCTCAGATTATTCTGATTTTCTACAATCTATTACAGATTTACTCTGATAATTATGATCGTTATTGTATCACAATGGCAATTGATAGTGAAGCGGCTGCAGTTGAATAGAGAGTGCCTCCGTGTTGCCCGGGATGACAGATGATGATGCGTCTGAGTTTAGCAAAGCATTGATTCTGGAGTGCGGTGATTCATCGCCGCTTTGTTTTATTATGTGCCGGTAATAAATTCCCGGCTATGAAAGCGATAATAAATTATCGCACTCCAAATTAACCACGCCTGTTGCAACATTGAGCTGTCCATGAAGTGAGAACATAAAAGAACAAAGAGCAGGCCGGGCTGCCGAGCAATGACAACTACAGATACATTAAGGTCTCACTTCAGCGGGCAACGTTCCATGAGGATCACCCATGAAAAGTCGAGCTGAAAGCGAAACGGGACGAAGGCCCGTTTTGCTTTCAGCGTTCTAGAAGTTTTGAAGGGATCCTTAAGGGAAACTTTTTCAAAAGTTTCCCTTAAGCCGGTGGTCATTTCCACGAAGTGATTTCACCCGCGCGGTTGATAATCAGTATCTGTTTTCCATCAAGCGAGAACTCGATTTCCGAGCCGCCCGCGGTAATCTCGATCCTGTCCGGGGCGGTACTCGTGACCGCCGCGAACACAGCTCTCCTGCCCTTCTGCCGCCACATCAGGATCGGTATCCTGACATCGCCCCTGCTCCCGACGGAGCGGCCACGGTACAACTCGGACTCCTGCCAGGGGGTAAAATACACCAGGTTCGTCACCGCCTCCTTTCCACTGCCCTTCAACGCCGGCCAGCCCACGCTCACCGGCCCTTCCATCCGCTGCCGTTGCGTGAACTCGATATTCTCATTGGGCGACGGCGCATCTATCACGGGCGCGTCCTCCATCCCGGCCTCGAACCCGGCGTTCGCCCGCAGCAGCCAGTCATACGTCCGCTCCTGTTCCGAATCGGCAACCATAACATCGATCAGCGCCCCGCCCGCGAGCGCGAGAGTCCTTCGCATCGTGACCCCCTCGTAGACCCCGCCGCACTCGACGGTCACCCCGACAAACGACCGCTCATCGTAGAACACCGGCGGCTCACATTCGTCCAGCGTATGCTGCATCCCATCCACCATCAGCGTGTTATGCGCCTCCGTCCGTTTGTACCAGCTCTTATATAGCGGATGCGCGTAAGGCACGGTCCCGAGGTCCGGGAACAACTCCCGCTCACCATCATGGAATATTATCCCCAGCCTGTCGAAATGATCGTGTCCCGTGCCTTTCTTGTTGTACTTCAACAAAGCATACATACCGTCACGACGCAGAATCGTCAGCCCGGTGTCGGGCATGTGGCTGGATGTCTCGGGCGGCTTCCACCGCTCCGGCTCACCACCCGGATCGCGATAATAAACCGGCATGTACTGCAAACCCGGCTTCCATTTCAGTTCATCTCCGAGATACTGTATCAGCGAATCGAGCGATTCATCGTCGAACGCATATCGAGCCATAACAATGCCCTGCGCCATCGCGGACAGCGTGCCGCCCGAACCGTCGTTAATACTCGGGAACGACATGTCCGGCATAACAAAATTCGCCAGCGCGGTGAAATATTTCCTGAACTTCGGGTTCCCGCACACCTCCAGCCCGCGGTTCCGGCAGATCGCGGCGAGAACATAAAACGGCCTCATCGCGTAAAGGTGATACCCGAGCGAAGTCTCGAACCACATCCCCTCCTCGCGTATCCCCTCCGCAATCTGTATTTCGAGGTCGCTCAGCGGGTTCCTGATAAAATGATTCTTCCTGGAGAGCAGCCCGGCCATCAGCATCGCAACATCCGACCAGACCTGTATGTTATGCACACCGAAATTGTAGTTCTCGATATGCTGCGCAGCGGGTATAAAGAGCTTTTTGGCAATAGCCTTCTCGTCCTTTTCGGTCATGCAGGGCGAATCCGCTATCAGGTCGAAAGCCATAGTCGCGCTGATCAGCCACACCGCCTCGTTGAGCGACTGCCCGGTTATCCTTCCGAGCCCCGCCGGCCCGCCGTGCGGCGGATACCGGTAATACAGCTTCGCATACCTGACCAGCAGCCCCCTGGCGAACTCCGCATATTTCTCTTCGCCCGACACCGCATACACCAGCGCCGCGGAATTCATAAGTTCCACGTTGCCGTTATGCCTGTGTGTGCGCCACGCGCCGTCCAGCAACTCTCCCTCGTAATATTTCCCGTCGTCGCGGCAGAAATGCCTGTGCGGAGACGCCGGGTCGTACACGAGGCTGTTCCCCGTTCCGGGACAGATAAAGTAATGCGACCATAACCCGCCCTGCGGGGGGATATACACTTCCCCCTGCATCGCGTCATCCACCCGCGCCTTCATCGTTTCATAATACCCGCGTTCCCATTCGAGCTTTTCGATGTTGCTCTTCAGCTCTTCCACATCCGCGGGCGACATGACGACGCACGGATGTCGCTCGCACACTCCCGCGGCCCCCGCGGGCGCTCCGAACAATGCGAGCAGCAAACCAAGCATCAAAACGCATAAGCAGATTTTTCTCATGTTAATCATCCTGAATACATTTATTATTTTCACACTGCCACGGCAGATTCGGCAGTCGCCCGCTCGATCTCCCGCTCGTCCGGGAGCGTCATTCTGTAGCGCGCCACGAACAGCCTGCTCTCCAGCCCGCCGAGCGCGTATCTCGCCGTCGCCCTGTCATGGTCCCGGCAAAGCAGCAGCCCGACCGGCGCCCTTTCGTCCCCGAACCTGTCCGTCTCGCGCACATAGTTCACCGCAAGGTTCAGCCTGCCTACATCGTCGGGATGGAAGTGCCCGTTCTTGATTTTTACCAGCACAAGGCACCTCAGCCCACGATGGAACAGCACAAGATCGACCGGGTAAATCTCGCCGCCGACAACCAGCCTGCGGTGCCGCTCGACAAACGTGAATCCCCGCCCCATCTCGAGCAGGAAATTTTCGACGCGCGAGGCGAGCCTGTCCGCCAGCTCCGCGCCCGGAATCGACGTCTCTCCATCCGCCGGCGCGGCAAACTCGAATGAATATTCTTCCCTGAAAACCTCGCCGGGATCCTCGGCCAGCCGCTGCTGTTCCGCGAATCTATCGTAATCTTTAGCACGTATTCTATTTTCGAGGGTCGAGACGTCCCAGCGTTCCTTCATCGCCCTGCGTTCGTAGTAACGTCTCTCGGCGGGATCATCGAGCCTGTCCAGCAGGCGCCTGTAACCGGTCGTGTTAAGCCGGTTTCCGGGGAAATACCGCGGATATGTGAGGAAAAACTTTTTCATGATCCGCCGCCGTTCTTTATGCACGCACAAACCGGGCATACACTGCCCATGTTACTGATATTTTATAACAGTTTCAATACCATTACAAAGCCGGAACGACCGCAACGTGCCAAAACCAGCCGGGCCGCGTGCCGGGCAAGCCGATCGGCGGTCACGGGTTGAACAAAACACCGCAAATCAATTATATTTAAGTACCAAACGTTTCGGAGGCTCAAATGGACAAATCGGAACTGGCCGTGAAAATAAAACAGGCGTGCTACCTCGAAGGGGATTTCATTCTCAGCTCGGGCAAGCGCAGCAAATATTACCTCGATAAATACAGGTTTTCTACCAATCCCGAACTGCTTCGGGAAATCGCCCGCGAACTGGCGAAGCGGATTCCGGAGGGGATCGACAGGCTTGCCGGGCCGGAGCTCGGCGCGGTCCCGCTGGCGGCGGCGGCTTCGCTCGAAACCGGGCTGCCTTTCGTGATCGTCAAAAAGGAAACCAAGGATTACGGCACGAAACATCCCGTCGAAGGCATTCTCGACCAGGGCGACACCGTGATTCTCATCGAAGACATAATCACAACCGCAACGCAGTGCATAAAAGCGGCGCGCCGTCTCGTCGCCGAAGGCGCGGTGGTCGAAAAAATCATAGGCATCATCGACCGTCAGGAAGGCGGCGGCGATAACATTAAAAACGCCGGGTTCGACTACGAGCCGCTGTTCACCAAATCCGAACTCGGAATCTGATACGCGACCGGGGGATATGATGCTGCAACCGGAATGCCGGGCAACATGCATCGGCAGCTTTCCGCACACCGGGCCCGGGCCGGCCATACGACTCGTTCTCGACTGCTTCCCGGAAATACCGGCATGGCCGCAGCTTCCGAATCTCAGCGATTATGAAAACATGATCACGCAGTTCAGCGAGGGACTGCCGCTGACATTTTTCGATCCGGAAACGAATCAGCTCAGGCTCGACAACGACGCGGACGCCGTCATCGCCACGGAACACTTTTATGAAAAAATCGCCTCGGGCGACCTTGCCTTTTTCGCACTCTCCGGGGATTTCGCAGCCGGGTTTTTCCCGTTCATAGAAGCGGTTTCACGCCGCCCCGGAAAACTGTTCGGCATAAAGGGACAGGTTACCGGCCCTGTGACATGGGCATACTCGGTCCGCATGAACAACGGGTTCTGCTCGTGGAAAAATGAGAACTTCAGGGACATCATCATCAAAGGGCTCGCATGCAAAGCGAAATGGCAGGCGGAACAGCTCGTGCAGTTATGCGACAATGTGATAATATTCGCCGACGAGCCGATGCTGCATGTGCTGGATAAAAAAGAAGACGCCGCACCCGGCGAAGCCGCCGCCGCATTGAAGGATCTCTTCAGTCGGATATCCGGGCCGGGCATAACAACCGGAATCCATATATGCGGCTCGTGCGACTGGACGGAAATCGCCGAAACGGGAACGGACGTCTTAAGCTTCGACGCATTCGGCTACGGCGAATCGATATCCGGCCATGAGGAATCGCTCGCCGGGTTCGTCGAGCGCGGAGGCTGCATCGCATGGGGCATCGTCCCGGCCTCGGACAGGGCGGAGCATGAAACCCCGGACTCGCTCGCGATGAGAGTGACGGGGCTCGTGCGAAGGATAGCCGCGGCGGGCACCGACGAATCGACCGTGCTGAAACAATCGTTCGTGACCCCCGCATGCGGGACAGGAAACCTTTCCGTGGCCACGGCGGAAACTATTATGAGGAAAACCTCCGAAGTATCGGGTTTGTTAAGGGGAATAAAATGAGATTTTTATCGATACCCGCGGCAGTTGTCATATCGCTCGCGCTGCTCGTTCCCGCCGCCGCCGCACAGGGCGGGTCCGCGCTCCTGATTGAAAAACCGGGCGCGGTCTCGGAAGCGAAAGGCAAAACAGCAAAGGACGGAAATCTCGTCGCGATCTCGCCGTCGAGTAAAATCGACCGGATACAGGTGTACGAAATCACCTACCTGAGCACCGGGCTGAAAGTAAACGGGAAACTGTTCGTTCCGCCGGAAGCAACGCCGGAGAACCGGCTGCCGGCAGTGGTTTTCAACCATGGCGGGGTCGGCGGGGTGCCGGGTCCGGCGGTAACGAGATGCGCACAGCTCGCCGCCGGGGGGTTCGTTGTGCTCGCTCCCTCATACCGGGGCGAGGACGGATCGGAGGGCGAGGTGGAAGTCGCCGCCGGCGAGGTTGACGACGCGCTGAACGCCGTCGTTCTGCTGCGCGGGCTGTCTTACGTGCTGCCCGGCAAAATCGCGATGGCCGGAACCAGCCACGGCGGTATAATCACCCTGCTCGCGATCCAGCGCGACCCTTCGATCGCCGCCGCCGTCTGCGCCTACGGTGTCACGAACACCTTCACCTGGTACCAGTTCCTGCTCGACTACGGGCACGATGTCACAGACCCGCTTTCAAGAAAGGTGTACGGCAACGGACCGGAGGACAAACCCGATGCGTTCCGCAGCCGCGCCCCCGCGCTCGACGCGCACCTCATTAAAACTCCCCTGCTGCTGCTCTATGGCGAGGACGACAACATTGTACCGCCGTCGCAGGCCACCGAACTCGCGAAAGCGCTCGATAGCAACGATATTCCCTATGAGCTGCACATCTTTCCGGGCGTTGGGCACGGGCTGCTGTTTTTCATGGACCCCGCACGCAGGTCGAAAGAAGAAATCGACACCAGCTCACAGGCATGGGAAATACTGAAGACTTTTATCAAGAACAACCTGGAATAATAAGCGCCAGGCCGGCAGGCCTCGGCGGGCCTCCGGCGGCTCAAGGGACGCTTTTGAAAAAGCGTCCCTTGAGAATACCCGCAAAACTTCTTTACCGCTGAAGTGGAAATATATTCTCTGGATTCCGGCTGAAGACATGCCGGAATGACGGGTGATGGTTGATGAGTCTGTTGTTATTCCTGCGAAAGAGGCTGTTGAAAAATGTTAACCTGCATTTCTCACCGGCGCAGGTTAAAAATCGTGATAAGGCTGATAATACAAGGAACAGCAAGTGAGTGGTGAGGGAGCATACTGTTGCGTATGTGACCGATCCCGAATCGCCGCTGTGACGCAGTAGGATTGGCCTTATCGCGGTTTTCCGGATTTCTCACAGAGAAATCCGGGTTAAATAATTTTAATCCCTGGATAAATACACCTATAATTTACATATCAAAAGTGTTATGTGCCCTGCGTATCCGGGCTGCCGGGGCTTTTTGAAAATATGTAAAAAATGAAAAACAGGCAAATAATATGCCGCTTATACTGAAAATAAATAAAAGGCGGTTTCCGGACCGTGTGTTTTTATGTACACAAAATCTGTCCGGTCACGGCAAACGACCGCAACGATGCAGGAAATGAGGCTCAGGTGAAACAAAGGATTTCCCACATATTGCTCTTCGTGTTTTATATACTGTTGCGGGTACTGCCTGTGATAACCCAGGACAGGCTCGCCGATTCTGTCGGACGCCTTTTCTACAAACTGGACAAAAAGCACCAGAAGATAATGTACGACAACCTGAAAAGGGCTTTCAAGGAAGAATATTCCGACGAAAAGCTCAACGAGATAGCGCTCCAGTCAATCCAGGACCTTGTTAAAACCGCGTTTGAATTCATCCGGTTTCCGCTCTACAAAGAAGAAGACCTTATACGGATGGTCGAAATCGAAGGTGCGGAAAACATGGTAAACGCCCGCAGGGAAGGCAAAGGCGTGGTGGCGGTCAGTTCCCACTTCGGCAACTGGGAACTGCTCGCATGGAGAATAGTTCAGCTCGGGCATCCGCTGACAGCGGTCGGGCGCGAGCAGGAAGACGGCTTCATCAACAACCTCATAGTCCAGATGCGAACAAGCAAAGGGACCGGGCACATCCCCAGGGGCGTGCCGATGTTCCAGCATATCAATGAGCTGCTTGCAAAAAATGAAGTGGTCGGGCTGGTGTCCGACCAGAACGCCGGAACCCGGGGCGTGTTCGTGGATTTCTTCGACACGACCGTTTCGGCTTTCAAAGGCCCCGCGCTGTTTGCCGTGCGCACCGGATGCAAAGTGGTTCCCGTTTTTATCGTGAGAGAAGGATACGAAAAGCACCGCGCTTTCTTTATGCCCGCGATAGAGATTCAAAAATCCGGGGATGTCGGCAAAGATATCCGTAACTATTGCCAGGCGTACACGAAAGTCATCGAGGATTTCGTAAGAGAGTACCCCACACAATGGTTCTGGATCCACAAGCGCTGGAAAACAAGACCCCCGGGCGAAAGCACCGAAGAAATGAATCCATCCTAGCGGTTTTTATCGGATCACCACCTGAAAAATAAAAAAACCTTGACCTGAAATCGAAGTCGCGTTATCCTGATGCTGACAAATTTTGATTCTGACAAATTTAATAAATCACGGGAGCAGGTCAAGCCTGATAATATTGTTGAGAAAATATCATTTCAGGCAACCCGATGTAAAAAATCAAAAGTTGAGGTTTTTATAGAATACAGGCTTTTATTTTACCTGATTCGAGAAAGCAGCCGAGAACCATGGCAGTCAAAAAACGCCTTAACAACAGGATTATTACCAGACATTATAACGGCGTTATCATGTCATCTCGTAGCGCATTGTTTGCCTTAGAGAGACAGGATACATCCCGGCGGCAGGCCCGAATAGGTGCCAGACCTGTACAATGCTGTTCCGTTGCCCGTTTTTCTGCCAACGGAGGTTTTGCAGCTTGAAAAAATCGTTTTTCTCGCTCAACGCTCCGCTGAAAACCATCAAGGGAATGGATGCCCTGCCCGTCAATGAAGTGCCGGTTCCGGCCAGGCTTATTGTCTTCATGAAACAGCACTACGGTAAAGGGTGCATTCCGCTGGTTAAGAAAGGCGACCGGGTTAAACAGGGACAGACAATCGGAAGCACGGAAAACTTTGCGGCTGTTGATATTCACGCGCCTGCATCGGGTGAAATCACGGACATCTTACAACTGCCGAACCCGTACGGCGGCAACTCGACCGCCGTTATCATCGAAAACGATTTCCGGGACGAGAGGATCGAGAGAAACACCGATCCGGATTACCTTGAACGCGAACCGCGCGAGCTGTTTTACAAACTTCGCAGGCTCGGCGTTACGGGCATAAACCTGGAGCCAATCCCGCTCGACACCATAGCTTACCCGATAAGCACGGAATCGGACCACAAGCTGGCGCTTGAAGAGCTTCCCCCGATCGACCGCCTGATCATCACGGCTGTCGATGAGGAGCCGATGATGGCTTCCTGCGAGAATTCGCTTTCCTACTACAGAGACCAGGTTCCCGATGCCGTCAACCTAATGAAGCATCTATATGAAGTTAACGGGACCGTCACGATTGCCGCGCCGGCGACAAAGTACGACAAAGCAACGGAAGCCGCAAAGGGAACCGCCGATGTTCAGATTGTTTCGGCGCGGTATCCCAATACGCTTCCCGAGCTTATGGCGATGAAGATCACGGGCAGGGAAATACCCGCGAGCGGCTCGCCCCGAATGGCGGGCGTCGTAGTGATCCCGCTGAGAACAGCCGTACACGCGCTCAGGGCGGTGCGGGACGGCGACCCCGTAACGAAAATTATCGTAACATTTGCTGGAGACGCGGTTAAGCCGCCACGGCTGCTGAAAGCCACTATCGGAACCCCGATACGCGAGGTTCTTCATTTCTGCGATGTCAAGGAATCGTCGCTCGCGCGGCTTGTGCTCGGCGGCCCGATCCGGGGCAAGGCTCAATTCTCGCTGGACATCCCTGTTGTCAAAGGCGCATGCGCGATCCAGGTTATGACACACAAAACGATCACCCCTGTTGCAGAGAACAACTGCATCAACTGCGGATCGTGCGTGGAACACTGCCCGGTGAATCTTCAGCCGAATATCCTCAGCCGGCACATGCAGTTTTTCAATCTCGACAACAAGATACGAAAACAGTTTACAGCCTGCATCGAGTGCGGCATGTGCGGTTATGTATGCCCCGCCCGCCGCCCCATGCTCCAGTATATGCAGAACGCGAAAGTTGCTCTCAACATACCGCGAAGGGGGATCATAATATGATCAAACCTTCAGGTCTGACGGTTGGAATCGGCCCGCATATCCACGGCGGCAACACCACCTCAAATCTAATCTATAACCAGATAGGCGCGCTGCTGCCCGCCGCTTTCGCGGGTATGTACGTTTTCGGGCTGAAGTCTATCTGGGTTGTGTTCTGGTCTATTGCTTCGGCGATATTCTTTGAATACCTCATGCTCAAGGCACTGAAACGGCCCGCGGCTACCCTGCTGGACGGGCATGCTATACTGACAGGCCTGCTGCTCGCCATGATGCTGCCCGCAGACGCCCCGTGGTGGATTGCCTGCATGGGTTCGGGCATTGCAATTGTTATCGGCAAAATGCTTTTCGGCGGAATGGGCTGCTACCCGTTCAACCCCGCGCTGGTCGGCTGGATCGTGATGCTCGTATCCTACAAAGACATTATAAACAAGTTTCCGAGACCGAATCACGAAGTCTGGGGCGGAATTGCCGAGTCGCTGCCCGCGCAGACCACGCTTGAAATCCTCAAACGCTACGGCGTGGACATGGCGGGCCACTACAACATCATCGACCTTTTTCTCGGCTATCAGCCCGGAGGGCTGGGCGCGGTTGCGGGTCTCGCGATAACACTGGGCGGGCTATACCTGATTATCAGAAAAATTATCCGTTGGGAGATTCCGGTGAGCTTCATTGCCGGCCTGATCGCGATGAGCGGAATTTTCTGGATCGTCTCGCCCGACAGGTTCGCGTCTCCTCTGTTCCATCTCGTTTCCGGCAGCACTCTGCTGTGCATATTTTTCCTCGCGCCGGATTATTCCGCGAGCCCGAACACGCGCTGGGGCAGAATCATCTTCGGGTTCGGCTGCGGCGCTCTCGCTATCCTCATAAGGATATACGGCACCTATCCCAACGGTTCGTCGAGATTCGCAATCATGCTCATGTGTCTCACCATCCCGCTGCTCGATAGGATAAGGCCGCATATCCCGGGTTTTGCGAAGCCGGGCAAGGAGGCTGCCGCCGATGCGTGAGATAATTAAAATGATTGTGGTTCTCGCGATGATCGCGACCGTTTCCGGTGCTTCCCTGAGTTTCATAAATGCAAAAACAGCCGGCAGAATTAAGGAACAGCGTTTCAAGTATCTCAAAGAGCCGGCGCTGACAGCCATCCTTCCCGAATACGACAACGACCTTGTGAAAGATACGTTTGAAACCATGATCGGCGAAAAAACATATATCGTGTACCCGGCTAAAAAATCCGGTGTCCTGAAAGCCATCGCTTTCGAGATTGATGAAAAAAGCTACGGCGGCGACATGAGCGTAATGGTTGCCATGGATCTGGAAGAGAAAAGGCTTACCGGCGCGAGGGTGACAATATGCAACGATACCCCGGGGCTGGGACTCAAGGTGACAACCGACGAGGCATTCATCAACCAGTTTTCCGACATTCCTCTTTATGACCAGGATGGCTCGGATCACATTTTATCGCTTAAAAAAGACGGCGGCGGCGTGGACGCCATAACGGGCGCTACCATTTCCTCATCATCAGTTCTCAGGGCGGTGAATTCCGCGGTGGGAATCATGAGAGAGCACGCCGGTGAAATCGCCGAAAAAGCCGACAGGGCGGGAACTGTAAAATGAGAGCAGTCAGGGAATTCACAAAAGGGTTCTGGACCGAGCTGGCCCCGTTCAGGCTGGTTCTCGGGCTGTGCCCTGTTCTCGCCGTGACCAAATCGATGGACGGCGGGTTCGGGATGGGGCTGGCTACGACTTTCGTGCTGGTCTGCTCCAACGTCATTGTCTCGCTGCTGAGGAATATCATTCCTCCCAAGGTCAGGATCGCTTCTTTCATCCTGATCATCGCTTCTTTCGTCGTCATCGTTCAGATGGTTATGGAAGCGAGCGATATGTACCTTCTGTATAAACAGCTCGGAATCTTCATACCGCTCATCGTGGTCAACTGCATCATACTGGGCCGCGCGGAGGCGTTCGCGTCGAAGAACGGAATATTTCTTTCGTTTGCGGACGGGCTGGGGATCGGGCTCGGTTTCACTATGTCGCTGACATTTCTCGGCGCGATCCGGGAACTGTTCGGCAGCGGCGTGATCGTGTTCAACTGGATGGGCGAGGTCATTTTCACCTTCAGCCCCTTCGGTTCGGCATACCAGCCGTTCACGTTCATGCAGGCACCGCCGGGCGCGTTCATATGCCTGGGTATATTACTCGGCCTGATGGGGCTGATCGGAAACCGGCAGACCGCCGGATAGGAGTTTCGCTATGCAGGATATTCTGTTGATGGTTATCGCGGCGATATTCGTCAACAACATTCTTCTCATGCAGTTCCTCGGCAACTGCCCGTTCCTGGGCGTGTCGAAGAGCATGGACACCGCGCTGGGCATGGCAATGGCCGTTGTTTTCGTCATGGTGCTCGCAGCCACGATCTCTTACATCACGCAGGTCTATCTTCTCGTCCCGCTGGGTCTTGAGTACCTGCAAACCATAACGTTCATCCTCGTTATCGCCGCTCTTGTTCAGCTTGTGGAGATGTTCCTCAAAAAGGCGGTTCCTCCGCTTTACAGGTCGCTCGGCATATTCCTGCCGCTGATAACAACCAACTGCGCGGTCATGGGCGTCTGCCTGCTCGCGGTTCAAAAAGAATACAATTTTGTTCAGACAATAATATTTTCATTCGCGTCGGCGGTCGGCTACGGGCTTGCGCTCGTGCTGTTCGCCGGGTGGCGCGAGCGGTTCGCCGTGTCGCCCATTCCAAAAACGTTCCGCGGAACAGCCATCGGGCTGATCTGCGCGGGCCTGATCGCGCTCGCGTTCATGGGCTTTATCGGGATGGTTAAATAAATGAATATCAAACGCATGGAGATTCTGTAATGTCGCCGATTCTGATAGCAACACTCGCAATGCTGGGGCTGGGGCTTGCGGCTGCCGTGATGCTCGGAATCGCTTCTAAAATCTTCTATGTTTACGAAGATCCGAGAATCGCGAAGGTCGAGTACGCGCTGCTCGGCGCGAACTGCGGCGGGTGCGGTTACCCCGGCTGCGCGAGCGCCGCCGAGGCCGTCGTCAACGGCGAAGCGGGCGCGGATGTCTGCATCGCCGGCGGGCCGGGAATCGCGATCGCGGTCGCCGAAGTCATGGGCATCGAAGTGGTCATCAAGGAGCGCCGCGTCGCTAAACTCAGATGCCGCGCCGGTTACCGCGTCGATGAACGTTACAACTACCAGGGCATATCGGACTGTCGCGCGGCAATCCGTATATGGGAAGGCGCGCGCAACTGCGAAAGAAGCTGCATCGGGTTCGGCACCTGCGCGAAGATCTGCCCGTTCAACGCCATCCGCATGGGCTCCGACGGCCTGCCGGTGATCGACCCGCTGGTCTGCACCGGCTGCGGCACATGCGTCGAAAACTGCCCGAAGTCCGTTCTCGAACTCGAATCGATGTCCGACAGGCTGCTCAGCTTCAATAAAATTTCCGACTGTCTCGCGCCCTGCCGCCAGACATGCCCGGCCCAGATCGACATTCCGCAATACATTAAACATATCCAGCACGGCAGGTTCAAAGAAGCGCTCATCACTATCAGGGAGCGCAATCCCATCCCGCTAAGCATCGGCAGGGTATGCCCGCATCCCTGCGAGTACGTCTGCCGGCGCGGGCTGGCCGATGAGCCTGTGGCAATCAATCACCTGAAAAGGTTTGCCGCGGATATCGAGCTGAATTCCAACGTTCACTACGAGCTTGACCTCAATCCCGACACCGGCCACAAAGTGGCTGTCGTGGGCGGCGGGCCGGCAGGCCTGTCATGCGCTTATTATCTCCGGCGGCTCGGCCACTCGGTGACCATTTTCGACATGATGCCGAAACTGGGCGGCATGCTCAGGTACGGGATTCCCGAATACAGGCTGCCGAAAAAGGTTCTCGATTTCGAGATCGAAGGGATTCTGTCGCTCGGCATCGAGGCGCACACTTCGCAGAAACTCGGCACGGATTTCACCATGGAAGGACTGCGCGAAAAAGGATTCGAAGCGATCTTCCTCGGCGTCGGCGCGTGGGTCAGCTCACCGATGCGGGTCGAGGACGAAGACTCGATCGGCGTGATATCGGGAATAAAGTTTCTCGAATGCATGCACACGGACGAAGAAATCGAACTCGGAAAACGGGTTGCGATAATCGGCGGCGGCAACACCGCAATGGACGCGGCGCGCACGGCGCTCAGGCTCGGCGCGGACAGCGTCACGGTCGTTTACAGGAGAACCCGCAAGGAAATGCCGGCAGAGGATTACGAAATAGAAGAAGCGATGGCCGAGGGGATCGAGTTTCACTTCCTCGCCGCGCCGTCGAAAATTATCATAGACGCTAACCGAAGGGTGCATGGGCTTGAATACATCAGGATGGAACTCGGCGAGCCCGACGACAGCGGACGCCGCAGGCCGGTTCCGGTCAAAGGGTCTGAAACGGTCATGGAACTGGACACTATCATCGCCGCTATCGGACAGAAGCCCGACCTTTCATTTGTTGATACAGACTCACTGCTTAAAGATGGTATTGAAGTAACGCGATGGCAGACTTTCATTGCGAACGAGCAGACGCTCCAGACCGCGATCCCGTATGTTTTTACGGGCGGCGACTGTTTCACCGGCCCGCTCACGGCGGTTTCCGCGATCGGCGCCGGGCGCCGGGCCGCGCGATCCATTCACCAGTTTCTGACTGATGAAAACGGGATAACCCCACCGCCGGAAGCCCTGCTCGACATGATTCCCGAAAGCTGCCTGCCTGCAATTTACGGGATTTCAGGAAGACAGAGAATCAGCATGCCCGAACTCGAGCCGGACAAGCGTACTGCGGACTTCCGCGAGGTGGCGCTTGGAATCTCGCCGGACGCGGCCATATACGAGTCGGACCGCTGCCTGCAATGCGGGGTCGTATGCTATTCTCAGGATATATGCGAGGCGCTCTGATTCCGGGGCTCCTGTACAGCGTACCTTGAAAATCGATAGTTGTTCCGGATGTTATTGATCGCAGCCGGGCTGCTCTGCCGCGGGATCGTCCGCCCGACGCTCTATCGACGTTATTGTCGGCACAAACGCAGTATTCGTCTCAGCGTAACGATTGCCGAAATATATCGAGCATGCCGTTACCAGCACGAACAGCCCGAATCCCGCCACAAGCGCCGTCGTCTCAGCGCTCCAGCCGGTAAGCGGCGAAAGCCGCCCGCCGATAAGGATTCCCGCGACGAGCGCAAGCACCGGAAGAAAGAAGATAATGAAGGAGCCCGACAGGAAAGCACGGTCGCTGATCTCGATTATCACAGTGTCGCCGGGATCCGCGCCGATTCGATTTATCGCCTCGACCCGCATCTTTTTGCTGCCGCCCATCGAGTGGCACATTCCCTGCGCGCTGCACCCATGACACGCTTCGCTGCGGATCGTTTCAACAATAACACGGGTTTTGTTCTTTCTTTCTATTACTCTTCCGGTTTCCTGCGGCATATTTCACCTCTGCGTTCTTTCAATTATAATGCAACTATCGATTATGTATCACTGTACAAACAAATCTTAATAAGGATTGCCGGTTATGATTCGAGTAAAGTTTCTCAACACAACAGCGCTTGTTTTTCTGGTTCTTATTTCCGCTTCGATCTGCGGCTGTAAAATCAGAACAGGCGGGTTGGGCTGCGAGGTTCCAGAACTGACACCGACCGAGATCTCGGACGAATGGATCGAATCGCACAAGGCAAACCTGACAAACATTTCTCCAGACGACTGCGAGGAACGATACTGCTACGCATGCCACGTCTCGGCAGACCCGCACGAGCCGGGCATGGTAGACCGCCATATAAAAGAATACGAAGCCGACCCGAAGAGCTGCCTGCACTGCCACGACCATTACGACTCCTGCAACGAGTGCCACCAGGCAACCTGGGCCCACAATAAAAATACGAACAAATGGCCCGAGCACAAAGAATTCTTCACCGAAGGGGAACGCACCAACAAATCATGTTCCGCCTGCCACGCTATTGAATTCTGCAACAACCCCGCCTGCCACGGCGGCGAAGAGGTCATCAGCGACCACGGCAAAAACTGGAATTACTCTCACCCGATGGCCGCGAAGAAACATAACAAATCCTGCGCACAGTGCCACTCCCACGGGTTCTGCATCACCTGCCACCAGAAAAATATTTTCCAGTTCCACGACTCGACATGGGGACTCAAGCACGGCGAGGAGATAGCAAAGCTTTCGAAAGACATCGTCATGGCCGGCGAGCAGAGCTGCGGCAACTGCCACGCTACAAAATTCTGCATGGAATGCCACGACGATATGAAGACCCCTTTCAAATATCACGACCGCAAAGACTGGACGATGAACCACTCGACCGAGGCGACGGAAAACGAGGCGTTCTGCATCTCGTGCCACAACTACCATTCATGCAACAAATGCCACAAAACACTTCCGCACCCGGAAAACTACACGGACACGCACGGCGCGGAAGCGATGGAAAAACTGGACAGTTGCATGAAGTGCCACCAGCAGGAATACTGCGCGGACTGCCACTCGAAGACCCCGCCGAAATCGCACCTGAACAAAAACTTCAAGACGGATCACGCCGCAGCCGCCGCGCCGGATTCGAAATCCTGCTTCACCTGCCACGTGAAAAGCAAAGACTGCGATTCCTGCCACTCATACATCCCGCATCCCGGCGATTACATGGACGGCTCGAAACACGGCGCGGATGCGGTTCTCAAAACCGCCGACTGCGCACGCTGCCATAACCGCGATACCTGCCTCGCCTGCCACGACGGGATGAAACCCTCCAGCCACTCCGAGGATTACATGACGGAGCACGGCGAGGACGCTAAAAACCGCGCGCTCTGCTCTTTCTGCCACGCCGACGATTACTGCTCTCAGTGCCACTGACGCGCCCGCTCCTGCCGTGCCTCCGGCGGCTCAAGGGAAGCTTTTGAAAAAGTTCCCTTAAGAATCCCTTCAAAACATTTCGAACACTAATCACGGGTAATTCACATGGAACGTCTCCCGCTGAAGTGGAAATATATTCTCTGGATTCCGGCTTACAACATGCCGGAATGACGGCAGGCGCTGCCCGCTGAAGTGAGACCTTCCCCGTTGTCATACCTGCGAAGGAGGCTGTTGAAAAAGTCGAGATTGCCGCGTCGCGCATTGCAAGACAGTTGCAATGCCCTCCTCGCAATGACAGAAAAAACACACTAACTTGCATTTCTCACCAGTGCAGGACAAAAATCGTTAAGCCGGATTCTCCTGAGGAGAATGTTTCCGGCGGGGCGAGGTCTCCCGAGACCCCAATCCTTCGTTTTTCGAAGGCGCGACGAGTGAGTGGTGAGGAAGCATACTGTGCCGCATGTAACCGAACCCGAACCGACGACGCAACGCAGCAGGACAGGTGTTATCACGATTTTCCGGATTTCTCTGTGAGAAATCCGGGCTAAGGTATTCTGAGTTTGAGCCATCCACGAAGTGAGAGCGTAAAAGGGCAAAGAGCGGTCGGTGACCGCCGAGCGACGCGGCAATCCCGACTATGCATTTCATCTGTTGCCTGCGCGGGCTTCAAACTATATCATATTGTCATGGCATCTTTACGGGAGACCAGCATCATGAAAAAAGCTTTTCCTTTTTTTATTGTCGTCTTTTCTTTTTTAATCACAGCCGCATCAGCGGAGTCGCTTCAGGATATCGAAAAGAACTTCGCAATGCCGCCCGCGGAATACGGCAGCGCGCCGTTCTGGTCGTGGAACGACGACCTCGAAGCGGGCGAACTCAAACGCCAGATCGACGAGTTCAAATCAGGCGGCAACACGGGCTTCTTCATGCACTCCCGCATCGGGCTGATCACGCCCTACCTGTCGGACGAATGGATGGACATGATACGCGAAAGCGTCGATTACGCGAAAGAAACAGGAATGCTCGCGTACCTCTATGACGAAGACGGCTACCCCTCCGGCCCGGCGGGCGGGCTGACCCAGCAACGCGATCCTTCATTTTTCCAGCAGCCGCTGCTCATGACCGCCGCGGAACAGCCGCTCGACCTCGATTCGCTCGGATACCCGGTAGAGCTGCTCCGCGTTTTCGAAGCGCGTATCGACGGGCTGAACATCGAATCCTATAAAGATGTCACCCCCGCGCACGGCAAACCCGTCGCGCCGCCCGCGGGCGGAAACACCCTGCTCTACTTCCTGGTGGATCACGGACGGAGCGAAGTGGACGTGCTGAGCCGCGACGCGATGGCGGCTTTCATCGAAATCACCCACGAAGCCTACCGCAAAGCCGTCGGCGGCGAGTTCGGCAAAACCATTCCCGCGATTTTCACGGACGAACCCATGTATCACCGCGAAGCCACTCTCGACGGTTTCCGCTCGATCCCCTGGACCGGCGAAATGCCCGATTATTTCTTCAGGAAAAACGGATACGATATCCGGGAAAAGCTCCCGATCATTTATTACAACTCGCCGGACTCCGCGAAAACCCGCGTCGATTTCTGGACAACCGCGACCGAGATGTTCCGCGACGTCTACAACCGCCAGATCTTCGAATGGTGCGAACGCAACGGGATAGAATACACCGGCCACCACATGGGCGAGGAGAACTTCATCACGCAGACGAGATGGAGCGGCGCGGTGATGCCGCTCTACGAATTCATGCAGCGGCCCGGCATCGACCACCTCGGGCTGAACATCGACGACCCCATCGCCGCCAAACAGGTCAGCTCAGTCGCCCACCAGTTCGGCAGGCCGCTCATCACCACCGAGCTTTACGGCGCCGGCGGCTGGAACATGAAACTCGAAGATATGAAATGGATCGCCGACTGGCACTATTCCCTCGGCGTGAACTTCCTCGTACCTCACCTTTCGCTTTACTCCGCGCGCGGATGCAGAAAGCGCGACTACCCGCCTTCCATCTTCTACCAGTCACCGTGGTGGAAATACAATAAAATCCTCGGCGATTACTTCCGACGCGCATCCTATATCAATTCACGCGGTGAAAACGTCGCCGACCTGCTGGTTATCCATCCCATGACAGGAGCATGGGCCGTGAATTCACCGCTCGATCAGTCAGGCATGGAAAACATCTGCAACCGGTTCATCACTCTCATCAATTCTCTCATTGCCAACCACTTCGACTACGATCTCGGCGACGAGATCATTATCGGCAGACACGGATTTTCCTCCGACGGGCTGTTCGGCATCAAGAAAAAAACATACCCGGTAATTCTCATCCCCGGCGGCTCCACCCTGAAAACCGAAACCATTTCGATCCTGAAAAAGTTCATCGGTTCGGGCGGAAAAGTTATCGCGATCGAGCCCTCGCCGCAGACCATCGGCGGCGGCCCCGCGCTCGACGCGGACAGCATCATAACGGCAGAAAACCAGGATGCGGCTGTCGCGCTGATCGCGCCCCTGCTGCCACACAGGGTACAGATAACCGGCTCCGGCACCGGCGACCCCGGCGCGGTTTTCGTACACCAGCGCAGAGTCGATGACGGCAGCCTTTTCTTCTTCGCGAACACGGACAGGGAGAACCCGGTCGGCATTGAAGCGCTGCTCCCCTGCTCCGGCAGGGTCACGGAATGGAACCTTTTCGACGGCGGCGCGCACGAACTCCCCGCGCGGGAAGACGGTCAGAAAACATTAGTCGAGCTGACCCTCGAACCGGCGGGTTCGATCCAGCTTTCCGTATCGGACACCGAACCTTCGACAGTGTCGATCATGCCCGCGGAGCCGGTACCCGCAGGTTCCGAAGAGCTGCCCGAAGTCTGGAAAATCGCCGGCAGCGACCCGAACACGCTTCTGATAGATTTCTTCGATTTCAAAGTCGAAGGCGACCCGGAATGGGCAACCCGGAAAAACTTCTACGAAGCAAAACAGGATCTCGAATCCCGCGCGGACGGCAAAGAATTCAAACTGCGCTACACATTCTTCATCGGTTTCCAGCCCGGCGCGGACAGCGGCATCTCAATCGCCGTGGAGCAGCCCGAAATGTACGACATAACGCTGAACGGGAAACCCATCCGGTATGAAAATGCCGGCTGGTGGCATGATATTTCGTTCAGGCTGATCGACATCGGCGGTATCGCGAAGAAAGGCAAAAACGTGCTCGAAATGGAAGGTGTTTTCAAGTCGCCCATGATCCCCGGCACAAAAGACTTCGCGCGCGGCGGGATGGAGGCGGAAGCCGTCTACGTCGTCGGCGATTTCACGGTCAGAAAAAACAAAAAGGTCGGCTACGCGATCATGCCGCCCGAGAAAGAAACAAAAACAAGGAACCTGACCGGACCGGGCTGGCCGTTCTTCTCCGGCACCATCCGGCTCGCGTCGGAGTTCAACGCGGACCCGCAGACGGGCGAAAAATATTTTATCGAACTCGACGGCTTCAACTGCGATGTCGCCGAATTCTCGGTCAACGGCAAGCCCGCCGGGGTCATCGCTTTCCATCCTTATAAAATCGAAGTTACGGACCTCGTTAAATCCGGCTCGAACTCGATTGAAATGAGCCTGACCGGGAACAACCGGAACCTGCTCGGCCCGCAGCACAGCATACTCAAGACTTTCAAATACGTGTCCCCGCGCGACTTCCCGGAAACTTTCACGCGCGGGTATAACCTGAATCCTTTCGGCGTTTCAAAAATCGTTGTTTCCCGTTACCGGTGAACCCGTTTTTTAACGCGCGGACATGATTTCAGCGAAATTTTATGTATACTGATCTACTGTACAACGATCAACGGCGGAGCATGAAATGATTCCGAACACCGGAACCCACATTCTTTTAAGGCACAATCTCATAAGCGGCGAACCTCCCTGCGAGCATGACAAAACAACCCGGCGCGCGGCGGGCGTCATGCTTGAAAAAGAAAACGGCGGCTTCGCGCCCGAAGGCTGCTTCACCACCGATTACATACCGCTCGGGTTCGACGCCGACGAGATGGTGCTGACATGGAACTGCGCCGCGCCGTCCGGCACCGGAATGCTGATCGAGTACCGCGTGCAGGCCGATGGCATGCGCGAATCGGTGTGGTACCAGGTTGGAGCATGGCCGCCGGAAAAAAGGCTCAAAATGTGGCGCGACGATCCCGATTACGGGCCGCTGATCGTTGATCATTTCAAAGCCGAACGAACCTTCAACAGGGTCCGGTTCAGGGCAAACTTCAGGTCGCATGACGGGGCGCGGTCGCCGATCCTGCGGGCGTTCAGCCTCTGTGTTTCCGACACTTCGGCAAAAGGCAGTATCCTTCCCGCCCCCGCTACCATACCCGCAACGTCGCTCGACGTGCCTTACATCTCGCAATACGACGCCGAAAAAATACTTAACAAAACAATGATCGCCTCCGGCGCATGCGCCCCTACCTCCGTCACAATGGTACTCAATTATTACGGCATCGCCGCAGATGTCAATGAGATCGGCGCGCGCGCGTTCGACCCGCAGGCAAGCATATACGGGAACTGGGCATACCTCATCACCGCGGCTTCCGAATTCGGCCCCGACGCATGGGTCGAGCGGTTCAACAACTGGGATAAAATCGAGGAATACGTGTCAGGCGAAACCCCGGTGATCATCAGCGTGAAATACGGGCCCGGCGAACTCGACGTCAAACCGGAAAAAGAATCCTCGGGTCACCTCATGGTCGTGTGCGGCTTCGACGCTGCGGGAAATATTATCTGCAACGACCCGGATTTCGACGGAACACGCGGCAAACAGCTTGTTTTCGACCGCGCTCAACTATCCACCGCTTTCTTCCGGCACGGCGGCGTCGGGCTTGTGATCAGAAAATAGATCAGGTTGTAGGTTTTGCTTTAGCTTTTCCACAATGCGGGCAAGTGTCGGATTCAGGCTCAAGTTTCTTTCCACAGGTCGAACAAAGGTGTTTCAGGACGGTGAAGCAGTTCGGGCAGAATGTCGAATCCTGATCAAGCAGTCTCCGGCACGATGGACAAAACCTGTTGTAAAGCTGCCTGTCCAGGATTTCGACGATTGCATCCGCTTCACGCTTTCCGCAGTTGGAAAATTCAACCATGACCTCTTCATTCTCCTTGCGCTCGTCACGGAAAGCAATCTTCAGCGTGCTGCCCATAAGAAAATTTCTGCTTTCCGCGGCGGTAACCAGCCTGCGCGGATAATGGCTGCAACCTGTCTTGTTGATGAAATACCTGCCCTTTACCTCGATCAGACGCTTATCCGTCAACATGAGGTAATCCCTGTCCGTTGCTCTCGGAACCCTCCCGCTTTCGAGATCCACTTTGCCTATCGGGATGGCAACCTGTATCTCTTCGCCCGGAGCAAGAACTTTCTGCAAATCCTTCAACCAGACCTGACTGATACGTATAATCGGTTCCATTACAGCACCACCTGTTGGAAAACCAGATTTTGTATCAACTCTATGAATTATTATCTATAGATTATTATACCCGATATGTGGCTGTTGAAAATGCATTGCAGAGAGTTTGTCGTCCTGAACGCAACGAAGGATCTCGCCTATGCGCTCCCACCGGGAGTCCCCGAGGGAGCGATCAGTCAGAAATTCTTCGGTCGCCGCGCGTTCTCGAAAATGACAGTTCAGCGCTTTTTCAACACCTCTTACGCGTGTTTTCCGACATAAAACCCGGAATTTGCAGCACCGATATTTTTTTCCTGAATACTCTTTTATTCTTCTTTACCCTTTATAGTTACATATATTATAATAGGGTGCGCCGCAGGCCGGCCTGGTTTCGGCACCGGGCGCGTTTTATGCTTGTAAAGAACAAAAAAACGGGGGATGGGCAAAGCCCATGAAAGCCAAATTAAGCGCAATTTTTATCTTGTTTATAATAACCCTTCTGCTGACGGCACCGTCCGCAGCCCAGGAATTCGATCCATCGGTCCTGAACAACCGGGGCGTGGAATTCTACGAACGCGGCAACTACCAGGCTGCGGTCGAAGCATTTGAATCAGTCCTCATGCTTGATCCCGACAACGTGGATGTCTACCTCAACCTCGGCTACACATACCAGGCCGCCGGAATCCACGAAGCCGCCGTTTCCGCTTTCAAGGAAGCTCTCAAGCTCGATCCCGGAAACATCAACGCGCACAACAGCCTCGGCGTCAGCCTTTTCACCATCGGCGAGACCGAACGCGCCATGGAAGAGTGGAACTTTATTCTCAGCATGGATCCTTCATTCGCCGACGCAGCCGCCAATCTCACAATGGCAAAGCATCCCGAAAACGCATCGGAAATCAGGAGCCACACCATAAACGCGAAACGCATCGACGCGCTCGAACGCGCGAATGTCAAAAAATCGACTACCCCGTCATCGAAAAGCCTCGACGAGATGTTCGCCCGGGGAAAACAGTACTTCCTCGAAGGCGATTTCAGGATGTCCGAAAAACTCATGGCTAACATCCTCGAAGTCAAACCCACTTCGAAGTTCTCATACTATTACATCGGCATGAGCCAGGCCTACCTCGGCAAAGAGATGCCTGCAATGCAGAACCTGCGCGAGTTCCTGATCCTCGAATCCTATCCGCCCGAGAGCCGGAACGCCTATGATAAAGCTATCGCTACCTTCAAGGCGCTCCGCGACGGCAAAGGCATCGTGTTCACCGCCTCCAAATCGGAAATGCGCGCGACAGACGCTTTCGACAAGGGCAAGGCCTCGTACCGCGGCAAGGATTTCTTCAAGGCGATCCACTACCTCAAAGATGCCTACGATCTGAAACCGGACTCCTACCTTGTAAACTATTTTCTCGGCATGTCCTACAAAGAAGTCGGCGACCAGAGACGCGCAACTTTCCATCTCACCAAATGCCTGCTCTCCAACGACTCGGACAAAACGCCCGAGGAAACGAAAAAGCTCGAACAACTGCTCCGCGACCTTACAAGGTAAGCAAAGCGGCATCATACTTCGTGGACGGCTATATTCAAAATATACATTAGTGTAATGCATAGTTTTTGCCATGTATAAAGCGCCGTTCTTTGTGCGTGAAAACCTTAATGTATCTTTTGCCCTGTCATTGCTCGGCGGCCCAGGCCGCTTTTTGTCCTCTTATGTTCCAGCTTCGTTAATGGTTTATTCTCAAAACACCTTAATGTATCTTTTGCCCTGTCATTGCTCGGCAGGCCGGCCTGCTCTTTGTCCTCTTACGCTCTCTCTTCGTGTACAGTCTGTTTTCATAAATATACATTAGTGTGAAAATGTTCTTGGATCGTGCCATGTACAAAGTTCTGTCCTTTGTGCATGCTGCTATTTTGTTTCTTTTCTCCCCTCCCCACCCGAAAGGCTCAATCCCCTGGCCGTCCTGGCCACCCTGGATTCCCGATCTCCGTCGAGAATGACGACAAAAAAATATAAAAGCGAGATCCTTCACTGCGCTCAGGATGACAGCAGGCACCGCCTGCTCTTTGTCCTTTTAAGTTATAACTTCGCGGACGGTTCAATCTCAGAACACCTTAGTGTATCTTTTGCCGTGTCATTGCTCGGCGGCCCAGGCCGCTTTTTGTCCTCTTACGTTCCAGCTTCGTTAATGGTTTATTCTCAAAACACCTTAATGTGTCATTGCGAGGAGTGCGCCGAACCTGTCGTTCGGCAATCGACGCGGCAATCCCGACCGTGCGGACTGTCAGTCCGCATGCCTTTTTCATCACA
>DAOSYA010000014.1:0-41084 GCA_035380865.1 bacterium
TCGCCGGATTGTCATTCCTTGCACCGTACACGATCGATGCGCTAGGATAGATAAACTTGCCAACCTCGTATTTCTGCGCAAGCTCCAGCATATGAAAAGTGCCGTATACGTTTGTCATCATCAGCTCATCGCTTGTCTTTTTCGACTTCGACGCCGACTCCCTCGCAAGATGTATCACAACATCAATTTTTCCTTCGAGTTTGAATATATCTTCTATCCGCTTTTTACGAGCGTCGCCATATACAACTCTCATGTCTTTATCTTCGTCTTCATCATTTTCGCGGATATCAATCCCCACTATCTCGACTCCCGGATATTCCTGTGTCAGCCTGTTGGCAAGCAGTTTCCCGAAATAACCCGAAGCCCCTGTAATCATAATTTTCATAATTAATTACACATCCCGTTTTTATTCATTTTTATGATGGCACATTAGCACTCTGATTATACCATATTCAGTACCATTACATGTTTCTATTTTAAATATTGATTTTATGTTTTTGCTCCGGTTGCCGGTCGGAACACCGGAAAACGCGGCATGAACGAGTTGTTCGGATCAAAAATACGTGTAACTCCACTTTTCACATGTTAAAATCAATAACATGCAAGGGAAAGGATTCTATCAGTCATGCGCAACAGAATGTTTTCGGTTTTTATTTTTGCGATCGCCCTATCTACCTCAATTACTATTGCAATTCACGCCGAAACCCGGGATACCGGATGGTCCGGCTACGCCCGCGAAAACGGTCTTTTCGAAACGGCCATAAGCAGGCTCGGATCGAGGTTCGTGATCAATCCGAGACCACAGGACGGCGAGTGGCACATATCGCCGATGGGAACATACTTCGGGCAGCCCGGGAAAATGGTGCTCGCGCTCGAAGCCGGCGGGATCATAAAATATCTTCCTTTTGCTCAACTGGAACCTCTCTGCAACAAAACCACACAGAAACTTACCCCGGCTTCCATTTCCTACACCTGCGAAGACCCGGAACTGCCCGCCGATATTACATTCACCTTTCTCTCCCCTTTCTCTCCCGGAGACGAGATGATATCCATCGGGCCCTATTTCATCATGAACATCAGCGTCTCGGCGAAAAAGAGTTTCGAGGGCAAGGTATGGATGGCTTATTCGCAACAGGAAAAGCTGAAGACCGGGCCTTTCAGTTCGGACAAACTCAGCGGTATTAGAATCGAAGGATCATGGGTCGGCCACCACGAAAAAGGCGACAGCCCGGAAGATCAAAGAAAGCCGATATACGCTTCGGACAAAAAAGCCACCATGATATGGGCCTCCGGCAAACCCTCTGCCGGATCCCTGAAATGGTTCGGCAAAACTCCCCGGGACAAGAATTTTCCGGACAGGAGCATCGGGTTCTGCTGGGATATGAAGGCCGATGCCGGAAGCACAATTGCGAGCCCGGAAATCATAATGTCCGCGTTCGTGTCAAGGTCGGTCCTTTTCATAGGCACCGCTTCGCACTATTTCAAATACAAAAATCTTTTTAAAGACGCCGAAGATGTCGCCGCGTGGGTCGCTTCCAATAAAAACGAAATCCATAAAAAGAATTCCGAATTCGAGAAAAGAATGTCAGCTGAATCGAAAAAGGTCGCGAACGACGCTTTCCTTCCGCTCACCTCGTTTGCGTTCCATAGCTGGATCATGAACTCATGGTGGACAACAGGCAAAGACGGAAAAGAATGGTTCAGTGTCTGGGAAGGAATCTGCAAAGGGCACTCCACGCTCGACGTCGCCTACAACGAGGGCCCGGCTTATCTCGAACTCTGGCCGGAACTCCTCAGGCTCCAGCTTTACGAATGGCCCGATTACAGAAGATACCCCAACATAATGCCACACGATATGGGGTTCGGAATGAGCGCCACGGCACAGGCGATGAAACACGACATGCCGATTGAAGAGAACACCAATTTCATTCTTCTGCTCGGCGCATACTGGAAAGAAACGGGAGACGAAAAAACCGTAAAAGACCTGTGGCCGGTTGTTCAAAAACTTGTCGATTATATGATAGCGGTCGATGAAGACGGCAACGGATTCGCGGACGAAGGAACAGCGAACACCATCGACAGCGGAATACCCGCCACGCAGTACGCTCCCGAACTCACTTACATAGCGGTGAAAACCCTGTCCGCTTTGAAATACGTCACGCTCATGGCGGACATCGCCGATGATCAAGCCATAAAGAAGAGAAGCGATGAATTCATCGGCAGGATAACTCACACCCTTAAAACGAGGGCATGGCTCGGTGATCATTTCGCAGTGACGCTTCATGACAAAATCGACTTCAGAGACCCCCGCGGCCATATCGAAAGAGATGAAAACGGGAAACGGATCTGGGATGGCGAAGACGATTCGCATACCGTTCTCGACGGTTTCGGCGGACCGCTCAAGGGATGGAACGCGCATTCCATTTATGCGCCGAACGGGCTTTATTATCTCATGCGATACGACATCCCTCTGCCTGTCGATTCCGAACTCCTCGGCATGTTCAAAACAGACCTCGAAAACGCAGTTGCGGCCACGCTTCAAAAATACGGGTCCACGCACACAGACGCCGAATCCACTCTCTGGATTTCTCAGAATATATGGCAGGACATGATTGCCGCCTATTTCGGGATCGATCTCAGAGAAAGACTGTCGCGCTACTACGACTTTGAAAAAGAAGTCAACCAGAGACCGATCTACCCGAGCCATGAAGGAGGATGTTTCACAGATACTTATCATTACGGGAGCGACAGCTTCGGGCTGGAATACTACCCGAGAGGAGCGGCACTTTTCGGTTTGCCCGGCGCGTGGGAGAATTTCGGCTCCGTGAAAACAGGTGAATAGAAACACGGCACGAGCCCATCGCCACCGGCTATTATCAAGAAGCCCTGATTCGCTTCATTTTACATTCAATTGATTTGGTATGGTTTTTCAGTTTATATTATGGTGATTTTTATTATGGGGGAGAAAAATCATGAGGAAAAAACATTTTGGGTTTTCATTACTTCTGATCATACTGGCGGGATTCTTTACGGTGTTCCTGTCCTCCTGTTCAGGGCCAAAACCTCAGATTAAAGACTTCAAGGTTTCTTTTATCCCGAAGCCATGGGAAGTAAACGTCGAGCGCAGTTATACCATGCTCGATAAAGACTGGAAATTCTTCAAGAGCTCAGTGATCAAAATAAAAGATATCGAGATGATGCTCGACGACATTGTAGATCCCAAAAATTATGTTCTCAGGGACGGCACAGTGGTTCCCTTTGGGAAAAAATGCAAAGATCCCTACATGGACACATGCGATGATTCATCATGGATCACGATGGACATTCCATTCAACTGGTTTGACCTCGGCAAAGAAATGGACGCGTTCAGAGGAAAAGTCTGGTATCGCAAAAAATTCAATGTCGATGAAAAAGATCTTTCCGGAAAAGCGATTCTGAACTTCTGGGGTGTATATTACCGCGCCTGGGTGTACCTGAACGGAGAAAGAATAGGCTTCCATGAAGGCGGTTACACACCTTTCTCGTTCGACATCACGGACAAGCTGAAACAGGGGGATAACCTACTGGCCGTTCGCGTAAGCAATGAGCTCGGCATGCAGGATATACCTATCGGAGACTGGTGGAACTACGGAGGAATTCATAGAGAGGTCTTCATTGAGTACTCCGATAAAACGTCGATATCCGACCTGCATATAAAACCTTCACTCTCGGATGATTTGTTGAACGGGAAAGTCGATTTCGAGATAAAAATTGACGGCGAAAACGCGGATAAAGCAGGATTTTTCATTTACAAACTGAACGGCGAAGATAAAGAGCTGATCGACTCGGTATTCACTGAAATTAAACCCGGCGAAAATATCATTACCGGATGGGAGACGGAAAATCCGGCCCTCTGGTCGCCCGAAACACCCGAGCTTTACTATGCAAAAGCGGTCCTCTTCAAAAACGGAAAAGTCATCGACGGGCTTGGTGACATGTTCGGATTCAGGAAATTCGAAGTGAGGGGACTGGCTTTATACCTGAACAACAAGAAGGTGTTCTTCAGAGGTGTTAACAGGCACGATGAGCATTTTCACGGCGAATTCCCGGACGCAGGCCGAGTCATGACCGAAGAGGAAAGAATTTCCGACTTCGTGCAGATAAAGAACATGAACGCAAATTCGATGCGAACGGCTCATTATCCTAATCATCCTTACAATTACTACATCACGGACAGGCTGGGAATTATGGCAATCGAGGAAGGCGGCCCCGTGTTCCTGCAAACACTGAACGACGATGATCTGATTAAAAAACTGCTTGTTCAGCAAACAGAGATGTATGACAGGGACAAGAACCATGCCTCGATAGTAATGTGGTCTATAGGCAACGAATTCGGCGGCGATAAATTTTTGAAATACATCAAAAAGGCTGCGGAACTGATGAGGAATTTGGATACCAGACCGATCATGTTCACGGAAACATCTTCACGGCTGACAAAAGAAGGATTCAATTACGTCGATGTGGTTGCCCGAAACGTTTACAGCGGCTGGTACAGCGGTGGACGCGCTCCGCAGGTAACCCCGAAGAATCTTAAAACTTTTATTAATGTGGAACTGAACAGCCTGTTCGAACAATACCACGGTGAATATCCCGACAAACCTGTGTTTTTAATGGAATTCGGCGGAGAAGCAGTCTGCGGTCAACATGCCTCAGACCCTGAAAATATCTTATCCCGCGGGGATGAGGAACACCAGGAAACCATTTACAAATATAACTTCAGAGTTCTGCTGAGCAAAAAGTACGTAGCCGGTTCATTCCCCTGGATAATTGCCGATTTCAAAACAAAAGGAAGCGGTGGAACCTGCCAGTTCACAAAGCACCTCAACCGCAAAGGGCTGCAATGCACGGACCACAAAACCAATAAACGCGCATACAACCTTGTGAAGAAAATCTATTCTGACATCAGGGAAAAAGAATTGGCCGGAGAATAATTTTTTCGGCGCATATTTGTTTCTTATCAGTTGCTAACAAACCGGGTCCGGAAACGGGTCCGGTTTTTTCATCACCGGAACAATTCATGAGCGATTTCCCTGTGCGAGTCGCGCAGCAGCCCGGAGAAAGATTTGCCCATGCACATGCCTTCTTCGTAATGCGATTCGTCCCATTCGCGCGGAGAAACAATATATCCCGCGCAATCGTTCGTGAGACTCAAAAAAAACTTGAACGGCCCCGGTAAAAACTTCTCGACATCTTCCTTCAGCGCGGGAAGCGCCTCCCCGGGGAAAGTCACGATCTGCGCCGGACCCAGATCAACCATAGACACTACTGTCTGTGTCATGCTTCCGTTCATTTTCCTTTTTATCATGCCTATTTTTATCAATTGAAGCAATATCGGATTTTCAACCTCAGCCGTAATTGTCTTCGAGACAATCCTCAGATTGACCGGTCTCTCCGATGCGTTTTCGAGCAATCTCATAACTTCCTCAGCAACATTCTTCCCGTGCTCCTCGGCCATCTCGAAAGTCCCGCCCCGCCTTTCATACAAATCATCATGAAGAGCATATTTTTTCGGAGGATTGGCATTGCCGATATCCCTGCTGAAATACATGGCGGTTCCCCCTCTTCTGTCCTGAAGTTCTTTTCTCAGATAATATGGATAGTCAGCCGTAATCTTTAAATTGTCACCTCCCAGAATCACGGGATGACAGGCAAAATTCACAAGTGTCGCGATCACATCCCCGGCACCATTTCTAAATTCCATAACCGCGAGTTCCCTGTCCGGATCGACATCCGGGTTCCGCCTGTTCATATTGAGGCCGTCAACTTTTCCCGAGGCAAACCATGCCGTCGCGCCGGCTTCCGAATCAACCGCTTTCTTAACGCAATCAACAATATCGTAAGCAATCTTTTTCTTGTACGACTTTTTCACGCCTCCCCATATCCCGGCCACATCCGGAGCGGAATGCGTATGAATCGTATGAATAAGAACATTTTCAGCCGGAATACCGGTTTTTTCAGCTATCATACCGGCAATTCTCCGGGAATCCGGGTAAAACATACCCACGAAATCCAGAGTGACTACAGCAACACGGACATCGCCCTGTCGCAGCACTACAGCCCTCGCCGTCAGCGGGTCGTGAATCCCATCCGATTTTCTCATTTCATACCCACCGAGATACCATCCTACGGGTTCCTCCGGAGAAATATCAACAACAGCCGAGCCTATCTTTAAAACTTCACATTCGGCCTCCATGGATACGAAAAAACAAACTGTAAGAAATAAGAGAAAAAATACCTTTCCAATGCTTCTGGCAGATGGCATGCTATCACTCCACTGATTTTATTTTTAAAAAGTCTAAGGATAAATTATAACACAAGAATTCAAACTCAGAAAAAAAGGCTGTTCATCACAAAATAACGAACAAACCGGACACATTCCCGAAGCTTAAATAAACCTGTTAACAAAGGCTTTTTCACGCCACGCCCCGCCGTCTGATAATATCCTTGCAAAACACGCTGAAAAAAATAAAAGTTTTTAAAATATTTTTGAAAAATAGTGGAAAAACGAGAAGAAAAAAAGAAAATAGTAAGCTTCAGAAGTATTTGTGAAATTCACCACTTATTGGAGCTATTTGGTCAAAACCCGCCGAAATCGGGAGCAAAAAGTAATATATCATAATATATATTCCCTATTTATTGCGATATAGCTCTTTTTTAACCAATAAAAAGCTAATAGCATGATTATTCAGTACTTTTTCTCCCGTTTTCTTCTCAAAACTGATATTTCTTATGTTTTATTTTGAAAATATTTGCTTAACAGTTACTTTGTGACAGTTGAAAAACCATATGTTATTCTATATAACCTATAAGGCGAATTGGTATTGATGTTATTATATATTTTATATAAGGTTGGACACTCTGATGAAGGCACAAAATATCAGTCAACTACTAAAAACCAGAGTGATATTTGAAAACGAGCTTGAAAGCGAAATCGATTTCAATACGGTTTGCGCATGCGATATGATGAGCGATTTGCTTTCTATAATGAGCTGCAACGCAAATATAAAAGAACACTTTGTCCTTCTTACCGGGCTTACAAACCCGCAGGTAATCAGAACATCGGAAATGGTGGATATAAAACTGATTATTTTTGTCAGGGGAAAAACACCGTCAAACGAGACTGTTGAACTGGCAAAAAGCTGCGGGATATCTCTGATGACGACCCCATACTCACTTTACAGGAGTTGTGGCGTTCTTTACAGAGAGAACCTTGAAGATATTTGCCACCAAAAGGATTCTGCTTGAATGACAGACGAGGGAATAAAACTTGAATTCAACGTCGTTGGAGGAAACTTCAGCGATGCCGGCGAGGCAGCCAGCAAGATCAAGAATATTCTCAAACAACTCGGGATCAAATATGAAATAATAAAAAGAGTGGCTATCGCAAGCTACGAAGCCGAGATGAACATTGTTGCGTATGCAGTAAACGGGGTTATTAAAGCTGATATCGGAACTGATGAAATAGCTGTTACCGCTACAGACAACGGGCCGGGGATACCCGACATTGAACAGGCTATGCGGGAAGGTTTTTCAACAGCGCCGCCGGAGGTAAGAGAGATGGGGTTCGGCGCGGGAATGGGTTTGCCGAACATCAAAAAATCATCTGATTGGATGAATTTGAACACAGTGCTGAACGAAGGCACAAAACTCGAATTCAGGATAAAGCTTAAATAACATGAAAAGCGAAAAATACTTCCATTCCGTAAGGCTTCTCGAAGACAAGTGCAAAGGATGCACTCATTGCATTAGAACATGCCCGACACAGGCTATACGAGTGCGAAACGGCAAAGCAAGAATAATGGAAGAGCGATGTATTGACTGCGGCGAGTGCATAAGAACATGCCCCAACAACGCGAAGATAGCCGTTACGGATCCGCTTGAGGTTATCAAAGAATATAAACACACGATAGCTATTCCCGCTCCATCTTTTGCAGGTCAATTCTCCAAAAAATATTCTCTCGGCAAGGTTCTGTCGGGATTTTTAAAAATGGGGTTCGACGAAGTTGTGGAAGTCGGGCTGGGAGCAGATCTTCTGTCGAAAGCCATAACCGAGCATTTCGGTAAACATCTCGACGAGCTCAAAAAACCTGTTATTTCTTCAGCCTGCCCCGCGGTCGTGAGACTTATACAGGTGAAATACCCGGGGCTCGTGCAAAACATTCTACCTATGCAATCGCCAATGGAAGTGGCCGCAAGATATGCAAGAGAACACGCAATCAAAAAAACCGGGTTCAAGAACGAAGAAATAGGTGTTTTCTTTATTTCGCCATGCCCTGCCAAGGTAACAGCCGTCAAACAGCCATCCGGTGTTGACCGTTCCTATGTCAACGGAGTAATCGCAATAAAAGACATGGTCAACTTCATCAAGTTGAATTTTCAGGAAATCAACGAGCTGGATTCTATCCAGAAAGCCAACAGCGGCGGCATCTCATGGGGACGCAGAGGTGGAGAAGCCGCAACAATAGATATTTCAAAAAAGCTGGCCGTGGATGGAATTCACCATGTGTCTAAAGTACTTGAGAAAGTAGAAGAAGGCGGACTTCGAAACACGAATTTCATAGAAGCCCAGGCATGTGTTGGCGGATGCGTGGGTGGTGTCCTGATGGTAGAAGACCCGTTCATGGCGGGGCTCAAGCTGGACATCGTTTCAGAAGAGATCGGCGAGCGCAACCAGGAATTCGTGAATACCGCGTATAAAAATACTGAAACGGATTACTATTTTCTAAACGAAAAGATCGAGCCAAGGCCCATAACAAGGCTGGATCCGAATGTTAAAGAAGCGATGAGGAAACTCAAGGATATAGAAGAGATTGACAAACAGCTTCCGGGAATCGACTGCGGAGCATGCGGATGTCCAACATGCAGAGCTTTTGCGGAAGACGTTGTAGCCGGACTGATAACACCTTTGGACTGCCAGTTCATCCTCAGGAAAGATGTGGGAAGCCTTGCAGAGAAGATTTTCGACCTCGCTAAAAAACTTCCTCATACATTAAGAGAAAGGGGTGGTTCTAATGAAACTGACTGAACTGATAGAAGGACTGGAATTAGAGGTAATCTCTTCGCCGGTGAATGATCAGATTTTAGTGGAAAAAGGATATGTTTCGGATTTGCTGAGCGATGTTATCGCGAATGCAGAAAAAGATACTATCTGGATTACCATGCAAACGCATGTCAACATAATTGCTGTCGCGGCTCTGAAAGAGCTTGGCGCGCTGATTATCGTGAACAGCCGAGAGCCCGAGCCGGACACAATAAGAATGGCGAAAGAAAAAGGCGTCTGTGTGCTGGGAACAAATATGACAGCTTTTGAAACTGCCGGTAAGCTTTACGGCAAAGGGATCAAGGGCTGAAGTTACCCGGCATCTATCCAAGGAAAGGAGGCTACACCTTGATGCAAGCCAGTAAAGAAGTCGGAATAACCACAGACGAAGCTTCTGAATTCTCAGAAGAACAGTTTAAGGAACTCGATGCCGCTATCAAAGAGCTGAAAGACAAATCGGGTTCGGTCATCCGAGTCTTGAGTAAAGCTCAAGAGATTTTCGGCTATCTGCCGAGAGAAGTTCAATTCAAAATTGCTCAGGGACTTAACATACCGCTGAGCGAGGTGTATGGAATAACCACGTTTTATTCATTTTTCAGTATTGTGCCCCGAGGCAAACACACAATTTCAACCTGCATGGGTACTGCGTGTTATGTGAGAGGCAGCAAGGAAGTTCTCGAAGAATTAACAAAGATTCTTGGGATCGGCGTGGGAGAAACAACCCCCGACAGAGAATTTTCACTTGAATCGGTTCGTTGCATGGGAGCCTGCGCGCTCGCTCCGGTAGTAAGGATCGACGATGATGTTTACAGACAGGTCACCCCGAAAAAAGTGCATTCGATACTGAAAAAATACTCCGAGGAAGCCGGAGGTGAAGAGTAATGGGAAAGCTGAACATTGAAGATCTTCAGAAGATTAAAGACAGAGTACAGGTGACCGGGGGCATGCGCTCCAAGGAAGACAAGGACATTAAGGTTGTCGTCCACATGGGAACCTGTGGAATTGCTTCAGGCGCAAGAAAAGTCATGAGCGAACTTCTAAAGATCGTAGAAGATAAAAATCTGGATATTGAGATCGGGCAGTCCGGCTGCATTGGAATATGCGACCGCGAACCGATTGTATCTGTAATTCGCAAAAACGAACCCCAGGTGCGCTATGGCAAAGTCACCCCGGAGTCAATTGCTGAAATAGTCGAGTCACATGTGATCGGCGGAAAAGTAATCGACAAATATGTTCTTAGCCATCTGCCCGACAACAAAGCTGAGGGTGAATAATAGAAGGAGGCTTACTGATGAAGCGATACAGGTCAACCGTTCTTGTATGTGGAGGTACAGGATGCGTTGCCGCAGGGTCGTTGAAAGTTTACGAAGAATTCCTCAAGGAAATCCGTAAATTTAAACTGGAAGATGAAATTAATCTGGTAATGACCGGTTGCAACGGCATCTGCGACCAGGGTCCTGTTATAATTGTATATCCCGAAGGAACTTTCTACAGCAGGATTCAAGTCGAGAACGTCGCCCGGATTGTTGAAGAACATCTGCTTAAAGGTCGCGTCGCTAAAGAATTTCTTTACGAGCGCCCGGAAGCGGACGGAACGGTCCCGGTGTTTAACGAAATAGGGTTTTTCAGGAGTCAGCATAAGGTGACCCGCAAGAACTGCGGTGTTATCGATCCCCGCAAGATCGACGAATATATTGCAGTGGATGGATGGCAGGCACTTGCAAAAGTCCTGAAAGAAATGACCCAGGAGCAGGTTATAGAAGAAGTTAAAAATGCAGGTCTCAGAGGCCGCGGCGGCGCCGGGTTCCCGACAGGGCTCAAATGGCAGTTCTGCCGACAGGCCAAAGGAGACCAGAAGTACATAATGTGCAATGCGGACGAGGGCGACCCCGGCGCATTTATGGATCGAAGCCAGCTTGAAGGCGATCCCCAGAGCGTGCTCGAAGGAATGGCCATCGGCGCTTATGCAATCGGCGCAGACAAGGGCATTATCTATGTCCGGGCCGAGTATCCGCTCGCTATCGAGCTCCTCACCAACGCAATCGACCAGGCCAGGGAATACGGACTGCTCGGAGAAAACATTTTCGGAACAGATTTCAGTTTCGATATTGAAATAATGATGGGAGCAGGAGCTTTTGTCTGTGGCGAGGAAACCGCTCTCATGAGATCCGTGGAAGGAAAACGCGGCGAACCCCGCCCGAGACCTCCCTTCCCTGCAATTGCGGGTCTCTATGAAAAGCCAACTGTTCTGAACAATGTCGAAACCCTCGGCACCATTCCGATCATCATCAGGAACGGAGCGGACTGGTATTCATCTATCGGAACAGAGAAAAGCAAAGGAACAAAGATTTTCTCGTTGACCGGAACGATCGTCAATAACGGTCTTGTCGAGGTCGATATGGGAACGCCGATGGGCGATATCATTTATGATATCGGCGGCGGCATCCCGAACGGAAAGCAATTCAAGTCTGTTCAATGCGGCGGTCCTTCCGGCGGCTGCATTCCCAAACAGCATCTTGATACGCCCATCGACTACGATGAACTGAATGCGCTCGGCGCAATCATGGGATCGGGCGGACTCGTTGTTATGAACGAGGATACCTGCATGGTAGACACCGCAAGATTCTTCCTCGACTTCGTTCAGGATGAAAGCTGCGGCAAGTGCCCGCCCTGCAGAATCGGCACCAAGAGAATGCTGGAAATCCTTACCCGCATCACCGAAGGAAAAGGAAAAGAAGGCGACATCGAAGAACTCGAGAACCTCGGGAAGCTTATCAAGGAGACCGCTCTCTGCGGACTCGGGCAGACTGCGCCCAACCCGGTTCTGAGTACAATTCGTTTCTTCCGTGACGAGTATGAAGCTCACATCAAGGAAAAACGATGCCCGGCAGTTGTCTGCGGAAGCCTTTTCAGGGCTCCCTGCGAGCACACCTGCCCGGTCGGACTCGACGCGGCGGGTTATGTTGCGCTGATCGGCAACAAAAAGTTCGACGAGGCTTTCGATCTGATTCTCGAACGCAACCCGCTTCCGGGAATATGCGGAAGAGTCTGCACACATCCGTGTGAATCGAAATGCAGGCGCGCGATGATTGACGAGCCTATTGCCATAAGAACCCTCAAGAGGTTCGCATACGACTATGCATGCAATGGCGGCAAACGCACTCCTTACCTGTCGGAGAAACCAGTTCTGGATAAAGACCCGGTCGCCGTCATAGGTTCGGGGCCGGCGGGCCTCACCTGCGCATATCAGCTTGCAAAGAAAGGTCATCCTGTAACGATCTTCGAGAAGCTTCCCGTCGAGGGCGGAATGCTCGCTGTGGGAATTCCCGAATACAGACTCCCGAGAGATGTCATCAAGAGCGACATCGACAGGATCAAAGAGTTCGGCGTAGAGATCAAAACAGGTGTCGAGATCGGAAAAGACAAATCCATTGACGACCTTTATAAAGAAGGATTTAAAGCAGTATTCATAGGCATAGGGACCCAGAAAGGCTGGGATCTCGGGATCGAAGGCGAGTCACTCAAGGGAGTTTACAACGGACTCGATTTCCTCAGAGATTTCAATCTTGGAGAGAAAATGGACGGCGGAAAGAGCGCCGCGGTTATCGGCGGAGGAAACGCCGCGATCGATGCGTCAAGAACACTCCTGAGACTCGGTTACGAGAACGTGTACCTCGTATATCGGAGAACAAAGTCCGAAATGCCTGCAAACGAAGAAGAAATCGAAGAAGCCTTCAAGGAAGGCGTCAAGCCTTACTTCCTCGCAGCTCCTCTGAAGATCGAGGGCGATGGAGGAAAAGTTTCTTCTCTCGTTTGCCAGAGAATGTCACTTGGAAAGTTCGACAGAAGCGGAAGACGCAGGCCGGAACCGGTCGAAGGAACTGAATTCGAACTCCAGGTTGATATGGTTATCCCGGCGATCGGGCAGGAAGTTGACGCTGGAAAGCTCTTTGACGGATCCGGTGTGGAAGTTTCAGATCGGGGCTGGATCAAAGTTGATAAGTATTCCTACGCAACAAACCGCGAAGGAGTATTCGCCGGCGGAGATGCGGTAGGCGAAGAGGCTACCGTAATCTGGGCGATGAAAACAGGAATGAAAGCCGCTTCCGAAATCGATAAATATCTCGGCGGAGACGGAATCCTTGTTGACGCGGTAAGAACCAGTGCCGGCATCGATGAGATCAAGCCACTTGTCGGCGAAGAAGTCGAGGAACAGGCACGCGAGAAACAAAAAATGCTGGCCCTTGACTCGAGAACAGGCAATTTCGACGAAACGGAACTCGGTTTCGATGTCGAAACAGCCGTGAAAGAGGCCGGCAGATGCCTGCGATGCGACTTCGGTCGTGAAGCGGAACTCGCAAGGAGAATTCAGCAGCAATAAGTGAAGCGAAACTATGAGATATCAGGGCGAAGAAAAATATTCGGATAGCAGCAATCTCCAGAGATTCGCTGCCGATCTGCATGTTCACACAGCGCTTTCACCATGCGCTGATGATAGCTGCACACCACCGAATATTATTTCTGCGGCTGTAAGACACGGCATAGATATAATCGCCGTGACGGACCATAATTCAGCCGAGAATGTCGAGTCGATGTCAATCTGCGCCGAGGAGCCGGGCATTAAGATACTGCCCGGTATTGAAGTTACAACAAAAGAAGAGGTACATATAGTTTGCCTCTTCAACAAAATTGAGCACGCGCTCACACTCCAGGATGTGATATACAGTTCACTGCCCGACGGCAGGAACAACCCCGATTATTTCGGCCGACAGCTTGTTGTCAACGAAAGAGGGGAGACAATTCAGGAGAATGAGAAAATGCTCATCGGCGCATCGGGCATAAGCGTTGAGGATCTTGTCGAGATCGTTCATAACATGGACGGACTGGCAATCGCGGCGCATATCGACAGGCAGGCATACAGCCTGATATCGAATCTGGGAATGGTCCCCCCGGACAGTTCGCTTGATGCATTAGAGATATCTTCGGGAACCACCCGGGATGAAGCTGTCGCCCGGTTCCCGGGCATAGAAATATTTCCGCTCGTGACCGGTTCGGATGCTCATTTACCCGAGCACGTCGGCAGCGGGCCGACCCTGTTTCTTATTGAACACAGGATCATCAGTGAGATAAAAATGGCGCTTAACGGAATTGCCGGGAGGGAGTATCTTATACAGTGAAAGAACTCTCGATGCACATTCTGGATATAGTGGAAAACTCCACTCGCGCAGGCGCCGATACTATCTCAATTAAAATCGTCGAGGATTCCCTTAACGACTCATTGACGATTCAGATCGAAGACAACGGTAAAGGAATGACGGAAGAAGAAGTGACACAGGCTTTGCAGCCTTTCTTTACGACCAAAGGCAAAAACAGTGTAGGGCTCGGCTTGCCCCTGCTCAAACACACTGCCGAAAGATGCGAGGGACAACTCAAAGTGGATTCAGCGCCCGGAATGGGAACGAAGGTCTACGCGAGGATGAAGCTCGGTCACATCGACAGGCCGCCGATGGGAGATCTGAATGAAACTCTGAGCGTTATTATAGGGGGAAATCCGGGAATCGATTTCGATATAACTTACGATAACAACGGTGAAGTCGAGTGCTTCACTACAAGGCAAAATATGCCTGAGGCAGATGAGTCGATTGAGGTCGAATCAGATGTTTCAATGACCGGATCATCAGGGTTGCAACACCCTGGGCATAAGACAGAGAGGTGAAATGAATGGACACAGTAACCGTTAATATTGACGGCAAAGACGTAAAAGTCCCTATGGGTTCCACTGTGCTGGAAGCGGCAAAATTAGCTAACATTCATATACCGACGTTGTGCTATCTTAAAGACGTGCAGGCAATCGGCGCATGCAGGATGTGCGTAGTCGAAGTGGTCGGATCAAGAACACTTCAGGCATCATGTGTTTTCCCGGTCGCGGAAGGTATGGTTGTAAAAACCAATACCCCGCTGGTGCGCAGTGCAAGAAAAATGGTGCTGGAACTACTGCTTTCAGACCATAGAATGGACTGCCCCACATGCCCGCGCAATATGAATTGTGAGCTTCAGAAATTAGCCGAAGAAATGGGAATCAGGGAAATCAGGTACGAAGGCGAAAAGTCCACCCCGGTTGTGGACGATTCTTCTCCGGCACTGGTAAGAGATTCCAGCAAATGCATCCTGTGCAGAAGATGCGTATCAGTCTGCCAGAATGTTCAGGAAGTCGGAGTTCTCTTTAACTCCAAACGTGGCTTTGAATCAAGGATAGGCCCCGCTTTCGATGAGCCGCTCGCGGCAGTCGAATGCGTAAACTGCGGTCAGTGTTCAATAGTCTGCCCTGTTGGGGCTATCGTCGAACGGGATGACACGCAAAAGGTATGGGATGCACTTGCGGATCCCAACAAGTATGTTGTAGTACAAACGGCTCCCGCGATCAGGGCCGCCATCGGCGAAGAATTCGGACTGGAGCCGGGAAGCGCCATTACAGGGAAAATGGCAGCCGGCTTGAGAAGGCTCGGTTTCGACAAGGTTTTCGATACCCAGTTTGCAGCCGACCTTACGATTCTCGAAGAGGGCAACGAACTTCTCAAGAGGGTCACAGAAGGCGGAACCCTGCCGATGATCACGTCGTGCAGCCCGGGATGGGTAAAATTCGCGGAGCATTTTTACCCTGATCTCCTGCCTCACATCTCGACATGCAAATCACCGCAGCAGATGTTCGGCGCCGTCGCAAAAACTTTCTTCGCTGAGAAAGTAGGCGTTAAGCCCGAAGACATGACTGTTGTCTCGATCATGCCCTGCACGGCCAAGAAGTACGAATGCGAGCGCGGCGAGATGTTCGACAGCGGCGCGCAGGATGTCGATATAGTCCTGACAACCAGAGAAGCCGCAAGAATGATCAAGCAGGCAGGAATAAACCCGCTTGAACTTGAAGATGAAGATTTCGACAACCCGCTCGGTGAATCCACCGGCGCAGCGACAATCTTCGCTGCAACAGGCGGCGTTATGGAAGCCGCTCTCAGGACGGTGTACGAAGTAGTTACAAAAGACAAATTGCCGGATATTGATCTTGTGGCTGTTCGTGGCATGGAAGGCGTCAAGGAAGCAACCGTTAAGGTTGGAGACCTCGACGTCAAAGTCGCGATCGCCCACGGGCTTTCAAATGCAAGAAAGCTCCTTGATAAGATCAGAGCCGGCGAAGCGGATTATCACTTCATCGAGATAATGTGCTGTCCGGGCGGATGTCTCGCAGGTGGTGGACAGCCTATTCCGACCGACTGGGATACCCGAAAGAAACGTGCGGAAGCTATTTATGAGGAAGACAAGAGGCTCACACTTAGAAAATCTCACGACAATGTTTCTCTTAAGAAACTGTACGAAGAATTTCTCAAAGAGCCGCTTGGCGAAAAGTCCCATCATCTTCTGCATACCAGGTACACGCAGAGAGGGATTAAATAATGACTGCCGGACCGCGAAGAGATTCGCCGTCCATAGGTCTTTTTTTCGCCAAAACTGCTAAAATATTGTTGGTACTCTGATAAAAAGGGGGGTGAAACCGTGGCAAAAAAGAAAGTACTCGTTATTGATGACGACCAGGCAATTATAGATTCCACAACTGCTATTCTCGAATCCAACTATGAAGTGGAAACAGCTATGAACGGAAAAGCAGGGCTCGAAAAGGTAGATTCGTTCAAACCTGATGTTATTATTCTTGACCTGCTGATGCCCGGAGTCGATGGGTTTGATGTTTGCAGAACACTCAAGGAAGATGAGAAATATAAAGGTATTCCCATCATCGCTCTTTCATCATTCACTGAATTATATGGCATGAGATTCGGAAACGACGAAACCAAGAGCCAGCTTCCTTCGGAAGTATATCTATCAAAGCCTCTAGACCCTCAGACACTTATTCGAGAGATTGAAGAGCAGACTAGCTAATGTGTTTAAAACCGGCGGTGCTTTCATGCGCCGCCGGTTAAACATATCTCACCTGTTGATTATCGGAACAACAGGGATTATTTATGTGTTTAATGACTTGATTACGAACATAATATGTTGAAAGAAGGAAAACACAAAATGGCCGAATTCATCGATGAAAAACTCATTTTCAGGACACTCGAAGATAACGAGCGGCCCGACAAAAAACATGTTGAAGAAATTATTCAGAAATCGCTCACCCGGAAGGGCCTGAGCATCGAAGAAACCGCCGTGCTCATGCAGGCGGACGATCCGGAGCTCATCGAACAGATGTTTGATGCGGCACGTCAGATCAAATTTGGAATTTATGGAAAGAGAGTTGTCCTTTTTGCTCCTTTATATGTAACAAATGAATGTGCGAACAACTGCCTGTATTGCGCCTTCAGGAAAGATAACGTCGGCCTGATTAGAAAAACCCTGACCATGGACGAGGTTAAGCAGGAAGTCGGTATTCTCGAAGAAATGGGCCATAAGCGGCTTCTTCTCGTCTACGGCGAAATGCATGGCATTAAATATCTGGAAGATACAATTGAGGCGGCTTACTCAGTGAAAGTCGAAAAAGGCGAAATTAGAAGAATTAACGTAAACGCTGCGCCTCTCAGCGTCGAAGACTTCAAAGCACTGAAAGCAACAGGTATTGGAACTTACCAGTGTTTCCAGGAAACCTACCATCTGGAAACCTATAAAAAGATGCACCCGACAGGAAAAAAAGCGGACTATCCTTGGAGATTGTACGCTCTTCACCGGGCACAGGAAGCGGGAATAGACGATGTATCCGTCGGCGTTCTTTACGGGCTTTTCGACTGGAAATTCGAAACACTGGCGCTGCTTCAACACTGTCAGCATCTGGATAATGAATTCGGTGTCGGCCCTCACACGATATCATTCCCGAGAATCGAACCGGCTCTCAATTCAGATGTCGCAGTGCAGCCGCCCTACCCTGTCAGCGATGACGATTTCAAAAAACTCGTCGCTATCATCAGGATGGCTGTCCCGTACACCGGAATGATTCTCACGACAAGAGAAACCGCTGAACTTAGAAGAGAAGTCCTTGATCTCGGGGTTTCTCAAATGAGCGCGGGGTCGAGAACGAATCCCGGCGGGTATAAAGAAGCGCGCGAACACGCGCCAGATACCGAACAGTTCACCCTCGGCGACACCCGCCCGCTGGATGAGGTTATCAAGGATCTCGCACAGAATAACGGCTATGTCCCGAGCTTCTGCACCGCCTGCTACAGGCTGGGCAGAACCGGTGTGGATTTCATGGATCTCGCAAAACCCGGTTTGATCAAAAACTTCTGTCTTCCAAACGCTCTCCTCACATTCAAGGAATATCTCGAGGATTACGCAACGGAAGAAACTAAAAAAATAGGAATCGATCTGATCGAAAAACAACTCGACGATATTCCTGTTGAAAAAAGAAAAGCGGAAGCTATCGAAAGACTCAAGAAAGTTGAAAACGGGGAAAGGGATTTGTATTTCTAACATTTTCCAGTATCTGTTTCAACATGATTCATGACATGAATAAGAACCTCAGGAGCAAGATATTAAATATTTCGGATCCTCCCGAGAGAGATATACATGTCGATACATCCTTCGATAGCTTCTATTCGGAGAACATAAATCGCGATCGGATAATAAGGCTGCTTTCAATATCCGATCCCGCAGAATTATCGGAACTTTTTGCTGCCGCCGACATGATAAGGCAAAAATATGTCGGCGGCGAAGTCCACCTCCGCAGCCTTATCGAAATTTCCAACAGCTGCATGCGAATGTGCAAATACTGCGGCCTGCGCGCGGCGAATAAATCCCTTAATCGATACACAATGTCGGAAAAAGAAATTCTCGAAACAGTAAGATTCGAGGCGGAACGCGGAAGAAAAACCGTTGTTTTGCAATCCGGAGAAAATCCGGTGTTTTCTGCAAAGACCGTTTCCGATATTGTCAGGAAAATCAAAGAGCATGCCGATATCGCGGTAACTCTTTCGCTCGGAGAATATTCAAAAGAAGATTTTAAAATGATGAGGGAAGCAGGTGCCGACCGCTACCTGCTGCGCCACGAAACGATAGATGAAAAACTGTATTCGGAGCTTCATCCCGGCGCGAGTTACGAGAACAGGCTCAAGTGCCTCGAATGGCTTTCCGAAGCAGGATTCCAGGTCGGGGCCGGCATAATGGTGGGACTCCCCGGACAGACTTGCGAAACTATCGCGGACGATATACTTTTCATGAAAAGCATGAAGCTGGACATGGCCGGGATCGGGCCATTCATCCCCCATCCGCAGACACCATTGAAAGACATCCCTCAGGGAGAGCTGACAATGGCGCTCAAAACAATCGCCCTGATCAGGATAGTCATGCCTTACATATTGCTGCCGGCGACTACCGCAATCGGAACGATACACCCCCATGGCAGGGAAAAAGCCCTGCTCTGCGGCGCGAACGTGATAATGCCCAACGTCACTCCACCGGAACTAAGGAACCTTTATGAAATTTACCCGGGACACAACATCTTCGAAGGTTCACCAGATGAATCCTACGATTATATAAACAGAATGGTTGCATCTCTGGGCAGAACCATTTCAAAGGATTACGGACATACATACAGGCACAGGTATGAACTACTGAAGACTGATTACTTCAAAAGGAATTAAATGATATAATTATTGCAAAATAATTTCGGAGGGAAATATGCAGAAAAAAACTATTCTGGGTGTTAATGTTAACAACAGGGCAAAAAACGCTGCGAAAATTCAAAAATTACTCACAGATTACGGTTGCTATATCAAGACTAGAATAGGCCTTCATGATGTTATGGATGATTTTTGCTCGACAGGCGGGCTTTTAATTCTGGAGTTATACGGTGACCAGAAAAAACGGAAAGAACTCGAAGACAAGCTCAAAGCGGTTCCTGGTGTTGAAGTCAAAAAAATGGTTTTCAGTACATAGCCCCAGCACAATCCAATGAAAAGCATCAACAGGAACGAGAGCGATATTCTTGGTGAAATGGCCATCCCACGGGAATCGCTTTGCGGTATTCATACTCAAAGAGCATTGAATAATTTCCCGGTCACCGGGAACCCGGTTCATCCCGGACTGGTACGGGCGTTCGGAACGGTCAAGCTTGCCTGCGCGCAGACCAACAGGGTCCTGGGTTTCTGGGAGAAATCCCCCGCAAAAGCCGACGCTATAGAGAAGGCGTGCGGGGAGATGGCCGACGGGCTGCTCACCGAACACATCGTGGTCGATGAAATGCAGGGCGGCGCCGGGACAAGCACGAACATGAACGTGAACGAAGTCCTCGCCAACCGCGCTCTTGATATCATGGGCAGGGAGCACGGGGAATATTCTGTTGTGTCCCCGACCGACGACATCAATCTCAATCAATCGACAAACGACACTTTTCCCACCGCGCTGAAACTCGCGGCCATACAAATGCTCCACATTCTCGAAGGCAGAATCGTTTCTCTCCAGGAAGCGTTTCAGCAGAAGGAAAAAGAATTCGCAGACATCGTCAAGGTGGGCCGAACCCAGATGCAGGATGCCGTCCTGACAACGCTCGGGCGAGAAATGTCCGCTTATGCCGACGTGCTGTCACGCGACAGGTGGAGAGTTTACAAGTGCGAGGAACGGCTGAGGGTGGTCAATCTCGGCGGAACCGCGATCGGAACAGGCCTCGGCGCCCCGCGCAAGTATATCTTCGGCGTGGTCGATAAACTGAGGGAGCTGACCGGAATCGGATTCGCGCGCGCGGAGAACCTGATCGATGCGACACAGAACGCAGACGTCTTCGTCGAGGTGTCGGGCATACTCAAGGCTCTCGCGTCTTCGCTGATAAAAATCAGCACCGACCTGAGATTCATGTCGTCCGGCCCCGAAGCCGGGATCGGCGAGCTGAAACTGCCCCGGCTTCAGGCGGGCTCTTCCATAATGCCGGGCAAAATCAACTCCGTCATCCCGGAAGCCGTGACGCAATCGGCCATGTTGATGATGGGTTACGACACGGTGATCGCGCATGCCTGTTCATCGGGAAACCTGGAGCTCAATCCTTTTCTCCCGCTGGTTGCCAAATGTCTTCTTGATAGCTGCGGGCTGCTTTCGGCGAGCTGCGAGATACTGCGCAAGAATTGTGTCGAAGGGCTCGAAGCGGACAGGGAAAAGTGCAGACAGCACGTGGAGAGTTCCACGGCAACGGCGACAGCATTGATACCCTTACTCGGCTATGAAAAAACCAGCGCGATCGTCAAAAAAGCCATCGAAACGGGTATGAGCATACGCGAAACAGTTATTAAAGATAAAATTATCGATGAACATCAATTTGATCAGTTGATATCTCCGGAGGCCGTTTGCAGGCTTGGCGCTCCGGCATTGATCGAGACTGATTCGGAAAAGGGATAAATGGCACTCAAGACACCAAAAGGATTCAGGCTCCACATAGGATTGTTCGGGCGGCGCAACGTAGGAAAATCGAGCATTCTAAATGCCATAACGAGACAGAACGTATCCATCGTATCGGATTTCGCGGGCACGACAACCGACCCCGTAGAAAAGCCGATGGAACTGCTGCCGCTCGGCCCGGTGCTTTTTATCGATACGGCTGGAATAGACGATATCGGCGCCCTCGGAAAAATGCGAGTCGATAAAACCCTCAAGGTTTTCGACAGAACGGACCTCGGCGTTATCGTCACCGAGCCGGACACCTGGGGCGATTTCGAGGAAAAGCTGCTCGACGAACTCGTGTCTCGCGAAACCCCGGTCATCGTTGTTTTCAATAAAATCGATTCGGCGAAACCCGATCCCGCGCTCGTTCAAAGATTATCAGAAAATAAAATCAGTGTCGTCGAAACCTCAGCAACGGAAGGCACCGGGATCCTCGACTTCAGGCAGGCATTGCTGGATTCGGCGCCGGACGATTTCGTGAACACCCCTTCCATACTCGGCGACCTCGTCGGCGCAGGCGAAATGGCGGTGCTGGTCGTGCCGATCGACAAGGAAGCCCCAAAGGGAAGATTGATCCTTCCACAGGTGCAATCAATCAGGGATCTGCTCGACAGCGACGCTTACTGCATGGTCGTCAAGGAAAGGGAACTGCGGGATGCGCTCGGCAGGCTGAACCGCCCGCCCAGACTCGTCGTCACGGACTCTCAGGCTTTTCTCAAAGTTTCAGCCGATACCCCGGTCGATATACCGCTGACAAGCTTTTCGATCCTGTTCTCGCGGTTCAAAGGCGATCTCGCCGAACAGGTCAGAGGAACCATGGCCATCGAAAAACTCAGGCCCGGGTCAAACATCCTCATAGCCGAAGCCTGCTCGCATCACCCCATAGCGGACGACATCGGGCGCGTGAAGATTCCGCGCTGGCTTACCCAGTATGTCGGCGGAAAAATGAACTTCGTATCGGTTCAGGGACACGATTTCCCGGACGATATTTCCGGCTACGACCTCGTTATCCACTGCGGCGCATGCACATGGAACAGGAGAGAAATGCTGTCGAGAATTCTCCAGTGCAAACGCCACGGTATCCCGATATCGAACTACGGGCTTACAATCGCGTACAGTCTTGGAATATTCGAAAGGGCGCTCGAACCGTTCCCCGCCGCGCTCGAAGCTTATCGTGAGTTGAAAAAGAAAAATCCATAAAATAATTCGAGGTTCAGAGATCAGGATTCCGTCACCGGCTCGAAAGGCAGCTTCACCCTGAAGCATGTCCCTTCGTCCACCTTCGACTCCAGATCGATGTTGCCGCCGAAACGGGTAACGATATTGTACACTATAGGCAGCCCGAGCCCGGTGCCGTGTGTCTTCAGCATCTTCGCATTGTCCGACCTGTAGAATTCCTTGAATATTTTGTCCCTGTCTTCTTCTGGAATACCTATCCCGCTGTCCTGCACCACGAGCAGCAGTGAATCGCCCTCCCTGCCGAGCCGTACCTTCACTTCGGAATTCTCTTTCGAATATATGATGGCGTTGTCCACGAGGTTGTTTATAACATCATCGAGCGACTTTCTCGAAATCTTGATTGCAGGCAGATCATCTTCGACTTCGAGCCGGACCTCGACTCCCTTCTCGTGCGCCGTCTGACTCAGAAGAGAGATAATAAATTCCGCCTCCTTGCGGGGATCGGCCTCTTCCTCGCCCTCTTCCGTCTCAACCTTGGCTTTCGCAAGATCGAGAATGTCGTTCACCATCCCGAGCATATCCTCAGACCTCGAATACGCCTGCCCCAGCAGTTTGTCCATCTTCTCGCGGTCGTCCGTAACCCCGGAGAGAATAACCTTCATAACGCTCTGGATCGCAACGAGCGGAGACCTCATCTGATGAGACGCCATGAGAAGAAAATTCTTTTTTATCTTTTCGACTTCTTCGAGTTTCCCGATCACATGCCCGAGCTCTTTATTCTTTTTACTCAGTTCCCTGTTCTCTTCGGCGAGATCGGAAATCCTTTTTTCCATGCGCTCGACGCTGCGCCTTGTGAATAACTGCCACAACACGATATACATCGCGGCCATCACGGAAAATAATATCGCCATTCCGGGATAAAACGCAGCCCCGTCTCCCGACAATATGTCCAGCACGGAACACACCGCTATCATCAGAACTATGACCAGTCCTAAAAAAGAGATTTTTCTGTTCGAAGCTGTCACTTTGTCTTCCCCGTCCATAATCACTTTTCCCCTGAAGCTCTTTTAATCAGTCTGTCCACCCTGTCCAGAAGATCAGTCTTATTAACCGGTTTTGCGATGTAATCATCCGCGGGCAGCATATCGGGATCGGCCGGCCAGAAATCCACCCCGTAAACGTCACCCACGCTCGTTATCATTATCACCGGAATATCTTTTGTATCCGCGCCGTTTTTAAACCGCCTGCAATACTCGAAACCCAGCGTTTCCGCATAAAACATTACATCGAGAAGAATGATATTCGGTTTCGTATCAACGGCTTTCTGAAATCCCGACTGAGGGTCGGATGCGACCTCGATTTCATAGCCGTCTTTCTCGAGAATTATCTTCAGAATATCAACGAAATCAGGGTCGTCGTCTATCACCAGAACCCTGCCCTTTGCGTCTCCCATTTCTCCAACCTCCTGCATAATCCTTAATAAGTATAAAGACTTTACCGCATACTACCCGTTCTCCCTGGCTTTTCTTCTCACGGGTAGTATTACTCTAAATTCTGTTCCCTCGCCCGGCTTCGAACTCACATCGATCTTCCCCCCGTGCGAATCAACTATGTTTTTAACAATGAAAAGCCCGAGCCCCGTTCCGGGAACGTTCCTTGTGGCTTCGCCCCTGACACGGAAAAACTCGTCGAACAGATGCGGAACCGCTTCCGAAGGTATTCCGACGCCCGTATCCGCGCATTTGATCTCCACGTAATCATCGTTCACGAGAGCCATCGACACAACAACCTTCCCGCCCGGTTTATTGTACTTAACCGCGTTCGAAAGAAGATTGTTCAACAAATCGTTCATATCGGATTTATCGGCTTCGATCGTCTGCAAGTCCCCGGCGGCATCGAATTCTATTTCAACCTTCACTTCATCCGCCCTGACCCGCAGCAGATCAACGGCCTGTTTTCCGATTTCCGCCAGTTGAACCTGCTCGAACTCGGACTTCCTGAGCCCGGAATGCTTCCTGATCGCGGACAACAGGTTCTGAATCATCGTCAGCAACGACGACGCCGAGTTTCTGGAACGCCCGATCACTTCACGAACCTTATCCGGATCATCATCGAGCGTTCCATCGAGCACCAGGTCCAGATAGCCCTGTATCGCCCCGATCGGAGCTTTCAGCTCATGCGTAACCGTCATTATAAAATTCATTCTCGCCCGGTCGATTTCCTTCTGGTGCGTAATATCATAGATCGAATTCACATAGCCTATCAGATCGCCGCGCCCGGAAATAACCGGGGAGCAGGATATCGCCAGCACCGAATCGGAGCCGTCTTCCAGCCCGACCTCTTCGACCAGCCTCGAAAAACTCTCGTCGGAAGTGTTCTCGATTCTCTGTCTCATCGACTCGATTTTATTTTTTATGCTGTCGGGTATATCTTTTCTGCCCTCTCTCAAAAACATCTCGTAAACCGCCGGGTTTGCAAGTACGATATTCCCTGCCGAATCCGTCACGATTATCCCGTCACCGATACTTTCGAGAACAGTTTTCAACCTTCCCTTTTCAGACTCCAGATCCTTGAGGCTCATCTCCCTTTCTTCGATCAGCTTCAAGCGCGACCTCTTGAGCCTGACGGTCTCCACAGCCCTGTTGACAACATACAGAATCTCGTCCGGGGTAAACGGTTTCGCGAGATAATCGTAAGCACCCGCCTTCATCGCCTGAACCGCCGACGAAATCGAAGCGTACCCGGTTATCACGACAGGCAGCAACTCGATTTCTTCTTCATTGATTTTCTGTATCAGGTCCATCCCGGACATCACAGGCATTTTCAGGTCGATAAGAGCAATATCGAATTCCCCGGCGCGGGCTTTTTCATAACCTTCCCTGCCGTCGCCCGCGCCTTCCACTTCGTACTTCTCCTCGCTCAAGACTATTTTCAAACCGTCGCGGATCGTCTTCTCGTCATCTACAACCAGAATCCTGATCGGGAAATCATCCATCTATCGAACCTCCCGCATTGCCGGAATTATTCACATCTTCCTCATTTTTCATAACAGGCAGCCGAATAATAAACTTCGACCCTTTTCCCAGCTCGCTTTCAACCATAATTTTTCCCCCGTGGTTCTCAATAATACCATGCGAAGTAGACAGCCCGAGCCCGGTTCCCTTCTGTTCGCCCTTCGTCGTGAAGAAAGGTTCGAATATCCTGTCCATATCATCATGGGATATCCCGCAGCCCGTATCCTCCACAACCACATCCAGAAAACCGTCTTCCTCCTGCACGTAAACCGACACACTCCCGGGCCCGTCGATGGACTGCGCCGCATTCATAATAATATTCAGAAACACCTGTTGAATCTGCGGCGGATCACCGAGCACGAACGGGATGCTCGCTTCCAGATAATTCTTGTGGATATCGATGCCGCTGAAAAGCGTTTGCTTCTCCACCAGATTGAAAACCCGTTCGAGAATATCCGTAACGAGAACGGGGCCGAAATGCGGCTCGGTCTGCCTTGAAAAATCCAGCACTCCTTTTACAATCCCCCTGCAACGGATAGTCTCATCGATGATCGTTTTAAGTTTGTCCCTCTGCGCGTCATCGATCGACGCCTTTTCCAGCATACTAGCATACAAAAGAATCCCGGAAAGCGGGTTGTTTATCTCGTGAGCGATTCCTGAAGCGAGCCGCCCGACGGAAGCCAGCTTCTCCGCCCTTATCACCTGCCGGTCCGCGTCCCTCTTGATCTGTTCATTCAACTCCATCAGCCTGTCGATAATATACGGCAGGCACATTTCGTTTTCCGCAAGACCCTGGTAGACGGCTATCGCTTTTTCGCGACACGAACTGTAGCCGCATGCCCCGCAATCCAGCTCGTCTTCCGGCCTGACCTTATTAATCTTTTTGAGGATTTCCCTTATCTCTTCCTCCGACGGGTACGGCAGCTCCATATGTTCATCATGGAATCTGCAACTCAGATCCACGCCGGAACAATCCGGTTCCGCGGCAGCTACCACGCCGTCCTTTTTTTCTCCAAGTTCTCTCCTCGTGAAAGAAGAAACCTTTTCCTTTCTCTCGGCAAGCGTCAGATCACAGTTTATCACAGGCCCGTTGATACACCCGCCCTCACAGAGGAGAAGATCAAAAAACTTCGCCCCTATCTTATTCTTCTCGATAGATTCGAGTACATCCCTAACCTCCTGCGCCCCATCCGCGACCAGGATCTCATCCTCCAGAATGTCATACTTGAGCATAGCCGTTCTTATGAGCCCGCCGGACAGAGGGAAAAGCCTCCCGAGCCGTGGCGCCGGCCCATCAAACTCCACAGGCTCCTCATCGCCGGGATTGATACCTTCCCCCTCGAACATCCCCGCGAGCTCTTCAAAAGTGAGAACCGCATCAACAAAACCTTCTGCGACCGGATCGTCTTTCTCAAGCTTTTTCGCAATGCACGGTCCCGCAAAAACAACCCCGGCCCCCGGCAGAAGCACCGTCTTTATCGCCCTTGCAAGCGCCACCATCGGGGACACCACGGGCGCGAGGTACGGAACCAGCGCCGGATGAAACTTCTCGACGTATTTCACAACCGCCGGGCACGGCGTGGAAATCACGGTTTTGCCCTCGGTTTTTTCAAGATATCTCCTGTATTCGAGCGCGACGAGTTCCGCCCCGAAAGCAACCTCCATCACACTGTCGAATCCCAGCTTTTTCGAAGCCGCGATTATCTGCCCCGGTTCATAACCGGGAAACGCCGCCGGGAAAGACGGGGCGAGTATCAGGACAACAGGTCTGTCACTGTTCAACAACTCTTTCGCGGGTCGGGCGCCGTCCCTGATCTTCTTCGCGTTCTGTGCGCACACCCTGTAGCAGTTCCCGCACGCTATACACCGCTCTTCCATCACCGCGGCCTGCCCCTGTTCCACCCTTATCGCTTTGGCCGGACAGTTGCGGACACACGAATAGCACCTCTTGCATTTGTTCTTAACCGTCGTTACAACAGGTTCTGTTCTTGTTCCCATCTTTTTCTCTTCAGCCATTTCTCAGTCTAAAATTAATTCTTGCCCGGCCTGCCTGTCACCGCCACGCATTCGCCACTATGAACAAAACCTGACGATCAGGCCTGAATTCCGTTTAAAACAGTCCTCTCACACTATTAATATTTTATGAAATCGGTGATGAAGTTCAACGCAGCCGGGACATAAGTAACTTTACTTCTAAAAACGTCAAAATGACAAGGAAATTCTTATCAGGAACTATTGAGCCCCCTGATCCTTCATTAAACCGCTTACCTTCGACAGTGCATTCTCAAGCTGTTCAATATCTTTATCTTTATTGTCTTCATATTTGTTCTTGAGAAAAGTATGAACCACTTTGAGCTTTCCCTGTTTCTTGTAATTTTCAATCAACTTCTCATAGGCTTCTTCATTTTTTAAATCAGACTCCACAGCTCTCAGGTATTCCAATCCGGCACTCACAATATCGCCTCTTTTTTCCAGTATCTCCGCCATCCATAAATGCCCGTCGGAATCCTTTTTATCTATTTTAAGCAGAGCTTCGGAAAGCTTTAATACCCGCTCGTCATCGCCCCGTTCCCTCTCCAGTTCGGCCATTCGCCTCACAAGTTTTTTGTTGTTTGGATATTCATCCATAAGTTTCTGGAAATAATCTCTTTCGCTGTCAAGATCATCCCTCCGATTGAAAGCGGAAACCACACCCGCTATCGCTCCGTCCAGCAATTCATCAAGGCCTTCCTCCCGCTCCCCTATCTCGATCAACTGGTTGAGGCTGAGCGACCCGCCGCTCGACTGAAGCTCTTCCATTATTTCAAGATAAACTTCCCGCGAATGTTCGAGAATCGCGATAAGCCCTTTTCGATAAACCAGTTCGGCCCTGATAAACTCCCCCTCTTCTTCGTTAATTTTCGCCTTTCGAAGAAAAACGTTTAGATCGCCTGCATCTTCCCGCCTCATCGCCTCATCGTAATACCCGACTGCGGCCTCCATGTCTCCATTCTCCTCCGCGGCCATCCCCAGCCTGACCAGTGCAAAACCGTTATCCGGGATCGCCTCCGCCATTTTTTTATAATGCTCTTCGAGTTCCTCTTTTCTTTCAAGTATCTCCAGCAATTTCGCAACACTTCTCCAGGCTTCAAAATGGCCGGGATCATAACCTATTATCTTCTTGTATTCTTCGAGCGCTTCTTCATTCCTCTCGCTTCTTTTCAGAATCCTTGCAAGACTGTTCCGGGGCTCGACATTCGACGGGTTAAGCTCCAGCAACCTCCTGTACGTGGAAATTGATTTTTCAACATCCGAACTCTGTTCATACAATGAAGCGAGCAACTTCAGCGCCTTCTCGTCACGCGGTGTTATCTTCAGGAGGTTTTCGAGAATATCCCTCGATTCCTTGAACTTGTCTTTATGGACCCATATCACAGCCGCCGTATACATCAACTGCGTATCTTCAGGCCATTTCTCCAGAGAAGCCTCGACAAGTTCCGCCGCCTCGTCCGTCTTCTGCTGGTTGGCATATATTATTATGAGATTGACAATCGTTACTTTGTCATCGGGATCCATCTTTATCGCCTTGAGCATAAACTCCTCGGCTTTTTCATAATCACCGTCTTTTCCGTAAATAGCACCGAGACTCGAATAAATCTGCGGCATATCGGGATTGCGCTCAACAGCCCGCTCAAGAGACTCTTTCGCGGTATCGAATTCCTGCATTTCGAAAGCTATCAGGCCTATATAAAAATTCACACGGTCGTATTCCGGCTCCAGTTGCCTCGTCATCAGGAAACTGTCCAGCGATTCCCTGTACTTTTTATTCTGAGCAAGAACAACTCCATAGTTGTACCATGCTTCCGCGAGATCCGGGTGAAGCTCGGTCAGCCTTTCCATAACACCTTCGGCTTTTTCGAATTGCTGAGTTTGATAATAAACCGTGGCAAGCACGCTGAGCACCGAGGAATCATAGGGATTATACTCGATGAGCTTTTCCAGCGGCCCGGAAGCGGCATCGAATTTTTCCAGTTTCAGCAATACATGCGACAGGGCAAGATATGCCTCTTTCCTGTCGGGATCACCCTCGATGGACCTCGACAGATACCATTCCGCGGAATTGTATCGCTCCAGTTGAACATAAGTCATGCCGACAAAAAACTGCGCGGTCGGGTTATCGGGATTTACGGAGAGATATTCCTCGAATATCTCCGCCGCTTCCTTGTACCTGCCGGAATTATATGCTTCCGCACCGGCCCTGAGTTCGGTCATTTTATCAAATTGGGAGGGATCGGGAAGTTTCGGCAATTCCTGATCGAAAATCCCCGCCGCCAGAGCCAGGGACACCTTAAAAAAACAAACTGCAAAAATTGCAAATATTGCTTTTTTATGCAGGAACAAGATATTTCCCCAATCAAATTTAGAAATATTATAGCTAAAAAACGTTATTAGTTTAATTTAAAATCAATAACAGCCGGGCCCGAGATCGTGAAAATCCCGAAAAACACCCATAAGAAGACCCTGCAAGTTGTTATTATTATAACCTTCACTGTTTTCCATTAATTTTATCATTTCAGAATATTATTGAAATATATAATAAAAAGGAAGTCTGACGAGCTAATTGGATATATCAGCCAAAACTCGCTTTTAGAAATTATGCAAAATATGTATATAATGATAAGCTGTTCATTGAGCAACGAGCTCAAAATACAGTGCTTCGAGCACACCGCACAGGGGGCATGTTATGGTTGCCGCTAGTTCAAAAGAGGAAGTATTAAAAATTGTTAACGACATGGACATCAGTTTCATCAGGCTATGGTTTACTGATATTGTTGGCCAGGTCAAAAGTCTTGCAGTAACAAAAGACAAACTTGAAGACGTGATGGAAAACGGGCTTGGCTTCGATGGCTCATCCGTAACGGGATACCAGGATATCGAAGAAAGCGATATGATAGCGATGCCCGACCCATCCACGTTTAGAATCGTGCCCTGGAGACCTAAAGACAGGCCGGTCGCCAGAATGATATGCGATGTAATGTCGCCCGACGGACAGCATTATGAAGGCGACCCGAGATATGTACTCAAACAAGCTATAAAAAGGGCAAAACAGGCAGGTTTCGACGATTTTCTTGTAGGCCCCGAATTAGAATACTTCTACTTCAAAGATGAGAAAAATCCGGAACCCATGGATTCCGGCGGATACTTTGATTTAACAGACCATGATTTCGTAAGCGATGTCAGAAGAGACACGATTCTTGCTCTGAAAGAAATGGGGATATCCGTCGAGCTCAGTCATCATGAATGCGGGCCGAGCCAGCATGAAATCGATGTGCATTACGGCGAAGCTCTGGAAATGGCTGATAACGTCATCACTTACAAAATTATCGTCAAGAAAATTGCGAGAAAATATGACATGTATGCATCTTTTATGCCGAAACCGATGTTCGGCGAGGCAGGAAGCGGCATGCACATACACCAGTCGCTTTTCAAGAATGGGCATAACTCATTTTTCGACAAAGACGCCGAGAATTTTCTTTCCGACACTGCGAGAAAATTCGTGGCGGGACAGCTCAAGCATGCCAGGGAGATGAGCTCCATTTTCGCTCAATGGATAAATTCTTACAAAAGGCTCGTGCCCGGGTATGAAGCGCCTGTATACATTGCATGGTCTATGAGAAACAGATCGGCCCTGATCAGAGTTCCGCTCTACCACCCGGGACAGGAAAACGCCACCCGGTGCGAAATCAGGTCTCCAGATCCGGCCTGCAATCCGTACCTTACTTTTGCCGTTCTTCTTCATGCCGGCCTCGATGGAATCGAAAAGGGATATCAGCTTGAACAACCGATGGAGAAAAATCTTTACCACCTCACTCCCGCCCAGAGGAAAGAGTATGGTATAAATTCTCTCCCGGACAATCTCGGCGAGGCAATATCCGTAACCGAAAACAGCGAACTGGTTAGAAAAGCACTTGGCGACCATGTTTTCAACCGCTTCATCGAATTGAAAAAAAACGAGTGGAACGACTACAGAGTACAGGTAACTGAATACGAAATTAACAAGCTTCTGCCAATTTTGTAAAATACAATTGTCTTTGTTAAAAACCCTGCCTCACGGCAGGGTTTTTTATTTAAGAATGCCAGTGTGTATTTTAATTCTGTTGTCATTATTCATAATTGTTGTGATATAATCAGTTCTCAATTAAATAAATCCGGATTAAACGTCAAAATCCGGTTGAAATCGCTAACAGCCTGAGTTTCAAGGCGTTTCGAACAAGAATCAAGTAGCATGCTTTGAGGTATGCAACTGAAATTTGAGTCGAAGAAACAACGCGGTGGATCGGGAGATTTTTTGATTATGAAATTATGCTTTTTCCCCATAGCATAATTGGATTAAACAGGCTGATTTTTATGAAAAAGCTGTTACTTACTTTCTTTCTGTTCTTTTTTTGTATATCGACAGTAACTATTTTCGCGAAAACACCGGAAATTGCACGACAGGCAAAAGTTGAAACCGTTAAAGGCACAGTTGAATTAAAACGGGGTAAAACTTCAGGGTGGAGTAAATTATCAAAGGAAAACTTAGTCAAATCCGGAGACGGAATAAAGACATCAAAATCCGCTAATGTTATTCTTCGCTGGAACAACAGCAATGTTATATCTATCGGAGAATCAAGCGAATTAGAATTTACCACTCTTGTTTCAAAACCCGTCGAGAATATCGACATATCAAAACTCGACCTGAAATCAGGCAGGATACTGGTTTCTGCAAAAAGCATTGAGGGAACGGCTTCGACTTTCGAGATAACGACACCGAGCGCGGTATTAGATGTTAGAGGAACAGTGTTCGGAGTAGAAACAACTGAAGCAGGGGTAACTGAATTCCAGTGCCTTGAAGGAGAATTGTCCGTCAAATCCGCAGAAGGTTCGGAAGTTTCAATCGGCCCCCTTGAAAAAACGAAAGTCAAACAGGGAGCCCCCCCCTCTGCGCCGGAAGGCTTGAACGACAACGATAAAAACAGCTTCAAGGAGATTTCAAAATTCTCACAGAAAGACTTCGGAGATAACTCCGGTACCAATAAAAAAGAAGAGAAAGCCGTGACGGAAGAAGCCGTCGCCGTCCCGATCCCCGGCAGGCTGGTAGTCAACAGTCCCAGAGATGGATTCATGACAAATGAAGAATCGATTGTTGTTTCGGGCATATTCAGCCCGCTCGGCGAAATCAGTATTCAAGACGAAAAAGTCGAGATGCACAAAAACGGCGTCTTTACAAAAGACATAGATCTCGTTGAAGGAGCCAATGACATTGTTGTCCGGGCATACGATCCCGAAGGCAATGAGGCCGGCACTTCGAAAATCAGGGTGACAAGAGACAGTATCCCTCCGTTTCTGGACACGGTGAACACCCTCACAAGCTTCGGACTGATGTCTAACAACTGTCTTGTGAGCGAAGCCGGTGTAAGGTGCATTATCACCGGCACGACCGAGCCGGATGCTACTTTGTCGGTTGATGGGAAAAGTTACGATATAAACAACGACGGCAGTTTCTCAGTCGAAGTAACAATCCCTTATGATTTTATCGGGATAAGTATTGCCGCCAAGGATCCGGCAGGCAATATAACCTCGAAAATTGTGCGAAGGGCAACAGACAGAAGCAGGGTCGAATACCTTGATATTGCTATCTCACCCTCATCGATAGTTGCAAACAAACAGGATACAGCAATTATTACCATAACTGCTTTAAACCTGTTCAGGGAACCGGTAAATCAGACACTCAGCATATCAGCGACTTCGGGCGGTTCCCTTTCAAGCAATACTGTTACGACGGTAAACGGCATTGGAACAGTAACATTTACAGCGGGCGCGGGAAGCATTCTCTCGAATACTACTATAACCGTTACAAACGGTGTGATTTCATCAAGCGCGAATATTGTACTTCTCCCGGATACACCTCCTCTGCCGTCGGAATGATGAATATTAAAATGGAAAAGATTCAATCTGGAGATATCACAATGAAGCTGATCAAACCTGTATTTGCAACACTCGTTTTCATTTTCGCATTAAGCGCGATGACATTTGCCCAGACACCTGAGGAGCTTTACAAAGATGAACTTGGAATAAAAAGACTGAAGATAGTTTTCCCCGAACAGAATTCCACAATCGAGAACACAAACCCGATGATAACAATTGATGCATCCGCGCTGGAGGCGGCGGTCGATCCGCAGACAGTCATAATAACTCTGGACGGTTCTGAAGTAACAAAATACGCTGATGTGACTTCAGCATATTTCATCTACCAGCCTGCGGCTCCCCTTGCTCCCGGTTCTCATGAAATCAGAGTCGTAGCTAAAGATATCAATAAAAACGAAATCGAGCCGCTGTCATGGAAATTCAATATCGCAGGAGCTGTGAAAAAACCGTCAATAAAGGAAAAACCTGTCACTAATGGAACGTTTTCATTGAGCGCGGACATAGTCGACTCCGACTACGATGAGACAGTGCCGGTCGATGTGCCTTCTCTGTTCGGCGAAAAAGACGGGACAAAAATAAACACCGACCTGAGGTTTTCGAACATAGATTCCCTGCGATCCATTACAGGGAGTTTTCACAGGGAAACCACCTATTTCACGGATACGACCATTGATAAGGGAAGATTGATTTATGAGCAGGAGAACGTTTCCGCTTCACTTGGATACTTCTGGCACGGGATTTCGGAGCTGTCTATGATCGGGACGGAACTTGGCGGCGCGCTTTTCCAGATCGACTCGGGGGAATGGCAGTTCGATATCTTCTCCGGCAGAACGCAGGACCCCAGCACAAGCGGAACGTACAAGCAGAACACCACGGGTGGAAAAGCTTCGTTCGCATGGGACGAAAAAAACACGTCATCACTGGTTTTTCTCTCGGCGGACGAAAAAGACAACCCGCTCGTCACCACGTTATCGAACCCAGCGAAAGACAGAATCGCGAGTTTCATACATGAATACAAACATTCGAGCAGACTGAGCGCGACAATGGAAGCCGCGACGAACAAAAGGACAGTCGATGGAGCAGATTCGGAAAACAGCAAAGCGGCAAAATTGAGAATCGACGGCAGTTTTGACGACGGCTCCGCTTCCGTTTCCGTTTATAAAATCGGGGAAGCTTTCATGCCTGTTTCAGAGGGAAATTCGAAGTTCCTTAAAAATGACAGGGAAGGCTACAGCGCAAGCGCGAATTACACTTTGATGGAAATGTTCACTCTCGGCGGCGAACACGAGGAATACGATAAAAGGTCTACAGACCTTACCACGAGAAGGTCCACCGGATACCTGTCCGTTCTCGGGCACAGGAACAACCGGTTCACCTGGAGAAGATCGAAACTGTCCGCGAGCGGAACCGTTTCCGAATCCGACTCTCTGAGCGCGCTGTTCCTGATCGAGCCGAACGAAAACCTGTCGAACACAAGGCTTTCCGTCAATCTTCAGAACATTGATTACTCGGCTGCGGGAATTCTCAATGAGACAAAAGTTTTCCTGTTCGCCGTCAACACGATATTCCAGGAATCGGCCCGGCTCGGCATTTCATATTCACAAACCGAGTCCGAAGATTTTATCAACCTGACCGATTCCAAAAACAAAACAACAATCACAGACATTAATTCCGACGTAATGCAGAAACCACTTTCATGGTTTGCGCGGTTTGAATTTTCAGACAATTTCGGAACGGGTGTCGACAACGAGGAGAGAAGAACCGAACTGGGCGTGAAACAAAGGTTCCGCGCGGATTTCGCCGTCAGCCTGTCATGGCAGGGAAATTCTTACAAGGATGGCGCGGCTCCCCTGTTGAATTATGATCAGAACATTTACAGAATAGGAAGTGAATTCTCATTCTGATAAACACGGTTTAATGACTTAGACCTGTATAAATGGAGGAATTACGATGAAAAAAGGCTTGATCTTCATTTCGCTTTTTCTTTTTCAGGCCTGCATTGCAATGGCTTCTTTGCCACAGTTGATTGATTACCAGGGCTACCTGAGTGAATCCGGCGCAGCGGTAACCGGCACCAAAACAATAGTTTTCGAGCTTTACGACTCGATAACCGGCGGAAGCCGGCTGTGCAGTTCGGGTAATCAGTCCATCCAGATAAACAAGGGCTTGTTTTCATACAAAATCGGCTCATCGGGATGCGATTTGTCCTCCATAGACTGGTCACAGGATGTTTTTCTCGCCGTAACGATCGAAGGCTCGACAATGATCCCGAGAGAACAGATAACCGGGTCGGCTTATACCCTCCAGACACAGGCTATAAATGTTAATTTCACCGCAGCAGGAAACATTGCCGCAACAGATATCCAGTCTGCAATCGAAGAACTCGACTCTGAAAAACTCGCGACCACAGGCGGGAGCCTGACCGGAAATCTCGCAGTCGATGGAACCGTTACCGCCACGGCTTTTTCAGGTGACGGCTCTCAACTAACGGGCATTTCAAGCGCCTCGGTTGATGATATCCAGGCGGGCACCGGAATCGATGTCGCAACCGCTACCGACACAGTGACAATAAGCGTTAAAGATGAATATGTATCCAATACCGGCGACACTATGACCGGCGCTCTCGTTGTCGAGGACAGCATCACCGCGGCGGGCAATATCACTGCCGCAACCGGCACTATAACCGCGGCTTCATTTGTTGGAGACGGCTCGGCGCTCACGGGCATCGGCGCTGCCACGGACACCGTTTCCATCGGCGGCGACACGATGACCGGCCCTCTCGCCGTAGAGGACAGCATTACCGCGGCAGGCAACATCACCGCCGCAACCGGCACCATCACCGCAGCTTCGTTCGCCGGTGACGGCTCGGCGCTCACGGGCGTTGACGCATCGACTCTCGACGGCCTCGATTCAACGGATTTCGTCGCGACTTCTACAACTGTATTTGTTAATACCGCCGGAGATACCATGACCGGCTCACTTGCTGTCGAGGCCGGCATCACCGCGGCGGGCGATATCACCGCAGCAACAGGCACCATCACCGCGGCGGCTTTCGTCGGTGACGGCTCCGGGCTCACCGGCATTGGGACTGCAACCGACACCGTTTCCATTGGCGGCGACACCATGACCGGGCCTCTCGCTGTCGAGGCCGGCATCACCGCGGCGGGCAACATCACTGCGGCAACCGGCACCATCACTGCGGCTTCATTCGTCGGTGACGGCTCGGCTCTCACCGGCATCAGCACAGCTACCGACACCGTTTCCATTGGCGGCGACACGATGACCGGCCCTCTCGCCGTCGAGGACAGCATTACTGCGGCGGGCAACATCACTGCGGCAACCGGCACCATCACTGCGGCTTCATTCGTCGGTGACGGTTCGGCTCTCACCGGCATCAGCACAGCTACCGACACCGTTTCCATCGGCGGCGACACGATGACCGGCCCTCTCGCCGTCGAGGACAGCATTACCACGGCGGGCAACATCACCGCCGCAACAGGCACCATCACTGCGGCTTCGTTCGCGGGCGACGGCTCAGCTCTCACAAGCGTGGACGCTTCAACCCTCGACGGCCTCGATTCAACGGATTTCGTGGCAACTTCTACAACAGCCTTCGTTAATACCACCGGCGGCACTATGACCGGAGCTCTGACAGTCAACAATGACATAACCGCAACAGGCACCATCACCGCCGCATCGTTCGCGGGCAACGGCTCGGCGCTCACAAGCGTGGACGCCTCGACTTTAGGAGGATACGCCACGTCTGATTTCGTCGCGACTTCTACAACAGCTTTCGTCAATACCACCGGCGACACCTTGACCGGCGACCTGATGGTCGATGCCGATCTGCTGGTATCAAACAATATAACAGCCACCGGCACCGTGACGGCGAATGCTTTCTACGGCGACGGGTCCAACCTCACCGGCATCGCTGCAGCAGCCGACTCGGTATCCAAATCAGGCGACACCATGACGGGAGCGCTGACAGTCAACCATAACATAACCGCAACAGGCACTGTCACCGCCGCATCGTTCGCGGGCGACGGTTCGGCGCTCACGAGCGTGGACGCTTCGACGCTCGGCGGTTTTGCCACGTCTGATTTTGTCGCGACTTCCACCACCGCTTTCGTCAATACCACCGGCGACACCATGACCGGCGACCTGACGGTCGATGCCGATCTGCTGGTATCGAACAATATAACAGCCACCGGCACCGTGACGGCAAGTTTATATTACGGCGACGGGTCCAACCTTACCGGGATCGGAACAGCCACCGACACTGTTTCCATCGGCGGCGACACGATGACCGGCGAACTCATAGTTGACAGCGATATAACAGTTTCCGGCAACATCACCGCGGCAACCGGCACCATCACTGCCCAGGCATTTTCCGGCGGCGGCGCGGCGCTGACGAGTGTTGACGCTTCGACTTTAAGCGGCTACGCGACCTCGGACTTCGTTGCGACTTCGGCGGTCAGCTGGGTGGAAACTTCGGGCGATACCATGTCCGGCGGACTCGTGGTTGAAAGTGATATAACAACAGCCGGGAATATAACCGCCGCCACAGGGACGATAACCGCACAGGCTTTCTCCGGCGACGGCTCGGCCCTGACAGGGATTATCGCGACAAACGCCGATACACTCGACAGTATGGACTCGACGGAATTCGTTTCTTACAACGGCGCAGGCAACGCGACCATGACCGGGAATCTCGATCTTGCCAACTTCGCGCTTCTCAACGTCGAATGGGTCAATTCCGATATCGGGAACGGAAGCGGGCTGGATGCCGATACGCTCGACGGGCACGGTTCGGAATACTTCGTTCAGGATGATTGCACAAATTGTATAAACGCGACTGAGATAGAAGATATTTATCTCCTGAACTCGGGCGACATATTGCTCGGAGACCTTACACAGACCGGCAACCTCGACCTCACCGGAACTCTCACTGTCAACGGCGACATCTCCATGAATGGAAATGTCGATGTGAATAATAACAGCCTTCTCGATGTCGACTGGAGCACTTCCGACGACGGGACGGGAAGCGAACTCGACGCGGACAAACTTGACGGTTTCGATTCAACCTATTTCATGACCGCCGTATCCGATTCATGGGTCAACACCACGGGCGACGTGATATACGGAAAACTGGGCATTACTCAAAACACGGCTACAGCCTCAGTCTCGTCATATCAGACCGGCGCGGCGAACGAAGCCGGCTATTTCGCCATAAACAACGCAGGGAACAGCGACAACGCCCTGCTCGCAGTCACCAACGGGACGGGTAGCGCGGTTTACGGCGATAACACGAGCACCGGTTACGGCATTTACGGCAGAAACCAGAGCACGGGATACGGCATCTACGGGCTTAACACCGGGACCGGTTACGGCATTTACGGCAAAAACGAAAGCGCAACAACCGGCTACGCGGGATTCTTCGCGAACTCCAACGCCGCGAATTCGTCAAATGCCCTCACCGGCGAATCGAACGGAACCGGCAGCGGGATTTACGGACATAACACAGGAACCGGAAAAGCCGCAAGTTTCGAAGTAACGGGAGCGGGCAACAGCTCCGACGTCGTTTACTCGACAACCAACGGCACCGGCGACCTTTTCGCCGGAAATCACACAGGCGCTTCGGGAAATCTCGTGGCGCTTCAGGACAGCGGAACAGACAGGCATGTCATAGATACGGAAGGACAAACTTCAATAACATCATCCGCCACCGCCGTGAACGCGCTCGATATAACCCACAGCGGAACACAGGATGCGCTCCTCGTTGACCAGCAGGCTTCGACCGGATACGCGGCTGTACACGGGCAGACATCGGGAACCGGACCTGCGGGTATTTTCAACATTGAAAACGCCGCCAACTCGACGGCTGCGATATTTATAACTACGAACGGTACCGGAACTGCCGGAGATTTCTCGATAACCAACAGCGGGAGTTCGGCGGATGCCGTCAGAACAACTACAAACGGATCAGGAGCTGCAGTTTATGCTTCTAACAGCGGAACAGGCTTCGGCATCGAGGCAAGAATAGCCGGCAACGCGGGCTCGCCGGGTCTTTTTTCTATATCCAACTCCGCGAATAATTCAGACGCAATCTACGCATCGACTGCCGGCGGCGGTAATGCAATTCAGGCGATCGCGACAGGAACAACGGGAATCGCGGGCAGATTCAGAGTCACAAACGCCGCCAATACATTCCCCGCGCTGTATTCCCTGACCGACGGCGTTGGCCCTGCTCTCTCGGCATTCACAACCGGGACATCACAGGCGGGCAAGTTCGAAGTCAGCAACGCAACCAATGACAGCGATACAATATATGCCACGACAAACGGCACGGGACAGGCGGCTCATTTTGAAATCAACAACGCAACAACAAACGAAGCCGCTGTTTTATACGCTCATACCAATGGCACCGGCCAGGCCGCTGTGTTCAAGGTTGAAAACGCCGCAAGCGCAACCGATGCCGTTTACATTTCCACTCAGGGAAACAGCAGCAGCACGGCTCTCAATGTCGAGAACACCGGCGACGGTAAAGCCGGTTATTTCAAGATCGACAACAGCACAAGCGCTGAAACAGCCGTGACTATATCGACCAACGGAACCGGCGATGCTCTGTACGCAATCAATTCCAACAATTCAATCGGTAATGCCGCAGAATTCGGGCTGTCAAACGCATCTAACTCAGGCGAAGTCATCCTCGCTGCGACAACCGGCCTTGGAAAAGCCGGTAAATTTGTAATCGCAAATGCTTCCAATGCAACCGATGCCGTTTATATCCAGACGAACGGGACCGGCGCACTTCTCGGCGGCGACCACACCGGCACTTCAGGCAACCTCGTGGAAATCGCTTCAGGCGGAAACGCTGCATTTGTCATTGACAAAACCGGTAATGTTTACGCCAGCGGTTCTTTGAATTTCGACTCAGGCATAAGCACCGGCAACCTGGATATGGCTACGAATCTGATCGAAAACCTCGGCGACCCCGACAGCGGCGACGACGCGATGGACCGCGACTACGCGGACACCCGTTATGTCAATGCGACCGGGGATGCCGTAAACGGGAATGTCGGACTTACACAATCCGGAGCGACGGCGACGATATCCGTATACCAGACCGGCGCGACAGACGAAGCCGGTTATTTCGAGGTCAACAACGCGGGCAATGGCGAGGCTGCCGTTTCTTCTGCGACGAACGGAACCGGGCCTCTTTTCTACGGCGACCACACCGGCGCTTCTGGCAACCTTGTGGAAATCGCTTCAGGCGGAAGCGCTTCGTTCGTAGTAGATAAAACCGGTAATGTCTACGCCAGCGGTTCTTTGAATTTCGCTTCCGGCACAATCACCGGCAACCTGGACATGGGCGCAAATCCAATAGAAAACCTCGGCGATCCCAACAGCGGCGACGACGCGATGGACCGCGACTACGCGGACACCCGTTATGTCAATGC
>DAOSYA010000014.1:41184-52947 GCA_035380865.1 bacterium
ACCAGACCGGCGCGACAGACGAAGCCGGTTATTTCGAGGTCAACAACGCGGGCAACGGCGAGGCCGCCGTTTCTTCTGCAACAAACGGAACCGGGCCTCTTTTCTACGGCGACCACACCGGCGCTTCTGGCAACCTCGTGGAAATCGCTTCAGGCGGAAGCGCTGCTTTTGTTATTGATAAAACCGGTAATGTCTACGCCAGCGGTTCTTTGACGTTCGCTTCCGGAACAATCACCGGCAACCTGGACATGGGCGCAAATCCAATAGAAAACCTCGGCGATCCCAACAGCGGCGACGACGCGATGGACCGCGACTATGCGGACACCCGTTATGTCAATGCAACCGGAGATGCCGTAAATGGAAATGTCGGACTTACACAATCCGGCGCGACGGCGACGATATCCATCTACCAGACCGGCGCGACAGATGAGGCCGGTTATTTCGAAGTCAACAACGCGGGCAATGCCGCCGCCGCCGTTTCTTCATCTACAAACGGAACCGGCAATATCTTCTACGGCAACCAGACAGGAACCGGCGGCCTGTTGCGGCTTGACAACGCGGGCACCGAAAAGTTCGTGATCGATAACGACGGAAATGTAGGCATCGGCGCGGCGGCGCCGACTTCAAAACTTCATGTTATTAACACTGCTGCCTCCGCGAACAGTTCATATCTCCAGATCAACAATGCCGCCAACGCGGATGCCGTCATCGTCGGAACAACAAACGGCACAGGCAACGCAGCCCTGTTCGAGAGCACGAACGCGGCGAGTGATTCACCGACCCTCTACATCGATAACGACGGGGCAACAAGCTCGTTATTCATAAACAACACCAACGGGGCGGCCAACTACCTGAACACGACCATCGGCGCCAACCTCGACCCGACGGGAACGTTCAACAATGCGTCATCGAGAGCACTGAAATTCGACATCACCCCCCTGACACCTGAACAGTGCGACGAGATGCTGGAAAAGATTAACAATATCGCTGTTTCGCACTTTAAATACAAAGTCCAGCCGGACAGGCTGAGGCTCGGCGTCATCGCTGAGGACTCGCCCGACGAGATGACTTCCGAAGATAAAAAGGGAGTACAGTCCTATGGCGCTGTAAGCATGCTGATAGCCGCAATGCAGGCGCAGCAGAGGGAAATCGAAGAACTGAAGGCCAGACTGAAAGAGCTGGAGGCTGAAAAACAATAACGGGCACGGCGGTTTTGCCATCGTGAATCCTTATTAATTGAGACGGTAATGAGAATGAAACCAAAATTGTTTTTTATACTGATCTGCCTTTCGCTGATTCCCTGCTGCGCCGTGGCCGGAACATCAAAATCAGGTGGCGATTATGAAATCCTTCAGGACGCGATCGGAACACACGGCAGCGCAAGTTCCACCGGTGACAATTACTCTCTTCACTCGACGATCGGCCAGGCGTCGAGCAGTCCTTCAGGCAGTTATCTAAATTACAGTCTTGTAAGCGGTTTCATGGGAGTCGTTGATGAAACCCCGCCGCAGGCCGACTTTTCGAGCCCGACCGCTTCCTCGTCGGCGAGCGGAACCGTCGATATTATCGGCACGGCTTTCGACATCAACGGCACGGTATGGTCGATCTACATCGGCGCTGGTTCGGAGCCTGCCGAATGGAACGAGCTGATATCAAGCTCGGGAAACATCACAAACGGAACCATGTCGAGCTGGGACTCCGGATCGAATGCCGGAACATACACACTGAAAATAGTCGCGACCGACGGCAGGGGAAACACTGCTACCGGAACCGTTACTTTCAACGTGGACAACACCATTTCGATCGCAGGGACCATCTCCGCGTTCAAATGGATCCTGCTCGGAATCCCGGTCCAGCCCTCCCCGCCCGACCCCGTCTCGATTTTCGGCGAAAACGGTGAATACAAAATTTACAGATGGGACCCCGAAGCAGCGGACGACGAGTATGTCGGGAAATACAGAAGCCCGTCACAACTGCTCGCTGGCTACGGGTTATGGATAAAGGCATACGACGAGGACATTGCCTACTCCTATCAGGGCGGCGCCGTGGACACTTCAGGGGAATACACCATCGATATAAAAGAAGGCTGGAACCAGATAGCAAGCCCCTACAATTCGGATTTCGCATGGGGCTCGGTGCGGGTAAGAAACAACGGGCAGGATTACTCGCTGACCGACGCCGCCGACGCCGGGTTGATATCCATGACCCTGTATGGCTACGACAGCGACGCGAGCTCATGGGTCCAGTACGACCCGGCCGGGACGATGGAAGTTCAAAAAGGATATTTAGTGAGGTCTTACAGCGACTCGGAACTGGTGTTCGAGCCGGGCGCGGGCATCCTCGGGCTGTCGAGAATCGTCCGACCGGTTTTCGATTACAGAATACGCATCTCCGCATCGTCGGGCAACTCGGCGGACACTGATAACTATATCGGGACGGCGGGCACCGCGAAAGACGGTTTCGATGTACTCGACGCCGAAGAGCCTCCGAAAACTCTCGAAGACAAGTACACGATGCTCTATTTCCCGCGCGACGACATGGAGACAAACCCCGGAAATTACGCCAGCGACTTCCGCTCTCTCGCGGCGAAAGCCGGCAACATTCAGCAATGGGATTTCAACGTCGAAACCAGCGAGACGGGCGAGACAGTCACGCTGTCGTGGGACAACTCCGATCTCCCGACGGAACTGTATGAGTTCGCCCTTGTGATCTACGAAACAGGCGAACGTATCAACATGGCCGAACAGAGCACTTACACGTACACCGCCACAGGTGATCCGGTATCAGAAACAGAATATAAAATCATTGTCATCAGGCTGGAAAGCGACATCGTCACCCGCAGCTACACCCTCAACCCCGGCTGGAACCTCATAAGCGTTCCTCTCGAACCGGAACTGACCGGCGCGCTCTCACAGCTCGGCGACGACCTTCCCATGCTCAACGTTTACCAGCTTTTCGACAACAGGTATTACGATTCCGAGCAGGTGGACATCCAGGCGGGTCTCGGCTACTGGATCTACGTCGACAGGAACACCGAGATCGATATTGTCGGACTTCCCGTGCCGTCAGGCACATTCATCGAAGTCCCGGTTCAGAAAGGCTGGAACCTGATAGGAAATCCTTTCGACATGGAACTTGCCTGGGGGGACAACATACAGTTCGAATTCGACGGAACGAAGATGTCTCTTTCCTCTGCGGCATCACAGAATAAAATCGGGGAACACGCTTTCATCTTCAACGGTTCGGGATACGAAGCCCTGACGGCGGGCGCAGTAATAGGCCCCTGGAAAGGATTCTTCATATTCTCAAGCCTCGAAGGAAAAATAATAATTCAGAGATAGCAGCGCCGAACACCCCGCAACGGATAAATACGACGCTTCATCCAGCTGCCGATTCGCCGGCGACATACCCGGTTGAAAACGCAGCCTGAAGATTGAATCCCCCGGTGCCAGCGTCCAGGTCCAGCAACTCCCCGCAGATATACAATCCGCCGACCAGCTTCGATTCCATCGTTCCGGGTTTAACCTCGCCAAGCACAACTCCCCCGGCCGTCACTATCGCCTCCGACATCGGCCTCGTACCACTGACCTCAAAATCTATTCTCTGCAAAACGGCCGCGATTCCGAGCCGCTCTTTTTTCGTAATCTCGCACCCTCTTTTTTTTCTGTCGATCCCCGACAACCCGATTATCACCGGCACCAGCCTCCTCGGCACCAGTTTCCTCATTATTCTCTCGACTTCCCTCTTCCCGGCTTCCTCGAACTCCCTTATCAGCCTCGCATTCAATATTTCCTCGCTCAGCGCCGGCTTCAGATTCAGTCTCAATATCAGCCCCTCACGGTGTTTGCCCGAAGCCACAATTTTCCCCAGGGGAAGGACAGCCGGACCGGTCATCCCGAAATCCGTGAACATCATATCTCCGAATTTTCCATCGATCTTTTTTTCGCCGCAATACAAATCAACTTCAACATTTTTCAGCGACATCGCAGAAAGTTCTTTATGGATGTCACCCCCCAACTCAACAGGAACCAGTGCGGGAGACGGCTTAACAATCGTATGTCCCAGCTTGCCCGCGAGCCTGTATCCATCTCCCGACGAGCCGGTCCCGGGATACGACGCCCCCCCGGTCGCGAGCACCACCCTGTCCGCGCGATACAGGGTTTCATCCGTCATGACAAGAAATCCACCGTCACTTTCATGCTGCAAATCCAGCACCCGGCACCCGGCTTTAACAACACCGCCCTCTTCTTTCAATTTTTCAAGAAGGCAATCCACGACATCCGACGCCTTGCCCGACATCGGAAAATATCTCTTCCCCTGCTCGAGTACTACGGGGATTCCAAGCTCTTCGAAAAATTGAATCAACTCACCCGAGAAAAACCGCGAGAACGCGCTGTATAAAAATTTCCCGTTGGGCCCGAATTCCGATATCGCCTTTTCAAGCTTGTGCCCCGTCGTGAGATTACACCGTCCCTTGCCCGTTATAGCCAGTTTCCGGCCCGGGCGGTCCATCTTTTCAAGCACCGTCACTTCAGCCCCGAGCTTTGCCGCCCTTATCGCGGCAAACAGGCCGGACGCCCCGCCGCCTATTACAATCACTTTCAGTGCCATTCTTTCACTTCCACACAATAACAGATAATCACAGGCCGCTTCTCCGGCGACGTCGAGACCGCCGCATCAAAAAGCGCGTTGCTTAATTATATTGATAATTAATGGATTTGCTTCCAATCCGCTTCTATTTTTCCTGAGCCTTCCCCTTGCTTTTCATATCTGACACAAATCTGCATATATGATGATCTTGGGAAGTCGGATCAGCAAATGCCATGTTTGATTCTTCATTACTGATAACCGCAGCATTAAATCACCCGCCCTGCCTGTCTTTGAATACGTACAGCAATAATAAGCTCTCGCGGTAGAAATGGTTCTTTCTTTCATTTTCAGTCCTGTTAATCTAAAATTGACTAAAAGACCTGATCTGGTACTTCACTGCTATGGATTCATCTATTGCTGTATCAATAATAATTCCCGCCTACAATGAGGAGGGAATCATTCGTGAAACCGTTACGGCTGTCTCTGAATACATGGCGGAATCAGGACACGGCGCAGAGCTGATCTTTGTCGACGATGGAAGTTCCGACGCAACCGCTGAAATTATCGGTGGGTTCTCCGAACACAATGAAAAGATAACGCTTGTTTCCTACAAACCCAATATGGGCAGAGGATACGCCTTGAAACAGGGAATAAATGCCGCAGCCGGGAAATACATTATCACGACGGAAGCCGATCTGACCTGGGGCCTCGATATCGTGGGAGAAATATTAGAAAGGCTCGAGTCCGGCAATCCGGATATAGTAATTGCCTCTCCATATCTTCGGGGCGGGAACCTTGAACAGATACCGGCATACAGAAAAATCATCAGCAAATATGCAAACAAAATCATTTCAATTATTTTTAAAGGCAGAATAACAATGGCAACCGGGATGACAAGGGGTTACCGGGCCGAAGTATTCGAATCCATAATGCCTCAGTCGAACGGAAAACAATTTCATCTTGAAATGTTGATACTTGCACTGTCCGCCGGGTTGACAATCCTTGAGATTCCTGCCGTACTCTCATGGAAAAACATTAAAGGCTCAAGAATGAACATGCACAAGGCTACAGGAATTATTAAAAGCATTGGACTTCACCTGACATTGTTGTTGAAAATGAAAAGCAGCATTGCCGAAATCAGGAAGAATTTATAATCACACCTTCACAAAACCGGGGATTCTGGAACGGGCTGAATGAACACTGCTAAGAACAAAACCATTGCTGTCTCAATCGACCTCGATCCCATTGATCATTATCTTTCCTGCCGGGGATTTTCTCCTCTGGCGGAAACAAACCTCAACGCCGTCTATGATGAAGGAATACCGGGATTTATTTCGCTGTTCGAGGAATACGATATCAAAGCCACTTTCTTTGTCGTTGGAAAAGACGCCTTAATCGAAAAGAACAGCGAGCTTATCAGGCTGCTACACAACAGCGGACACGAGATTGCAAACCACTCGATGGACCACAGACTCGATTTATATAAACTGAACAAGGATGAACTCAGGAAACAAATTGTTTCGGCGGACACCATTTTATCAGAAATTATTCAAGAGCCACTTGCAGGATTCAGGGCGCCGGGATGGAATATTTCACCCGCGATTTTCGACGTGCTGGAAGAACTAGACTACAAATATGATTCGTCCGTTATGCCCGGCCCGTGGATTCCTTTCTACAGGGCCGCGAACAATATTCTCAACAGAGGAACGACACCTGAAAATTTCAGAGAGCAGAAAACCTTCCCCCCGGCCCCGGACCAGCCGTATTTCCCGGGCCAATATCAACTGTGGAAAAAAGGCAATCGGAGCGTGTTGGAAATCCCATGCGGCGTTTCGCCGGGCCTTCGAATTCCTTTTTACGGAACGGCACGCATAACGCTCGGCGAAACGGTTCATAATCTCGCCGTCGCGACATCGGGCGGGAAAAACAAAAAAATGGTTTATGTTTTCCATGGAATCGAACTCGTCGATTTCGAAACGCAGATTAAGGATCCGAGGCTTAGAGTCAAGTCCGGGATTACATGGCCGCTCAAAAGAAAAATCGAAACGGCAAGGCAAACAATCGAATCGCTTAAAACAAATTTCAACATTTGCAGAATTAAGGATATCACTGATTGATACAAACCTGTTTTCAGGATTATTTAAATGAGCATTGAGCAAGAAAAAAAAGTAAGCCGGCTCAGAAAACTGTTTCTGATAATTTCATCGCCTGGATATGTCGAAACTACAATCATCGTACTCCTCATATATATATCGATTCTATCAATAGCCGGCAATCTCGTGTTCAGCCCTCTTTTTCTTCAGTTCTGTTTTGCTGCCGCCCTTTTCGCAACAGGTATTCCGCTGTTGAACAGGCACCTCGACGTGAAAATCCGGCTCGGTGATTTTTTATGGATTCTTTTAGTCGTAATTATTGCGCTGCTGCTCAGAATCCTCGTTGCTCCGCACACCATTGCGCACACCAACTCGCACGCTTATAACTACGTGCGCCAGATAATAGAGTATTCTCCATTCAACTATGTCGGGAAATACGGCCATGGATGCTTCGCTTTTTTCCACACATTTCTTTCCCTTTTCGGAAGAACGGAAAAAACCGTTTTCATCGTAAATTCAATCATCGGCACACTCTCAGTGATCCCGTTATATTTCATCAGCACCGAAATCTCCCGCTCCAAAATCGCCGGCATCCTCTCTGCGCTGTTCCTGGCAATTCTTCCGGTGCATGTAAAATATTCCGCCACGGAAAGCATGTTCATCCTGGCAGTATTCGGTCAATTGATCACCCTGCTTTCATTCCTGTTCTTTGTCAGAAGCGGTAAATATCGCTTTTTCTTCGCGGGTCTGCTTTTCCTTTCATTCACCATGCAGACACGCCCCATCATGATGTTCTTTCCCATTTGCGTACTGTTGCTCGGAATATGTTTTACGAGAAATTTCCGGGCCATCTTCAAATTTTACAAATCTATTCTCAACACGCTGCTTTTTATTCTGCTTTCCATCAGTCCGATGCTTCTCGCATACAACGAGTATCGTTTGCAGTCGGGTTCCGTCAAACAGGGCGTTTACCTTGAAGAAGCCCCCAATCTGATTCTAAAAACATTAGGCATAACAAACAGTGCCGGTGGTGAATACGGATTTTCCTCAAATCCTTTTTTCGACCCCTGTTTCACTCCACTGATAATCATCGCCTTCTTCATAATAGGCGTTGTGATACTCATCAGAAAAAACAGAAAATTACTCCTTTTTTCAATTGTCCCGGCACTTATGTTTGCTTTTCTGTATTCTCCAATAAATACGAGAACCATAAACGATGTGAGATTCCAGCTTGCTTATCAACATTTTTACATACTGATAGCAGGAGCCGGAGGAGCATGGCTCGTCGAATCGATCAAAATTAAATACAAACAAAAAGCCATGCTGTGGTTTGTTGTTGTCGCGCTCATCGCGGCCTCCTGGTTTCCGGCATATAAAATTGTAAAATACAAGCATTCGCCGCAAATGGAATATGATTTTCTATCCGGCAACATACCTCTTATTGACAGAAACCTATTCATCATTCAAATGGATAAGCATATCGGAAACATCTGTACTGAAATGCCTTATTATCTGTCCGAATTCAATAATAAAAATCATATCTGGGTGGAATACTCGGATTTCATTTCAGCGCCACGAAAATATTTCGACAGCAGAAAAGTTTTGTTTTACAGGGGAATAAGCTGCTACACATTCCCGTATGAGCCTGAGGACGAAGAGCAGCCGCAATGCAGGTATATTATGGAGAATTTCAATGCGATACCGGTAATGACAAGAGATATTCCCGCCGTAAAAGATTTCTCTTTCAGCTACGGAAAAGACATTTTAACCATTGGATTTTATGAACTGAAACAGGATTCCGAACGATAAACGGATAGACTTGATCATGAACTCAAAACATCACAACATCAAATTCACGGTAAACTATTTTTCAACAAACCCGGTCAACTACCGGAATCCCGGTTAATCCAAACCGCTTCCAAGAATTCTGTCTATTACCTTCTGTTTGTCGATAAAAAGCGGATAAAGTTCTTTTGACGAATAGCACTTGTCAATCTCATACAGGCCCGCGCAGATAGTCTCCAGAGAACATGATTTGCAGCATTCCGCTTTCCCGTGCTCCCATTCATTCCATAACAGGCAGCCCCGCTCGTCGAGAAAATACAGAAGCCTCTTTTCCTCCTTCACGATTTTGCGGGTCTCGGTCGACAGATGCGCGTACTCCGCCATGTAGCAGAGTGGCAGACGCTCGACCTGAAAAGGCTTTCCCTTCTCACTCAGATAATCCATGGCCTTCTTCAGTTCGACCTCGATGTCTCTCAGCCTGTGTATCACATCGGGATACTCCACGGTTCTGTTCATTTTCGGATCGAGATTGTTCCAGGTTAAATGGAAGAAGAACGGAATTTTTTCCATGAGAAACTCGACATTGTCGCTGAGATGGTCCGCATTATATTTATTTATCGTCGTCAGTATATCAACAGCAATGTCGTCATAAGCGGAAAGGTTCTCGAACGATCGAATTATGTTTTGCAACGACTCAGGGTTCTGTGTCAGGTAATTCTGCACCCCGGGCCTGCAGGAATGGAACGACACGCACACATGCTTCAGCCCGTTGCTGATAAGCATTTCAAGATATTCGGGATCACAAATTCTCTGCCCGTTCGTGATCAGCTTGTGCATAAACCCGATCTCGTCGCAATACTTCAAAAATGCGGGCAGATGCTCGGAAAGAGTCGGCTCCCCGCCTGTCAGCATCACCCCTGTGTATCCCTGATCACGAAGACTGTTTATCTGTTCAATTCCCTGCCTGAAATCGAGAGTGGACTCTCTTTCCGGGTTCGAGCAGAACCGGCACTTCTGGTTACAGAGTCTCGTTACCTGCATGTACCCGAGATTTGCCATTATTCTCCGCCCTGTCAGTCAGGGAATGATTTCCTTTTCCGGAGGAAGTTCGATTACGCTCACTTCAGAGGTTCGAACTCCTCCCAACCGAAATATACAGGATAATCCGGCCACACTCCCTCGCACCGGTCGAACCGTCTGCATCCGGGGCATCCCGGCCCTTTTTCCTTCAGAGACTTTTTTCCATGCCCGGAAAAATCATCTGCTGCTCCACTGCCATCCATAACCGTTCCGACGAAACGCTGTTCCCCCGCGATATAATCCTCGAATCCCGCCAGCATGCACGCCGGAATCGCTTCCGCAAGAGACAGCCTTCCGTCTGATCCCGCGATATCGAGCGCTTTTTTGACATAAGGTGAAGCAAGCGACATCCAGGGCACGATAGACTCTACGTTTCGCTCACAGGTTCCGGCTATATTAGGATAAGAAAACACAAACCGCCTCACATTCAGGGAGATCAACAGACCGGCGATTTCCGGTAGATGCCTGTAGTTGGGCTTTGTTATCACGGTTCTGGTCTCAACAGTCTGTCCCAGCTCCAGCAGGTTTCTTATCCCGCCCACGGTCTCCACAAAACTGTCTTTTCTACCTGTCAGAAAATCATGGCATGCGGAACAATGCCCATGTACGGATATTGCAAACCGGCCGGCGCCGGCCTCGATTATCTTTTCACAATAATCCCTGTAAATGAACATTCTGCCGTTTGAACGGATTTGAACAGTGTCATATTCAAGATCATGCTTCGCAAAACGAACCAGTTCCGGCAGGGACCTGTGCAAGGTGGGCTCTCCGCCGCTGAAGACAAGCCGGTCGTATGTTTCTCTATTCTCTGAAAGTACCTTTTTTATTCCGTCTTCGGAACCGTCTCCGAATGTCTTTCTTTTATCGCCCGCCTCACAAAACCTGCACAGGTTATTGCAGTTATAAGTTATTTTGATATCGAGTATTCCGTCTGTTGTGTCTTTCTGCGACATGTACCGGGTCTTCCAATATCGACTGATTCAGTTGCTTATTCCTTTTGCATCGCCCATTGCTCCGGGTATACTTCGTTCCGGCTTCGGCATGTGCTCTTCCAGTTGTCCACACATCCCGGGATTCATGATATGTCGCGGTATCCGCATATCCGGACTACATGATATTCCGGGAAAACTGCTTTTTGCCGCCCTGACATATTACTCCCCACTACAGTATACCGCAGGCATACCCGAACAGCTACAGGTGAACTCATGGTATTCAGCCTTCCGTTCCCAAAAAACAGAAATGCGCACAGGTGCCATTTGTCAAGCATACTTACTTATATGCAGCGCCGCTATCCGCCATTCCCAGATCCGCCGCCAGTTGCTCCATTATCTCCGTCGCTTTACCCTGCAGAAAATAATCCGTTACTTCATTCGTGTATTTCGATTCCGTGAGGTTGACTTCGATCAGAACGGCTCCCCTCTGCTTCGCCGTGTAAGCCAGCAGCGAGGCAGGCATAACTTCTCCTGTCGTTCCTATCACGATAAAAACGTCCGAATCCTCGGCTTCCTTGAAAGAAGCCCTGCTCACATCGGCTGGAATCGGTTCTCCGAAGAAAACAAAATCCGGCTTCAGCAATCCGCCGCATTCAGGGCAGCGCGGGGGCAACTGTCCAAGAATATCTTCATTAACACTATACTTTTTGAAGCAGCTCATACACAGGAGCGTATGCGAAGCGCCGTGAAACTCGTAAACATTCCTGCTTCCCGCCTCCTGGTGCAGGTTGTCGATATTCTGGGTTATCAACGCTTTGAGATAACCCTGCTTTTCCATCTCCGCAAGCGTTATATGGGCGGCATTCGGCTTTGCCCTGCCGAAATAATCATAAAAGATTTCTTTGATTATCTTCCAGCATTGTTCCGGCTCGTTCAGAAAATAGTTAATATCCAGATACTTCGGGTTGTATTTGTTCCATAATCCATTCTCACCCCTGAACGGCGGTATTCCACTCTCCACCGAAATCCCCGCTCCCGTGAAAGCAACGGTTCTTCTCGAATTTTTTATGATACCCGCAACTTCAGAACATTCCATAAACGATTCCCGCCCCCTTGCAGCGTATAAAATGCAACTTCATATACAATTTTATCAGGTATGGCACGTAATGGAGGAATTCTTACCAATTAACCTGCATTTCTCACCAGCGCAGGTTAAAATCGTGATAAGACTGATAATACAAGGAACAGCAAGTGAGTGGTGAGGGAGCATACTGTTGCGTATG
>DAOSYA010000015.1:0-51117 GCA_035380865.1 bacterium
GGGACGGCACATACTGCGTGGATAACGCGGGGTCAAGCTGCTCGACATACTACGACATGGCGACATGCGAGATGGATGCCGCCTGTTACTGGGACGGCACATACTGCGTGGATAACGCGGGGTCAAGCTGCTCGACATACTACGATATGGCAACATGCGAAATGGACGCTGCCTGTTACTGGGATGGCACATACTGTGTGGATAATGCAGGATCAAGCTGCTCCGGTTATGCAGATCAGGCGACATGTGAAGGGGACGCCGCCTGCTACTGGGACGGCACATACTGTATGGATAACTAGAGCACAGGCTGTTCCGCATACTGCGATGAGTTGATGCGTTTTTAGTTATCGAACAATTCAAACTGTCGAACAAGCAGAATGGAAAACTTAAGAATGAAAAAACCCGCCTGAAAAGGCGGGTTTCTTATTTTAAGAAATGACGCGAAAAATGAGTCGAATTATTTCTCGTTGGATTTTGATCTGTTTTTAATATCTTTCGCGAGTTCTCTGGTCAGTTTCTGATTATTTCTGAATTTAATCGCGGCCAGACCGAAACCGAGAATCTCGCCCGCTTCCCATATCTTAACCACCTGCTGCTTGGTAATTTTGCCGTAACTGAAATTCTCGACCATATTCATCATGGTAAGAATAAAGGTTTCCGCCATGCAGCCGAGCGTCGCGCCGGCGGCCAGCCCGGGAATCCCCAGGTCGATATACTCCGGCAGGTGTCCGATCCCGCCCTGGATTGCAAGGACATCGGGCCGTTTATCGTAAATCTCGTTGGAAATGCTCGGCGGCAGGCTTGCATCGTTTATAATCGCGCCGGGCTTGATCCACTTAGGATCGATTATTGCCGTATCCGCGCTGACAGCCGACACAACAATATCGGCATTGGGCAAATGTTTCTTCGCGTTGGTTGTCAGAATGACATAAGGATCTTTCCCGTGCTTGAGCTGTATAGCCTGAAAAATCTTTTCCCCGATATCGTGATCCGGTCTCCTGAAAAATATCGACCTGATAAGGCTCGCAATTTTCTGATCCTTGCCGGAATAGTGTTGTTCGATAAACTCCGTGATTTTCTCCTCATCGAATCGCAGTTCCTTCTGCATCAGCGCCGCATAAGGCATCATCAGGTCGGCGGCCAGCGCTGCCGGCAGGCCCTTCAGCTTTTCGGGCCGGGTGGTTCTCAGAATATCCACGCAATCGGAATATATTGTGTAAGCGACCTTTTTAAGATCGTCGGTGGATTTCCATCTGTCCCGCCCGATTAGAATCAGGTTCGGGGTGTCCTCTGCAAGCAGGCTTGCCGTAACGCTCCCGATATTTCCGCCGGCTCCCACTATCGCGCATGTGCTTTTGCCCAGCTCCAGATCCATATAGTTTGCGGCCTTCAGAACACTCTGCCAGATCAGCGCGGATGTATACGAATTACCGCTCGTTATCCTCACGTAAGTATCATCGAGATCGGTGCCGTTGTGCGTAACGATTGAAGTAAACGCTCCGAGACCGACTATCTGAGCCCCGAGATCCACTCCGAGATCGACGCCCTGTTGAAGCCGCGAGACAAGGCTGTTATGATCATTCTTCCTTAAATGCACCATCTGTTTTGTCGTATAAAGAAAACCGATGAAATGAGCTCTCGTCATATCGCCTGTTCTCGGCGACCTCACATTCACAATCCTGTATATGAACGTATCGAGCAGCGGAACCAGCGTGTTCCAGTATTGTTCCCGCTCGGTGATTCCCGTTTTCGGATCCTTCTCGGCGCCCAGTTGCTGCAGCGAAGGATCGAAATCCTCGCACACCTGGTTTATGTCCAGCGGATGGACCAGGAACGCCATTCTGCGCGAATTGTCGAACTCGGGATCGTGTTTCTGCGCGCGTGTATCGATATGCCTGAAATCCTTCGGCTCGTGTTCCGAACCCGGAGTTTCCTTATGCACCACAAACTTCGTAAGCTCGTATCCATTGCAGCGCCTGATGATCTCGCAGGCGCGTTTCAGCGCCGCGACCGTCCTGTCTATGTCCTCACTCGATATTTTCGCCGACGGCTCGATACGGATGATATTCGACGGTTTTTTTGAAACCAGCGAATTCAGCGGCGGGGCCGTTCTGATCCGGTGCTCGTACAGCATATAACCGGACAGTACAGAGCCCATGACTCCCTGCTGGCCCATTCTCTGGAACGTCAGCGCCGAGTTGTTATCCATCGTATCGAATTCCAGCCCTATGATCAGCCCGAGCCCGCGGACATCCCGGATAACGTCCGGATACTCCTCTTTCAGCTTGTTCAGTTCCAGCAGAAAATGCTTCCCGCGCGACGCGATGCCCTTCATCATTTTTCCGTTATCTCGGGTCAGCAAATCCAGGACTTTGATTCCCACCATGCTCGAAACCGAATCCTCGCAGAAAGTGGATGTATGCAGAATCCCGAAATCCGGGTCATGAACCGAATCCCTTATAAGCAAAGCGCCTATCTTGTGCGTCCCGCCACCGAGCGATTTCGAAAGCGTAACGTAATCCACCTCGTCGTAATCAAATTTGAAATGCTCCATCGCGAACAGCTTGCCGGTTCTTCCCATCCCGGACTGAATCTCGTCCAGTATCCATTCGAACCCGTATTTTTCCTTCAGCTTCTGGATACCTCTCATGTAGTTCTGGGTCGCGATATGGATTCCGCCTTCACCCTGTATCGGTTCGATGATGAACGCCGTAACGTTCAGCACGAACTCCTCGTAAATCTTTATCTCGTTGCCTTCGACTTTGAGTTTTCTAATCGTGAAATAGCATTCTGCGAGCGCGTTCTCGAGATCAATCAGGTTGTTGAACTCCACGAACCGCGCATCGATACCGCTCAACCCCTTGAACGCCTCGCGGTACATCGGGTTCCCCGTGATCCGAAGCGCGCTGCTCGTCTTGCCGTGAAACGACTTTTCCGTGCAGATAACAATCGGGCGCATCGTTTCGAGCATCTTCGTCTGCATCAGGATATCCCCGATCATCGCGTCGAAACCTTTTTCGCGGTATTCTTTCGGCAGCACGACCTTGCTGTTCATCTTGTGGAACTCTTTTATCTCGCTGTAATTCCTGTAGATGGCTTTCCCGAGTTCCATCAGTTTTTTTACCCTGTTAAGCTCGGCATGCTTGAGAGCCGCCTCTACCGCCTCCGTCCCGGAATTGGTAAAGATCACCATCCTCTTTTCCCTGCCGGGGTAGAGACTCGAAAGCTTCGCTCCGAGCCTGCCCGCCGTCTCGCGCAGAGAACCCTGGGCGTGCATCGGAATCTCCCTGTTAAGCGCATCCTGGATCAGTTCTTTTATCTCGGGATGGTTGTGCCCGAGAATGGTCGACCCGAATCCGCCGGCGAGATCAAGCACCGGCACATCTTCGCCTTTATCATTTTTGTAATAAAGATAATCGCCGCTGCCCCTGATGTACTCGACGTCCAGCCTTATCGCTTTCATCAACTCGTAAAGTGAAGGTCTGAGGTACTCACCGAAATTCGTTGTCTTGTTTTTCATTTCAAGCCTCTCAAAATCGTATCAACCAAATATCATAGCACAGCCCAAAGCCCGGGTAAACTTTACAACTGACCGTTTGTTTTTTTGAATTATGTTAATAAACCGGAAATTCCAGAGAGCATGTTTTGTGAGCCTTGATAATATAGCCCTTGCCCGGCACCATCACGTGTCCGTCTTCCAGCGAATAGGAAACATAATCCGGCGGATCGAGCCCGGGATCATATTCATACAGCACGGGGTCGATGTATTCATCAGCCTCGGTTGTCCCCGGCGTCAATGTCGAACTGCCGCTCAGTTTCAGCGTTATGGTTGATGCGCTCCAGGCGGTTTCGTCAATTCCCGGAACGGAAATAAAATTCCAGCCCGGCTCCAGAGCCACCTCGCCGGTTTCCGACTCGAACCCGCTGAAATGTGCTGTTGCCGCGCTTTCGAGATATACCCAGTACGCCATTCCCGGCGCGGGGTTATCGAAATCTTCTTCCTCGTAAACAAAATTATCATCCTTCAACTGGAAAATCTGCGCTCCCGAGAGGCCCGAAACGTATTGAGGCGTGGCATCTCCGCCGGAAACCGGCATCCCGAGCAGGCTCCAGCCGGCCGGTATCGCCGTCTCGTGCTCCACGATATTACCGGCGCTTTTCGTGAAAGTTATATCAAAATCTCTTTGCGTGGAATACTCGCTCGTATTATTGACTATAGCGACAACTCTGCTGCACCCGGTTTCGGAACTTACAAGAGGCGAAGAAAAAGAGGCTTTCCCTGCGGTGGCGGCATAGTGCGATACAGTGTAAGTGTCGTCGCTTTTAAAGCATACCACCGACAAATCCCAGGCCGCAGATGTGTTGCCGTCGAAATCGTAATCCAAAAAATATCCGGCGTCCGATGCGCTCGTCGAATAAAGCTCGGAAGCATAATGCCCTATAATACCGGATTTCTCAGTTTCATCATTGCTGTAAAAATACACGGAATTCATTTTTACTTCAGGGAAATGCTCATCATCTCCATCCGCGTAATCTTTAGTGATATTCGCGACGTAAAAATCCCTGTAAACCGTTCTGAAATCCGTGTCCAGATCGACCAGCATATCGTTCATGAGTTCGATTTCCACCGTATCCGAATCGCACCATGAAATACTCGAACCATCCGCACACGTATCTTCGATATTATCCCACATATCTACAACGAAAGCCGGTGAAGCGGCGTGCTCTGTTAAGTGCCTGAGAAAAAAATGCTGCTGATAATAATATGAATCCGAAACATCATCGATCGGCCTGTCCGGTTCGTCGAAAAGCAGGTCTACTTCATCCAGGTAGTCGTTATTGTCCGGAAAAACCTCTTCCTGCATCCACATAGCTGAAATCTCGAACATCCAGATCGAAGGCGCCATGTAATTCATTCCCACCTGGATGGAATGAAAAAACTCATGCGCAATTGTCGATTCCATATAATCTTCCGCGCTGAAATCGGAAAAAGGCACGATCTCGCTGAAATCGTTATCAATTTCTATATATGCCGAACAGGTATTATCCTCGAACGGCTCTATCAACCATGTAGTGCCCAGCACCCCGCCGGTTTCCGTTGTCAGGTTGCATATATAAATATCCATTTTCCCGTTCGGCAATATCGGAGGCGGCAGCCCCAGCGTGTTAATTTCATGGTCCCATGAATACTCAAGCGCGTTTATCACCGACTGGACATATTCGCCTGTGGCGGCATGGCTTCCCGATACCTCGTAATACACCTTGAAATGCTCGGATTCGGAACTGGCGTCGTTCTCTTTCGAAATAACATCCGTGCAGCCGTTTGTAGCCACGCTCCTGACCGATCTCGTTTCTCCGCGCGAGTCTGTTTCGATCGCGAGGTATTTAGAAATTTCAAGCTGTGCTTCCGGCGAAAGCTCATCCCATCGGCGGACGACCTCTATCAGCGCCATTGTCGCGCTCGGCGTTATTTCACTATCGCTTACGGTGTTGCGTGCCGCCGTTCGTTCGCCCTGATCCGGCGAAAAGATACCGACGAAGTTATTCACGATATCGGATTCCTCTATCCCAAAAGCCGGACTGCTGAAAGTGAACGAGACAGTCAGTAACATGAGGATAATAATAGATATATATGAAGTAAAATAATGAATGGAATATTTAATCCTGTATTTCATTACTTCATTATTATAAACCATTTTCGGCTTTCCGGAGTCGAATTGTATTATATTTGTTGAACCTGTGCCCCGATCAATTTACAATGCAAAGCCGTTCTGTTAATATACATACGACTTCGACAGGGGATAAAATCTGAGGTATTCTCCGAAGTTTGTTTTATTGTTTTTCATTCCAGGCTTCTCAAAATCGTATCGAGCAAATAACACCGCTCCAATGCGGTTAAATATTGCAGCCGTCCGTTTATTTATTTCTGAATTATGTCAATAAGCCGGGAATTCCAGAGAGCATGATTTGTGTGCCTTGAGCATATAACCCTTGCCCGGCACCATCACATGTCCGTCTTCCAGCGAATAGGAAACATAATCCGGCGGATTGAGCCCGGGATCATATTCATACAGCAAGGGGTCGATGTATTTATCAGCCTCAGGTGTACCCGGGGTCAATGTCGAACTGTCGCTCAGTTTCAGCTTTATGGTTGAGGTGCTCCAGGCGGTTTCATCCATTCCCGGAACGGAAATGAAATTCCAGCCCCGTTTCAGGGCCACCTCGCTGATCCCCGACTCGAATCCGCTGAAATGAGCCGTGCCCTCATTTTCGAGATACACCCAGTATGCCATTCCCGGCGCGGGAGCGTCGAAGCTCTCTTCATCGTAAACAAAACTATCATCCTTCAACTGGAAAATCTGGGCTCCGGCAAGGCCTGAAACGTTTTGTGGCGTGACATCTCCGCCGGAAACCGGCATGCCGAGCAGGCTCCAGCCCGCAGGGATATCCATTTCGTGTTCCAGGGTCTCACCTGATCTTTTCGTGAGTGCTATCTCATAAACTCTTTTGATAGAATACTGGCTCGAATTATTGATTATTGCGACAACTTTGTTGCATCCGGTTTCATTGTCTATAAGTGGTGAAGAAAAAGATGCTTTTCCGTCCGATGGTTTGTAATGTGAAACTTCGTATGAGCCGTCGTTTTTGAAACAGACAAGTGATATATTCCAGTACGGCACCATTTCACCATAAAAATTATAATCCACAAAGAATTTCTCACTTAATTCCCATATCCCTGTGGAATAAAGAGCGGAAGAATAACGGTCTAAACTACCTGATTTCGCCAGGGAATCATCATCGTAGAAATACGCGGATTCCATTTTTACGAGAGGGAATCGCGGGTCGTTTCCATCGGCGTAATCTTTTGTAATATTCGCGACATAAAAATCCCTGTGAACCGTTTCCATGTCAGTGTCATGCTCGACAAGCATATCTCTCAACAGCTCGGTTTCCAGCGTATTATAGTGACACCATGAAACCAGTGAGCCTTCAACACAGGTGTTCTTGATGTTATTCCATATGTCGATCACGAAAGCCGGAGAAACGTGCTCTGTTATATGTCGCAGAAAAAAATGCTGCTGATAGTAATACATTCCGGAAGTATCAACAATTGATCTGTCCGGTTGTGAGAAAAGTAATTCCACATAGTTGAGATAATCGTTATTGTCCGGGAAAACCTCTTCCTGCATCCACACTGCGGAAGTCTCGATCAGCCAGGTCGAAGGCGCTCTGTAATTTATTCCCACCTGGATGGAATGAAAAAACTCATGTGCGACAGTGGACTCCATATAATCTTCCGCGCTGAAATCAGAATAGCCGTCCATCTCGCTGAAATTGTTATCGAATTCTAGATATGTTGAGCAGGTATTGTTCACAAACGGTTCTGTCAACCATGTGACGCCCAGCACTCCGCCTGTTTCGGTTATCAGGTTGCAAATAAAAACATCCATTCTCCCTTTTGGCATTATGGGCTGGGGAAGACCGAGCGTGATAAGTTCATAGTCCCATGAATGTTCAAGCGCGTTTATCACCGACTGAATGTATTCATCGGTAGCTGCATGGCTTCCGGATTCTTTGTAATACACACTGAAGTGTTTTGAATCCATTCTTTTGTCGGTAAAAGATACAACAGCCGTGCAGCCATTTGTGGCCACGCTCTTTACCGATCTCGTTTCTCCGCGCGAGTCTGTTTCGACCGCGAGGTATTTAGAAATTTCACGTTGCGCTTCCGGCGAAAGCTCATTCCATCGGCGGACGACCTCGAGGAGCGCCATTGTCGCGCTCGGTGTTGCTTCACCATTGCTTATGCTGTTGCGTGCCGCCGTTCTTTCACTCTGATCCGGCGAAAAGATGCCTACGAAGTTATTCACGATATCGGATTCCTGAACAGCTAACGCGGAGCCGGTTATAACTACAAACACAACAGCAAACAACAAGAGCATGATTAGATAACAATGGGTTTTGTATCTATTTGCAATCATATTTGAAGGACAATCTCTCTTAAAAATTATAATACAGAATTAGCCGGTTGGCACATTTTCTATAATATTTAAAAAGTTGTTATGGAATATGTATTTTACAACATATTACTGTTCTGTTAATATACATACGACTTCGACAGGGGATGAGGGCATGAGAGAATACACAAAAGCGGACAACAGCGACATCGAATTTTTCAGGGAACTGATCGGTGAAAAATATGTAATCACCGGCGGGGACGACATGGAGCCGTACACCCATGATGAAACCGAGGATTTCATATTCGAACCGGATGTAGTGGTGCGCCCGGCGAAAACGGAAGAAGTGTCGCGGATAATGAAACGATGCTGGGAGCGGGGCATAGCCGTGACTCCCCGCGGAGGCGGAACGGGTTTGAGCGGCGGCGCGTTATGCGTGAAAAGAGGCGTGTGCCTTTCGCTCGACCGGATGGCGGAGATAATAGAAATCGACACAAAGAACCTGATCGCGATAGTGGAACCCGGCGTGATAGTCGAAAATCTTCACAACGCGGTCGAAGAACTGGACCTGTTTTATCCGCCGGACCCGGCGAGCCGCGGCACGTGCATGATCGGCGGAAACCTTGCCGAATGCGCCGGCGGCGCGCGCGCGCTCAAGTATGGCGTGACCCGTGATTATGTGCTCGGCTGCGAGGCGGTGCTGCCTGATGGCCGCATCATAAATACGGGAGGAAAGCTACTTAAAAATGTAACAGGATATGATCTCACCAACCTTATTGTGGGTTCGGAGGGCACCCTTGCGGTAATAACGAAAATATTTCTCAAGCTTATTCCCAGGCCGTCGGTGAAACGGACGCTTCTCGCGCCGTTCGATTCGATGGAACAGGCCGCGGTTGCGCTGAACGCGATTTTCATTAACAAGGTGGTGCCGTGCGCCGCGGAATTCATGGAGCGCGACGCGATCCAGAGCGCTGAAAAGATGCTCGGCAAGTCCTTTCCCTACAGTGATTCAGAGGCGCTGCTGCTTATAGAACTGGATGGGAACGATGTCGATTCAATAAACAGGGAGCTGGAAAAGGTCGGCATGATACTGCTCGACGAGCAGGCGAAAGACGTGCTGGTCGCGGAATCGAGCCAGAGGCAGAAAGAGATGTGGGATATGCGGAGCGCGATCGGGGAGGCTGTAAAAAAGATATCCGCGTATAAAGAAGAGGATACGGTGGTGCCGAGGGCACAGTTGCCGGAATTACTTAAAAAGGTAAAAGAAATATCAAAAAAGCATGGTTTTACCACGATCTGCTACGGGCATGCCGGCGACGGAAACATACATGCGAATATCATCAAGGGCGACATGGACGACAGGAAATGGCGCGATGAACTGCCCGTGCTCATTTCGGACATACACCGCGCGGTTGTCGCGCTCGGCGGGATGATATCCGGCGAACACGGGATCGGCTACACGCAGAGAATGTACATGCCGCTGGCGCTGTCCGAAACAGTGCTCGAACTCATGAAATCGGTCAAAGATGTGTTCGATCCGAAAGGCATTTTGAACCCGGACAAAGTTTTTCCGGAAAAAAATGAACGCGACTGAATCACGTACCGGAACGGAGGAAAAAATGGACAGAATCTGGGCACCATGGAGAATTCAATACATTCTCGGCATGGATGACGGCAAAAAAGAGGCCGGGAAAAAAAATCATGGTTGCGTGCTGTGCGCAAACCATGAGGCCGATCCGGAAAACGATAGAAAAAACCTCGTTCTCCATCGAGGGGAGCATTCGTACATAATGATGAATCTTTACCCCTACAATTCAGGTCACCTGATGTTTGTGCCGTATAAACATACCGGTGATTTCGGCGCTCTGGCGTGCGAAACCGTGGCGGAGATGATGGCGCTCACGCAGAAAATGATTCCCGTTATAGGCGAAACGATGTCACCGCACGGTTTCAACATCGGTATGAATCTCGGCAGAGTGGCGGGCGCGGGAATAGTCGATCATGTGCATCTTCACCTCGTGCCGCGCTGGAACGGGGATTGCAACTTTATGCCGGTTCTCAGTGATACCAAGGTAATCAGTGAGCATATCGAGGCTACGTACGACCGGCTGAAAAAGGCGATATCAGGAACTGATTTATAAACATTACGTTCCGTTTTTCACAACAGCAGTTTTTGTCAAAATTATTTTTATGTTGTTAAAAATCCTCATAATTGTTGAGATTTTTGTTGAAAATTCCTTTGTGTATCTTTACAATTAACTCGCTGATTATGTTAACTATGAACACATTGCAGATAAAAACAATCGTCGTTGGTTATCTCGACACAAATTGTTATGTGCTCAATGCCGCGGGGCGGAACCGGGCTGTTATCATCGACCCCGGAGGAAATTCGAGCAGGATAATCGGATATCTTGAGGAACAGGAACTCGAACTTGAGAAAGTTCTTCTCACGCATGGTCACAACGATCATATAGGGGCATTGCACGGGTTGTTGCACAGATGGAATGTGCCGGTTCTGCTGCATGAGAAAGAAGCGGAATTCCTGAATATTCCCAGGACGGAGAGAACTCCTTATGCCCGTGAAGAACAGAAACAGGGCTTCAATGTTCTCAGGGATGGCGATATTGTTGATTTCGAAGAAAATGAGATAAAAGTTCTTTACACCCCCGGGCATACGCCGGGCGGAGTATGTTTTCTTTTCAATGGTTTTTGTTTCACGGGCGATACCCTTTTCAACGACGGGGTGGGCCGCACCGATTTCGAGGGTGGAGACAGGATATCGATAATTACGTCGATAAAAGAAAAACTGCTTTCGCTGGACGATGAAATCGAGATTCTGCCGGGGCATGGCCCGGCGTCAACGATCGGATGCGAGCGAAGATACTTCGATTGAGCAACAAGTTTTCCACAAAATGTCAGTCGCCAAATCATTAAAACTTGAGAAATTCAACATTTCTCCCTATAAATAATAACAAATATGTATTTGACACTTGAATTTGGTATGGAATATAATTTGAGGTCAATAACTGTGGGCAACCACGGTGATTTTTGTATGGATGGAGAATCCGGACTCGGATTTGTGAAACAGAGTGCAGCAATTAATTGATTATGAACCGGTAATCGGTGTTGATCTTGCGCCGGATTATATTCGAGCTACCCAGGTCGAGCGGGTTGCCGGTGAGTATTATCTTCGCAATATCGGCATAATTGAGATGCCGCCGGATTGCATTGAAGATGGTCGGATCATCAGGCCGAACGTAGTAGGGCGCGCTATAAAAGAACTGTTTCGTGAGAGAAAATTCGAATCCAAAAAAGTTGTAACCGCTGTCAGGGGCAAGGGAGTGGTCAGCAGGATAATCACCCTGCCTTCCATGCCGCAGGAACGGCTTCGCAAGCTGATAGAAAAAGAAGTTGAACGATATGTTCTTTTCAGCGAAGAGGACAAGGTTGTTTATTATTACCCGATAGAAGAATTCGACGATCATGACAGGCGGAAGATCAATATTATGCTGGTGGTTGCCCGCAAGAGCCTGTGCAGGTCGTATTATGAAGCGTTCAAGGCCGCGAACCTCGAACTGATATCAATCGACACAAGTTCATTCTCCATAATGAGAGAACTGCATAACAGTATGCCCGACGCGATGCAGGGCAACGCTATGTCGCTGATTCTCGATTACCAGGGTCTTTCGATGAACATTTTCAGCGGGGATACCCTGAGGTTCTCGCGGAATGTCATACTCGACAACAACGATGTGTCCGCTTTTTCGAATGGGTTTGTGGATCGTGTGATAGGCGAAGTGCTTCTCGCGATGAACTATTACCAGGGTGAATACAGGCGGGGAGATATGCTTCAGGGCATGGTGATGAGCGTCGGGGCCGAGGGCGGCATGGAAGTTTTCGAACATATGAAGAACGCCGTCGGGGATGTCCCGGTGGAACTCCATAATCCTTTCGGCAACATCAAACTTAACATAGACCAGTTCCCCGCCAGCATCATGGAGAAAGTCGATTCGAACTTCGTGACTTCCGTGGGGCTGTCGCTCAGGGGGCAGGAACTTGATATGCTCCCGCTCCAGGTGGATTTGCTGCCGCCGGAAATAACCGAGAACAAAATCTTCACCCAGCAGAGAAATATGTTTTTCAGGTATCTGCTTTTCATTGCGGTGCTACTTGCCGGGATATACGCGTTTTTGTCGTTTACCACGCGGGGTGTCGATAATCAACTCGACAGGCAGACATACAAAGAGCAGAACGTGAACAACATGCTTAACCAGTTCAAGCAGAAGAAACTGGAAACGATGAGATTGAATCCTCTCGACGCCAACGCGCCGGTCACGATGAATATGTCGCCGGTGTTCGAGGAAGTCAAGAGCGTGATTCCCAAGAATGCTCAGTTGACGTCGATGGTGATAAGAAAGCCGGATGTTGTGGAATTCGAAGGGATCGCGGAAGACAGCCCGGCGGTGTCGGATTTCATGATGGCGCTGGAGAATTCAAGAAGATTTTTCGACCCGGAGCTGGGGCCGAGGAATGTAGTGAATGTTTTTGACCGGAAGATGGTAAGTTTTGTCATAAGGTGTCACTTCAGGGAGATAAAATGAGAGTGTTCCGTGACACATATTTCGGCCTGAGCCGCGAAAAGCAGATGCTTGTTTTGTTTGCGCTTTTACTGATCGTTTCGGTCATAGCATATTTTCTTGTGATAGCGCCGGCGGTAAATAGCTACAAGCAGAAAAAGAGCACTTATTCGATGAAAGAAGGCGAAATAAGAATGCTCGAGTTGCAGCTTGAAAAGTTGAAAACGCTCGGACAGCTCAACAGGCCGGTAGAAGCGGCGCAGATCACGGAACTTAACAAGAATGACAACGGTATTCTTTTTGCCACCGAGGTACCGGTGTTCCTCAAGGAGTTGAGGCAGCTTTGTGAAAAGGTGGGCGGAGATAACTTCAACCTGATCGAAGGCGAGATCGAAACGGCGTTTCTTTCTGTCGGGCCGAGGAACGATGTTTTCAAGGTCAACCGGCTGCCGCTCACTGTGATGTTCGAGTCCAACTATTCGATATCTTCGAATTATCTGTTCCAGCTCAGGGCAATGAAGAAAATGATGGTTTTCGAAGAGATAGACGTAAGGTCGCCGGATCTCAGCGGAGAAGTTCAGGCGACGATAGACATGAACTTGTATTTTATCGAGGAGATCTGATTTGGTAAGTCAGACGGGAAGGATAATCATAGCGGTATTATTGGTAATCATATTGATTGCCGTGCTGATGCCCGGCCCGAAATCGAAAAAAACGACACCCATGCGTGTGCCTACTATTTCCATTGGGGATATGGCGGAAAGAAGCCGATCGAATTCCACAGGCGCGCAGGAGAATAAAAAGCCCGCAAAGAGTGAAGAGCCGGTCCAGCCGCAATTCGCTAAAATGGCGCCGGTTTCGCCTGCGGAGTTCACCCTTCTTCGTGACAGGTATGGAAGAACAGATCCGTTCGAGCCTCTGTATGTGATAGAAGAAAAAGTTTTCGAGGAGATCGTGGAGCTGCCGGAGATTAATCCGCTTCCGCCGATGATACTGCGAAATCCGCCGAACCTCGTTCTTTCCGCGATCGCGCTTAGAGAAGGCGAAGGTTTTGCGATAATTAACGGCGAGATACTGCGGGTCGGCGATTACGTTGAGGATTTCGCCGTGAACAAAATCGAAAAGGACAGTGTCGAGCTTTACAACGATATGGGCGACAGGGCAATTTTAAGAATCAAGCAGGAATACAAGGGCGCTTTCGATACATCGAACGGAACATTGTCCAACATTAATGTTGAACCCGAGCTGCTACCCGCGGCGAAAAGAAAGCTTCAAAAACTCGATTTGCCCCCGGTTACCGATTTTACGCCCGGCAATTATGATTATCATGACGATGTAATAGATATTACGATTTCGCCGGAAACAGGCCGATAAATTTCCCGTATGAATGAATCGCTTACATCAGACGTAGCTTCGAATGACCGAAGAAGCGTTTTTGGACTTTATTTCAGTTTCGGTCTGCCGGTTATGCTGTTTCTTGTCAGCACCGTTTTCCTGGGCGGTGCGCTGGACCCGTTCAGACCGGTGAAAACTTTTATTTTTGCCTCGTATGTTTCGGGCGGAATTCTGATCTGGCTGTATAAATGTTTAACAAGAGGCGAGTTTCTGTGGGTCAGAACCCCGGTCGATATTCCGCTTGCGCTTCTTATTATCTGGGCTTCGGCATCTTTTCTGTACCCGTCCGCCAACAGGTATCTTGTTTATGAACAATGGCTCTATGTTGTTTTCGGAGCATTTTTATTCTATATGACCGTTTTCGAGATAAGGAGCGGGCGTGATGCCGCAAGGATACTGGCGTATTCGCTGCTGCCGGCTTTTGTGGTCGCCGTCATCGGGGTTCTCGACCTGTTCCGGGTAAGCCTTTTTCCTTGGGATCATCTGATCGAGAACAGGTTCTTTTCCGTTTTTTCATATTTCGGGCTGTCAATCGATCCTCCCGGCATGTGGACTCATTACTTTGACGGCAGGATATCATCGACGTTCGGTAACCCGGTGTACCTGGCGGGATACCTGGTGCTGATTATACCGACGGCATGGACGCTGCTTGCCGACTCGGGCGGGAGGAAGCGCCGCATTTATTTTCTCGGGGTTTTTCTTTCGCTTGAATTCTGTATTGTGGCGACCTTCACGCGGAGCGCGTGGTTATGCGTCATAATCAGTCTTGTTGCATTGTGGTTTATGCTCAGGCGAACCGGGCGGAAGCCTGCGGTGTGGCGGGCGGGAATAGCGGCGATAGCGGTTTTTACCCTGCTGCTGGCGCTGTGGTTCTCATCACCGGGCGGAATAAAGTTCTCCGATGGGAAGGCGGAGAGTTTCATGTTGAACCCGTCGCGGTTTGCAATTGCGGAACGGGTCGGGAGCATAAGCGACAATCGGGATTCGAGTTTCGTGCAGCGATGGGTTATATGGCAGACGGCGTGGGAGATGGTAAAAGCGAATGCCGTGCGCGGAGTGGGGCTCGGGAATTATGTCGTAAATCATCCTTATTACCAGCGGAGCCTGCTTGATTCTGAGAAGTGGCGGGAGCATATAAGCTTCCCGGACAGGGTGCATAACGAGTATCTTGATTTTCTTGCGGAAACGGGGATAGTGGGATTACTAATCCTTTTTATATTTATACTGTCATTGTTGTCCTGCGGGGCAAAGGCGCTGAAACGGGCAGGGCCCGAGGCAAGAACGGTGGCTTCGATAATAGCGGGCGGGCTCGGGCTTTTGATTTACGCGCTTGTTCAGTTTCCGTTTCATATACCCGGGGTAGCGGTTTATGGATGGATGATGGCGGGCATTCTGGTGTCGCCGGGCGGCGGGAGCGAATGCCGAGAAGTGAAAGTTAAGATCTGGCGCGAGGCCCGAACGAGAGAGAAAGCGTTGCTTTCGTTGACTGGTTTTCTTGCTTTTTTGCTTTTGTTAAAGTTCTTTTTTACGCCGGTTCTTGCGCACGCGGCGTTTTTCCAGGGAGTGCGCGAGCACGACAAGACGAGGGTGGATCACATTCTTGATTTGATGAAAAAAGGCGTTGTTCTGGAACCGTATAATTCGGAAATGTCTGTCAGGTTTGTCATAGAAGTCAACAGGATGGCCGGAATAACGACGGACCCGATTGTTGAAAGGAAACTCAATGAGCTGGCGCGTGACGAGTCGATTCGGGGCCTGAAATACAACCCTGTTGAAACCCGTTTTTACGAGAATCTCGGGAACACTTATATTAAGCTGGGGGAGCCGGAAGAAGCGGTGAAAGTCCTCAAAACTGCTATATATTTCAACCCTCTTAATGCAATTTCGTTTTATAATCTGGGGATTGCCTATTATATGACGGGAAAGTATAATAACTCATTGTATACTTATCTGAGGGCGCTTGAGATCGACCCCGGGATGTTTCGTGTATACCAGAATCTGGGTTCGACATACGCGGCGCTTGGTAAGGACAGGGAAGCGATAGAGTCATTTGAAAAGGCGCTGGCGAAGAGCCCGGACAATAAGAAAGTGCTTAACGGGCTTGGAGCGGCGTACTCGCGGCAGGGGCGGCGTGACGAAGCGATATCGTGCTACAGGCAGGCGATCGCGTGGGATCCCGAATACATTGCGGCTCGCGGCAATCTGGGCTTCGAACTGGTCGAGGCCGGTGATATTGAAGCCGGTATTGAGCAGTTGAAAAGAGTTATTGAAACAGACCCTGAATCTGGTATGGCTCACTATCACCTGGGGAGAGCATACATGAAGATGGGAAATGAGAGAGAAGCGGTTCTTGAACTCGAAAAAGCGAAAGCGCTGATGACGGAACCTCAACAGGCGATAAAGTTGCTTGAAACTATTGCCGGGGGAAAGGGCAATTGATCAGAAAAACAAAGTTAATGTTTTTGTTCTTGATTTTAGTGGCATCTTCGAGCGCCGCGTTCGGTGTTGGTCTCCAGACGGTGGATCTCGGGCTTGATGACACTGTGCCGATTACGCTTAACCTGAAGAACGCGGATGTTACGGATGTGTTCAGGCTTCTGGCGGAGCAGAACAATTTGAATATTGTTGTTTCGCCTACGGTAAACGGGACGATCAGCTTGAGGCTGTCGAATGTTTTGCTTGAAGAGGCTTTCGCGGTGATACTGGATGCCGCCGGAGCACGCATCGAGAAATCACAGAACATATTTCATATCTATGCGCTTGGAGAGCTTCAGAGAATCGAGGAAATCAAGGAGGAAATGATCACTGAGATCTTTTCGCTCAATTTTATCGATACATCGGCGTTGCAGGGGGTAATTGAAGAGTTCCTGAGCGCAGATGGGAAAACCCGGACTTTCAACAGGGCGAGAAAAAGCTACAGCAGCGGCAAGCCGCCGATGCTTATCGTGGTGGATTATCCCCAGAATATCGAAACGATAAGGAAGCTTATTGAAAAACTTGATGTGGAAACTCCACAGGTCTTGATAGATGCAAAAATTGTGGAAACAAGTAAAGATACGCAGGACGTGCTTGGTACCGAATGGAATTTACAGGGCGCGTTCAGCGGCTCGCCGGTAAGTATGGATACGGTTTACAGCACGTCCGGCGAGATATCATATGGAGTTCTGAGCTTCGACGGGATAAGCGGGTTGTGGCAGCGGATTTCAGAGGACAAAGCCAATAACGTGCTGTCTGACGCAAGGCTTATGACGCTTGATAATGAAACGGCAAGGATTCATGTCGGCGAAACGATTCCTGTCGGTGTGAACAGCCTGGCGGCATCAGCGGGCGGCTCCGTAGCTGTCGGCACCACGGGCGTTGAAGAGTGGGATGTCGGTGTGAGCGTTAATGTAACTCCGCATGTGCTTGATTCGAATGTGATCATGATGCACGTAATGCCGGAGGTCAGCAATGTAAAAGAGTTCTCGTCGCTCGGAGGCACCGGGGCGTCGGATGCGCCGATCACAACAGAGAGAACCGTTGACACGAATATAATGATCAGGTCGGGCGAGACTATTGTCATCGGCGGGCTGGTTCAGGATTCCGATACCGAAAGGAAAACAAAAGTTCCGGTACTCGGCGAACTGCCGGTTGTAGGCTCATTGTTCCGCAAGAAAGAGCTGGTGAAGACAAAAACGAACCTGATAATATTCATTACTGCAAGACTTATGGAATTAAGAAGCCGGCCGCCGGTGACGGGAAACGAATTAACGCCACCTATGTCTACCACGGATCCGGCGAAAAAATCCGAGCCGTTAGGCGAGTTCCTGGAATACAAATAATCATGCTCCTTAGAAAACCGTTTTTAACAACTTTGCTTATTGCAATATTAGTTCTCTTCATATCCGGTTCCGCGTCGGCGCTGAAAGTGGGTTCGAGCTGGGACAGTGTTTACGGCTTGATTTACAGCGGGGCCAGGGACGGTCGGGCGAACGGGCAGACGTATGAAGTTCTTCGTGATGGAAAGAAAATAGGCGTTTTCAAGCTGGAGCAGGTTGCTGATACGACTTCCAAAGGCGTTTTCTATCCGCTTTCGGAGGGAGAAGAGCTTCTTATGGGCGACGAGTTGAACCCGATTACGGTTGTCGCTCCTGAGAAAACAGATTCGGCATCAACGGATTCGACTCACGGCAGAGGAATAAGGGACAAGGAAGACAAAGCGGTTGTCCCGGAAGAAAAGAAATTTGAAGAAGTTAAAGCGAACGAGAAATCCGCAGGAAAGATATCGACAATACGTGAAATAAGGGAAGAGGAAAAAACTGAAAAGAAGCAGTCTCAAAAAGCGGTTGCGGAGCAGAAAAAGGAGCCTGAAAAACTGAAGGACGACGGAAGAAAACCGTCGCGGCTGATAAGAGACAGGGAAAAAGAAAAAAAGGAATCTGGGAAAACAGAAGATAAACCGGCTGCCGGACAGGGGAAGCAGGATGCCGTAAAAGATAAGATTGAAGCCGGAACATCCGTAACGTCGAAATCGGCAACGGGGAAAAATGAAAAATCCGCCGAAAAGCTCTCTGTGCCCGAACCCGCCGGAAAACCCGAAAAAACAATTAAACAGGAGAGCGGAGCGAAAACCGAAACGGTAAAAGCTGATCAGGATAAGGGAACGAAAAAAAAGGTTTCGAGGAAGAAAACCGGGAAAGCTGAAAAAACTGTAGCGAAAAAAGAAGATGTAAAAGCTAAACAGGAACAGAAACCGGCTGCAAAGGTTACAAAAAAGAAACTTGAGAAGGAAGAGGAGAAAAAGCAGGAAGAAAAGCCTGAAAAGATAGAGAAGAAAAAGAAAATTGAGAAGCAGGAAGAAAAGCCGGTTGCAAAAGCGAAAGTTTCGAGGAGAAAACTTGAGAAGATAGCGGAAAGGGATTCTGAAGCTTCTCCCGCGAAAAAGATAGAGAAGAAGGAAACGCCGGATAAGAAAGAAGAAACAGAAGACAAAAAGGATGTGTCGAGCCGTAAGAAGTATAAGTCGATAAGGCAGGATGACGAAACCGAAGTTGAAATTGTAACGGATAAGGAAATTAAAAAGGACAGCGCAGAGAGAAAACCGGCAAGGACGATAAGGCAGAAAGACGAAGATTACAAACCCGGCAAGGAAGCAAAAAAGGAAAAAAAGAAGAAGTCCGAAAAGGTTGAGGCCAAATCTAAAAAAGCCGAGTCTGAATCAGAACCGGGCAAAAAAGAAGTCGAGATAAGAAACGCAAAAAGCGGAAAGAAAATAGATAAGAAGGAAAACGCAGAGAAATGCGATAAATGCCCGAAGAAACAGGAGCAGGTCAAAAAAGTTGAATCAGTGGAGACTGAGCCGGACCGGGCGAAAAAGAAGAAAGCAGAGTTAAAACAAAAAGATAGCGCAGGGAAAAGAAGGCTGAAATCGAAGAAAGCCGACAATGAAGGAGATAGCGATGTAAAAGAAATAAAAGCGAAGAAGTCGGCGCGGGCGGAGAAAACTGAAAAGGTAACAAAGAAAACCGAGTCGGCTGTGCAGGAAAAAGAAAAAGATGTGCCGCAGGGAATCACGGAAAAGAAAAAAAAGAAGAGGCGTGATAAAAAAACCTCTGATGAAAAATCTGCGAGCAAAGAAAAAAAGCCTGAGAAGAAGAAAGTAAAAAAAGAGAAACAGGAGAAGGTAGTATTCGAGGGCAAGGATGACAGCAAGCGGTTCGGGCTTAAGAAAGCGTCCGGGGAAGAAGGGCTTGTCGAGTCGGAAAGCGGGGAAAAGGCGTCAGCCGGTGTGAAGCCGTTGCGGGAAAAGGATGATCCGTCACCGATTGTTCAGTCCGGGATCAAGCCGACCGATAAGCTTGAAGCGGGTACTCAGCAGACGCAGACGGTAAAAAAGCTGAAAGAGGAAAAGCAGGAAAAGAAGCAGGAGCCGGAAGAAGAATGGACTGCCGCGAAACATCTTATAAGGGCGGATGATTATTTTGCGGACAGGGATTATCATAAAGCGTTGGAGAACTATTCGGCGGCGTTGAGCCTTGATCCCAGGAGTGTTAAGGCGAGAAGGGGAGTTATTAACTCGGCGCAGAAGCTTGAGCTGGTTAAACCTTTCAAGAACGGCGATAGCAAGGCAGAGCCGATTGAACAGCCGGAAGAGCCGATGACGGAAATGGACAGAGTGCTGCAGCGTGAAGACTCTGAAGATTTGCTGGATGTTTCTGAAACCTACAATAATTATGGAGTGTTTCTTCTGAATGAAGGGAATGCGGAAGAAGCTATTGAATGGATTGACAAAGCAATAGAACAAAAACCCGTTGAGAAGAGCTATTATCGCAACAGGGCGGTGGCAAAATTCAGGAGCGGGGATGTGTTGGAAGCAATTTACGACGCGAAAAAAGCAATGGAAATGGGAGATGCGAAGGCCAGGGATATGCTGATTTCGATGCGAAAGCTTCTTGAAGAAAAAGAAGCGGGCACTTCAAAGTAAAAATCAATGACCGTAAAAATTTATAGACGGATAAAAGCCTTTATTTTCGTGCTTGCTCTTATTGGAGCAGGGTACATGCTGTGTCTGTTCTCGTTGGAGTTACATAGAGGAGCGGCGGACGATGCGGTCATGACCGGCGAGAATGTTTTCGAACCGGCTGTTGCTGTTGCGTCTGAAACGGAAAGCTATTCCGCAAGGAGGACGCCGGTTGTTGTGGCTATAGACAGGGTCAAGGCGGCAGTGGTAAACATCAGTACGGAAAAAATCGTGGAAAGAAGCTACAATCCATTCGGTGGTTTCAACAACGATTTTTATGAACGGTTTTTCGATAATTTTCCACGAGAGAGATACAAGCAGCAAACGCTCGGGACGGGCGTTGTGATAGATCCAAAAGGTTATATCCTGACAAATGAGCATGTGATACTGCGAGCGTCGAAAGTTAAAGTGATGTTGCCGGATGAGCGCGAGGCGGAAGCGCGGGTGATCGGCGCGGATCCCAAGTTCGATCTTGCGATTCTGAAAATTGATATGGAAGACGAACTGCCGGCGGCACGTACCGGCGATTCAGACGATATAATGATAGGCGAAACGGTTATAGCCATCGGTAACCCGTTCGGGCTGCATCATACAGTTACGACAGGGGTGGTGAGCGCGCTGAACCGCTCGATCAAGACGGACAAGGGAAAGGTATTCAACGATTTCATACAGACCGACGCATCGATTAATCCCGGCAACAGCGGGGGGCCGCTGGTTAATCTTGATGGAGAGGTTATCGGGATCAATACCGCGATATATGCGGATGCCGAGGGGATAGGTTTTGCTATACCGATCAACAGGGCGATGAGAGCGGTTGCAGACCTGATCCGGTTCGGGGAGATAGAAAAGACATGGAGCGGGATAAGGGTGCAGGAGCTTACGGGCAAACTGGCTGCGAGGCTGGGGCTTAAAGACACGAGGGGTGTCCTGGTCTCTGATGTGATAGGGAAAAGCCCGGCGGCTGATGCGGGGCTTGAATCGGGGGACATTATTGTCAAAATCGACAGGGTTGCGATAAGCGGGCTGGAGGCTTTCCTGTCGAAACTGGGCGGCTATCTTGTCGGCGATGTGATAAATATTGAATTCGTCAGGTCCGGTAAAACAGGAGAAACGAAGTTGGCGCTTCAGGGATTGCCTCTGGATATTGCGGACGAGCTTTCCGAGGATCTTTTCGGGATGACCGTTTCTCTGATAGGAAATAAAGGGACACAGAAATACAGGCTGAGGACCTCAAAGGGAGTTGTTGTTACAGGAGTTTCGAGAAACAGTCCGGCGCAAAGGCTCGGAATCGAGCCGGGTGATGTGATAAGGCAGCTGGGTAATCGTGAAATACTGAATATCGATGATTACAGGGAAGCGGTTGTGATAGCTTCCGTTCAGGAAACTGTATTCCTGATAGTCCAGCGGGGTGTGAACCTTTATTACGCGAGGCTTCAATAGAAATAGGTATGAATTTTTTAACACGCCGGCGGAATAATGATATATAATTGTGTACTGTTTGTATAAAGATTAACCATACAAAAATAAAAGGGTTGCTCAATGAAAGAAGTATTGAAAATTCTTCTGGTTGATGACGATCAGGACATTTTAGAAGTGATAGGCATGCTGTTGAAGATGGATGGCGCGGAAGTTCACATCGCCGAAAATTACAACGAAGCTCTTTCACTTCTGGAGGAAGTGGATATCGATATAACCGTCACCGACTGGCGAATGCCCGGAATGCACGGCCTGTATCTGCTGGACATGATCAAGGACAAGCACCCGGAAATGCCGGTAATAATCATGACGGCGTACCTGAGTGATAAAGTGATGGTTGAAGCCCGGCGTAAAAAAGTCAACATGATGATCGAGAAGCCTTTCGAGTACAGCGAGCTTCTGGCCGGAATTCAAAAGCTGATGAGAATCAAATGGCAAAATCAAAATGGGACCAGGAAACAATCATCAAGCGTATCCTGATGCTTGAGAGCCTTGAAGAGGATTTAACATGCTCGCATGTTAAAGAGATAGACAGCGCTCTTGTAGGCGCTGCGATATCTTATTTCGGGAACTGGGGGGCTGCGATAAGAGCTGCCGGCCTGGACTATTATGAGATACGCAAAATTTCGAAAGAACGTCGAAGCGGCAAGGTCAGGAAATGGACTATAGAAAAGGTTCTGGAAGATATTAAAAAAGTAGCTGAAAGCGAAGATGATCTCAGCTATGCCTATATTAAAGAGAAGCATTCATCGCTCGTTGCGGCTGCCAACAATTATATCGGAAGCTGGAAAAAAGCGCTGGAGCTGTGCGGACTGGACTACAACGAGATTCTCAAAACGGGCCGTAAGAAACGGATGGAGCGCGAGGTTGCCTGGTACAGGGAACTGCTTCTTGAGAGACTGGATAATATGGAAGCGATAGATGAGAATTCCGTGCGAAACGCCGAGCCTGTGTTTCATGAGATGCTCATGAAACATTTTCCTGATTGGAGAAACACAATTGTGGCCCTGAAGGATTGGCGTTCAAGAAAAGAACGGGAGAGTAATTAAAGTGGCGAAACAGAAGATTTCAGACCTGCAGGAAGGGACTCCGGTGGCGACTTATATGCAGCTGGAGGAAGGGCAGCTTTTTAATTTTAAAAATAAGCAGGGCAAGTATGCTCTTTTTACTTTTTCGGATTCCTCGGGCTCGATCCGTGGTGTTTGCTGGGATAAGGGTGAGAAGTATCATTCGGAGATAAGCGATGGGGCGATTATTTACGTGGTCGGTAAAACGGTGATGTTCAATAACTTTCTTCAGATTAACGTAGAAAGCATAGAGCCTGCCGGGGACGAGGATTACGATGCTGAGGATTTTATTCTGAAAACAGGGCGCGATATCGACCAGATGTTCGATTATCTGCTCGAAATCATTGACAGTGTGAAAAATGAATATCTCGGTAAGTTGCTGAACAGCGTATTCAGGGATGGCGATTTCGCTGAAACATTCAAGGAGGCTCCCGCTGCAAAAACGCTTCATCATAATTATGTCGGCGGCCTGCTGGAGCATACTACGAACTGCCTGAGGCTCGCGGATACGCTTTGTGGCATTTATCCCCAGCTCGACCGCGACCTGCTGATTTCAGGAACGATGATCCACGATATCGGGAAGACCGTCGAGATGTCGTTCGACAAGAAGGTGGATTATACGGATATGGGCCGCCTGCTGGGTCATATTGTACTGGGACAGACAATGATACTTGATAAGATCAGGGCGATTGACGGCTTCCCGGAGGATTTGAAGAATGAGATGCTGCATCTGATAGTAAGCCATCACGGAGAAAATGCAACCGGCTCCCCGAAAAGGCCGAAAACCGCCGAGGCCTGCGCACTGCATTTTCTCGAAAATCTCGATGCGCAGACTAAAAGGTTCCTGCAGATAATCGATGAAAACTCGAAGTTGAGAAAAGATGCCCGGTGGACGAGTTACGACAGGCTGCTCGAACGGTATCTTTATCAGAGACCGTCGGACGAGGAACAATAACCCGATTAAGAGTTTTGCCTTTTTAAGAAATCCATTAACGATGATATAATGCCTTTGCCGTGGGGCGGATTTGCGGTATAGTCAGGTATTGAAACAGCGTAAAGAGGGAATGAAAATGAGAACACGACAGATTATGGTATGCATGGCACTGTTTTTTATTTTGCCCGGGCTGATGCCCGCAGCTAATGCGGCAAAACTGAAGGCGCATGTCGTGCCTCACACGCACTGGGACAGGGAATGGGGATTCACTGAAGAGCAACAGATGATCCGAGGGATAAAGCTCACCGACAACCTGATAGATATAATGGAGCGTGATCCGAGGTACAAGTATTTTGTCTGGGACGGCCAGTCGAGCGTGGCCGAGGATTACATGGCGATCAGGCCGGAGAAGATGGACAGGCTGCGCAGGCTGGTCGAGGAAGGCAGGATATTTCTCGGCCCGTATTATGGTCAGCCGGACGAGTTCCTGGCGAGCGGCGAGTCGATGATCAGGAACCTGCTGATAGGGATGCGGGTGGCGGACGATGCGGGAGGCCACATGAAGGTGGCATACGAGGCGGACAATTTCGGGCACAACGGCCAGTTGCCGCAGATACTGAACGGTTTCGGTATTGATTCGATTATTTTCTACCGGGGCATTCATACCGGCCACAGGCTGGATAAAACCGGTTTCAGGTGGCTGGCTCCGGACGGCAGCGATGTTACTGCCGGGAACATGGTAGGCGGCTATGGCGCGTTCAACTGGGCGGTTCCGGTGATGGAGCTCGCAACTATGGAGACCGCGGGGATTTACTCAAGGCTCATGAACAAAAATGTTTCGAATCATGTTCTTTTCCCGCGCGGGAGCGACGCTGCGGAACCTATCGCAGAACTGCCTTATGTAATAGATAAGCTTAACCGGAAATTCCCGCAGTTCGATATAAGGTTTTCGAATTTTGAAACTTACATGAGTTACATGAAGAAGACGGCGAAGAAAATGGATGAGCACGAGGGCGATATCAGGGGTTATAACCTGCTTGCCTGCATATCGACGAATATGCCGATCAAGAGGGAGAACCACGCCGCGTTCACGAAACTTGAAAAATATGCCGAGCCTTTCGCCACGCTCGCGCGGATGGATGCGGGCAGGGATTATCCCGCGGGATTCATCGATCGCGCGTGGAAGTATATCCTGCTGTCGCTGCCGCATGACAGTGTTACCGGCACGAGCATTCAGCTTGCGAACGAAGATGTGATGATCCGGTTCAGGCGCGCGAGAAGAATCTCCGAGCAGCTTTCAATCAGGTCGATGAAAACGCTCTGCGAGGGGATCAGGGTTGATAAGGAAAACATCCTGCTCAAGCCCGTCACCGTGTTCAATCCCCACACCTGGCCGGTTACCGGCCCGGTCGAGATATTGTTCCCTTTTAACAAAAAGGACAACGACACCTACGGGGAATTCAAAGCCGCGGGCATGAACGACTATATAGTTGTTGACGAAAAGGGAAACGATGTTCCGTCGTTCGTGAGTTCCGATTCGCCGGGCGACTTCGCGTTTTCGAGGTTTATCGCGAGCGATGTTCCGGGGCTTGGTTACAGGACGTATTTCTTCAAGGCGGTCAAGGAGAAGCAGCGGAAGAATGAGCTTGACGTGAAAGATGTGTCAATCGAAAACGAGTATTTGAAGCTGACTTTCAACCGCAACGGAACGTTCGATATGCTGGACCGGGAAACGGGTGTCATGTACCCGTCGTTGCACCATTTCGAGGATCAGTACACGCCGGGGGATGCGTGGAGTTACCGTCATGGAAGCGACGGCCCTCTGATGACGAGCATCAAGTCTAAAGCTGAAATAGTTGTGGTCGAAAACAACGACACGATTAAAACGGTCCGCATCAGGCCGGCCTGGAACATCCCTTCGCAGAAAAACAAAAACGAGGAAGTGCCGTGCGGGATAACGACGTTCGTTTCGTTGAATCCCGGCGTGAAAAGGGTGGACATTTATACGGAGATCGACAACAGGGCTTTAAACCACAGGCTGCGGGCGGCGTTCCCGACGGGTGTTGCGGCGGACACGGTTGCGGTCGATTCGCAGTTCGGGGTCATGGACAGGAACGTGGATGTGCCGAACACGGTCGAGTCGCCGGACAATCATGTGCCGACGTATTACCAGATGCGGTTTGTGGATGTCGCCGGGGAGAGCGGTTCGCTCGCGGTGTTCAACCGGGGGCTTCCCGAGTATGAGGCGAGAAGGGAAGAGGGCGGCACTACGCTTCTGCTTACGCTGATACGCGCGATCGGCAATTACACGCCGGAGACGCGGGAATCGATTCCGGAGCCACGGCTGGAGACGGAAGATTTCAAGTATGACACGCAGGTGCAGGGGATCAACAGGGCGTATTACGCGGTTTATCCGCATGCGGGCGGCTGGGAGAATGCGGGGGTCAACAGGCGGGCCGCGGAGTTCGACGCGCCGATGTGGCCGGAGTCGCTTTTTGTCTTAAATGCCGAAAAGTGGATGCGCGGGGTTTCAAATACGGAACGTTATTACAAATTCCCCGAGGGCAATCTGCCGGCGGAGTTGTCGTATATGTCGGTCGAGCCGGCGCAGGTGATGCTGAGCGCGTTCAAGAAAGCGGAAGCGGACGACTCGATTGTGGTTCGTGTCTATAATGCGTCGGGCACCAAACAGAAAGCCGGCATTGATTTTTATAAGAAGCTCAATGGCGTCGCGGTGACGGATATGCGTGAGAATGAAATCGAGGGTGCCGCCGCCGCGATTGGTTTGACCCTGAGTGAAACTGAGATTGAGGGCGGATTGACCGGATCGAACATTTCGTTCGATATCGGGCCGTATAAAATCGTAACTCTTAAGCTCGATGTTGATTTTGCCGAGTTGCGAAACGCATGGCATAACATGATGTATTGAACGATGGTGAAATAGTATGAATAAAAAATTTGTGCTCTGCATGATTGTGATATCGGCGGTTCTGACCGGGTCGGCTTTTGCCGTGAGTTCATACGGGAAATACCCGGCTCCGCAGGATGCGTTCATGGAAGTTCTCAGGCTCCAGGAGGAGTATCCGGGATATGTGACTGTCGGAGAACTGGGAAAAAGCGCAAATAAGCGGACCATCAGATATGCGCGGATCGCAAAGCCCGGCGCGGAGGGACTGCCGCAGGCGCTGATTGTCGCCGACATTCACGGCAACGAGTGGATCGGAAACCGGGTTGCGATGTCCATGATGTGGAGGCTGCTGCGAGACAGGGGGTCGGATGAGTGGGTGGCGTCGCTGCTGGACCGGATGGAGTTCTGGATCATTCCCGTTATGAATCCCGATGGTTATATGAAGACATGGGAGGAGCGGGGCAACAAAAGCGCGCAGTGGGCACACATGCGCAAGAACGCGAACGGCGTCGATCTGAACAGGAACTTTCCGCTTCCGGCGGAGCGCACCGTGGATATGGACATGGCGGGAAGCACCGATCCGGACCACATCAGGTACATGGGGCCGCATCCTTATTCCGAGCCGGAGACGCAGCTTGTAAGGGATTTCGTGGAGTCGCATTCGTTTTTTGCGGCGATAGATTTTCACAGCAACTGGGGCACGCTTTTCCCGCCGAAATGCAATGGGCCGTCCTGCGAGAAACAATTCAAAAAAATGCTGGAGCCGGCGCGCGCGCGCCAGGTTCACGTGAAGTACCCGATTGTTATGCAGTGGCAGGTTGATTCTTTCAGCGGCGAGATGGAAGACGCCCTGTTTTATGACTACGGAATAATGGCGGTGTGCTGGGAGGTCTACCCGGAAACAATGGCTAAAGAGCAACATGCAAAGCCGGGTTTCGAGCATCCGTTCTGGAGCATGAATCCCGACGATATCGACTATTGGATCGAAAACGACAGGGATGCGGCGCTCGCGGCGATAGAGGCTGCTTATAACCTGACGGGAGGAAAACCGGTGCCGGAGAAATATCGGCAGGTAAGGTTAAAATAATTCCGGATAAGATTTAACCCTGTACGGAATGTGTCGTCTAAATATCAGATAACAGGGGCTGTTAAAAACTTCATGCCGTCATTCCGGGGAGCGACCGGAGAATCTCAAATGTCTCATAGGAGATACTCGACGCTTGATTCAGGAAGACATTTGCTCAACATAATATTCGATGCCCCTCCGGTTTTAAAGATAATTAACATGGAGAATATAATGAATCCGTTAAAAACCGCCCCGGTAATTTTATTCTTTTTATTGTTGGTCTGTGCGCCGTTCATGGTTTTTGCTGCTGAGGATGCGGCCATGCTTATGGATATCGAGGGTCAGGTGTGGATGCTCCTTAATGATGAAACTGATTGGGGCGCTGCCGAAAGTGAATTCCTGCTTCAGAAAGACGACAGCATCAGAACCGGCGCGGACGGCAGGGCGCGGCTCGTGTTGGAGGACAAATCCGTCGTGGTCGTCGGGCCGCTTTCGGTTATGAAGATTGAAAGCGTTATGTATGATTATGCGACCGGCGGCAAAGAGATATCTCTGTCGCTGGAAAAGGGCAAGGCCCGCGCGATGGTCAGTAAGCTAAGCACGGCGTCTTCTTCTTTCGAGATCAGAACCCCGACGGCGATTGCGGGTGTGCGCGGAACCGATTTCGCTGTCGAGATTGACCCGGAGGAGAATAAATCGACCGTCACGGTTTTCGAGGGAGTCGTGGAGGTCGGCGGCAGGATCGGGGCTATACGTGAACGGGTTCGCGTTATGAAAAACCAGGTGACGGATGTGCTGAAGGGCGGGAAACCTGCGGCGCCGCAGATTCTTGATGATGAAAAGCTACAGAAGTTGAACAATCTGCTTTCGAGTAGAAGAAAAGGCGGCGGGGGTATTTCCGAGGATGCGGCGGCGGCGGTTGTGACTGTGAGCCGGTCGGGAATGAGCGGTGATAAAAAGCTGGAGATTGCAAAGCGGCTCAAGGCGGGCGAGTTGTCACCGGATCAGGTAAGGAAAATCGCTCCGCTGTCACGGGATAAGATCGCGCCGGGGAAAGTAGAGGCGCTTATTGATATCGTAAGGAATAACAGGATTTCCGATGGGAGGGTGGATGAGCTTGTCGCGCGTATCAGGGCGGCGAAGGATGAAAATGAGATCGAGGGCAGTATTGAAGAATTCACGGATGCGGCGTCGAAGGAACAGCCGCGCGGGCAGGGGGCGGCGGGCGCTGCCGGCACTGAACAGTCTGAGGATTCTTCCGGCGAGGCTCGCCCCGGTGGGTCGGATTTGAGAGAAGCGGCAAAGGATAAAAAGGAAGAGATCACGGATCGGAAAGATACCGGAAAGTCCGATGGCGCGGCGGTGGATGATGCTTTGCGGCGCGATATGCAGATGATCAACAGGGCAATCGAGAAGGGGATTCCGAGAGAGAAACTGGAGCCGATAATTAAGGCGATAAAAAATAAACTGATAGACAGCCATGAGCTTGGCCTGATGGTTAAGGCGATCGAGCGGGGCGCTAATCCCGATTATTTCAAGGATCTGCTGGAGGGTATAGTTAAATCGAGAATCGATCCGGCGGGGCGGCACCTGATTTTCAAGGCGCTCGAACTCGGAATCGACAGGAAAGAGTTAATGGTGTTCCTGGACAGGGTGCAGGCAGCGGAAATGACTCCTCAGGAAATCCGGAAAAGGGTCGAGGATTTCATAAAGAAAAAACTGAAGGAACGGGAAGAACAACTACAGACTGCACCGTAGCATCTTGAGGCTGTCTTCAAAACGTCACACTTTGCTCGGCTTTTAATCGCTCCCATCGTCCTCGGTGGGAGCGCAGAATGTCTTTTCCTGATTCCGGCTGATTCCATGTTATTCATGACGATCAGTATCCGTATTGAGAACGATATAAAAACAGATTCTGTTCAGGGCACGAGTAATTTGAAGCCCGGTATGTTTTTATGAACGTTCAGCTCGAACGTCGGCATGCCGATGGAAAAGGTGTCGAAAGGCAACAGTGGCGCCGGGGATATCCCGTCCGGGCCGGGTTCGATGCCGCAGAGTTTCATCAGCGCCCCTAGGTAGCAGGCGTGCCAGTTGAGGTTCATAACCGGGAAATCAGTCATTGGAGTGGGCAGGTGGAAGTAGGTTTCACGCGGGCGGGGCGCGTAGTCGGCGTTAAAACTGTCCGGGCCGCTCCAGATACCGTACCAGATCGCCGGGTCGAGCGTCGCTTTCATTGCCATCGAGTTTTTTCTGAAAGCGTTCCATGCCAGCGCCCTGTCGTAATACCCGTAGCCCCACGACAGCAGATAGTTCATCGCGAACCAGACGCCGCCGTTGACATCCCAGCCCGGCGCGTATGTGTTGAACAGTATTTTCTGAGGCGGGTGCAGCACGTACTGCCCGAAGCTTGAAGGCCGGTCCAGCCTGTTGTGAATGTTATCTATAACCGATTTCGCCATGTGGGGCGGCAGTTCGCGAGATATCAGGAGCCATGTGTGGTGATCCAGGAAAAGCTCTCTGTCTCCGATCGGTTTTCCTTCGCCGTCATACGCCCGCGGGAACCATTTACCGTTAAATGAGTCGAGCACCGATTTTTTGAGCCCGGCGTGGAGCGTTCTCAGACTCTCCGCGACACCGGGTTCGGATTCGGCGAGCAGGGCGGCGACCCGGGGCAGCACATAGAGGGCCATCGCCGAGTTGAACATGCTTTCTCCATCGGCGACAAAGCGTCTCCTGTTGTTCGTGAACAGTGAAATGCCGTCGCTCCAGTCGCCGTCGCCCACCCGGATCAGCCCGTGCTCACCCAGCCCGATTTCATTGACGAGGTAATTCAGGGATTCGATGACTTTTTCCCTGATGCTGCCGGTTCCCGCTGACTTCGGGAAGAACGGAACCTGCCGGTCGAGAAATGCGTAGTCACCAGTGAAAAAAACGTATTCCGTCAGGGCCCACAGCAGGAAAAGTTGCAGGTCGCTCGGCTTTTCGTGAGCCATCATGCCGGTGGCTCTGCCGTACCCGTGGACGGCATACATCAGCCTGCCTCCGGGTGCCATGGTGCGAAACAGGTATTCGAGAATCTCGGCGGACCGGCCGGGGTTGATATAAATGTAGCCGGAAAGAAACAGCGCGATGTCGCGCACCGCGCCTCTCAGCCCGTGAAGGTACTCGTAAGCGCTGCCCTGCGGAAGGTAGTGGTTCTCGAAATATTCGTCATACAACAACGCGCTCTGCGTGTAGTAGGCGTGCCAGCGGGTTTCTCTGCCTGCCCAGGCATCGTCGTCCGAGCCGGTGATGGAAAAGACCGGACTTGCGGATTTCCAGCCGCGCGAGTTGAGTTCCATGAAATCGACGCCGCGCGAGACCGGCTTGCGATATTTTTCGGTGAGCCGCAGCGAGTCGTCGCGGGGCGAATAGCCGAAAATGAAAGAAAGCTTTTTTTCTTCGCCCGGTTCGAGCTCGAACATCGAGCCGGCGCACAGACACGGGTATTTGACGTAAGCCTTTCTGCCGAATCTTTCTGCCGGCTTTTTCCTGAGATTGAGATCGTTGTCGAACATCGACCGCGCGTCGCGGTACACACCGTCGCAATCGCAATCCAGCGCCGCCATGAACATCGGCTCAGGATAATAGTTCCTGTCCGCCCGGCAGTGCATACCGGGTTTTCTCCTCGCCGTGTAAACCGGCGCGACTATGAACACATCGTCGCCGGTTTCTTCCAGCTTATACTCGAAACCGCGGCTGAAGGCGGTTCTCTTTTTATCGACATCCAGCAGATTCATCAGTCCCGCGGTTCTCAATATGCCGGTAAGTCTCTTTTCCACCGCGGAGTGGCCGAAGTGGGCGCGGTGCCTGTTCATGTAAACGCCGGTGGCGCTCATGAAATGCAGGTTAATCCCGAAAAACTCGTAAGCTGAAACCCAGCGGGCAGGGCCGGTCATATTGGAAATCGTCATCTCCGCAACGCAGACCGGGTCGTCTCCGAACGGGAAAATAATCCTGTGGTCGATGCGCAGCCCGTTGTGTTTTTTGATTTTTCTGAAGTAGCCACAGCCGAAAATCCTGCGGTAGCCGTCGCGCACGCAGCCGCCGGAATAAAGGTCGGCCCACATGATTTCGCCGTCGTCCACGACTGCGATGCCCGCGCCGGGGCACAACCGCTCCCGGTCATAAAAATTCAGCCACTGCAATCCGCGCGACGACTCGATTATCCTGATGTCGCCCCGGTTGGTTGCAATCGCGTTAAGCCTGTCGTTGCCGAGCTGGTGCCAGTGGAGGTTTGAATTGCCGCAGGTGGTGAAAACGGAAGCAGCGGGTTCGAGATCCTGGTCGCATGTATACTCATAAGCGGGGAGCCCGAAGGAATCCTCGATCCATCTGCCCGTCATGCCGTCCGGGCTGAGCGTGTCGGTTTTCAGAATCATTCTCCGCCCTGAGACTCAGAGCAAGCCCGTTCTCTTCGCCGCCTGAATCGCATCGCTGAAAACAAGGCTGTGGTCGAATGCCAGGTCCGGGTTGTCATCGGGATCGATCAGTTTGACATCCGCCGCGTCGTCGTCCGCCCTGAGTTCGCCGCCGGTCGATCTGGCGATGTACACAACCGAGCAGGTGTGGCCCCTCGGATCACGCTCCGGATCGGAGTAAACCCCGAGGAGCGCGAGCAGCTCGACATCCAGGCCCGTCTCTTCTTTTGCTTCGCGTACCGCCGCCTGTTCAACTTTTTCTCCGATTTCCACGAAACCGCCGGGGAGTGCCCATTTGCCCTTGAAAGGCTCATTTCCCCGCTCTACAAGTACGATTTTTCCTTCGTGCAGTATAATTGTGTCAGCCGTAAGAAACGGAGTTTTTCTCGACATTGATTTCACATCCCCGATACTTTTTTTATAATCATTGTTCAGGGTTTAAATTATGAGTCAACGGCGTGTCATTTTCAACCTGCTGGTATTTTGCATCGTAGCCGTGATGTCGCATCCCTGTGATTCGCGGGCCGCGGAGTTCGAGCTTGTTGATAAATGGTCGCGCGTGATCCACCCGGCGGTTGTCTACACTCACTACAAATATAAAATCGACGGCGAGCCGCTGCACATATACCTTCTCAGCGTTTCGCTCGATAACGACGGGATCGAAGTCAGGCCGATGCTTGCCGACAACCGGCTCGACTCGCTCGAAACGGTAAAGTCCATGGCGGAGCGAACGGGCGCGCTGGCGGCGGTCAACGGCTCGTTCTTCAACAGCAGCGCGAGCAACCCATTCCCGGTCGGGTTCATAATGATAAACGGGCGGACGATTTATTTTTCGCATCACACGCGCAGCGCGTTCGGGCTGACCCGCGAGAAGGTGCCGATATTCGGTTACCCGCACACGCGCGGGATTATTTATATCGAAAAGAGCGGCGAGTATTTTTTCCTCGATGGGATGAACGTTAAAAGGGGAGAGAACGACGTGCTGGTCTACACCCCCGAATATTCGCTCACGAGCGGAACGGGCGACGACGGGCGCGAGGTTGTTGTCGCCGGCGACAGGGTGGTCAAACTGGGCCGGGGCAATTCCGAGATACCGGCGAACGGGTTTGTTGTGTCGATGCACGGCGAGAACCGCAAATTTTACGACTGGTTCAGTCCGGGGGATTATGTGAGGCTGTATTTTGTTGTAGAGCCGTCGTGGCTGAAGGTATACAACGCGATCACCGGCGGGCCGATGTTGCTTCGCGGCGGCAGGCCGGTCACGGAGAAATCTAAGAGCGAAGGTTTGCGGCAGGGGCTTAAGAAACGCATACCACTTACTGCGGTTGGGAACACCCTGGACGGCAGGCTGCTGCTCGCGGTTGCGGACGGGCGGCAGAAGAATTACAGCGTGGGATTGACCTACGGCGAATTCGCGGATTTTATGAAGTCGGTGGGAGCCATCAACGCGATAGGGATGGACGGCGGCGGATCGAGTACGATGGTGATCAAAAACGAGGTCAAGAACAAACCCAGCGACGGCAGGCCGCGCAGAGTGGCGAACGGGATAGGCGTTTTCACGGGAGACTGGTGATCTCGCCCCGGGCATTTCGGAAACAAACAGGGCGGATTGTTTAAATATTTCTGTTAAAATTCAATAAAGGAGGTGGGCGGCATGGCCGATGAAGTGCTGAGGAAATTCTCGTATGGATTATATGTGCTCGGAGTGAAAGCGGGGGATATTGTCAACGGGATGACGGCATCGCTGGTGTCGCAGGTTTCGATTGATCCTCCGAGGGTGATGGTCGCGGTACACAGGGACCGGTTCACGCACGGACTGGTAAAGGAGGCCGGAATTTTTTCCCTGAGTGTGCTCAGGAAAGACCAGGCTCACCTGATGGGAAAATTCAAGGGCAGCAAAGAAGTAACGGACAACGCAATCAACGGTGTCGAGATAGAGTATGCGGGCGGCGGGGTGCCTGTGCTGAAAGAATCCGCCGGTTATGTCGTATGCCGGCTCTCGCAGATGGTGGACGCGGGAGACCACACGATTTTCATAGGCGATGTCGAGGAATCGGTTGCGGGGGAAGGGCCGGCGCTGAACGTGGAAGACCTCGGCGGCCACACCTACGGCGGGTGAATCACTCCGACACGAGTTTTTCAACAAGATAATCGAGGAAAGCGGTTTCGTTGATGCTGAACGGGACACGGACTCGGGTGCCGCGCGGATCGCGGATCATTTCGCCGTATCGGAACCCCGGTTTTTCTATAATGCTTATGGGGATGGTGTCGGTGGTGTACCATTCCGGGTGGGTGAGATATGCGACTGCGAGCGGGTCGTGCGGGTTGAAACCGCCGCCCCTGGTGGTGAAATGTTTCATGAGGTCGAACCAGAGTTTGATGTCGCGGTGCAGCCTGCGCGCGAACCTGCCGCCGGAGCGGAGCCTGTTCATTTGCTCATATCCGAAAATCACTTTTTGGGTGAGGTCGAGGGAAACAAGAGTGAGGTCGGGAGCCTCGCGGATGAGCAGTGCGGCGGCGGGCACGTCCATGAAGACGTTGAATTCGGCGCGAAACCAGGGAGGCGCGAATCCCTGAACATCGATCGCGCCACCCATGGCTACCACTCGCCGCGCTTTCCGCAGAGTGCCGGGTGTGATTGTTTCCGCCGTCAGAATGTTCGACAGCGGCCCGAGAGTCACGAGTGTGATCTCGCCCGGCTCAGCTTCAAGCCTTTCCGTGATGAACCGCGAAGCGTCGGTTTCGCTTATGTCCCTTAGTAGTCGATTGTTGCAGCGCGTTTTCGCGCCTGCGTAAACCGGTACATCTTCGCGTCCAACGGCCTTAGTAGTACGACGCGCCGACAGGAAGGCGCGTTTACAGCTTGTATTACCATGCGTTATGGTGATCCCTTCGACATTGAGGTGTGGCTCCCTCAACGCGAGAATCAGCGCCAGCCCGTCGTCTACGTCGCGCAATGGCACGCCGAGCGCCGGGTCGGTATCGATGATCACCCTTTCCATCAAATCGTTTTGTCTATTGTTGTAACGGTTGCTTTGACAGTCGCCTGCTCTGTATCGTCCTGCCGCATTTCCGCCGCCTGCTCGTCGATGAAGGTCACGACTTCTTTCGGAACGGTTTTCCCTTCCTCGATCATTTTCTGCACGTATTCTTCGTAAATCTCGAAGAAATGCTGATCGAACGGGAATCGCGGCAACTCTCCGGGCATGCTCAGGTCCACGCTATCGACGGGAAGATCGGTCTTGATGCGGTCCACTTCGCTGAGAACATTGTTGTGGTACTCGACAAGTTCGTTGACGGTGGGGATTTTCACAGGTATGTCAACTGACGGCGAGGTTTCTTCCCCGGCTGTTTGTTCCTGTTCGCGCGATGCGATGTTCTCTGAAAGCTGCTCCGCTATCTGCTTGATTTTTTCAGCAAGCAGGCCATATTGCGAGGGATCGATCCCCACAACATTTTTCGAAGCTTCATCCCGCGTTTGCTCAACGGTTTGTTGAGACTCGTTTATTTTCGATTGTTTTTGAGTTGAGGTTTCTGTCAGATTTACAACACCCTGTGCAGCCTGGTTGATCGCTTGCATATCCATAACATTCCTCCTTTAATAAATCTATCTATTAATAGTATTTTTCAATGCCACAGGGCCGGTGGGCATATTATGCCTCAGGATTTTTATCGGCATAATCCGGGAAAACTTTAGCGGTTTGCTAAAAAAATCTTCGGCGGAGCCGGTTTTCGGCGGCATGGCATGTTAAAATTTATAATCCCGGTCATAAACAATCAGATGCGGGACTGCACATATAGAAAGTCGGGGGAGATAATATGTTTTGCGACAAATGTGGGAAACCGTTGGCTGAAGGCGCAAAGTTCTGCCCGGCGTGCGGCAGGAGACTTGAGAAACCGCAGCCGGAACCGCAGCAATACGCGCCGCCGCAACAGCAGTATGCGCCCCGGCAGGCTTATGCACAGGCCGCGCCTCAGGCCGCGCCGCCTCCACCATGGAAACCCGGCGACACGAAGCTGGATATAGGGCGCAGCTTCACTTTTATTTTCAACGATCCCGAATGGTGGAAAAAATGCCTGCTGCTGGGCCTTATAATGATCATCCCGATTATCGGAATCATCGTTGTTATGGGCTACGTGGTCGAACTGGCCCGGCAGGTGGCGGGCGGAGACGATCTGCGGCTGCCGACCGTAAGGTTCGGCGATCAGCTTTCACTCGGCGCGCCGTATTTTTTCGCGTTTTTAATCGTCATGGTTATTTTAATGGTAATAATGATGGTTCCCATGATATCAGGAATGGTATTGCTTCAGAACAATGAGATGGGACCGTTATTCTCGATCTTCGGTGGAATCGGGGGCGCTGTTGTCGGCCTGTGTTTCATGTGTTATATGGGACCGGCTTTCATGCTGGCGATTATCAATGATGAACCTTACATGATCTTGAGCCTCAGGCGCTGTATCGGCGCGATGAAAAACAATCCCGGCAACACGGTGATATTTATTCTTATGAGCATAGCATTCAACTGGATAGGCAGTATAGGCGCGGTTGCCTGCTATGTGGGCATGTTGTTCACGATCCCGATAGGTTATATGATGCAGGCGCATCTCGGTGCGCAGCTCGCGAGACAGTTGTTGATGGTGAGAGGAACAACTGTGGTTCAGGCGCCTGTCCCTCAATCTCAGACATATCGGGCGGATGCGCCGATTGTGACGCCTGAACCAACAGCTCAGGAGCCGACTACAACGGAAACAGCGGAGGATTCGAATGACGAAGAAAAAGGAATATAAGGCGATAATATCAGAAGAAGCGAAGTATGGAGAATATACGAATTTTGTAAAAATACAGCATTCCGGGGTGGATTTCAGGTGCGATTTCGCGAAAATTCTCCCGGAGGAGGAATCGGTCTATTTTCATACCCGGCTGTTCATGAGCCCGATCCACGCGAAACTGTTGATGAAGGCAATGCAGGACAATATCGAGAAATACGAAGCGCAGTTCGGAACAATCGAGCTGAAGATGGACCGCACGGTTCATGTGAGCGCTACAGGGTCGCAGGAGACTCACTGATCCCGGCGCATCAGCCGGAATCGAAGACGCGCCAGTATATCTTAAGCAGTGTGCTTCGTAATGGGCATGCCGGACCCCGGGTTGCCTTTCGCGTACATCATTATCCAATAATATTAACGATTTAGAAAACAATAGTTGTCGTTGTCGTGGATCGGCGTCGCGTTTTGTGTTAAGATTCAGAATCTTACCGGGAATGACATATCAGTATATGTAAAAGACTGACAGCAGGGGAAAGCTTATGTTTTGCGACAAATGTGGAAAACCAATACCGGATGATATGGATTCTTGTCCGGAATGCGGCAGGCAGGTAGATGTGAACAGGCCGGAGCCGCAGGTAGATATACGATTGCTATTGCCTGAACAACGATATGAGCCTCAGCCACCGGCGCAGCAGATTCAAGCGCAACCGGTGTGGAAACCGGATGACGCTAAACTGGATATCGGGCGCAGCTTCACATTTGTATTCAAAGACCCGAATTGGTGGAAGAAGTGTTTACTGATTGGTTTGATATCGATGATACCGGTTATAGGGTGGCTTGTTATTGCCGGATATTTTGTTGAACTGGCTCGGAATGTGGCAAAGGGAAAAGACAATCCGCTTCCCGACATCAGGTTCGCTGAACAGCTTTCGCTCGGCGCTCCGTATTTTCTCGCGTATTTTCTTGCGCATTTACTCGTTATAGCCGGTATATTGAGTTTCAATTTTATTTCTATGGGAATTGTGGGACATGTTGTAGAGATGATTGTTTTGATCTCGATTGGCTGTATGTTTTTTTCCAGGCTTTATATTGGTCTGACTTTCATACTTGCCGGCATAAAAGAAGAGCCATACATGTTTTTCAGCTTCAGGGCCTGTTTCGACGCAATCAGGAACAATCCTGAAGAGACGGAGATGTTCCTTCTGATGAGTATCGTTTTCGGGATGATAGGCAGTATGGCACTGATAGTCTGTTATGTTGTATTATTGATTACTATACCTCTCGGGTACATGATGGGAATACATCTCGGGGCGCAGCTTGCGAGACAACTATTAATGCCGAAAGCCGATGATGTGATTCCGCCCGCGGGGCATGCCGGATAAGACGTAGTGAGAAAAGGCGGCGCATCAGTCGGAATCGAAGACGAACACTCCGAGGTAGGACACGGCGGCAACGCGGCCGGATTCCGGGTCGGCGGAGAGTTGCCTCAGCATTTTTCCGAAACTCAGTTCCCTGATTGTTTTTCCGGTTGCGAGGTTGATGATGGACACCCTGCCGCGGCGGTAGTCCGCAGCGATCAGCCTGTTGCGGGCGGGCAGGATGGCGAGTTCGCGTGTAAAATAATGTAGCGGGATGAAGCCCTCTTTTTCCCATGTATCAAGATTGATGATCGAGATGCCGCCGGGCAGGATCGATGCCGCATACAGCTTTCGCGAGGCCGGCTCAACCACGAGCGAGCCGATACTCAGCCCGAGGTCGAGCGTGCGCGTCGCGCACATGGACGCGGGATCGAGTTCGCCGACCGTGCCGTTCAGCGAGCCGGTGTAGTATTTTCCGGAAACAGGATTTCGGGTCATGAGAAACGGCTGGAACGGCAGGCTGCATCGGACGAGCAGTGAACCGTCGGATGCTCCGATACGCAGCGCGGACATGTGGCGGGTGACGTATGACAGCGTGCCGCCGGGGTCGAGCGAGAAATCCATCGAAGCAGTCGCGAATAGCGGTGCCCTGGAGGTCGGGCGGAAGTCGGCGTCGAGCGTGATTTTTGTGAAGGCGCGCAGCGGGCTTTCTTCCCCGAGCGGGGGAACCTTGCTGCCGTCGTGTGAAACGTACAGCGTTCCGCCTGCGGGGTCGAGTTTCATGCGCAGCGCGTCGCCGGCGTCGAGCGGGGTCGATTCGCATCTGCCCGATTCGATTTCGCAGACCGTGACGCGGTTGGGATCGCCGCGTGACGTGTATATGGCGCGGGTCCCGTTTTCGGTTAACAGCACTCCGTAGTTGAAGCCCCGGTCGCGATGCGAGAAGATTACCGATTCATGGTTCGAGATGTTTCCGGCGAAGAAGGGCATGTGCTGAAAAGCAACTTCGAGGGCCGAGGTGGTAAAGATCAGAAATACGATCGCGTCTATTATGAAGTACCATTTGAATTTTCGTTTCAGTGCGGAGAGCGCGGGCAGGGCGGCGGCGATGACGAGCGACGCGGCGGCGGCTTCCGGCACAAAGCCGAAGCCACGCGAGATGTTGAAGATCGCTTTGTATCCCAGCACACCGAAAGAGCCGAATATTTTGAATGCCGCATAGAGCAGGACCGGGATGTACATGAGCCTGATCACGACCGCTGTGGCGCCGGTGGCGATCGCTACGGCCCTCAGCACGATTACGCCAAGGCAGAAAAACGGCGCAAACAGTAATCCTTTCGCCGTGAACACCAGCACGCCGAACACGAACGCGGCGTTCAGTATTATTTCGATAACCATCCTGCGTCTCAATCCGGCTTGCTCCTTTTTGTCATTCCGGCGTAGCGCAGTGACCGAAGAATTGATAGAATCAGTTTTTGAATCGAGATCCTTCACTGCGTTCAGGATGACAAACTTTCATCTGTACATTTTTCAACAGCCTCGATAATACCGATCCTGCCGCGTTACAACGGCGATTCGGGCCCGGGCACATATGCAGGTTAAACACCGATCGCGGAATCCTATTTTCGATTCCGGGCCATGAAGCCTGAGTTAATTATATACCAATTATCACGAATAATATGGAACCGGCTATGAAGCATTAACCGTCCGGCGGCCCAGGCAGGCACCGCCTGCTTTTTATTCTCTTACATACTCGCTTTGTGGACGGCTCAATCTCGAAAACACCTTAGTGTGTCTTTTGTCCTGTCATTGCTCGGCTGGCACCGCCTGCTTTTTATTCTCTTATGTAATTTCTTCGTGGACAGTCTGTTTTCAAAAATATACCTTAATGTATCTTCTGTACTGTCATTGCGAGGACAGCATTGCAATTGTCTTGCAATGCCGCGTCGTTCGCAAGGCGACAGGCCTTGCTCCCTCCTCGCAATGACACAGAAACGATACGGCGGCATGATTATTTGATCGTCAATAATATATTGATTATCAGAATAAAAATAGAATAACTAAACGGAGTTTACTGGATTCCTGCCGACTGCATGCAGGAATGACGGGCGCGCGGGCCGGAAAGCCATTCATGCAGGATTCAATGTTATTTATGATATAGTGATTCTCAAAAATAATCTTGAATACATGCACAAAGGAAATAGCTTTGTGCATGGCACACTATCTTTGTATTTGTGATTTCTGATCGAGTTGTGAATCTGTTTTTATTATGAGAATTACTATAATCAATAATCAATATAATCACGAAAACCGATAGTAAGGTTATTCCTTTTTTATTCTGAAAATCGATATGAACAGTGCGGATATAGTCAATAAAGAAAAAGCGGCATCTTCTCAGGGAGGTTGGGCAGCGCTGTTACGGATGAACGCTGCGGAGCCGGCAAGACTCAAAAAATATTTCAGTAGAGAAAAACGCCGGATGAAAGTATTGTTCAGTCAATGACGATGTCGCGTATGGTGTCGGGGTTTTCAGGATCAAAAGCGACGTCGCTCGCGCAGAGCAGGTAGCAGACGGAATCGCCGATATTTTTGAAAGCGTGAGGCAGCCCGGGCGCGAGCGTGATTCGGAAGAGTTCTCCGGGCTGGAAAACCCGTTCGAACTTTTCCCCGGATTCGCGGTCGGCAGCGACGAAAAGGCATGGACCGCCGATAATAAGCACCTGTTCGGTTTGCTCGAAATGCCGGTGGTTGCCGCGGATCGTGCCTGGCTCCATGCTGACGAGATGGATATTCGAGAAGCCGCCCGCCGCGAGCTGCGCTTCATCTACGGGGTGGGTGTTCCAGCCGCGCTCGTCCCTGAAAGCTTCGAGTTCTTCGACTTTGAGTTTATCTATCATTCTTTTGGACCGAACATTTTCCTGAGTTCGACCATTCCTTCCATGTTCCTGTCAACGATGTCGAAACCGGCTTTATCGAAAACGTGGAGCATGGGTTTGTTTTCGGCAAGCACTTCCGCGCCGAGTCCGAGCAATCCCTGTTTCGTTGCCAGTACTGTCAGGAAGTCGAGCAGCTCTGTGCCGATGCCGTTGTCCTGGTACTCGTCGAGAACGGCGAAAGCGACTTCGGCGGTGTGGTTCTGCGAGTAGATCATGTACTGCCCCATGCCGACGATGATTTCTTTTTCATCCTGTTTGAGCGAAGCGAGAACAACCATTTCCTCTGTGTAATCGATTATCACGAATTCCTGAAGCCGTTCGTGCGGCATATCCTTGCGGGCAGACACGAACCGCCTGTAGAGACTGTTGTCGGAAAGCGAATAGAAGAAATCCTTGAGCAGAGTTTCGTCGCTGATTTTGACGGGGCGGAAAAGGATTTCGAGCCCTTTTCTTGTTTTTCTGTAAGTTTCGAGGTGCTCGGGGTACTCTCCGCGTTTGCCGGGTATGAAGGCCTGGTCTTTGTAAATGAGGTTGTAATATTTCGCGCGGTCGATAAGATCGGCGCGGAATTTGGGATGCGCGATGGAAATGAGAGCCATGGCGCGCTCGCGGATGCTTTTTCCGTGCAGGTAAGCGATCCCGTACTCGGTGACAACGTACTGGATGTCGCCGCGCCCGAGCGCTACGCCGCCGCCTTCGTCGAGGAACGGCACAATTCGGGACACTTCGCCGTTGCGGGCGGTTGATTGTAGCACGAGAATATTTTTACCGCCGGGAGAGAGCGCCGCGCCGCGCATGAAGTCCGCGCTGCCGCCGATCCCGCTGTATGCGTATCTGCCGATGGATTCCACGCTTGCCTGGCCCGAGAGATCGATCTGGAGACCGCTGTTGATCGCAACCATGCTCCTGTTGCGGGCGATGACAAGCGGGCTGTTTACGTAATCGACAGGCCTGAACTCGACACTGGGGTTATCATGGATGAAATCGTAAGTGTCCTTGGTTCCCATGCAGAAAGAAGCGACCGCCTTGCCGCGGAGAATGCTTTTGCGTGAGTTGTTGATGATTCCTTTTCTCATCAGGTCGGCAATCCCCTCGGTAAACAGTTCGGTGTGGACCCCGAGGTCGTTTTTGTTATGCAGGTTGCTCATGATGGCGTTTGGAACACTGCCGTATCCGGTCTGTATCGTGTCGCCGTCCTGTATTATGCCGGAAACGAACTCTCCGATGCGGTTGGCGATGTCGTCCGAAACCTTGGGCTTGTATTCTATCAGTTCCTCGTCGAAAGGGATTATGTAATCAATGTCGCTGATGTGAATGAAAGTATCGCCGTGGACTCTCGGCATTCTGGGGTTTACCTGCGCGATGATGCACTTCGCGTTTTCCACCGCAGATTTCGTGATGTCCACGCTGACACCCAGGCTCATGTGCCCATGGCTGTCTGTGGGCGAAACCTGGATAAGGGCAATGTCGATGGGGACGATCTTTCTTTTGAACAGGTCGGGAACACGTGACAGGAATATGGGCGTATAATCCGAAATTCCCCTGTTGATCGTGTCGCGGGTTGTGTTCCCGATGAAAAACGAGTTATGCCTGAAATTGCTTTTGTATTTTTCCGAGGTGTAGGGCGCGATATCCAGAGTCCAGACATGGAAAACTTCCGCGTCGAAGAACGCCTTCGGGTGATTCTGGACATAGTTGATCATAGCGTTGACGAGATACTGCGGCTCTCCGCAGCCCGTCCCAATGAATATTCTGTCGCCCCGTGTTATGTTTTTGAAAATTTCTTTCTCAGGAGCAAATTTCCCGGGATATTCCCGTTTCATGTCTTCCAGGTACTGAAGTCTGATCGGCGCCATAAATATCTCCCCACTCTGAACTTGGAGCCTATCCCAAAACCCCATCCTGGCTTCGACCGGCTGCAAAAGATGGTGCCTGCGTTGTTCTGCATCGCCGATGTCTCCGGCATCGCCTGCTTCGCCCGCCTTGCCCTCATCTTATTCGCTCGGTCTCGGGCCGAAAGGTCTCGGGCCGAAAGGTCTCGGGCCGAAAGGTCTCGGGCCGACGGAGCGGGTTTTGGGATAGGCTCTTATTGCAATATGCCCTGAACCGAATCAATAATAAGTTTAATATTTTTATTCAGTTTTACAATATTAATTGCCTGTTTAGCAGAAATGGAGGGCCGACAACACAAACGGTTTTCAGCCGATTATGTTCTTTATCTGTTCGGCCACAGTAAAGCCCAGTTGCAGAACTTCGGAAGCTATGTCTTTTGCGCTTTTTATCAATAATCCGTCGTCGGGCAGCCTGTCCTCGGAAGGCGGGAAGGTGCCCATGGATACGTGCGGTTCGGCCTGGTACCAGTAAGCCGTACTCGAATAATCCGAGCCGGGCGTGTCGTTGATGCCGCCGTGCTCGATGGTGACACGTATCGACTTTTTGAAGGGGATCGGGTCCGGGATGTGGAACCGGTATGCCGAAATGCGGGCTCTCAGCAGTTCTTTGATGGTCAGCCCGTGGTAGGGGCCGGAGAACGTGCCTTTGTTGAAGTACCAGCCGGAGTTGAAGTAATCCTCGGTGCCGGTGCCGTGGATGGCCGGCGGGTGAGCCTCGCCGTCGACGTAGATCATTTCATCGCCTTCGAGAAACCAGAATGAAAGCGGCTTGTATCCCTGCATGTTCATGTTGCAGCCGATGTAATGGCCCGCGCCACGGGCTTCGAGGATTGTGTAATTCGAGCCGGGCAGCGTTTTTTCGTGCCGCCACCTTGCGTGGAACCTGCCGGTCTTCTTATCGTTTTCCAGCTTATCGAACCTGTGGAAAGTGATATTGTAGTAGAAGGCGTTGATTTTCTTTTTGCTCTGGTTCTCGACCTCAATGCGTGCGTTTTTCGAGAACGGCATTGGGATGTAGCAGTAGTAGCCGCCGCTGGACATGCCGAGCGGCAGCGCGGTGAAGTGCCTGTACTGTGAGAAGCCGACCCCGAAGAAATCGCCGAGCGGAGCTTCGACGCTTGGCTCCTGCTCCCCGTCCCAGTACATCCTGATTACGCATCTGCGGAGAATGTACAGGTCGGGCGCCGCAACGGTCAGCCATATCCTCGATATGCAGCCCGCCCCCTCGATATCGGCCAGCACCGCGCTGTCTCCAGCCTCGATCGAAACGTAGTCGTTGTTCCCGCCAGTGCGGTCGAAGCTCGATTCCTGTGCTGCTTTGAACTCTTTCAGAAACGGCAATGTGTCGAGCAGTCCGAAACTATCCATCTTTTGTGACTCCAGAATCAGTCAGGATCGGTTACATTCCATTATACCATCCAACAGCGGTCCGGGAGTTAACCGGTCATAAAAAGTGGCTCAGTACCAGCCCCAGCGGTCGACCGCTTCCTTGGCCGCGCGGATATTCTCGACCGGCGCGTTGAAGGGAACCTCGCACGCACTCGATAGCACGAAACCGCCGTCGGCGCCGATCTCTTTTATGAGCTTTTCGCATTTATCCGTCACCTGTTGAGGCGTTCCCGCGGCGAGCAGGCCGGGGTGCAGATTCCCCATCAGGCAGAGATGCCCGTGCAGTTTTTCTTTCGCCCTGAACATGTCGGTCTGGTCGAAATGAATGAGGCCGCTGTGCGCGGGCAGCGTCAGGAAGAAATCGAGCGCGGGGGTGTAATCATTGTCGAGATGATAAGTGAGCTGTATCCCCTCGTTGAACGCGGTCTCGACCTGGCCGCGGAACACGTCCGCGAACAGGTTCTCGAACATCGAGAGTGAAACCCACGAAGGCGAGACGCGGCTCATGCCGTACAGAACCTGGTTGATGCCCGTGAGTTTGCATGGAAAAATTCCCATTTCCACCAGCCCCGGGGCCAGCCTTTCGCAGGATTCCCGGATTTTGAGCGGGTCGGTCACGCAATCCATCATGAACCTCTCGAACCCGAACCACATGGAAAGCAGGTCCGCCGGGTGGTTTATGACGCCGATGGAGTAGGGGAAGTAGTCGGACTGGCCCGGGAACAGAACGGACATTTCCGAATAGAACAATGCCGATTCGAGAAGCATCGCGGCGGATTCGGCGAGCAGGTTTCCCTGCTCGGTTCTCAGCAGCGGGCTGAATCCCTCTTCAGCAACCTGTTCATAGCAGGCGAGCAGCGGTTTTTCGTCCAGTTTCGGCAGTTCATCGCCGGTCGGCATGATCCATTCGGAATAAAAACGCGAGTGCGCCTCGGGCATCACGGGGAACGCATAGTTCATGGGAAAGTGAAACGGCATCATGTCGAAGCCGCCGTAGATGTTCCATGTTGTGACCGCGGCGGAAGCTGCGGCGTGCCCGCTTTTCATGAAATCATTCAGCGCGACCCCGCCCGCGCCGGCGGTGTGGAATCCCAGCAGGGGCGCCACTGCGACGCGGTCCGGGCTGTCGAAGCGGACATGCCGCTCGACCCTTTCGCGCGGCGTCATCGTGTCGCCTTCGAGTACTTTCCGCGAATTCGTTTTCAGCGGCCATGTGGATTTGCCGATCAGTGTCAGCAGGTTCTCGGGCTGCTTGTTCGGGCGGGGAGGTGTACCGGCCTGTTTTGTCTCGACCGGCACGGACTGCCGCTCCTGAATCATCCTGTCGAGCAGTTCTTTCTGGTAGCTGAGAAGCAGGCTCCTGTACCCGGTGTGTTTCCTGCCGAACATGACAACGCGGGAGCCGGTTCCTATCCCCATCTGCTGCTCCACGGCGGACAGGACAATGTCCGCGCCCCGCGCAGCCGTTTTCAGCGCAATGTTCTCGCGCAGGCTTTCCAGCGCTTTATCCCACTTTCTGGACCGACTGATCGGAATCATATAGATGCTCCCCGCTCCATGAAGTCTTCCCGGCATTCTGAACCCCGGATTCACGGCATGGAATGCCGGGATTACCTGAACGGCACTGGGTTTTTGATGCAGGAGTATTTTATATCGGGTTGGAGAAAAAGCAAAGAAAGCAGGTCACGGGTTATTTGAGAAGATTACTCCGATGCCCGCACCGGGGTAATGATTGCTGGTGTTGTATGGCAATATTGTGGAGAGAAGCACGCCTGCCGCGCTTCTCGTCGAGAAGATATGAGTGTGAGAAAACTTTTTCAAAAGTTATCTCACGTATTTTTGATACCCCGTCCGCTTGCGGTGGGGTAGTTCATTCCTGGTTCAGTGCGTCGAGGATTGTCAGGACACGTTTATCAGTGATGGTGTAGCACATTTTCACGCCTTCGCGCTCGCCGCGAATTATTCCGCGGTTGCGCATCACGCTCAGGTGCTGCGAAACGGTCGATTGGGGCAGATTGAGCCTTTTCTGAATTCTTGAAACATTGCACTTGTCGCCTAATCTGAGGCCTTCAAGAATCTGGAGCCGCGCAGGATTGGAGATAGCCTTCAGCAACTCACTATACTCGATGAAATCATTTTTACTAGCAACCATAACACTTTTTTTACACCATCGCGCCGCGCCTGTAAAGAAAAAGTTATCAGTTGCGGAAAAACGGGCGGGGCAGCCGGGGCCGGAAACGATAAAAAACTGCTCGCTCATGCCATAAAAATCAACAGGCCGCATCCCGGCAGGGAAGGGGATTTTTTCTTTCACTCCTGACAAAACTTATCATGCATGCCACCGTAATTAATATATCCATTCTGATTCATCATGTTCGACAGATGCCATACATATCATCCGTTCATTTTTACCTTATTCAATTTGTACATACCCACAAAGGATATCAGCCATAATAATAGGTTGATCAAAATAGTTTTGATAAGTATTGAAGAAGTGTTTTGAGTTCTTTCTGCTCTGTATTCAGCCATTCCATGCTTTTCGATGACAGTTTTAATATTATTCTTTTTCAAATTTGCATCTATTGACTCAACCAATTGATTATGCAGGTCGCAGCAGTTTTCATCAGATAATTCCTCGTCGCAGGAATTGGAAATACTAATGTGTTGAATGCCCTTATCAGGCGAAATCGTAAATTTAATCTTTTCAATTCCATAATCTTCCATACTATTGATTACTTGAGAAAACATATTGAAAGAACGCAGATGCCTTAAGTTTATATCATCGACGGAAACACTGATAGTAGAATCACACGGTGCTTTATTGTATCCATACAAGCCAATGAGAATAATTGGTAACAACATAGAATAAACTAACAGTATTAAGCCATTAATTATGAGTAATCTTTTATTCCGGATAGAATTGTTATCAGTAGCTTTTTCTCCTTTTTTCCTTTTTTTAATTATCCAGCCGAAAATAGCAACGATCCACACAATAATTATTGAGATCAGTAATAGTGAATCACTATACGATCCCATTCCCCACAAATATATTTTAAGAAAATGTATTGTTTCTGGAATTATAATTTGCTTTTCAACAAACTTAAAAGAAGCGCCGGATATGAATAAGAAAAAAAATATATTGAGAAAAACGACTGAAAAACCAAAGTAAGATCGATTATATTTCATTATCAATAATCCGCTTTGATGTTAGAGACACCGTGCTCGCCACGAACTCCTCGATCTCGAATGTGGTATCAAAATCCCAATCCGTATTCGTTTCCGATTCAATTATCTTAAAACCGAAATGATACCTGTAGTCGTCGGGAACAGACGCGAACATCTCGATCTCTTCCCAGATATCCAGCTCCAGCCTGTCGGAAAAATATTTATCGCCCGAAGCAATTATTTCTTTTTTGCTATTTACACACTTTTCGGGATTTTATCGATTTTATCCAACTGTCCCCGTTATTTGAACCTTATGCGTCATCGCCCTGACTTTTTGTCAATTGTTTCGGCCTGCCCCCAAATCTCCCATAATAGTGTGATTTTCTCAAACTATGATGACGGTTTTATCTGAAGTACCAGAAGTAACAGGGTATCCATATTCTTTCATCTTCTGTATCCACATGGATATATTCTGGCTTGTCAACCTTATTATTCCTGATTTTCCCTTTTCATTAATATAACTAATAATAATCATCTTTTCTTTTCTAAATTTATCAGTGTTAAAAGCTTTTTTTATTTCGATGCTTCTTATGTCTTGTTTTCTAATAACCTGACCCTCAAACAAAATACTTTCCAGTGCTAAATATAGAAAGCATTCGCTAATTGCTGTTTCGGTTCGTGCTCTCAAGCTTACAGAAACCCCCTTCATTCCTTCTTCAAAAATGAATTCTTCGACAGCATTGTCTTTCTTTATCAGTCTCCTTAGTGCCATTTCATCAACTATTGTTTTCAGCATATTTCTGTTGTTTTTATAGAAATACATAAGGTATATATCAATTACTTCATCATCCTGAAAATCAACAAGAATACTCTTTACTCTATCAGTACTGAGTGTTTCATTGTTGTCATAAAACAATGAATATTTCTTGTATTTTATGTAAGAGTTTCGATAGAATAAAACCATTAATAGAATATATATGCAGCTGAAAATATAGAATAATAGTCCTAAACATGGCATGTCTTTTGCAAATATTGAATATTTCAAGGCGATGAATAACATTCCGATTGCTATTATAAAAAATATTTGAGTGAACATATTAAGAATTATTTTTTTATATCGCATCTTAAAACAAACTCTTTCATAGAAGTGCTTGTTTTTAAAATTAGCTTCCATAGAGATTGAATTCTCTCAAAATATTGACTTATTAGAGTAAGTCTCACAGACTCCAATAGCTTAGAAAGTGAAAAAACAACCTACAACTCTTTAGAAAATAGTCTATTCAGCATCTTTCACAGAAACAAATTAGATTACTATTCATTTCACTCTGGAACATCTGGGAGCGCGCTAGCCATTCCTTCCCCTAACTCGTTTATGGTGCTAAGGCCTTTAAATATCTGTTGCCCAAGTTCATCACCAGGACCTGCCATCCATGGTCCTATATCCTCAATACCCTGGTTATCTTCGTAAACATCTTCTCGCTACCTCCGCCTTGGCTGTTTCCTCTCCCGGTTTATCTAAACAATTCCATACGATGGAATAACCTGCTTTACCGCATTTCCGCCTTATGGTTGACAGGTGATATATGAGAGTTGTTACGAACATGATTCGATATGCATGAATAAAGACCCTGAAGATGATTTTAATATAACGGGACAATACATCAGCAGAATGAAAAATAGAAGCAAATAAAAATCCGATGAATCTGAAGAATACTCGGGCTTTCTTTTAGTAATAATACTAAATTTACTGGAAACTGCTAAAGACTTCACAAGATTCTCATTTTCATTGACTTCACTAATGAAATTTCTCAATAAATATTCGTGATCAGCTCTGGCTTTGTTTTCCGAACCTGTTCCGGTAAATGACTTTGATGAGATTTTAATTATTTCTCTTTTGTCAGAAACATCATTATCGATAATTTCAAAAACGAAATCAACACCTTCTACTGATGCAGCTTTTACAGAATGATTGAAAATATTTCTTAACAGTAATTCCGTCTCGTTTTTGTTTGCAACCGTATCTTTCAATTCTATAAATATATCAGAGCAACCGTATGCACACTTCAGACCCAGTATCGGATATGTAAAGTAGGGGATGACAATCGCAAGAAGAATCAACACCAGTTCAGGCAGTGATCCATTTGCTATCTTTTTCTGGGTTTTATAATGGATCCCCAGTTGATATGACATAACAATTGTCATAAACATACCAAGCGGTACACTGCACAGGATATAAATTCCGATATTCGTTCCTTTAAATATTATCAGTAACGGTAAGTACAACGCAGACATTGCAATAATCGAAGCATAAACAATCTTGTTTTGCTTTTTCTGTAATTCCTTATGCCTGCAAGTCAGGATATTTTCAGCAATATTATTCGTCAACAATCGCTGGATAATCCTGTAAACAAAATAGAATAATATTAACGGTATTACAATTAAATAAATACCTATATCAGGATAATTTCCATGGTATTTTCTGAAAGCAGTATTGATTAGTAAGAAAAATGTCAAATAACAGAAAAAGCTAAATATGCTTAAAGCATAAATATACTTTTCGATTCTGTGTATTATCCCGTTGTAATGCTCTGAATTCATTGGGCTGCCTTTCAAAACAAGTCAATTTGCCTCATATCGGCAAGAAATCCCAAAATCCCGGTACAGTTTACGGAATTGGAATATTCGGTTACGGCATGCGCAATTATTCGTTTTCGGGCTGAACCGGCTTCAGGCATGAGAGATTCCCTTTGTCGTTCCGGATCGTTCCAGGGACACGATCCGGAATTGCGAGGCGGCCCAGGCCGCTATTTGTCCTTTTACGTTCTCACTTCGTAGGCGGATCAATCTTGAAAAACCTTAGCGTGTTTTTTGTCATGTCATTGCGAGGCAGGCACCGCCTGCTATTTGTCCTTTTACGATCTCACTTCGTGAATGGCTCATGCTTGAAAACATCCCGGCGTATCCTTTGTCATGTCATTGCGAGGAGTGAGGAAGGCCTGTCGCCTTGAGAACGACGCGGCAATCCCGACTGTTCGGGCTGTTGAATCCACGTGCCGGTTGTCTTCCCCTCGAAGGCGCGTGATCTACTCCCCGGTCCGATTTTCTACCATCCGTTACGGTTATGTTCTGAATGCTTATCTTTGAATTGTACCTTAACAGCTAATGCCTGTGAAGTGCTTAACCCGGATTTCTCACGGAGAAATCCGGAAAACCGTGATAAGGCCAATCCTACTGCGTCACAGCGGCGATTCGGGATCGGTCATATACGCA